>CAZGGA010000005.1:0-135929 GCA_964524555.1 uncultured Acetatifactor sp.
GGTATAAAAAATTGTATGGAGAAAAAAATGCGTAATTTAATCAAAGCCGAATTTTATAAACTTGCAAAGTCGCCTGCCTACAAATGGCTGCTGGTCACCTGCCTTATTTTTGTTTTCATTCTTAACCGGAAAGAAATTTCTGACGGAATGATATACACCGGAGCAGAATGGCTCTGTAAGATGTTGCCAAGGGCCAACTATGTCATATGGTTCTCAGTTTTTGCTGCTTTTTATGTAGCTGGGGAATTCTCGAACCGGACGATTACCTCCGCCATTTTCTGCGGCTTTTCACGTGGAAAAATTTTCTGGGCAAAGTCCGCAGCTTTTTTTGTGGGGATACTGCTTATTATGTTAACCTATGCTTTAACAGGGACAGTTTTCTGGTCAGCACAGTCTGGATTTGGGGTGAAATTTAGCAGCAGTGTTTTGGTGTTTATTGGGAAGGTATTGATTTACTGCCTGCACAATTTATTGGTGTTTGGCAGCAGTTATCTTCTCTGTGCGGTATTTACCAAAAATGTGGTGGCTACTATCGGATTTAGTCTGGGAATAAGCCAGACACTTGGCAGTGTCGGGGGAAATATAGAATTTATGCAAAATCCGGTCATAAGAAAGATGCTGGCTTTTATATATCAGGGTACTGTTTTCTGGCAGGTGAGCTGGGACAATGGCGCTAATCCTATCTGGCAATTGGGGGAACTGACTGGAAAAAATATAGTCTGGCAGGCTGGGGAATTGAGTAAAAGTCAGCCGGATATATATATTCCTATATGGTTGTCTGTTCTCACTTCGCTAGCGGTATCGGCAATTATGCTGGCAGCAGCAGCGCATGTGTTTAAAAAGCAGGATTTGAAATAAGTGGTTTCGTTCAGTCATGGGAGGTAAAAATGCCGGAGACGATTTTTAAAGCAGAGAAGATAATAAAGCAATATAGTAAGTTTAATATGTCCAAACTTAAGTTTAGAAAGATTACTGCGCTTAAGGGGCTGGATATGGAAATCCGCCGCGGTGATATTTACGGGTTTGTTGGTGAAAATGGAGCAGGAAAAACAACACTGATGCGGATATTGGCAGGGTTTTCGACACAGACTGCGGGGAAGATTGAACTGTTTGGGGAGAAGAGAGCGGAGGCAATGTACCGGCAGCGCAGCCGTATAAACGGGATTATTGAAACACCAGCGGTCACTCTTTCATTGACTGCAAGAGATAATCTGGAAATATGCCGTATACAGCGTGGAATTGCAGATAAAAGATGCATCAGCGAGGCACTTTTGACAGTTGGTTTGAAGGAGTCAGAAATTGATAAGGTAAAGGTGAAAGATTTTTCTCTGGGGATGAAGCAACGTTTAAGTATTGCAATGGCTTTACTTGGGAATGCAGAGCTTCTCTTTTTTGATGAACCATTCAATGGGCTTGATCCTGTAGGCATTAAAAATTTCGGGGAACTTGTGAGAAGATTAAATAGCGAGCGGGGCATAACCATTTTGATTTCTAGTCATATGTTAAGCGAGTTGGATCAGCTTGCAACATGTTATGGTTTTATACATAAGGGAAAAATGCTTGAACAAATTTCAGCAGATGACCTAAAACAAAAGCTAAACCAATACATGATTATTAAAGTAAGCGATGCGCTGGGAGCTGAACAGATTTTACAGACTGCATTTGGCGTTACTAAGTTAAAAGTACTATCCGGAAATGTGATTAATCTATATGAACAGTTCGATAAGAAAAGCGAGATAATGAGAGCGCTTTTGACAAAAGGCATAAACGTAGATGAAATGACGATGAAAAAGGAAAGCTTAAAGAAATATTATATGTCACTTATAGACAGTGTATAATGCAGAATGGCAGAAAAGGAGTTCAATCTGATATGAAGAATTTAATAAAGGCAGAATTTTTCAGATTGTCAAAATCCCTACCTTTCTGGTTATTGTTGGTCTTTAGTTTTGTTCTGGGAGCCTTATATGGCATTTCTCCCCTTACAGGGTATGAAATCTGTATCGTAAAACTGTCGCCTGAGTTGTCCAGCGCAATTTGGATTTGTATATTTGCAGTTGCTTTTATCTGCTGTGAGTTTCATGACCGTACATTTGGCAGGAGCATTCTTTGCATGACCACACGCCAAAAGGTTTTTCTGGCAAAGGTTCTGGTGTTTTTTACAGGAACACTTCCCATTATACTTTTGCCTGCAATAGTTTCGACAATAATTGCTACAGTGCGAAATGGATTTGGACAGGAATGGAATGCTATGCTGGTTTCAGTCATCATACAACATTTGATTTCCTATATTTTATGGGGGTTCTTCATGGACAGCTGTGCTCTTCTAATGGCATCCTTGATTCGCGACAGGATAGGGACATTTGGAGCAGGAGTCGTGTTTATGTACATTATGATGTCTCTGGAGACAGGTGGAATAGGAATTAGGGATTCCTTTGGAATTGCATATGTGGTTTATCTGGCAAAAATAGTCGTTATAACGGTTATGTCAACATTTTTTATTGTAAAAATGGATTTGAAATAGCGGTGTCAGCATATCGGCCATGCCCCTGCCATCTTCAAGAAGCTTCGTAAAGTTTTGCCTTTCGTTCCTTCCAATCCGGCATCAATGCTGCCACAAAACCATAGAATGCCTTGGAGTGATTGGGATGTATAAAATGCGAAAACTCGTGGAGCACCACATATTCTATGCTGGCTCTGGGAGCCTCAATCAGCCTGCTGTTTAAGGTGATAATGCCCCGTGTAGGCTGGCAGGAGCCCCAACGCGAAGTCATCTTCCTAATCTTTATCTGAGGATATGCAATTCCGTATTTTTGAAATAAGGGATATATCTCCCTGCAAATTTGGTCAAAGGTTTCCCGCTGAAGCTTTTTCAGCCAATCATTTATCAGCTTTTCCTTTCTTTTCAGGTTGTTAGTATCTTTCACTAAAAGAAAAAGTTTTGAGTCCTCCACCCAGACTGCCTCCCCAGCAGCCCTCTGTCCAGATACTGCTCTTCCTTCTTTTAATTCCTGCACTTCCAGAGTCAGATGCTTCCCAAGAATCATAAAATCTTCTCCACTGACATACTGCTTTGGAGTCATGGGATTCGCCTGCTGCCTCTCTCGAAATTTTTCCAATATGCGAAAAATATACTCTTGATTTCTCTGCACAAAATCATCAATAAAGGCTGTGGAAACCCTTGTATTTGCCGACACCAGAATCCTTCCGTCAGATTTTATCCTTAGATTTACATTTTTCACTTTTTTCCTTGTAAGCAGATAAGTAAGCGTCCCTCTTTCACAAGGGACGCTTCTCATTTCCGTGTGTAATGCTTTGTTGTTCATATAGCACCTACTCGCCACTATTTCACTATTCTCACTCTGAATACGCCGTCAATCTTCTCCAGAGCTTCCACCATTTCCTTGGTGGGTGCGCTTTCCACATCCAGCATGGTATAAGCCACTTCGCCTTTTGACTTGTTAGTCATATTGCTGATGTTGATGCCCTTCTCACCAAATTCTGCGGTAAACTTGGTAATCATGTTTGCCGTGTTTTTATGGAAAATCGCCACTCTGCCTGCTTCAGTACAAACGCCCATGTCGCAGGCAGGATAATTTACACTGTTACGGATATTTCCGTTCTCCAGATAATCCTTTAATTCCTCCACTGCCATCTTTGCACAGTTGTCCTCGGACTCCTCGGTGCTGGCTCCCAGATGGGGAATCACGATGCAGCCCGGCTGTCCTGCGGTGGTAGGATTCGGGAAATCAGATACATATCGTGTAATCTTGCCGCTCTTAATGCCTTCCAAAACATCCTTTTCGTTTGCAAGAAGGTCTCTGGCAAAATTAAGAAGCACCACGCCATCCTTCATCTTGTCGATGGCATCTTTGTTGATCATCTCTTTGGTGGAGTCCAAAAGAGGTACATGGATGGTGATATAATCACACTCAGCATAGATGTCTTCCACATTTGTCACATGTTTTACGTCACGGCTGATATTCCATGCCGCATTTACGGACAGATAAGGGTCATAGCCATACACTTCCATACCCAGGCTGATTGCGGTGTTGGCAATCTTACAGCCAATAGCGCCCAGACCGATAACGCCCAGCTTCTTTCCCAAAAGCTCCGTCCCTGCAAATTTCTTCTTTTCCTTCTCTGCAGCCTTAGCGATATTCTCATCCCCGCTATTGTCCTTTACCCACTCAATGCCGCCTACGATATCACGGGCCGCCATCAGCATACCTGCGATTACCAGCTCTTTCACGCCGTTTGCATTAGCGCCGGGTGTGTTGAAAACCACCACACCTTTTTCTGCGCATTTATCTAAGGGGATATTGTTGGTGCCTGCGCCTGCCCTTGCCACAGCAAGCAGATTCTTCGGCAGTTCCATCTCATGCATGGAAGCGCTTCTCACCAAAATGCCGTCTGCCTCATTTACATTCTCTGTCAACTCATAATCCGCCGTCAGGTTCACAAGCCCCACCTGTGAAATGGGATTTAAGCAATTTATCTTATACATTTGTGGTTCTCCTTTTCTATATGTTATGCGTTCTCAGCCTCAAACTTCTTCATGAACTCAACCAGCTTTTCCACGCCTTCGATGGGCATTGCATTGTAAATACTTGCGCGCATGCCGCCCACGGTTCTGTGTCCCTTTAAGTTTACAAAACCTGCTGCCGCAGCTTCCTTTACGAACTTAGCATCCAGCTCCTCATCTCCGGTGACAAAAGGCACATTCATCAAAGAACGGTCCTCCTTGCGAACGGTTCCCTTAAACAGTTTGCTCTCATCCAGAAAATCATAGAGAATCTTGGCTTTCTTTTCGTTGTGCTCCTTCATTGCCTGAAGTCCGCCCATCTTCTGAATCCACTTGAATACCTTTCCACAGATATAAATACCGTATGCGGGAGGGGTATTGTAGAGGGAATCATTGTCCGCATGGGTCTTGTAACGGAGCATGGTGGGGGTGCCGGGAAGCACATCCTCAGTGATCAAATCCTCTCTGATGATCACAATAACCACACCTGCAGGTCCGATATTCTTCTGAACACCGCCGTAAATCACTCCATACTTGGTCACATCCACAGGCTCGGAAAGAAAACAGCTGGACACATCCGACACAAGAATCTTTCCCTTGGTATTGGGAAGGGTCTTAAATTTGGTGCCATAGATGGTATTGTTCTCACAGATATAAACATAATCTGCATCCTCGCTGATGGGCAAATCGGAACAGTCAGGAATATAGGAAAAGGTCTCATCTTCAGAAGATGCAATCTTGTTTGCCTTACCATAAATCTGAGCTTCCTGATATGCTTTCTTAGCCCACTGACCGGTTACGATATAGTCTGCAACCTTATTTTTCATGAGATTCATAGGAATCATTGCAAACTGCTGGCTGGCGCCGCCCTGCAAAAACAGCACCTTGTAGTTGTCCGGAATATTCATAAGCTGTCTCAGATCAGCTTCCGCCTCTTTGATAATATTGTCATAGGTCTTGGAACGGTGGCTCATCTCCATAACGGACATACCGCTCCCCTTGTAATCCATCATTTCATCCGCTGCTTCCTTGAGCACTTCCTCCGGAAGAACCGCAGGACCTGCAGAAAAATTATAAACTCTTGACATTTTTCAACTCCTCCTCTAAATTTGTATGTACACATTTGTGTATATGTACACTTATTATAGAATAATCTTTCCTGCCCCATTCGTCAACTGCATTTTTCAAATATTAACAATATATCTCAATAGAACATTACCACCGGCAGCCCGATATCCGCCTTTTCATAAAGCTCCTTAATGGCGTCATCCGGCATATTGACACAGCCGTGGGAGCCATCTTTTAAATAAATACTGCCGCCAAATTCACTCCTCCAGTCCGCATCATGGAGTCCGATATTGCCGTTTACGGGCATCCAATACTTTACGAAATCAGCATAATCGCGCCCTCGCAAAATACGGTTTTTCTGCTTGCTGTAGACAAAATTCACGCCCTCCGGCGTACTTCTTTTCTTTGCCATGTCCCCTGTGACAATGTCACATTCTATTATAAGTTCTCCCTCTTCATAGTAGTACAGTTTCTGCAGTGTCATATCCACTTCCACATAAGTATCGCCAATATCGTTCCTTCCCTGCAGTCTCGCCATTTTGTCATATTCCGGCACATGGTATTGTTTTTCCCCTGTACGCAGCTCCTCCTTCAAAAGATTGTCCGTAAGAAAAGCCGTCTCCTTTTTCCGATTCAGCAAATTCCCATAAGTTCCTCCGTCTATCAGAATTTCTTCCCCTCTGGTACTCATAAATTTGTGTGGTTTCCCATAGGTATCATAGGTATCCGCCCATGCTTCCACAGCCTGTTTCACAGCATCCTTATTAAGAACCACCTGCTCGTTGTTATCCAAAAGGGGCAGACCATCCTGGTCCGCCTCGATGAAATATGCCATCTGCCCCGGACTCCATAAATATTCCTCCGTCCCCATATCATATATCACATTCCATTTTTGAAAAGCTGATGCTTTCTCATAAAGCGCCTGAAGCTCCTCCTGCTCTTTTGTCAGGGGAATGTCATAATAACCACCCAACTCCTCTAAAGAAATCTCCCGCTCGCCGGCATCCACTTTTGCCACCATTGCTTCAAAAGCTTTTTTCGCATCCAGACGGTCGTGCAGACCGTCCTTTAAAACCCAGCCCTCTTTCTGATTCCGGCTCAGTGAAAACTCCTTGGATCTGTTCATCTGACTTGCCACAGGCTCCAGATGGTAAAATAACTCCCTTAAGGCATCCACATCATAGGTTTCGATTGGCTGCAAATGGTGATTCCTGTGCAGAGTAATATTTTCTGGCCATAAATAGGGATTCTGCTCCTGCATATAACGGTTTAGGGCGGTCAGATAATCCGCCTCATACCCGGCATCTTTCAAGTCAATGCGGTAAGTCCTGCCGTCCTTATCCGTAATTTGAATAATCGGAGCCTTTGTCTGCTGCAAAAGCTCCGAATTCACTTCCTCCACGGATTTTCCCGTACAATAAATGCCGTTAATCCATGTATTTACGCTGAATCCCGTGCGATAATAAAACGCCAGCAGGAAATAGCCTAAAAACGCCAGAAGCATCCCTATCAAAATTGTCAATAGGACAAGTTTCCTTTTTGTCATTTGCGCTCCCCTGATTATTGGCTTTCCCGACGCTTCAAATCATCCCCGTCAAAAACTTCGCTGATGGGTGCACCTGCGGGAACCATGGGGAATACCTTGTCATCCTCAGGAATCATGCATTCAATCAACACAGGCGCCTTTAGGGAAATCGCCTTCTCAATGGCAGGGGCAACCTCCTCTTTGGTGGACACACGGATTGCGGCACAGCCAAGAGCCTCCGCCACTTTGCAGTAATCCACCTTGTCATTTAACACGGTCTGAGAATAGCGCTTTCCATAAAACAATGTCTGCCACTGTCTCACCATACCCAAAACATGATTATTGATCACTACCTGTATAATAGGAATATTATAACGGCTTGCCGTTGCCAGCTCGTTCATATTCATACGGAAACATCCATCACCGGCAATATTGATGCATATTTTGTCCGGCTGTCCCACCTGTGCACCGATGCAGGCCCCCAGACCATAGCCCATGGTGCCCAAGCCTCCGGAGGACAAAAAGGTGCGGGGCTTGGTATATTTATAATACTGCGCCGCCCACATCTGATGCTGGCCCACATCTGTGGTGATAATTGCCTCACCCCCTGTAATGCGGTCAATTTCCTCTATCACATAGGGGCAGGACAAAACATCCTCCTCATATTTTAAGGGATACTTCTCCTTTAGTTCCTGAACCTGTGCCATCCATTCGCTATGGCTCTGCTGCTCTAGTCTGGAATTTAAATCGGACAGAGATTTCTTCAAATCCCCCACCAGAGAGGCATCCACTCTGATATTTTTGTTGATTTCCGCCGCATCTGCATCCAATTGAATGATTACGGCGTTTTCTGCAAATTTCTTGGGATTGCCGGTGACACGGTCGGAAAATCTTGCTCCCAGAGTCAGGAGTAAATCACACTGACTCACTCCCAGATTGGAGGCCTTGGTACCATGCATGCCAATCATTCCGGTATAACGGGGACTGCGTCCGTCAAATCCGCCTTTGCCCATGAGGGTATCGCAGACCGGGGCGTCTATCAGCTCCGCCAGCTTTGCAACCTCCTCTGTGGCCTCGGAGATAATGGCTCCGCCTCCCAGATAAATAAAGGGCTTCTGGGCGCGGCTTATATATTCCACAACCTTTTCCATCTCTTCTTCTGTGTATTTACTCTCACGCTCCTTTGCGGGAATCTCCATGGGAGTAAACTCACAGGAAGCGGCGGTCACATCCTTTGTGATATCCACCAGCACAGGACCGGGTCTTCCGCTCATTGCTATATGGAAAGCCTTACGCAGAGTATCCGCCAAATCTTCCACATTTTTTACGATATATCCATGCTTGGTAATTGGCATGGTCACTCCCGCAATATCAACTTCCTGAAAGCTGTCCTTGCCAAGCAAAGGCAGTGTCACATTGGCAGTTATTGCCACCATGGGAACAGAATCCATATAGGCGGTGGCGATTCCTGTCACCAGATTCGTTGCACCGGGTCCGCTGGTAGCCATGCACACACCCACCTTTCCGGTGGCTCTGGCATAGCCGTCAGCCGCATGGGCTGCGCCCTGCTCATGAGAAGTCAGGACATGTCTGATTTCATTGCTGTGATGATACAAGGCGTCATAGATATTCAAAATAGCGCCTCCCGGATAACCAAACACCGTATCCACGCCCTGTTCCTTTAAACACTCTATAACGATTTCCGAACCGTTCAAAAGCATTGTTTCATCCTCCACTTAATCATGTTTTATTTCCAAAACTGCGCCGGTATTGCCGCTGGTAACCAACTCCCTGTAACGGGACAGATAGCCGGTGGTAATCTTTGGCTCTCTGGGCTGCCACTTTGCGCGCCTCTCCTGCAATACCTCGTCCGACACCAGCACATCCAGCTTATTTTCCGGAATATTGATGCTGATGATATCTCCTTCTTCCACCAACGCAATGGGACCGCCCACTGCCGCTTCCGGAGACACATGACCGATGGATGCCCCTCTGGATGCGCCGGAAAAACGTCCGTCCGTAATCAGCGCCACGCTGGAACCAAGTCCCATGCCTGCAATGGCTGATGTGGGATTGAGCATCTCTCTCATACCCGGGCCTCCTTTAGGACCTTCATATCGGATGACTACTACATCTCCTGCCACAATTTTACCGCCCTTGATCGCCTCAATGGCATCCTCCTCGCAGTCAAACACTCTCGCAGGACCTTCATGCACCAGCATCTCGGGCACAACAGCGGAACGCTTCACCACACCGCTGTCCGGGGCAAGATTGCCTCTTAAAATGGCAATACCGCCGGTCTCAGAATAAGGATTCTCCACAGGACGGATAACCTCAGGATTCTTATTGATACAGCCCTTGATATTCTCCCCGATAGTAGTGCCGTTTACAGTCATACAATCTAAGTTCAAAAGATTTTTCTTGGAAAGCTCATTCATCACTGCATAAACGCCTCCCGCCTCATTCAAATCCTCTATGTAAGTAGGACCTGCAGGAGCCAAATGACACAGATTCGGAGTCTTTGCGGAAAGCTCATTTGCCATATCCAGATTTAACTCCACTCCAGCTTCTCTGGCAATGGCGGGAAGATGCAGCATGGAATTGGTGGAGCAGCCCAGCGCCATGTCTACAGTCAGGGCATTCTGGAAGGCCTTTTCCGTCATGATATCGCGAGGTTTAATATCCTTTTCCACAAGTTCCATAATCTTCATTCCTGCATGCTTTGCCAGACGGATTCGCTCGGAATACACAGCGGGGATGGTTCCGTTTCCTTTCAGTCCCATACCGATTGCCTCTGTCAGACAGTTCATAGAATTGGCGGTATACATACCAGAACAGGAGCCACAGGTAGGACATACCTTCTCTTCAAATTCCGTGAGCTCTTCCATGGTCATTTTGCCTGCCGCAACGCTTCCCACTGCCTCAAACATGGAAGAAAGACTTCTCTTCTGCCCATGCACATGTCCTGCCAGCATAGGACCTCCTGATACAAAAATAGTAGGAATATTTAACCTTGCCGCCGCCATCAAAAGCCCCGGCACATTCTTGTCACAGTTGGGAATACATACCAACCCGTCAAAGCCGTGGGCAAGAGCCATACACTCGGTGCTGTCCGCAATCAGATCTCTTGTTACCAGAGAATACTTCATACCCACATGCCCCATAGCGATACCGTCACAAACCGCAATAGCCGGAAACATAATGGGGGTTCCCCCTGCCATTGCCACGCCCAGCTTAACTGCCTCCGCAATTTTGTCAAGATTCATATGCCCGGGTACAATCTCGTTATAGGAACAGACAACACCAATTAAAGGGCGCTGCCTCTCCTCTTCTGTATATCCAAGTGCGTTAAATAAACTTCTGTGAGGCGCCTGTGCAGCTCCTACCTTTACGGAATCACTTCTCATGATTTCTTCCCTCTTTCTCTCTTAGTTGTGATATTATTTATATTGCTATTTTTACTTTCCAATGCGCTCTGCCAGCAGGTTGCCCATCTCGGAACAGCCCACCTTAGTACAGCCTTCAGACATGATATCCATAGTGCGGTATCCATCCTTTAGTACCTGCTTTACCGCGTTCTCCACTGCATCCGCCTCCTTGTCAAGGTCGAAGCTGTACCGCAGCATCATTGCCGCGCTCAATACCGTGGCAATGGGATTGGCAATATCCTTTCCCGCTATGTCGGGAGCCGAGCCGTGGCTTGGCTCATAAAGTCCGAATTTGCTGTCATTTAAGCTTGCGCTTGCCAGCATTCCGATGGAACCCGTCACCATGCTTGCCTCATCAGACAAAATATCTCCAAACATATTTTCCGTCAAAATCACATCAAACTGCGCAGGATTTTTCACCAGCTGCATGGCACAATTGTCCACCAGCATATGCTCCAGCGTAACCTCAGGATAATCCTTTGCAACCTCTTCCACCACCTGCCTCCACAGTCTGGAGGAATCCAGCACATTTGCCTTGTCCACGCTTGTAACCTTCTTTCTGCGCTTCATGGCAATATCAAACCCTTTTATGGCAATCCTGCGAATCTCATTCTCGTCATAGGTCAAGGTATCAATAGCTTTCTTTACTCCGTTTTCTTCTATGGTTTTGCGCTCACCGAAATAAAGTCCTCCTGTAAGCTCACGCATAATCATCATATCAAAACCCGCACGGCTGATTTCCTCTTTTAAAGGACATGCGCCTGCAAGCTCATCATACAGAATCGCCGGTCTCAAATTTGCAAATAAATTCAATGCCTTTCTGATGGCCAAAAGTCCTGCTTCAGGGCGCAGATTAGGTGCCAGCTTATACCAAGGTGATGTGGTGGTGTCGCCGCCAATGGAACCCATTAACACTGCGTCCGCCGCCTTTGCCGTCTCCACCGCTTCATCCGTAAGAGGCACCCCATGCACATCAATGGAAGCTCCTCCCATAAGAATATCCGTAAAAATCATTTGATGCCCGTATACTTCGGCAACCTTCTCCAATACCTTTTTTGCCTCTGCTACAATCTCCGGTCCGATTCCGTCACCGGGAATACAGGTAATCTTTAACTCCATATTGACACATCCTTTCTTATTTTTCTTAAGTTTCTTTTCTTATTTTCCAACCATCACACAGCGAATTCCCTTTTCCTGTAAAGCAGCTTCCATATCAGACGGCAGCGCCAATTTGGCAGTTCTGTAACCTTTGTAAAATACGCGCTTCGTTTTTCCGCTTTTTTTAATAACTTTTACCGTTAGCGAATAGGAAAGTTTATGTTCCAATTCCCACAAACTATAGTGCAGTTCCACACACTCTATTTCATCAAAGGGAATCGGATACGGTATTCCCGTGTTCAGTACCAGACTATTATTTTCAAAGAAAAATGCTCCTGCATTTGACCGGTTTTTGTATTGACTTCTTGTCACTAGTATTACAACTACGAAAATAACTACCGGCGCCATGCCAAAAATCGTTATAATTGCATTTCCCATGCCTGCTCCTGTCTGACTTCAATCATTGAACATATTTTTCTTTCCATCTTATGATAACTTATGTGAAATTAAATTTCAACTCAAAAACGAACTGCTGGTAATTCTTACTTCCCTATGGAAAGCTCCAGTTCCTTCTCTCTTACCGTCTGCTCCCTCTGGGTCAATTCCTGCTCCCATTGTGCATATTTATTGACAAGCACATTCTCGTAATTTAAAATATTGGCCTGTCCTGCACTTAAAGCAATCCAAAACATGGCAATCACGGCAAGAACCAAAACAATATTCAGTATGATGGAAACAGAAAGCGCCGGAAACTTTTTCTCCTCTTTTTCCGAGGGCTGCACCCTGCGCCTTGCCGGATTGGCAGATTCACGCACTTCGTCATCAAAAAATACTTGAAGGGGAATGGGCGGAATCTGTTCCTCTGTTACGGTGCCGCTTCGCAGCAAAAATTTCTGCGTATCCTTCAAAAATCCAAGCCCCACCGGAGTCTTAAACAGCTTCTCTTCCAAAGCCTTTTCATAAATACGCAGTATGCTCTCAGGATTGGCGTAATTCATGCGCGCCTGAAGATAATCTATTTTCTTTTGCTCCTGCGTGGCAAGCTCCGCATCTTTTTTTGTATAAAAGACAAAGCCTTCCGCAGTTCTTTCCTCTTTCTCTTCCACTTTGAAATCTCCTTTACAAACTCTTCGCAAGCAGAATTATTATACCATGTGCGCAGAAAATCAAGCGGCTGCGTAAGCAGACATTTGATTTTCAAGCCATGGATTCCAAGTATAATCATCACAAAGCGCTCTTTGCTTTGTGATGACAAGACTGCGAAGCAGGCTTGGATTCTGCGCAAGTAGAATTATTATACCATGATTACTACAAGCGTTCAACAACCTTTTTGTCCGGCTATCTTTTAGTTTGGAATTTTTCCGATGTCATTTTTCATAAAAATTTCCATCTGGACAAATTTGTGGACAAAAAATGTTATTCAACTGTTTCGATAGAATCCACAATACTCATTCTGCTGATTTTTCTCAATGGGATACACGTCGCCAGCAAACAAGCTCCAATCGAAAGAACCGTTGCCTCCACGATGGGGATAATGGGAATTGCGACCAACCAAATAGTGTCTGTTGTTGCAGCCTCTACGAAGATCGTGCAAATATATCCGGCTATACTTCCGATTATGGCTGCAAACAAGCCATAATAAGCGCCTTCCCACAAGAATACTTTGAACAAACTTCCTGCGCTCATACCAATGGCCCGCTGCATACCAATTTCCACAACCCGGGTATGGATGTTGGTATAGACAGTGTTGATGATATTTAGCAACCCAATCAGCGCGACAAACAGAACCAACCCCCACGCCAGCAACCGTACCTGCTCAAAGCTCTCTGCCAGCTGTCGATCTGTTTCCTCGTAGGAAAGATACGTTGTACCAGGAATATCACGGCAAAGCTGCTCTATCACAGAGTCAAACGTCTCTCGGTCTGCACCATCCACAAGTGTTGGCAGCAATTCATTGTATTCTGATATTCCTGTTAATTCACAATATAGTCGGCCAGAAACAATAACCTGAACGCCATTTGTAAAACCGCTGTTACTGATTCCAACATAGCCAGCATAGCCATCTAGTGTAGCAATAATTGGTATTTCTTTTCCCTCAATAGAGATTGTCTGACCTGCTTCAAAATGAGAATGGGTCATTTCTGCATCACCGTAACTTACGGCAATCGGATTACGGACGATACAGGCTTCCCCCGCCTTGACACGCTCAAATTCTTCTGTGGAAAGCCACTCGCTTGCAAAGCGGCTCAGATAGGAAGGATTCAAACCAGCAATTTGAAAAGTTTCTCCAGGCTGCAGTTCAAACCCGATCTCAATCTCTGAAATCTGATTATTTATATCCGGCAAATACATAGAAAACTGAATTGCTGCGACAGACTGCACCATTTCATTCTGCTCCATAGCAGCTAACGTGTCTGCAGAAAATCCTACCGTCTCGTTGACGATGGCATAGTCGCCCAAGTGGTTATTTTCCATACTGCTGGCCGCATTGAGTATATTGGTAAACCCTTGCAAAGCAATAAAGACTGTAATGCTCATAACCAGCGACAATATTGTAATTGCTGTGCGTCCACGGTTGCGCTTTAGATTCAGTCGTGCATAGAACGCCTCGAAGTTGCGGATTTTCTTTGTTTTCCGATTTCTCCGCTTGACCTTGATATTCCGGCCCGCCATAGCTACGGTAGGAGATACCTTTGCAGCATATCGGGCGGCAGGAATAGCCGCTATAAACGCAAAAATCAATGTAATGAGTACGCTTGCCAACAAGAAAACACCTTCGCTGGAGCTGTTTTCTGCAATCAGACGATTTAGCTCCTCTCTGTTCTGCACCAAGAAGATTTCTGGAGAAAACAGACTAGTCGCGGCAGTCAGTATGCCTTTGGCCGACAAAGTTCCCAGCAGAAGCCCAACAGGAATTCCAATGACACAGAGAAAAAGCACTTGAGTGGTTACAAGAAAGTAGAGTTGTCCTTTCTCTCCACCGATGGCGCGTAAAGTGCCATACTGTTTAATCCGCTGGGATACTGCAATTTTCAGAATGTTATAGATCACCAGCCCCGCTGCCAGTAGCAGCAACAGACCAACCATGATTCCCGCTACCAGCATGAGAGAGAATCCTTGACTAGATGTGTCAGCTCCGCCGGCATCGTAGCGGATACCCAAAGCGTCCAGATAGGGAATGTTATATAGCGTATCCAATTCATGGATGGCTAGTGATGAAATTAAACTGTTCACAGTTTCTTGGAATGTGCTTTTATCTGCTGTCCGAATATCTACATTGTAGTAAAGGTAGTTATCCGGCAGCAGCGATGCCGCCGTTCCCGGTCCGATAATGCCGGTCACTCCGCCGCTGGTGTAATTCAGATAGTTGCTTTCGGTAATCCCGACCAAGGTAAAATCAGCGGCAGCGCTATATGCAGCACTTTCAATACCATGCCGTAGAGTTTTCTTGAAAGCGAGGGGAATGGTATCACCTAAGTGTCCCGTAAACCCGAGATATTGCAGGGCATCTTCTGGCAAGGCAATTTCCATTGGTTCCTCCGGCAACCGGCCTTCTTTTAGCTGAGAGATGGTGGGATATACCGCAGTGACATCCTCCTGATATTCATTCAGTCCCAATGATAGGGAGGAATTAAGTTCTGATGTACCTAAAGTCGTATATTCTCCCATAAAGGATAATCTGGAGTCATTCCGCAAGGCTGTAACCTGGTCTTGATTCATCTGCAAAAATGTGGCATAGCGGTCACCGCCCAAGGTGATAGCCTGCTGCTGCCGCATGGCAGACAGCACTCCGGCAGACTGCCCAACGACTGTTGTCATCACGGTTGAAAGGATAATTGCAATCAGAATCAAGGCAAAGGTGATTTTTTGCGCCTTAATTTCTTTGAGTGCTAGTACGCGATAAGATTTCATTTTGCTGTCACCTCCGAAAGAACGCCATCCACGATCACAAACTGTCGGTTGGCCATCTGCGCCACCCGGCTGTCATGGGTAATGATAACCAGCTTTGTGCCGAGATTTTTCCAAACATCCTGCAACATTTTCATAACCTCGCCGCCGCTTTTGCTGTCCAAATTTCCGGTCGGTTCGTCTGCAAAGATGATGTCGGGCCGCGCAATCAGTGCACGGGCAATAGCGACACGCTGCTGCTGCCCCCCAGACAATTCGTGTGGCAAATGTTCCAGACGATCACCAATGCCCAGCAGATTCGCAAGCTGTGTCAAATAAGTTTCATCCGGCTGTTTCTTATCCAGAAGTAAGGGCATGATGATGTTTTCTTTTGCCGTCAAAACAGGCAGAAGATTAAACTGCTGGAAGATGAAACCGATACGCTGACGGCGAAAGGCAGACAACTCCTTGTCACTATATCTGTAAATATCTTTGTCATCATAAGTCAGGGTGCCGGAGGTCGGCCTGTCCAACCCGGACAAGAGATGGAGAAGGGTGCTTTTGCCGCTGCCCGATGGCCCCATGATGGAAATGAAATCATTTACGTCAATTTCCAGATTGGCCTTATCTAAAGCAACAACCTGATTCTCGCCGTTACCATAAACTTTAGACAAATTTTTGGCTTCAATTTTCATAAAAAAGCCCTCCTTATCGTTGATAAGGAGAGCTTACAATATAAATCTCAAGAAACGCTCAAGGTGTGAAATTTATTTGAATAGACGCGGTAGCAATCGCGCCTCCTACTAGACTATTCTCCAGCCAGAGGTTTCCACCATGCTTCAAACATAGGAGATTACTGCTATACAACCCCATGCCAAAATGTTCGGCGCTTTCCTCCAGCTTCCCAAAAGGCTTTGGCCCACTTTTGAGCAGTTCGGCAGGAAATCCGGGGCCATCGTCTATGACCGACAGAAATAGGACATTTCCTTTTACGGCGAGAGTAATCTCTAATTTTGTTTGAGCAAAACGCGCTGCATTTCCAATCAGGTTTTCCGCCACGGTCAGAAATATCCCGTGGTCCATTCGGATCGCTCCCGTATCCGGCACAGAAATTGCAATATTCAAAGCAGGAGCAAGTAATCTTGACGTTTCCTCCAACTCTGCCCGTAAAGTAGAGAAAGCCACTTCGCTGCTCTGCACCGGCATCTGTTCCATGCGCTGAATACTGCTCATGGCCTCAACATACTGTTCTATTCTCAAAGTGTAGCTTTCCAAGCGTTCAATGGCCTGTTCATCTTGCGTACCCTTTCGCAGTAATTTAATACTACCTTTTAGGACTGTAATGGGGTTTCGCAAATCGTGGGCAAATGCCGCATTAAGCCGTTTGCGTTCCTCGGACTGCCGCCACAATTCTTGATTTGTTTTCAAAAGTTTCAGCCGCATAGTTTCAAAAGCCGCGCAGATTTGACCGAGTTCGTCTGTCGATACTTCTGGAATGGAAAAGTTGAGGTTATTTGCCCTGATGTGCTCTGTGCCGTCCCTCAATAGATCAATCGGCTTTTTCAGCTTGATGCGATAAAATAAGACGGCAGCAATCCCCAAACCGCTGACAGGGAGTACAATGCAGGATAGCCATTGAAAATATGTCAGCAGGGTTATCACCCGCTGTTGGGCTTCTGTCGGCTGTTTCAGAAGTATTGCAACACCATCCGAGCTAATTTCTATACCGCCAGATGGATAGCCACTTTTTATGGCGTTACTCACAAGGAACACCAATAAAACCAACAGCAAAGAAATCAGGATGCACCATACCGACAGAAAAAAGAAGGACTTCTTCAAGCCCATATTCTTTAAGCGTTCCATCTGTAACCGCACCCCCAAACTGTTTCAATATAGCTGTGGAGTGTATGTGCCGCCAGCTTTGACCGGATTTTTCGGATATGCTCCATGATGGTATCGCTCTTTCCGTCCCCATCAATTCCCCATACTGTTTCATAAATCCGTTCCCGGTCAAATACTTGCCCTGCGTTCAAAGAGAGTAATTCTAGTATGTCAAATTCCCGCTTGGACAGTGTGATTGGTTCATTATGAATCGTCACGGTTCGGGCGGAGTAATCAATCGCAAGTTCTCCAAAGAATCGTACTATGGATTGGCTGTGCCGCCGCTGTTCCCTTCGCAGATGCGCGGCAATTCTCGCCGCCAGCTCGTCCAGATCAAAGGGCTTTACGATATAGTCATCGGCCCCGGCTTGAAAGCCGTTGATTTTGTCAGCCGATTCGATACGGGCCGTCAGGAACAGAATCGGGCAGGTAATATGTTCCCGTATGGCTTGGCAGACGGTTAAACCGTCCATTCCCGGCATATTGATGTCCAGCAAGATCAAGTCCGGCTGCTTTTCCGCTTTTTGTATTGCTTCTTCTCCGCTATAAGCAGTTAAAACTTCATATTCCGGAGAAAAGTAGGTATTCATCATATCAACGATTCCGCGTTCATCATCCACAACCAATATTGTCTTTTTCAGTTCTGACACCCCCTCTGTGTGTATTGTGTCCATTTTATCGCATAAATCTCAAGAAATGCTCAAGAATAGTATAATTGCTTGGTTATAAAATCGCCAATCAATTTCTATCTCATCTGATGTAAGCACATTTCCCCTTTCCAATGAAAATCGAATGTTATTCATTTTTCATAATATTTTTACTCTCCAGAATTTCTTTTAAAGTTCTCGGCATAAACCCAATAATATCTACACCAACATTATAAGCATTCTGAACTTTAGAAATATATTGATTGGTTTCATTATCAAAATTGTTATGGATATGCCCATAAAAATGTAAAACATCCCTATAATATCCATCCCATTCGACCATAGGATAATGACAACAAACAATCTGAGTCCCATTATCATCAACCATTTTCATATCAACAATCTCAATGAAATACTTCTTACATACATCATCGTTATCTGTTACTCTACTATTCCAATTATCAATAATAACCTTGTCCATTTCTTCTACTGTATTAAATGGTCTATTTGACAACCTGAGGATATTATTGTGTCCAAAGTGTGTATCTGCAATATAATAATTCACTATTTTTCACCCTTCCTTTTATTCCTTAAAATCATACTTTCATTTCATTTAATCCACCATGCTTTATCTTCCATTTCTAATGAAAAACTTTTATCCACAAACAATGGTATATTATAGCTTTCTTTTTTCATTTCTCCTGCCTCGTTCTCTATTTCTTTTCTTAATTTCTTTGCCATTTCACTATGGTCAACAGTTTTAACAAGTTTGCCATTATCAAATACTAATTCTTCTAAAACTTCATATGCCCACGCTCTCTGATATCCCATATGTATATAATATTTATTTATAAAACCTTTCCCTATGAGGATCTTACCAGTGTATTCCATATATATATTTAAATTTCTATAAATATGATGTCCCATATACTCAAAAGATTCTTTACCCTCTTTTTGAGGATTCACATTATTTATTTCAGGATAATAATCATCCTCAGCATTTATATATAAATTTTTAAGTACAATTCCTTTTGCGGAAACCTGATAATCACACCAATATCCATTCCAACATGCCGTACAACATGCAATTGGTTTTATCCCATAATCTAGCGGCTTGAACTGTATAGGATTACTAATTGCAACTATTGAATAGTTATCTCCTTTGTATATAAACTTGTCTCCAATTTGTGCTGTCATTAAAAAACCTCTCTTTCCTTCGATAAAATCAATCCCATTTTTTGTCAAATATACTAGTTCTCCTGCATTTACAATTACTCAATCGTATCTCAAGAATCAAAAAAGGTCCTCAGTACCCAACTTAGGAACCCAGAACCTTTCATAAATTTGAACGGTGTTCGCCCGTTTTGAATTAAGTGGAGTAGACGGGAGTCTGAACCCAACGGGTTCGACTCAGCGCCGAATCCTTTCTTAGTGGAGTAGACGGGAGTCGAACCCGTGTCCAAAAGCCCATTCCCTGTCCTTCTACTATCATAGTCCGTTATCTTAGCCGGTCTTGCTCCGGCCTGTTCCCGCCTGCAAAAGGAAACGAACACCCTTTTACATTTAGTAGCTTCATCATACGCCTATGCGCGCAAAGCTTAACGCATATCGTTTCTCACATCTTTGATGCCCGGATTCCGAGGTGTGAGTGCCCCGGAGCGGACAAGCCGCCTAGGCGGCGTCACCCACAGCGTGAGCTGAAACTAGTTCAGCTTAGGCTGCAAGTGCATACTGATAATTGTCTTCAGCGTTTATTTTAGATTGCGAACATAGTCCGCGCCGCGATTAACGTGTCGCAACGGATAGCTTCTCCAGCTGCAAAGCCCCTGTCGAAACCTTGACTACCCCTTATATATTCAGTATATGCAGTTTTTCTCTTTCTGTCAACCGGTACGTTTTCTTTTTATGTCTGTTTCCTGTCTCAGCCGTCCATAAATTCTTCACCATAAATTCTTCACCTTAAATTCCTTTTCTGCCTCCCTGCGCTGGTCTTTCTTGGCGATGTCGGCTCTCTTGTCATAGAGCTTTTTACCTCTTGCAAGTCCCACCTGCACCTTTGCCCTTCCGTCTTTAAAATACACTAACAAGGGTACCAGCGTGTATCCCTTCTCCTTGATTTTACCGGCAAGCTTATTGATTTCATATTTGTGCATCAAAAGCTTCTTTATTCGCAGAGGGTCTTTATTAAAGATGTTTCCTTTCTCATAAGGACTTATATGCATTCCATAGACGAACACTTCCCCGTTTTCAATACGGATAAATGCTTCCTTGATGCTGCATTTTCCCATGCGTATGGACTTGACTTCCGTTCCATGGAGGGCAATTCCCGCTTCATAGGTTTCATCTATAAAGTAATCGTGGTATGCCTTTTTATTGTTGGCGACTAATCTTTGCGCTTCTTTTTCCTTCGCCATTTTTTCTCCTCTCTTTCCTTTTCTGACTTTCCTGCTCCTCTGGCTTTTCTTACTGCCTTACCTTCCTTTTCTTCTCTTTTAGGCTTTCCGATTTTTCCTTTCGCTTCGGCTTTTTCTCCCCTTTTCACCCTTTCTCTTGTTGCTTCTCTTCCTGCCTTTTCTCCCCTTCCGGCTTTTCTTTCCCTCTTTGCTTTTCCAGCTTTCACAGGCTTCTTTTCCAATCCGTAAGAAGTTTGTTCCTCTTCATCCCCCGAAAGTTCAAAGTCAATGGTTCTTGTCACTTTATCGCATGCCGCCACAATGATTTTTACAGTCATTCCTATCTTAAAACTTCTGCCGGTGATGGCTCCTCTGACCTCATTTGTATGATTCTCAAAATAGTATGGCTCCCCCGGAAGTTCGGAAATAGGAATCATGCCCTCCACCGTATTGGGCAGTGTCACATAGATGCCCCATTTTGTGGTGCTGGAAATCACTCCCTCGTACTCCTGCCCTACGCGCTCTTCCATGTACTCCACTTTCTTTAGTTTATCAGTTTCCCGCTCTGCTTCATCCGCCTGCCGTTCCGTGTCGGAAGAATGTTTTGCCACCTTGGGCAGAATATCCCGGTAATGTTCCACTTTTGTATCATTCATTTTTCCCCGGAGCTGTTCCTTGATAATGCGGTGAATCTGCAAATCCGGATAACGGCGGATGGGGGATGTAAAATGGCAGTAATAGGGACAGGCAAGACCAAAGTGCCCGGTACAATCCACGCTATAGACCGCCTGCCTCATGCTGCGCAGCACAAGCCGGCTGATTATCTGCTCTTCCGGAGTTCCCTTTGCCTTTTCCAGAATTCTTTGGAAATCTCTGGGATGAATCTCAGCAGCTAACACTTCTTTTTTTCTGCTTTTGCCGACTTTTCCTGTTTTACTAGCTTTATCTATCTTGCCAGCCTTTGCGTTTACGCCGCCCTTTAAATAATATCCGAAACTGCTAATCTGAGCCGCAAGCTGTTCTAATTCCTCTTTGTCCGGCACGCCGTGGGTACGGTACACAAAGGGAAGCTCCAGCCAATAAAAATGCTGCGCCACGGTTTCGTTTGCCGCCAGCATAAAATCTTCAATAATGTCTGTGGCGGTGTTGCGCTCACGTACCTTAATTTCTATAGGATGCCCTTCTTTATCCAAAAGAATTTTGCTCTCCGGGAAATCAAAGTCAATAGCGCCCCTTTTCTTTCTCTCCTCCCGAAAAATCCGGGACAATTCTTCCATTTGCTGAAACATTGGCACTAGGGAAGCATACTTTGCATATTCCGGCTCTCTGTCCACAATGGCTGCATCCTCCAGAATCCTGCTGACAGCGGTATAGGTCATGCGCCTGTCTACACGAATCACTGTCTCACAGATTTCATAATCCGTAATCTCACCTGTGGGGTTCACATTCATAAGACAGCTTAACGCCAGCCTGTCCTCGCCCTCATTCAGGGAGCAGATACCGTTTGAAAGAGCATGTGGCAGCATGGGGATTACTCTGTCCACCAAATAAACACTAGTGCCTCTTTTTAACGCCTCTTTGTCCAAAGCGGAATTTTCCTGCACATAGTTGGTGACATCCGCAATATGCACCCCAAGATGATACTGTTTTCCGTCAAAGCTTAAACTGACGGCATCATCCAAATCCTTGGCATCCTCTCCGTCAATAGTCACCATGGTCAAATCCCTCAAATCTTTTCTTCCTGCCCTGTCCGCCTCCGAAACCGGCTTTGCCACATTCTCCACCTGTGTCATCACCTTATCGCTAAATTCCACAGGAAGTTTATAATTTTTCACAATGGAGAGAATATCCACACCGGGGTCATTGACATGCCCGATAATCTCTGTCACCCTGCCTTCAGGACTCCTGCGTTCATTCCCATAATCTATCAGCTCTACTACTACCTTATGTCCGCTCACCGCCTGCTTAGAATCTTCCACCGGAATAAAGATATCTTTTGGCAGCAGGGTTGTATCCGGTACCACAAAGCCATAGTGCTCATTGCTTTTTTCAAATGTTCCCACCAACTGCGTGGTGCCACGCTCCAAGATTTTTACCACCCTGGCTTCCTCTCTGCCTCCCCGTCTAGCACCGAGCAGGGCAATCTGCACCACATCCTTATGAAATGCGCCGTTTATTTTACTCTTTGGCACATAGATATCCTGTTCTCTGTCTTCCACCCGCACAAAGCCGAAGCCTCTGGCATTGCTTAAAAAAGTACCTGTGAGCAGCAATTCTTTTTCTCTTTCTTTTCCTTTTCTATAATGCATCATTTCACTCTTTCTGTCATATCCGTCAGCTACAAATCATCATAAGAAAAAAATCTCGCATAGCGAGATTCTTTCTTAAGCAGGAGTTAAAAAACATTTAAATTCAGTACCATCGACAGCACTATGAACAATACTGCAAGTACCTTTGTTCCTCTGAGTAACATTCCCTCTCCGGAGCGCCCTTTATTCTTGCCCCAGAAAGTTTCGGCGGCACCGCTGATGGAGCCCAGGCCAGCAGATTTGCCTTCCTGCATTAATACCAAACCGGTAAGCGCTATACATATTAATATAAATATAACTGTCACAAAAATCCTTAACATTGCAATTCACACCTCCTGTCATACCAAACAAAGATAATCTTACCATAAGATGCTTGCAAATTCAACTGTTTTTCTAAAATTTTCTTATCTAAATTTCTCACCGGTTTTATATCATTAAATCTTTTGAAAAGGCTCCATATACTGCGCCGCGGTTCCCAATTCCTCTTCGATACGCAAAAGTCTGTTGTATTTTGCCACACGGTCACTTCTGCAGGGCGCGCCGGTTTTAATCTGTCCGGCATTTAATGCCACCGCAATGTCCGCAATGGTGGTGTCCTCCGTCTCGCCGGAACGGTGGGAAATAATTGCCTTATAACCGTTTTTATGGGCCATTTCCACTGCCTCCAGCGCCTCTGTCAGAGTGCCGATTTGATTGACCTTCACCAAAATAGCATTGGCGGCGTGAAGCTTGATACCTGCATCCAACCGCTTTGTGTTGGTCACAAACAAATCATCTCCCACTAACTGCACACTTTGCCCCAGCCTGTCCGTCAAAGCTTTCCAGCCGTCCCAATCATCTTCCGCCAGACCGTCCTCGATGGATATAATGGGGAACTGCTTCACCAGCTTTTCATAATAGTCAATCATTTCCTCCGTATCCCTGATAATCTGCTCACCTTTTAAGCTGCTTTCCCCTGCAAAATAGTACTTGCCCGTCTTTTCATCATAAAGCTCACTGCTGGCCGCATCCAGCGCAATCTTGATATCCTGTCCGGGAGTGTAACCCGATGCCTCAATTGCCTCCACAATCAAAGATAACACACTCTCAGCATCCGCCAGATTCGGTGCAAAACCGCCCTCATCCCCCACACCGGTGGAAAGTTCCTTTTTCTCCAGAATTTTCTTTAAATTGTGGTAAATTTCCGCACATATCCGGAGTCCTTCTGCAAAATTTTCCGCCTGCACAGGCATAATCATAAATTCTTGAAAGTCCACTGTGTTTGCGGCATGTTTTCCGCCATTTAAAATAT
Source organism: uncultured Acetatifactor sp. (assembly GCA_964524555.1). Lineage (GTDB taxonomy): Bacteria > Bacillota > Clostridia > Lachnospirales > Lachnospiraceae > Acetatifactor. The sequence continues at coordinate 24,051 of CAZGGA010000005.1, forward strand.
TCATCATGGGAACGGGAAGAAGTTTGGAGCCTGTCCCGCCCAGATAGCGATATAGGGGAATCATTAAAGCTGCTGCCGCCGCCTTTGCCACCGCCATAGATACGGACAGCATGGCGTTTGCCCCCAGATTTCCCTTGTTATCCGTTCCGTCCGTCTCCATTAACATCCGGTCAATCACAATCTGCTCCAAGGCATTTTTTCCCAGAAGTACGCTTGCAATCTTTTCATTGACATTTTTCACAGCATGCTGCACTCCCAGCCCAAAATATCTGGTTTCACCGTCCCTCAGCTCCACAGCCTCAAACTGTCCGGTGCTTGCGCCGGAAGGAACTGCCGCAATTCCCTTGTAATACTGTCCGTCATTGTGATTTAATACAGTAACCTCCGCCTCCACTGTTGGATTTCCTCTGGAATCCAGAATCTCCCTTCCATGAATTTCTTTGATTTCCAAATATTGCTGCATAAAAAAGCCTCCTTCTTTCAGATACCATCATTTTCAATCAGTATATCCGCGAAGGAGGCTTTTATTCTTTTGTTTTCAGGTCTTATTACTGAACTGCATCCATGTCAAACAGTGCCATCTCTAACTTAGCCAAATCATTTTTGTTGGGGGTATAAAGCTTGTTCTGCAACTCAATTCTTATGGTAAGCTCAGCAGGCTCCTCATAGGTTATAGCTCCCATTGCTGTGTTCATGCTGTCCTTCATGAGTTCCATCAGCTTTTCCATCTGCTGGTCCTGAGACAGTGACGCAACTGTGGGATCACCCTGCAGATTCATCACAGCTGTCATATAGTCTTCCATCATGGGAGCAAAAATTACCATCTTCTCATATGTAACTTTTACATTATAGGAACCGTCTTTCTGCTTTTCTGCTGCTCCTACTGTATACTTTACCTTAGAGAACATATCCTTGAATGCACTGCGGAATTCCTGCTCCAACTCATCTGAAACATCGATTCCCTGCAGGAAAGCATTTATCTCTGTATCAATGCCCTCCTCATAAATCTTTGCAGCCTCTTCTGCCGTTCCAAGCTTTAATTTTACCAGACCGCTAGAATCATTCTTATATGAATTATCCAACGTAGCCTTTAAATAAGCTGCTGCATCAAATTTTGCTCCGCATCCGCCAAGAATGCCTACCAGCATTACACATACCAGCGCCAATGCAATCTTCTTTACATGTTTCATTGTTTTTCTCCTTTTCTCCTCATATAAAATGTTGTTTATTGGGTGTACGATGTACAATATACATTGTACACTCAATGAACAACTTTACCACAGATATTGGAATCTGTCAATATTTTATCTGTTATTTTAAGACCAAAAGAGAGGTTCCTGTCATCTCCTCTGGCTGTGTTTTTCCCATAATCTGAATCAGGGTGGGCACAATGTCCGCCAGACAGCCGCCTTCCCTCAAGGTATAGGCTTCGTCATAATTTACCAGAATGAAAGGCACCGGATTGGTGGTATGCGCCGTAAAGGGCTCGCTTGTATCATAATCCACCAATTGCTCCGCATTGCCATGGTCTGCACAGATAAACAGAGCGCCATCGGTTTCCTTCACCAGATTCACGATTTCACCCACGCATTTGTCAATCACCTCAACCGCCTCTATAGCCGCTTCCAGCACACCGGTATGCCCCACCATATCCGGATTTGCAAAGTTGCAGATAATCACATCATAGTAAGGCTCGCCCTTTTCGTCTTTTGCAGTGATGGCTTCGCTGATTTTGTCACAAACGGTATATGCGCTCATGCGGGGCTTTTTGTCATAGGTGGGCACATATTTGGGAGAGTTCACCAAAATGCGCTCCTCCCCTGCATTAGGCTCCTCCACGCCGCCGTTAAAGAAAAAGGTGACATGGGCATATTTCTCGGTTTCCGCAATTCTCGCCTGCTTACACCCGTTTGCCGCCAGCCATTCGCCAAAGGTATTGGTGACCGCAATCTTGTGGAACGCCACTTCTTTATTTGCAATGGTAGGATCATAATCGGAGAAGCACACATATTTGATATCCATGCGGGGTCCCCTGTCAAAGCCCTTAAAATCATCATCACAGAAAGCTCTGGTAATCTCTCTCGCGCGGTCGGGACGGAAATTGAAGAACACAATAGAATCCCCATCCTGAACAGTGGTGACGGGCTTTCCGTCTTCCACCACTACGGTGGGCTTTACAAATTCATCCGTCTCTCCCTTGTCATAAGAATTCTGGATTCCACAGATACCACAGGCTGCCGTAATGCCTTCACCCTTGGTCAAAGCATCATAAGCCAGCTTCACGCGATCGTAATTATTATCCCTGTCCATAGCATAATAACGCCCCATCACGGAAGCAATCTTTCCTACGCCGATTTTCTCCATCTCAGCATTTAATGCCTCCGCAAATTCCTTGCCGCTGGCAGGGGGCGTGTCCCGCCCGTCCAAGAAGCAATGGACAAACACTTTCGTCAGTCCGTTTCTTTTTGCCAGCTCCAAAAGTCCGTACAAATGGGTATTGTGGCTGTGTACACCCCCGTCTGACAAAAGTCCCATCAGGTGAAGCGTGCTGTCATTTTTCTTGCAGTTTTCCACTGCCTGAAGCAGGGCGGGATTTTCAAAAAAGGTTCCGTCCTGTATCTCCTTGGTGATTCTGGTAAGCTCCTGATATACAATGCGCCCTGCGCCCATATTCAAGTGTCCCACCTCGGAATTCCCCATCTGCCCCTCAGGAAGTCCTACTGCCATGCCGCTGGCGTTTCCCTTCACAAAAGGATATTCCTTCATCAGCCTGTCCATAACAGGGGTTTTTGCCTGGGCTACTGCATTTCCGTCCTTCCTTTCATTTAATCCATACCCATCCAAAATCATTAAAACAACCGGTTTCTTGCTCATGTTCTCTTCTTTCCTTTCCCTCTTTCAACAGCATGACCCCTCATCCCTGAAAAGCCATGAGGGGTCAGCCGTCATTTTTATTGTTACCTGTTCTCGTTTACATAAACCTTCACACGGCTCTGAATAACCTCTGCCACAGCCTGTGCGCTCTTCTGTCCTTCAAAGAAAGCCGCCACTTCCTCAGTAATAATATTTTGTACATTGGTATTCCTGTAAGCCCGCTTATCAACAGACTCTATGAAAGCGCTGATTTGGTCAGTCTCTTCTTTGGTCATAACAGGAATCACAATTTCCTCACCATTGATATAGTATGTGTTTTCATACTCCACCTTATTGCCGTTCTCATCTTCATAATAAGGCTTTTCCATTGCGGTTGCAAGCCATTTTTCATAGGAAGACCTGTTGGTGGGTATCTGCCAGCCCATATCATCCTGATATTCCTCTGTCAGATAATAGCGCAAAAACTGCCATGCTCCTTCCTGATTTGCAGACTTGGAAGAAATTGCATAAAAATCGTTCACGGTGATTACACTTCCCTTGCCGCTGTCCGTAGGGAAGCCTACAAAATTCACCTCTTCCCCGAAAGAACCCTTAATGCTTCGATTTAAATCCTGCATATTGGACAAATACACTTCCATCAGCAAGGTTCTGTCATCTCTCCATTGGGAGCCGTAATTCATCCAATAGTCATCACCCCAATTTTCATAATCCAGCTCTTCAGGAAGCGTATTGGCATATTCCAGCATATCGATAAAGTTCTGGGAGTCAAAATTGCATTTTCCCGTAGACACATCCACAAAATCACTGCCGCAGTAAGTCAGCATGGTATAGATGAAACTTTCCCTTGTCATCTCGCCAAAACCTAAGGTTCCCTCCGTTCGGGAATCCATTATCTGGCGAAACTCATCCATGGTCCATGAGGTTCTGTCTCCCAAAATGGATTTCTTGCCTATGAAACTTCTCACCTGAAAACTAGGAATCACATAATAAAGCTTTCCATTCACTTTATAAGCATCAAACGCATTTTGCACAAATTTCGCTTTGGACAACTCCTCATCCTTTGCTATCAGTTTTTCCACATCCGCCAAAAGCCCTTTAGAAATATAATTTTCCACAGGCATAGCGGAATTGCACACCAGAATATCAGGCATATTGCCGGAAATAATGTCATTGTTTAACTGTGTGTACCCTGCCATATAATCATCTTCTGTGGTATAGGATTCATATTCTTTATAGACAATGCGGTACTCTTCATTTGTCTTGTTGAACTCTACAATTCTCTTTCTGGTATTATAGGGGATATAGAATGCGGCAACCAAAATTACCTTTTTATCCGGAATATCCTTGGGGTCTACCTTGGTAAAATAAGCAACCCTTGTTGTATAATCCTCCATATCATTATAGAAGCCTATGAAGTTATCATTATCCAGCATAATAATCCTGTTTAAACTGTTGGTATACAAATCGGAGTTGACATAACTCATAATCTGGGTCAATTCTTCATCCCCGATATTGTAAGTAAACACACCTGCATTTGTGCTAAAAACCAAATCCGTGTTTTTACCTGCGGATATTCCGCCATAACCCATGCGGCTCAGCATTTCAGGCATCTGCTGCTCTTCACCCAGCTTGCCCGTCACAAGATCATAAGGCGCTATATATTGATATCTCCAATCCTGATCCCAATACAGAGCATAGGCAGTGCCGTCATCTTTTGTGATAACTTCCGAGAGTCTCTCAAGTTTCTCATCTACACCCTTGAATTCTTCGACTTCCACCAGCTTTCCCTCTTTATCCACAATCACTTTAAAGGGCTTTTCCCCTTCAAAAATCATCATAAGGGAACCGTCTTCCAAGGAGGTCATGGTATTGACCCAATATTCGTCCTGACTGTCGATATACTCCGCCAAATCCTGCTCCCACTGAATTTTTCCTTTCATGTCCCATGCACATAATGTCCTTTGCATCTGGGTAATGGAATTGTAGGGGTCGGTATAATCCTCTCTGCGATACTGCCTTATTCCATAGAGAAGTTTGGCATCCGAAGAAAAGGTAAAATTCTGATATCTTAAATACTCATAAAACTCAGGCACCATCACATTCGAAAACATCTCATCATCTGTCTGCTCCAGATCATCGATTTCGTCTGCATCACCTGCCTGATTCTCATCCTCCGCCGGCTCCGTGTCCGCCGGCACAGATGCCTCTACAGCAGGCACTGGCACTGCTACCGCCGTTGTTGCCGGTCTTACTCTTACACTAGAAAGGGTCATAATTCCGGAATTTCCATCAGAAGCTCCGTTGTTTTCTCCATTATTTCCTTCAGGAATATCCCATTCCGGCTTTGTGAGATTCTGTTCGATTTTCTCCATCTTAATATCTGTACCGTCATCATACATGGACACAAGCCGGATATCCTGTTGACCGTCTGAAGAATAACCGCTTACCGAATAATGGTACACTTCCATTAGAAAGTAAATTTTATCATCTTTCCTTTTTACATCCTGTATGCTTACATCATCTCCCAAATTGGCAAATTCGCCAATTTCTCTATAGGAATAAACATACTGCTTTGCGAGGGACGGGTCCTGACTAACGCCCTTTCCTCTGCCGCCACAGGCGGTAAGTCCCAGCACTAATGTTGCGGAAAGCACCGCACACAAGCCTCGTTGAAACCATTTCCTTTTCATAATATCCTCCGTTTCTGTGTTTCTTTGAATAGCACAGTTTTAATGAAATTATTATATCATAATACTTTCATTTCGTCATGTTCTTTCTGATTTTGCTTTAAAAGTCTTTTTTCCCTCTGTTTTTCCAGAAAGCGCTCCCACTTATCCATTCCTTTTTTCCATACATCCTTTAAAGTCCATCCCTTGTGCCGCCACCACTTGATAAATGCAACCAGCGCTAAAACAATGGGATAGAGTAAAAACGGAATCATGGCTGCCGTGAGAAGCGCTATAATATCTTCGTAACCTCTCGCTATGTTCTCCCAATAGGGATAAATAATCGCTTTGCCGTTCATGGAGCGGGTACCGAAGGCGGCAACCGTCTTAAGCCTTGCAAGCAGGGAATATCTGGAGGTATTCTCCAGAATCTCCATGTTCTTTTCATCCACCCCGATATTTTCTTTTACATGATTGAAAGCAAAATCCTTTACGGGATTGGGCATCACGATCTCATAATGGTTAATGCCGTAATTGGTGCCAAGTTCTGACAGAGTCTTGTAGGACACATAGACCAGCGTTGCATCCAGCCCCGCTGCCTTATCAAGCTTTCCGTCAGGTCTTCTGACAACTCCGGTGACAATATGCGGAATGCCCCTGATAGTGACAATCTGCCCCGCCACATCATTGGAGCCGAAAAGCTGCCATGCGGCGTCCTCGTCAATCACGCAGTAATCCTGCATCAGGTCGTTTCCCGAAAAATAGGATCCCTCAATCAAATCCTGGGGATGAAATTGGAAAAATTCGCCGCCGACTCCAACAGCTGCTGCCTGCATCGAAGTCTTATCACTAGCAATATTTACCGTTCCGTCTGCGCTGTAAGCATCAATCCACAGTCTGGCGCCAGGATTTTCACTCTCCTGAGAGATGGATGCATCTATCAGGGCGCTGTCAATGGTATGTTCAAATTCCTTAATGTCATTCTCCGAGACATATGCGCCCACCGAAAAAAAACAACTGATCTGTGCCGCATCTCCCTCTTTACTCCAACGCTCCGCCATATTCTGAGCGGTCTGAGTCCCTGCCATATGATTTGCTATACAAAGCAGCACCACAAAAACCAGCAAAGATACTGCGCCGCTGATACTTAAGCATAACCGTTTCATACTTGCTCCCATCTACCTGCATATCACAAACAAATTACTTTACTATCATTTTTCATTGGCAAGCCTGACTAACTGCCCCGCCTCCACGGGTTTGTTGGAGGTGGTAATGACAAAGGAGTAACTCTCCAGACTTCCTGTCACTGCAGACTGTTTATCATCGCTTGCCAAAACCTCTATATCCGCTCTCTGGGCAATATATCTGTTCCCTAAGGGACTTGATTTCTGCACCACCTGAAGGACAAATTTTCCGTTATTATCTTCCCTGATGGCGCTGTTCGGCACAATGGTGTCATAAGTTGCGCTCTTTTGTCCCACAGAGATATTTAGGGTCTGACCTGCCGTGATGTCTCCTGTGACATCAAAGGTCAGAAGCTTTTTCTGGGCAGGTTCCGTTTTATCCGGCTTAATGCTGGCAAGAACCACCTCCACATTGTCGAAACGCCATGAATTTATCAAATCCGCCTTGTCGCCTACGGAAAGACGCTGCGCCTGCTCCTTGGTGACGGAGAAACTCATGGTATAACCCTTTCCTTCCGGCTGAATCACCGCCACCGGCTGAGCTGCCGATACTTCTTTGCCTGCCACGGCGTTTATGGTCGTAACCGTACCTGCAATATCCGCTTTGATAACGGCGTCCACAGACTTTTCCATCTGCTTCTCAACTTCCTTCCTTGCCTCGTCAACTGCTTCTTTCAGAGCGTCCAAAGATGATATGGCAGTGAGATTGCTGGTCAGCTTATTCAAAGCGTCCTGCTTTTCTTTCAAATTCTTCTCAGCCGCTTTTTTGTTGATGTCTAAGATTGCAATCTTGTCATCAAGCTCCCTCTTTGTCTGGTCTACATTAATAGCTGCATCATTTGCCGCAATCTGGGCATCCGCAAGCGTCCGGGTAGCCTCCTCCTTCTGCGCCTGCAGCACAGCAGCATCATTGCCGCTTACAGAGAGCTTGGTCTCAATGGCATCCAGCTTATTTTGGGCGTCCCGCAAAGCGGTATCGGCATTGTCCTTGTTTTCCTTTGCTGCCTTATAATTATCAATCTCATCCTCCAGATTCATTTTTTTGGAGGGATTGGTAATATAAGTCGAGGTGACTCCCTCATAATCCTCCGTCCACGCATCCACTTCCTTCTGAGCGTTTTCCACCTCTATCTGGGCATTGGTAAGCTGCTGGCGGTAGTTTGCCGTGGTCTTGTTACTCTGGACATCCTTTATCACACTGTCATTTACATTTGATGACAAAAGTGCGTTATCATAAGCGTCCTGCGCTGCCTTTAACCTATCCTGGGCCGCCTTTAACTCTGTGCTTTCCTCATCCTCTAAATATACCAGCACATCGCCTTTCTGCACCACAGTACCTTCCTTCACGGCAACGCTGCTCACCTTTCTGGTCTGCTTGATATTGACCTCATAAGGGTCGTTGCTCTCCACCTGACCGCTGCCCCTGATCTTGGCGGTAATGGTTCCCGATTCTGCATACTTCGCAGCCACTTCCGGCAGGGAATAATTCATAAAGGTGTTAGAAAAAAAGGTCAACACCAACAACACCGACAAAAATACAATTGCCGCCGTTTTTACCCATTCTCTTTTTTTACTCGTGTTCTCGTTCATACTTCCTCTCATTCCTTTCACACTTTATCCCTTAATACCGCCCTGATAGGTAATTCCTTCTACCAGATAATCTTCTCCATACAAAAATACCAGCAGGCTCGGCACCATATAAATGGTGGCCACAGCAAATGCAAGCCCTATCTCTCCACTGTTGATCTTGCTCAAAAACACCGACAAAGGATGTTTTTCCGCATCCGACAAGAGAATCAGCGGCTGCTCCACCATATTCCAATAATCTATAAACACCAGAATTGCTGCGGAACACACGGCTCCTTTACAGAGCGGCATACAGATGCGCCTGAAAATCTGCCACTCTCCTGCGCCGTCTATCTGTGCCGCCTCTATCACGGAAACGGGAATCCGATTCATGAATTTGGTCAGCAGATACACCGCAAAGGGGGAAAAGATACCCGGAAGCCATATTGCCCAATAGGAATCCAAAATCCCTAATTTTTCAGACACCAGATAATTGGGCACCAATGTCACCTGATAGGGCATCAGCATCAGTATCACATAGGAAAAGAAAATAATCTGCCTGATTTTGCCCCTGTATCTGGAAAATCCATAGGATGCCAGGCACGCCGTAATCAGCTGGAATACCAGAATGGGTCCCACTAATATCACCGAATTCCAGAATTTCAACAGATAATCCGGACTCTTTAAAAGCACCGTTGCATATTGGCTGAAAGACACCATATCCGGTATGAATTTTAAATTCACCTTTTCCGAAATATACACCTTGCCGCCGGTATCCGTTCTTGCAAATACGGAACCATAATTGGCGGATATTTCCGAGGATGCCATAAAGGAATTCGTGATAGTCAGCACTATGGGCATCAGAAACAAAATTGCAAATCCGGCGGCAATCAAAGTCGCTACAGCGATTTTAAAAGCTTCCCACATTTTTCTTTTTCTGACACTAGAGCGCCCTCCTGCATCATTATGTTTTCTCACAGCGGCAACAGAAGATGTGCCCGCTTCTTTCATCAGCCTTCCACATCCTTTCCGAAATAGTTCTCTACCACAAACAGCATGCCAATAATGACAATCATCACTAAAGACATCAATATCGCCGCAGCGGAAAGAGTCTGATAATCCAGATTCTTGAATTTATTATTCATAAAATGCTGCAGCATATAAATCGAATCATATGGATAGTCCGTAGTCAGCAGATAGATTTCACGGAAAATCTTAAAGGAGCTGATTAAGGACATTATGGTCACAAACAGAATCGTGGAGGACAGATACCGGATTTTGATATAAAAGAAAGTCTGCAGGGGCGTTGCGCTCTCAAGCCTTGCCACCTCTAAAATATCCTTGGGGATGCTTGCTAACGCTGCCATAAACAGTATCATATTATATCCAAGATTCTTCCACAAAAACAAAATTACCACCACGATAATGGAGTACTTTGATTTCATCCAATCAATCTTATCCCCACCAAAAGCCAGCAAAACATCATTGACTGCACCATTGAAGTGAAACAAAACCTGCCAAATCAGCACCACTGATGCCACCGGCACCATCATGGGGCTTAAGAAAAAGGTACGGAACTGGCTCCTGAAAGGAAGCTTCGCCTCCAGCACAATGGCCAGAATCAATGACAATACCACAGACAAGGGTACCGCAATGGCCGAAAAGGTAGCCGTATTTGTCACCGCCGTACGGAAAGCCGCATTTTGGATTACGCTCTTAAAATTGTCCAAAAACACAAAATTGGCGCTGATGGGGTTATCCACCATGGAATAGTAGATAACCACCAAAAAAGGCAGCAGAAAAAATGTCAGAACGCCAAGGAAGCTCGGAGCTATAAAAAGCCCCGAACTTATTTGCACCTTGCGCTTTCGCATTGTTTTTTTCACTTTGGAAGTCTTCACTCTGGAACCCAAAACCGCCACCTCTGATTTTATTGATTTTCATTCATATAAAGCTGAATTCTGCTCTGTATAATGCCGGACACATCCTCCACGGATTTCTGCCCTTGGAAAAAGGGCTCCGCTTCTTCCACAATGATTGTAAGAATCTGCTCATCCGTAGCGGATTCCGAAGTTGCCGACTCAATCAGCTTCACAATCAAATCAACCTCTTCCTGGGTCGGAGTATGATACATATACTCCCAATCGCCATATCCTATTCCACCTGAACCCAGCTCTATGGGGTTTCCATCTTCATCTAATATGGGATTTCCGTCCTCGTCCGTAGCATACTCAACTTTGACAGCTTCCGCTATCGCTTCTTCCATCTTGCTCTTTCTTGCGGAGATTCCCCAATCAAACATACGGCTTTCTTCGGTCAGATAGCTCTCAAGAAAAGCCCATGCTCCTTCCTTATCCTTTGCCTTTGCGGAGATTCCCATACCTCCGCTGACAGAAAGCATACAGCCGCTTCCGCCTTCCGCCGTAGGAAATCCAATACAGGTAATGGGCTCATCAAACATTGCCTCATAAAGCTGAATCTCATTAAAGGAACTGATGCTGACCATTGCTAGAAGCACATCCCCCGCCTGCAGCTTGAGGGGCGTGGAGCGCTGGTCGTCCTCATTCCACTCGAACTCAGTGGGGAAGTTATTCACAAATTGCAAAAGGTTCTGAAACTCTTTGGAATCAAACGTACATTTACCTGTGCTATAATCAATATAAAGCTTGGAGCTGCACCTCATAAACAAATCCAAAATAGATTGCTTTGTGCCATACTCAAAGAGCTGTTTACCAGGATGAGCGTCTGCATAGGCAATCATATCCTCCACAGTCCAGCTTTCCTTTCCTCCGAAATCAGAAGCCTTTCCCACTATGGTGCTGACAGTGAAGTTCTTGGGGATTCCCACCAGCTTGCCGCCATAGGTATAGCCTCCCAGCACATTGTCCAGATAATCATCTTTACTTAAGACGCTACTCTTTTCCAGATAAGGGGTCAAATCCTCAAAAGCGCCGTTCATTGTCATCTTCTCAAGATTTCCTATACTTGAGTCAAGGTAAATAATGTCAGGACTGTTGGTTCCTGATACGATATCGCTTCTCAGCCTGCTTGCCGCATCGCTGTAAAGAGTTTCCGTCCATACCGCATTATCATCCACATAGGCTCTGATAGAAACATGATAGGTATCACTCTTTTTGTTAAACGCTACTGCCGCCGCCTGAAGCTCCTGCCTGGTTGATATAGTACCCACCACAATCTGAGTTTTCTGCGGCAGTTCCGCAGTCTTTTTCTTTGTAAGGAAAGCCAGATTGCTTTCGCTGGTAATCCAATCGCGGATGGTTACAATCATCTGACCATTTTCCAGAACGTTGAAACTATTCACATAATCCCCATTGATATCACTGTCCAGCCAATCAAACAGCTTTTCTGTGGTCTGGCTCTCCATATCATAAGCATATACGCTATAACTACTCCTCACCAAAAAATCTGCTTCTCCCCCAGCGGCAATATCCTGTCCCTCAGGGAAATTTTTGTAGGTAGCTCCCCACTTTTTACCTGCGAAATCAACCTCCGAAAGGCAATAGCTCCTCTCTTCCGAAGTCTGGTCATAATAAGTGGCATAGATTTTGCCATCGGCGCCCATGCAGAGATTGTTAAGCCAATTCTCTGATGTAACCACACCCTGATAGCTGAAGTCTTTGTTAAAAAGTAGAATCCCCTGTTCCACCTGCAGATAGATTCTGCCTTCCTTGTCCACAAGCATGGTATCCACATATCCATATCCAGAGTCATCCTTCACCTTATCGGTAATGTCCCATTCATAGGTCCTGTCTCCCTGTCCGTCATATGCGCATAACAGTATAGTACTAGAGTCCTGCTTATAAATGTTTTCAATGGTCAAAATAGTACTGTCCCCCAAGACACAAAATCTGTTTAGATTCCTGTGTACTCCTTCCTCTCCGTTATCCAAATCCATGGGAATTTCCCGAACCACCTTTTTGTCCGTAAGGGAATACTCACAAAGTTTTGAGCTTAAGGTCCTTTTTGCCTCATCAAAAGAATCCGACAGATAATACATGGAATCTCCGATGAACTGCGCATTATACAGCCGGACATCTTCGTCCAGCTCTATGTACTCCGGAACATAAGTATACTCATTTACCCCATTTTGAGGATTGTTTTCCGGATTCTTCCCTTTTCCACAGGCAGCTAAAGACAGAGTCATGACGCCCGCTAGTAGAATGGAAATTAGTTTTTTATATTTTTTCATAATAATATACTGCCTCCTCACAACTCATGGTATTTTATAGGGACAGTATACTACAATATATGGGAAATATCAACTTAAGAATTTATGAAGAAATTGTATTCTTTTTCATTAATTTTTGTTTACTGCAGTTTTTTCATCTCGATTCTACGCTTATGTCTGCGGAAAAGTCCCGCAAACCTGTTATAAAACCAAAAGGATTGTACCAGCAGCTCGTTGGCTTTGCCGATTTTTTCTTTGGTGGTGCCTCTGTAATAAGTGCCTCCGCAGACAATCCCCTCCCTTGCCTTTACACAGGCAATCAGGTCTGATTCCTTGCGAATCTCACAGGGAAACCATGTATAGGCAAGTCCCACGCAGTCCTCTCTATGGGCGTCGCTGCCCCCAAAGGCAGGCTTGTCCAAATGTCTGGAAATCCACTCTGCCCGGCTGTTGCTCTTCTCATTCTCACAGGCATTAAAGCCCTCCAAAAAGTCAAACTGCCGCAGAATCGCTTTTTTATATCTGTTTTTGCCCGTGCTGAAAATGCTCAGATATCTTTCTCCGCAAGGGTGTGCAGGGCCTAAGATGCCGCCTCTTCTGTGTACGATATCAATCAATACCTGTACCGGAAGCCCTCTTAACTCCAATATTTTTAGTTCCACCGTCTCTGGCATGATTACCAGAATATGCCCGGCATCTATGGTGTCATACTCGATTCCCTTAAGCACCACGAAGTCCTGATGCTTTTTGCCTTTTATCCTGTCCCGCCACTGACGGTATCCCTTATAGGAATTGTGGTCGCTTACCAGCATCCCGTTAAAGCCTTTTTCCTTTAAAATGCTGATAAATTCATCTATTGGCACTTTGGCATCCATGGAGCCTTCCCTTGTATGGCAGTGCATATCAAATTTCATCTTTGCTCCCATCTGCCTGCTAAAGCAGGCGCTCAAATAAAGAAATATCTATCCTTCATTATTGGCATCATGACCTGTTTAAATTCCTGTTTTCAAAAAAAGGCATCACCGTCTGATAAGCAGTGATGCCTTTTACTTTGTCTGTTTTAAAAATTTTTAAGCTTACATTCCCATCTGGGCCGCAACCTCAGCTGCAAAATTTTCGTTCTTCTTCTCAAGACCTTCGCCTACCTCAAAGCGAACCACCTTAACTACCTTAAGGCCTTTATTTACGGAAGCAAGATACTGTCCTACCGACTGCTTGCCGTCCTCTGCTTTGACATAAACCTGATCCAGCAGACTAATCTCCTTAATCTGTTTGGAAATGCGCCCCTCTACCAGGCCAACAAAAATCTTGTCTGCCACGATTCGCTCTTTATCAGCAAAAGCAATTTCAACCAACGCCGCTTTAGCAGCCTCTGACAAGAAGTTAAAAAGATAATTCATATTGCTCTTTTTATCTTCATAAATAGCAATGTCCTCATCACTCCACTTTTTGTCTCCAACTGCCTTGTCAATCAGACTATTCAAAATCGGCTTGGGCAAGGTTGCCGGATCGTTCAAAGCACTGTCTACTGTAATCTCCTTGAGTTTTGCCAACTCCTCGTCTGAAATATCACTTCTCTGGATATACTGGGGGTTCATAGCCGCTACCTGCATAGCAACATTCTTGAGCGCCTCACTTACCGCATCATCATTCGTATTCAATTCGCCGGCTACCAACACTCCGATTCTTCCGCCGCCGTGAATATAAGAGCCAACAACATCGCCGGATACTTTCTCAAATCTTCTAATCGAAAGCTTCTCACCGATGGTAAGCGTTTTCTCTTCAAGCTCATCCTTCATTTTGAGAATGCCGCATACATCTTCTCCATCTCCTGCCTTATTCTCCGGGGAAACCAATGCTTTATTAGCTACATCCTGCACAAAAGCTTGGAATGTTTCATTCTTTGCAACGAAATCAGTCTCGGAATTCACCTCTACAACAACTGCGGTTTTGCAATCATCAGATACTGCAATCTTAACAACGCCCTCTGCTGCAATTCTGTTTGCCTTCTTCTCAACCTTAGCAGCGCCGCTCTTTCTCAGCACTTCCACTGCTGCATCCATATCGCCATTCGTCTCATTCAAAGCCTTCTTACAATCTGACATTCCTGCGCCGGTCATGTCGCGCAGTTCTTTTACCATTGCTGCGGTAATCTCTGCCATAACTCATCCTTACCTTTCTATCTTTTTATCTTTCTTTTATTTATTATTTGCTTTTCTGAGGGTTCTGCCTCTTAAGCATTCTCCTCTGCTGCTGCCACCTCTTCAATATCCTCTGCATTTTCAGCATCTGCAGCAACCTCTTCCTCGGTGTAAACAGCTTCGCCCTGATTTGCTTCGATAACGGCATCCGCCATCTTTGCCACAATCAGTTTTACTGCTCTGATAGCATCGTCATTGCCGGGAATGATATAATCCAACTCTTCGGGATCACAGTTGGTATCGCCGATGCCAATCAGCGTAATGCCAAGGGCATGAGCCTCCTGTACGCAGATTCTTTCTTTCTTGGGATCTACCACAAAGATAGCATCGGGAACTCTGGTCATATTCTTGATGCCCCCAAGGTTCTTCTCCAGCTTATCCCACTCTTTTCTTAACTGAATAACCTCTTTCTTGGGCAATACATCAAAGGTACCGTCCTGAGACATGGTCTCAATGGCGTGAAGTCTCTCGATACGGGAGCGGATGGTTCTGAAATTGGTAAGCATACCGCCCAGCCATCTCTCATTTACATAGTACATACCGCAGCGTTCAGCCTCGGACTTAACTGCATCCTGCGCCTGCTTCTTGGTTCCTACAAAGAGAATCGTACCGCCCTGAGCCGCAATCTCGGATACTGCCTTATAAGCCTCATCCACCTTACCCACAGACTTCTGCAGGTCAATGATGTGGATACCATTTCTCTCGGTAAAAATGTAGGGAGCCATCTTAGGGTTCCATCTTCTGGTCTGATGTCCAAAATGGACACCTGCTTCAAGCAACTGCTTCATTGAAATAACGCTCATTTCTTTTCCTCCATTTGGTTTGAATCTTCCGCAGCTTCTGTCACCGCTTTGGCGTTTCAAAGGGCTGCTTTAGGACTATCCTGTGCATACAGAACACCGCCCCAAATAAAAACTGCGTGTTTTTTAGTCACAACGATAAGATTATAGCACAAAAAAAAACCTCTTGCAAGAGGTTTTTTTAACGCTTTGTGGCAATCATATTCGCAATTTCTTCTTCGCTGGCGCCCTCTGGTATCTCATAAGTTCCTGCCCGCAGACCTTTGCTGTATCCGTTGTCACACAAATACTGATCATAAGCTTTCGCATCCGACACAAGTCCTGCTTCTGCAAGAGTTCTGCTTACCGCTTCAGAACCGGAGCCACCCTTTATGACAATGGTAACCGTAGGCTGCGAAGAATTGGAAGAAGTCGTGGGAGTCTTGGCGGTACTTGTGGGAGTCGTAGGCTCCTTGGCAGAACTTGTAGGAGTAGTTGACTCTTTAGTTGGATTTGTAGGAGTCGTGGACTCCTTAGTAGGATTTGTGGGAGTCGCAGGCTCCTTGGCTGAGCTTGTGGAGGGCGTGGACTCCTTAGTTGGATTTGTAGAAGTCGTGGGATCATCCTCAGGAATTATGGGACTTGTAGGTTTTGTACCCCCTGAAGAGTTCGGTCCCGACTGCAAATCACTCAAAACGGGGGAAGAACCGTCCACCATACCCATTTTCAGTGCTCTCTCCCTTATCTGTGCATCACTTAAAGTTTCCCGTTGTCCCCATGAAGCAACGCCCATAATAATTGCCGTTACAAGGATTCCAACTCCCAATCCCCGCAAATAGTATCTCAATTTCATACTTATACCACTTTCTTCTATGCATTCTTGTACAAATCAATTACCAATTTCACTTCGCCAACTCCAAGCCCCAATTCCTTTGCAATCGCAACGGTGGATTTCCCTTGTCCGTGAAGCGCCAGAATCTGTTCATTGCGGCTGTATTCCCGGCCTTCCTGAATACCATTTCCCGCAAAATTGGATCTTCTTCCTCTCTGGATACCGCCTGGACGACTTCCTCCCGAAAGACTTCCGCTGCCAAAATCACTTCCTGACAGATTCTCTTCTGAAAAACTTCCTGTGATATTCTCTCCGGCAAAACCATTTCCTGACACATTTTCTTCAAAAAGCCCCCCGGCAAAACTGTCGGTCGGGAACTCTTCTTTCATGGAACTGTCTGCCTGTATACCGCCGCCAAACATATCGTTTCCTAACATCAGCGTATCGGCAGGTCTCTCCAAAGGAACACCGGAAGCCTCTTCTTTGAGCTGTCTGAAACTGCTCATTACAGCCTCAGCCTCTTCTTTGAGCTGTCTGAAACTATTCATGGCAGCTTCTGCTTCCGCCAGATTAATCTGATTAAAATTACTTACAGCAGCCTCCGCTTCCTCAAGCTTAAGCTGTTTAAAACTGCTCACGGTGGCTTCGGCTTCCTCTAGATTGAGTTGTCCGAAACGCTTCATAGTAGCTTCCGTTTCCCGTTTAATTTGTCCTAAACTGCTCATAATGACTTCTGCCTCGCCCTTGAGCTGCTTATAAGTTCCCATGGAATTTTCTGCCTCTTTTTTTAGCCGTGCATAGTTTTCCATGGCGATTTCCGCCTGTTTTTTAAACTGCTCAAAGCTTCCTGCAGCATTCTCAACGCCTTCTCTTTCCTGCCTGTAAGCTTCCACTGCGGTCTGCGCATCATTCATGGTCTCCCTGACCGCCTTTACTACTTCACCCACTTTGGCAACCGTATTTTTCAGACTCGTGTGCTTGTCATTTAGCATGTCGTAAAGAAAGAGTACTTCTTCGTGATTCTTGTTAATCTCCTTTAACACCGTGTCGGAATACTCGTTTACAGCCATGATTTTCTCATTAGAAATTCGCTCTAGTGCACGCTCCGTCTTATCCATGGCATGATTCGTTGCGGTGTCCGCAGCATCATTGATACGTTTTTTTGCTCCGTCTACTTCATGAGCTACCAGCTTCTTAATCTCTTCCTCTGCAATTTCCTTTGCCTCCTTTGAAAGACCTTCTTCTCCCAATGGAAGCATATAGCTTACTAATGCAACCGCAGCACCTGCTATAATCAGCAGGATTATCCCTAAAGTACCCATTTTTCATATCCTCACACTTTATACTTTCACATCAAAACCCTGACGATTCTTTACAATCACCTGATCCTGCTGTTCTTTCTTTTTTCGCTTCTTTCCGCCGTCACCAGAATATTCGTTACCGCCTTTTTCCTTGGCATCCGGTTTCTTTTTATACCATTCGGCATTGTTGCCGCTATGCACTTCCTGCGTCAGCTCCTGAGTCTGCTTCTGAACCTGAATGTTGCTGTTATTCTGGTCAATCATTCCTTTGTTATCTTCGTTCTGCTTGATGGTGGTATAATCCTGAGAACGGGTGATCGTAGTGATTTCTATAGTTCCAAATGCCATATTTCCTCACATCCTTTGCCTTGATTCTATATGTTATGTCATACAAAACATTTGTGCCAATCTACAAACAATCCGTGAAATGAGAGAAGAATCGCTTTAGCGATTCTTCAGTGTGAAGAAGAGCTCTGCTTTGCAGAGCGTGAAATCACTTAGTGAGGTCTTTTCGAGCTTAGTGATTTCCTTCACACTTTACATCGGTTTCATCTTCACATCGCCGTCCACCTTCTCAAACCGACAATATTTATAGCTGCTCTGCACCGTCATGGACACATCGCCAATCACCAGGGTTGTACCAGGATATACCTCTCCTGTCACCACTATGACTGCCTTCTTCTGAGGGTCAAAGTATTTCTGCAGTTCTCTCAATTCAGCATTTGCTGTCTCAAGTTCCGCCTTTTTAGTCTCTATCACCTGTGCAGACTCTTTTACATACTTAAGCTGAGATTCATTAAACTTAACGCCCTTTGTGCGCTTCTCCATGAAATTGGCTATAATTGGCTGCTTTTCTTTGAGAATACGCACAATTTCCGATATCTCCTTCTGAAGCTGCTGATATCTGGCTTTTATCTTGGGATTCACGCCCACTTCAACAATTGTGGAGGCTCCCATGGCTGCCCCAAAGGTTTTCGCTTCCACTTTCTGGTCCGCCTGCACATGACCGCCTGTTACAAAGCCTTTCTTGCCGCTTACTATGATTTCCGTCCCCGCAGACACCTGACTGTGAAGAATGGATTCCGCATGGACATAACCCTCTGCCTCAGCAGTGGAATTTTCCAAAAACTTAGCAACAATATTGCCGCCTGCTTTCAGTATGCCCCTTGACATACCGTTCATACCCCGGGCAATGATAATATTGCCGCCCGCCTCTATATAAGCGCCTTCTACCACGCCTTTTACTATGACATTGCCCTCCGCCTTAATCCGGAAGTTCGTTGCCACATTGCCGTTTACCTGCACACTTCCTGTAAAATCAATATTTCCCGTGGCGGTGTCCACATTCTCCACCTCATAGACATCCGACACAAATACAGTATCTTCCACTAAGGTCACATGACCGTTCACCCCGGAAGTAAGAGTCAGCTTATCCTCTGATATAAGAATATTTTTTCCGAATTTAAAAGCCGCTTTCTTCACATCTCTGGGTTTGACGCGCTCGCCCTTAATTGTGGTCCCCGGCTCGCCCACATCCTCAGGAGTAATCTTTGCCAGCACATCGCCCTGTTTACAGTGGTTTATCACATTCAGATTGAAAAAGTCAACACTGCCGTCCTCTTTCATCTCGGGGCGGGCATGGACATCCGTGTTGAAAAAATACTCTATTTTGGCATCTGTACCATGTCTGGGTGCCTTGCCCTTCGCCACTTCTATATCCGTACAATAAATGCCCTCCGACTGAAAATGCTCTTGCAGCTCAGACATCTGAACGCCAAATTTCACTCCGCAGTAACGCAAATCCTTATAAAACTCATCAAAAGAAATACGCGCTCCCGTATCGGATGCCGGATAAAACCGGGCAACAGCTCTCATATTGTCCTCCGTGACATCCAAGGAATAACTTTCTGCATAAGAAGGGCATTCTCCGGTGCCAAGAAATACCACTGTATCCTCATTTTTATCAACTGCCGCCTTTAAAGTCTCCAATACATAAGGGATGTGGTCTCTTTCCAGATAATTTATCAATTCTAAAATCCGAACAGGTTCTCCTCCCTCCAGGCTGGGAAATATTCTTATTCCGAATCCTTCCGATGTAGCAACTAACTTAAAATAACCATTCTGCATACTTTTCTCCATTTCTGCTTCGCCATCTGGCGCCGCCGGGTTCTGCGCCCACTTCCCACGCATACGTTTTTGTCAAATACGATCTGTAAGGATTCCCATATAACTGCCCATCTTGGTTCGCATTTTCTGTAGGGCTCTTGTATGTAATTGCGAAATTCTGGATTCGGAAACTTCTAAGATATTACTGATTTCCTTCAAGGTAAGTTCCTCATAATAATAGAGGGTAATGACTTTCTGCTCTTTCTCAGTGAGGAGCTTAAGAGCCTCTCCCAGCACCATTGCAAGCTCCTGTTTCTCTACTTTCTCTTCCGGACTCTCAAAGCGTGCCGTGGTATGACTGCTGTAATCCTGAGATACATCGCTTCCTTGTTCCATATATTCATTCAGGGATACCACCCCTGTAATTTTCATCTGGGACTGCCAATCCGTATATTCTTCTTCGGAAATGCCAAGAGCCTGTGCAATCTCCTCATCCGTAGCGCTGTGTCCGGTACTCTGCTCAATTTCCCTGATAACCGATTCTATCTTTTTCTGCTTCTGCCTGATAGTCCGGGGAATCCAATCCATCTTGCGAATCTGGTCTAAAATGGCTCCTCTGATACGAAGACTCGCATAGGTTTCAAACTTTACTTCCTTAAAACAGTCAAATTTATCAATGGCATCAATCAGTCCGAAAATGCCGTAACTCACCAAATCTTCATATTCCACATTGTAGCCCAGATACATACTGAGTCTTCCTGCCACCACCTTCACAAGGGGAGCATACTCCAGAATCAATTGTTCCCTGACTTCAGGAGTCTTTTCCTTTCCATATTCTTCTAATAATTTCTTTCTTCCGGCTTCATCCATGGAATTCAAGCTCCTCCATCTGTCAGATTATGGTGTATTCTCAGACTCCTGTCCCTTGATTGATTCCTCCGTTCCCTCGGCGGCTTCTTCGGCAGCCAATGCTTCTTCGGCCGCTTTTCTAATTTCCTCATTTTGCTTGTCAAAATAGTCCAATGCACCTTTCAGCACACTTCCCAAAATATAGAAAATAACAAGCACCAGCAATAAAATCAATAACTGTTGCTCCAGCGGATACTTTCTCAGGAAAGTAATCCCATAGGTAACAGCCCCCGCCGTCAGCATCAGCACTAAAGGCATATTTTTTCTGTTCATCACGTAACCTCAAATTATTTTCTCAGGTTTGCCTATCATTTTGATTACAAAATCACCTGTTTCCGGATAAAAAATAACGGTACGACCATAATTAAGTCCGGTATCTTCTGCTAGAAGAGGTATGTTAAGCTTTTGGAGCATCATCTTGGAAGCCTCCACATTGCGTTCTCCCACCTGTATGGTATTGGGGCGTCCCTGAAATCCGAACATGGTAGCCCCTCCTGCAATCTTAGCCACCATACGAAACTTCTTTGCGCCCAACAGTTCCATTTGGCGCACGAGCTCCACAATGCCCGTGTCTGCAAACTTGGCAATATTTAATTGACTGTTTCTGATAGCAGTGCTGTCCGGCAGCATAATATGCGCCAGACCGCCCACTTTTGTCAGCGGATCCCTCAAGGCGATACCCACACAGGAACCAAGCCCGATAGTCGTAATTCCATCAGGACTTACGCAGGTTTTTAAATCTGCCATTCCCACTTTTATTATTTCGCTCATTGTATTTTACCTTCTTAATTGCCCAATTTCAATAGATAACAATTACGGACTAAACATGCAGTCCTAAAGAAGTCAGAATTTTGGCGTAGGACTCCAAATCCGGAACCAGAATAAAGTACCCGTCAATGCTTACCTCGTCAAAAAACTGAGATTGAATTAATAAAATATTGTCCCCATAAATGCCAAACTCGATTGCCGGCACACTGAGCAGCGCTGCCGCCATATCTACAGTAATCTCCGGCGGTGTTGGATAAATGGTGAGGTTTGTCATGGTAGACAAGGAATTCAGATAGGCACCGGTAATAATGTTGCCTATCTCTTTTAAAGCAGACAATTCCATCTCATTAAAATCATCGCCCTCCGATGCCATCCCCATCATCATTTTATTAACCAGATGCTTCGCGCAGCTTCTCTCCACCAGAAACATCATACTGCCGGTGATATCGCCCTCAACTGCAAGCATTACGCCCACCATAATCTGTTCTTCGCCGCCCATCAGGTTGCCCACTTCTTTAAATTCCAAAAGCCTTACCTGAGGCACTTTCATATCCACTTTACTGCTGATCATCTGGGAAAGAGCGGTCATAGCATTTCCTGCCCCGATATTTCCTAATTCCTTAAGAACATCAAGATAGTTTGATGTCACCTGCTCCATGCTAAGTTCACTCATACTCTCTTCTCCTTTTTATCTATGCAGGACACGCCTGACACTGACTCCATATCCGAGCCTCCTGCCTTGTCTTTGCATGGAGATTATACATTCTCCTCCAATGCAATGGAGCTTAAGTCCAGCAGGGAAATCAGCTCATTATTGTGCTTTCCAACTCCATTGATAAAATTAGTTTTACCGTCCTTGGACTCTCTGGAAACTCTCTCGATTTCATCTTCAGACAAGGTGACAACCTCTTTCACTTCATCCACCAAAACACCGGTATTGCCTTCCTGCTCGGTCTTAATGATAATGATACGGGTCACTCTGGTAATCTCATCCTCTGTAAGCCCCATCTTAAGGCGGAGACTGATAACCGGAATCACTTCACCTCTTAAATTGATAACGCCCTTTAAATAATTGGGCATCTTTGGCACCCTTGTAATATACTGCATACGCACAATATTGTCGATATAACGGATATCAATACCATACTGCTCTTCGCCCAAGCGAATTACAATATATTGAAAGGTTTCCTTTATTCCCTTGCTTTCCCCATCCAAGACTGTGCTCGCGGCATTTGCACTCATTGCTGTAGTTGTTGTACTTAACTGTTCCATTTGTGTCTTCTCCCTTCTTTAAATCAACGCATTGACATCCAGAATCAAAGCCACCTCGCCATCGCCCAAAATGGTAGCTCCGCTGATAAATTTGCACTGTTTGATATATTTTCCAAGGGACTTGATAACGATTTCCTGCTGTCCAATCAGTTCGTCAATCACAAGGCCTGCCATCTCATCACCCTTCTTGACAATTACCACTACAAGGCTTTCATTCTCGTCTTTGCTACTCTCAACATCCAACACTTCTGACAGACGAATAAGGGGAATCACCATTCCACGCAGATTGATAACCTCCTCGTTCTGCACCAGCTTGATCTCGTTGGGTTCAATAGTTTCAATAGTTTCAATAAATCCCAAGGCAATAGCATACTTCTCGTTGCCCACAACTACCATTAATGCCTGAATAATTGCAAGTGTCAAAGGCAGACGCACCGTCCATGTGCTTCCTACTCCAAGCTCACTCTTTACTTCCACATCTCCGCTCAAGGATTCAATCTTGGAGCGCACCACATCGAGCCCCACGCCTCTTCCTGAGATATCCGTCACCTGCTTTGCGGTAGAAAAGCTGGGAAGGAACAAAAGATTAATAATTTCCTTATCAGTCATTACTGCTGCCTGTTCCGGAGTAATAGTACCTCTATCCAAAGCCTTCTGTCTAACGACATCTACATCAATACCATTTCCGTCATCAGCCACTTCAATAATGACATTATTGCCATCCTGATAAGCCTTCAGAGTTATGGAACCTGTAGCGGGCTTGCCCCTCTCTGCACGCACCTCCGGAGACTCAAGACCATGGTCTGCGGAATTTCTCAAAAGATGCATCAGCGGATCTCCAATCTCATCCACCACGGTACGATCCAATTCCGTATCTTCACCGGACATAGACAGCTCCATGGGCTTATCCAATGTTTTGGAAAGGTCTCTTATCATGCGGGGGAATTTATTAACCACACTCTCAATGGGAACCATCCTCACCTTCATAACGGATTCATGAAGGCTGGTGGTAACGCTTTCAAGATATTCAATCTGCTCGTTAAAAGCATTGGTATTTTTTTCGCTTCCCTGTGCAGAAATAGACACCAGGGAATTCTTGGCAATAATCAGCTCGCTGACTAAGTTCATCAGCCCGTCCAGCTTTTCAATATCTACACGGACAGTACGGTTGACAACGGGTTTGCTCACAGCCTTCTTTTCATTGGGCTTGACTGCGGCAGGCGCTGCCTTTTGTTTATCCTCAGCCTTGGGTACAGTAGCAGGCACCGCCTTAGCTGCGTTCTCCGCATCCTTAGATGCCGCTTCTGCTTCCGCCTCTGCTGTGGTTTCCTGATAATTCTTGGTCTTCTCCAGCTCAAGGATTCCACCTGTTACATTGGCAATCTCAGACACATTGGCTGCCGCTTTGATAACCTCGTCAAGGCTTGCATCTGTCAGCACAATCAATGTGAAATCCTGATCAAATTTCTCATCCTCCACATCCTGTGCGCTAGGGTTGGACACTACAATCTCGCCTTTATCTTCCACTGCCTTAAACACCAGAAATGCCCTTGCCGCCTTCAAAATGCAGTTTTCCTGAACAGTCACATTAATGCCATAAACATTCTTGCCCTGTTCCTTTGCTTCCTTAATCACATTAATCTGGCTGACATCCAACGCAATATCATTCCATGATTCTTCGCTTGATTCCGTCTTATTAGCATTCTCCGAAACCGACGCCGCAGCCTTTGTTTCCTCCTGGTCATCCGCTGCACTTCCGCCCTTCAAAATGGCATTCAGCTGCTTAATCAAAGGCTCATTATCATTGGTACCTTCATCTGCGCTGTTCTGGATATTGTCGGTATACTCCTCCAAAGCATCCAGACATTGAAAAAGGACATCAATCATATTGGGCTGCACTTTGATATTACCATTGCGCACCTCAGAGAAAACATTCTCCATGTCATGGGTCAGATTCTGCATTCTCTTATAACCCATGGTTCCCGCCATACCCTTCAAAGAGTGTGCGGCACGGAAAATCTCATTCACAGTACCCGTGTTCTCCGGGTCAGACTCCAGCTCCAAAATCTGCGTATTCAGATTCTGCAGATGCTCCTTTGTCTCATCCAGAAAAATTTCAAGATATTGATTTACGTCCATCTTATCCTCCATTCTGCCAAAAGCGGCAAATACATTTAACTAATGGGTATTTTGATATTCTGCACAGCCATAAAGCTTATTCTACTCCGATGTGCAGGATAATTTCTTGCGCTATCTGATTTAAGGGAACTACCTGATGGCTAAGTCCCGCTTCCACCGCCGACTTGGGCATGCCATATACCACACAAGTATCGGCAGCTTGTGTAATCACATGAACTTTCTTCCGTTCCCTTAAATTCCGAATGCCTTCCGTCCCGTCGGCACCCATGCCAGTCATCACCACGCAGACAATATTGTCATAGTTGCTTTCTACCAGGGATTCGTACATATAGTTGGCGCAGGGTTTGACTCCCTCTCTGAGAGGTTCATCAGACAAATGGAGGGTCGCCCTGCCGGAAGCAGTCGTTACCACCTTCATATGCATACCACCTCTTGCCACATAAACCGTTCCCTTTTGAAGCTCCATTCCCTCTACTGCCTCTTTTACGGTAATTGGGCTGAGTTCATTGAGTCTCTCCGCAAAGGATGTGGTAAAATTCTTATTCATGTGCTGTACCAGCAAAACCGGCGCATCCAGATTGGCCGGAAGTTTAGGAATCACCGCCTGCAGTGCAGTAGGTCCTCCTGTAGAGCTGGCAATGGCTACAATTTTCTGTCCCGGCACCCTTGCCGTGGACTTTCCTAATATCTCAGTCACCTTTTGAACAGTCTGATGTTCGCTTTTAGCTTCCTTGGTACTTCCCTTTGCCATAGTTTCATGCAGTTCGCTCTCTGCCACCACCATCAATAAATTAAGCAGATGCTCCTTAAATTCTTCCATGCGGCAGTCCGATACCCTGTCCGGTTTATGTATGATATCCACTGCTCCCGCTTCCAGAGCCTCTATCGCCGTTTTGTTACCTTTTTTGGTATCTGTGCTTGCCACCAGAATCTTGGCAGGAATCTTGTATTTGCGAAGTTCCCTCATCAAATCAAGACCATTCATTCTGGGCATATTCACATCCAATACCACAGCATCATAAGTATTTCTGCTCAACAGGTCAAAGGCTTCCACTCCATCCCTTGCCCTGTCCACAACCTGAAATCTCTTATCACTATTGATTATATCATATAACACGCTTCTCATGAGTGCAGAGTCATCTACTACCAAAATTTTTTTTACTGCCATCACACAACCTCCATATTGGTCGGAAGTTACATTGATTCCTTCCTGCGCTCCCTGCGCTCTTCTTCAAAAATAAACTTAATAATTTCCTCTCTGGTTTTCACATCCAGATCATAATACTGCACCCTGTGTTCAAAAGTGCCGGGACGGCTCTCAAGCTCTCTTGAGTCCAACACCTTTCCCACCACCTCATATTTTTTGCTTTCTCTTCCTCTTGCAAGGTAATAGCTGCAATAGATCAGACTGCCCGTCTCATAACGCTGGGTGGACATAAACCGGATTCCCCCTCCGCTGATATCCACTATAACACTGCGTTTTAAAGGCAGGGTCGGCTGCAATATGTAAGGATTTTTCTGCTCTATCGCCTGAACTTCATCTTCCTCCAATGTTCTGGCACACATTTCCAGAGCACAGCTGAAGCGGTAATATTCACGGCGCTGATATTTCCTTAAGTTGCTGGTCAGCTCCACCACCAGAATATAGACATTGTTGCTCTTGTATCTGTCAATAATACGCACAAAGCTTTGGAACAGCCCCTGTTCCTCCGTATACAATACCATATTATATTCACTGTCCACTGGAAGCAGAATCAATTTTGTCTGTTCCATAGGCATATAAATCTCCATAGTGTCCTCGGACAGAATATTGTAGACCTTGCTGTAATACAGCTTTTGCTTCTCCTCCGAGTTCATATTACCCTCTGAATCCACTGCGCTGAGTTCCACACGATTTCCCTCTTTAATCAGTTTTGAAAGCATTTTCCTGTCCTCTCTTTCTATTATCTTCTACCTACTATATGCGCCAGAAACTCCGCCATTCCTCTCTTGGGCTGTTTTTCTTCCTCGATATCCAGAAGGCGCTTGGCAATCCTTTCATAAGCTGCGCTGGATCTGGCAGTCTGATTCTGCAAGGACACCGGCACCTGCTGCATGACCGCCTTGGCAAGCTGCGCATCTTGGGGCACGCTGCCCAGATAATCCATGGGAATCTTTAAATATCTTGCCACCACGGCATTTAATTTCTCATAGAGAACCTCACCTTCGTCCTCTTTGTCCACACGGTTGGCAATCATCTTTACCTTGGTCATTTCCTGCCTGTATCTGGGATGACGGTACAACGCCTTTAACAGCGAGTACGAATCCGTTATTGAGGTGGGCTCCGGCGTGGTCATCAAAAGAATTTCCTCGCTTGCCACCAAAAATTCCAGCACGGCATCTGCAATACCTGCCCCGGTGTCCACGATAATGATATCAGCCATGGCATCCAGCTCCGTCAGATTCTGTATGATATACGCCAGATAATCCCTGCTTAAATTGGACATTCCGGCAATTCCTGAGCCCCCTGAGATAAAACCTACTTCCATGGGCCCCCATGTAATGATCTCTTTGATGTTCTTTCCCTGATAAATTAAATCGCAGAGATTATGCTTGGGCACTGTGCCAAACATGATTTCAATATTGGCAAGTCCAAAATCTGCATCTAAAATAATCACCTTTTTCCCCAGCCTGCGGAACCAGATCGCCAGATTAATCGCCGTATTGGACTTTCCGACTCCTCCTTTCCCGCTGGTAACTGTAATCACACGGGCAAGAGGACGATTCTGGTTCTGACTGCTTGCTTTTATAATTCGTAACTGTTCGGCCTGATCCATGAAACGTCTTCACCTCCTGCAATCAGCTTTTTCCGCCAAGCAACTGTTTTACTGTCTTCTGCGGGTTAAACTGTTCAATGTCATCCGGCACATTCTGCCCGTAAGTCACATAGGCTATGGGGGTGTCCGCATGCAGTTTCAGATTCAGAAGATTTCCCACGGTGCCGGTCTCATCCAGCTTGGTAAATATCAACTGATAATCCGTGATTTTTTTATAGTTGTCCGCAATCTTAAGCAAATCCTTTTGCTTTGTAGTAGCGCTAAGTACTAAAAATATCTGGTACTCCGTGTTTTCTTTTGCAATCTCAAGTAATTTCTGTAATTTATCCATCTGGTCGCCATTCTGATGAGAATGACCTGCCGTATCCACAAAAATATAATCAAAATCCCTAAAGTCGGACACTGCCGCTTCAAGCTCCTCCTCCGCATAAATCACCCGGAAAGGAACCTCCAAAATATTGGCATAAGTGCGAAGCTGCTCCGCCGCCGCAATGCGGTAAGTATCCGTGGTAAGAAGCGCCACCTTCTTCTTCTCCTCCACCGTATAGGTGCTGGCAATCTTGGCTATTGTGGTGGTCTTGCCCACTCCCGTAGGTCCGATGAAAAACACGGCTTTGGGTCCCTTTTTCGCCGGGACAATGCCTTCGGACTGCCCGAATTTTAAGACCATTTTTTGATAAATATTTGACAATATATAATCAAACGGCATGTTGGGTTTACGGTTTCTGTCAGCCTCTTCCATAATCTGGTTAGCACACTTTTCGTCCACCTCATTTTCCAGCATAGTATTGTAAAGCAGCTTGAAAAATTTCTCCTGCTCCGGATTTTGCGGCTGTTCGCTATCCTCTTCCTTTTCTTCTCGTTCCTCTTCCAAATCCTCTGAAATCCCCTTAGATTCCGCCCAATCCTCCTTGTTGAACTGATTCTGAAGGAACATCTGAAGACTGTCTAACTTACTCTCAAGGCTAAGTACATTTTCCGCTTTCTCCTGCTTCTCCGAAGAGACCGCTGTCACATTTTCCTTCGGAGTTTCTGGCTGTACGCTCTCCGCCTGCTTTTGAGGACGGGCGTTTGTCTCCGGCACAGACGGCTTTGTAACCGTTTCATCCTCCCTTGCCACCGTCACTTCCACCTGTTTGGGAAGAAATATAGCAAAAAGCCCTGTGCGCTTTACATCCTTCACATTCATGATAACTACGCCTTCGCCTAATTCCTTCTTAGCAGCCGCTACTGCTTCTTCTTCTGTTTTTCCCACAAATTTCTTGATAATCATTTATGCTGTCACCATCCCAACTGATTGTAGTTCAATGTTTGGTTCCACTTCATTGTAAGAAACTACTACTAAATCCCTGAAATTATCCTCTATCAGGCGTCTGAAATATAACCTCACAATGGGGGAAGTAATGACGATGGGATTCTTTCCCAGATTCTCCAATTTCTTTACTTCGTTTCCCACGGCTTCCATAATCGCCCTTGCCCTTGCCGGCTCCAGATTTAAGAAGGCTCCCGTCTCAGTCTGTTTTACGCTGCCCATAATCTCCTGCTCTATCTTCGGGTCCAGCGTTACTACACTGGTAGTCTCATGCTCCGGAAAGAATTTGGTTGAGATGGCGCGTTTTAAGCTCTGACGCACATACTCTGTCAGAATATCCGTATCCCTTGTAGCCGATGCATAATCCGCCAGAGTTTCCATAATGGTCAGCAAATCCCTGATGGAAATACCCTCTTTTAACAAATTCTGCAGAACCTTCTGTATCTCGCCGATTCCAAGAAGCTTCGGCACCAATTCCTCCACCAGCGAAGGATTGGTCTCCTTAATATTGTTGACAAGGCTCTGCACATCCTGTCTGGTAAGAAGTTCCGCAATATGCTGCCTGATAATTTCCGTCAAATGGGTTGCAATAATGGATGGCGGATCCACCACCGTATATCCCAGACTCTCCGCTCTCTCCCTCTGTCCCTCCGTAATCCAGATAGCAGGCAGATGAAAGGACGGTTCAAAAGTGGGAATACCCGTGATTTCCTCCTCCACATAGCCGGGGTTCATTGCCATATAATGGTCAAAGAGGATTTCTCCTTCACTGACCTGTATACCCTTGATTTTGATAATATATTGATTAGGATTTAACTGTATGTTATCCCGGAGTCGTATGATGGGCACCACAGTTCCCAATTCAAGCGCAATCTGCCTTCGTATCATAACCACGCGGTCCAAAAGGTCACCGCCCTGATTCACATCCGCCAAAGGAATAATACCGTAACCAAATTCCAATTCGATGGGGTCCACCTGCAAAAGGCTGGTCACATTTTCCGGCTGGCGGATTTCCTCCGCCTCCGCTTCCTCCATATCCACTTCCTGCTCTATCATGGCCGTCTCGATAGTACCTGCAATATTTCTTCCCACAATGATAAAGACAAGGCCCAATCCCACAAAAAGAATGGTGTTCAAATCGGTGAGGAAGCCCAAAAATGCCAACATTGCTCCCACCAGATACAAAACCTTGGGAATGCTGAAAAGCTGGCTGATTAATGCGGTTCCAAAATCCGCATCCTTGCTTCCCTTTGTCACCAAAATACCAGTGGAAAGAGAGATGAGCAATGAGGGAATCTGGCTCACAAGTCCGTCGCCGATAGTCAGAATGCCAAAGGTGCTTAAGGCAGTTCCCGCATCCATTCCCTGTCTGGTGACGCCCATGATAACACCGCCTATCAGATTCACTATGGTAATGATAAGACCTGCCACAGCGTCTCCCTTTACATACTTCACGGCACCGTCCATGGAACCGAAGAAATTGGCTTCCTCCTGAATCTTTTCCCTTCGCTTCTTTGCCTCGGCATCATTGATGGCTCCGGTGTTTAAATCCGCATCAATAGCCATCTGTTTACCGGGCATGGCATCCAGCGTAAATCTCGCCGTTACCTCAGACACACGCTCGGAACCTTTGTTGATAACCATGAACTGAATCAATATCAGCAAAATAAAGATAATGGCGCCGATAATCAAATCTCCGCCGCCCACGAATTGTCCAAAGGTAGCCACAACATTGCCGGCATAGCCATCCCTGAGGATCAGCCTCGTGGAGGAGGCATTCAGGGCAATCCTGAAAATGGTGGTGAACAAAAGCATGGTAGGGAAGAAGGACATATCCAGCACTTCCCTGCTGAACATAGCGCCAAACACAATGGTGAGGGCTATGGAAATATTAAAGGCAATTAAAATATCCAAAAGAATTGAGGGAATGGGCACAATAAACATGATAATCGCCGCCATGAGATACATGGCAACGCCCATATCCGCTTTTCTCATTTTCATATGCGCCTCACTCCTTTCATAAATTTTGTAGTAAAATTATATTTTTCCCTGCAGGTGGTACACAAATGCCAGCACCTCCGCCACCGCCTGATAAAGCTCCGGCGGCACCATCTCGCCCACTTCCACATTGGCATAAAGCATTCTGGCGAGAGGCTTGTTTTCCACTATTTCAATATTATTTTCTTTGGCAACTTCCTTAATACGGGCTGCCATGTAATCCTCACCTTTAGCAAGAACCACCGGCGCTTCCGCTATCTCAAGGTCATACTTGATTGCCACGGCATAGTGTGTGGGGTTGGTGATAACCACATCAGCCTGAGGCAGATTCTGCATCATACGCCTCCTAGAAGCCTCCTGCATCTTCTGGCGGATTTTCCCCTTAATCTGGGGGTCACCTTCGGACTGCTTGTACTCATCCTTGACTTCCTGCTTGGTCATCCTCATGTCTTTGCTAAATTTGAATTTCTGGTAGGCAAAATCTGCCGCTGCCAGAACCATATAAAACAGGGCAATGCGGATTCCCAAGTCCGTCACCAATTCCGCCGCCAGCTTTATGGCCTGAGTAAGAGGCATATCATAAAGCAAAAACAGCATCGGCAGCTTGTCCTTTAGATAAGTATAACAAATATAGGCAATCAGACTTAATTTCGCAATGGATTTCACAAGTTCTACCAGCGAATTAGCTGAAAATATCTTTTTAAATCCGGATAATGGATTAATTTTGCTAAGTTTCGGCTGTAAGGGTTTTGAGGTGGGCTTCCACCCAACCTGCGCCACATCGCTGACAAACGCCACAATAAAGCCTATGAGCAGTATGGGAGCCATAATTACAATGCAGTCAAATATCATATCCCAGAAGATAATCTTAATGTCCTGCTCTGGCATATATCCCTGCCAGAAAGTCACCACTTCGGGAATCCGCTCATAAATGCCGGGAAACAACCTTAAAAGCTGGTTCCCCATGGTGGCAACCCATACCTTTAATATCATAAACACTGCCAATATGCCAAGAGCATTGGCAATCTCACGGCTCTTCGCCACCTGCCCTTCCTTGCGGGCATCACTCAATTTTTTCTCTGTTGCGGGTTCGGTTTTGTCCCCGCCCTGTCCCTCAGCAAAAAACTGAAGGTTATACTCTAATATCATGAAAGTCCCCCTATAAAGGATACCATCATCTTTTTCATTTCCCGATAGAGAAAATCAGCAGCTCCCGGCAGCATTCCCACAGTCAAAAAGATAATTGTCAGTCCCGTCAGAATTTTGATTTGAATACCTATAGCAAACATATTCATCTGGGGAGACACCTTCGCCATAACGCCCAAAACCGCATTTAAGAGAAGGATAGTGCAAAATATGGGAAGAATAATGCGGAATCCGATAATGATATAGTCGCTCATAAACTGTACCATGGAGTTAAGCAGACTCTCCGAACGAAATACCGCCCCATTCACCGGTATCAGGGAAAAGGTATCCGCCAACGCCCCCAGCAGATATCGGTACATTCCACTGGCAATCAGCATCAGCATAAACACATATTGATAGAGAACGCCGGTAATGCTGGTATTCTCTCTTGTGGCGGGGTCAAGCAGCGTTACCATAGAAAGCCCCGTCTCCATATCCGCAACGGCCCCGGCAAAATTCACCACCGCCATACAGATATTTGCTCCAAAACCCACCAAAAATCCTGTGAGCGCCTCTTTTATTACAATCAATGCATACTCCGTCACCGTGCCGAAAATCACTGCCGGCGCAGGTGTCAGCACCTGATACAGAAGCATTGATACAAAAAAGCTGATTCCAATTCTTATTCGGGCAGGCGTGTCATTCATTCCAAAAAAAGGAGCAATAAAAACAAAACAAGTCACCCGCGTAAATATCAGCAGAAAATATTCTAAATCATGAAGGGAAAAAGAAAAATTAATCATTTGTGCCGCCCCTGTCACTTATGCACATAAAAGCTGAATGTGGACCAAAGCTGTACAGTATATTCCACCAAGGTGGTCATCATCCAATTTCCGAGTAACATCAGCGCCAAAAAGATGCTGATGACCTTGGGAACAAAAGTAAGCGTCTGCTCTTGAATGGAGGTAACCGTCTGGAAAATACTAATCACCAGACCAATAATCATGGAAACCAACAACACAGGAAGCGACACTTTAATAATCACATACAAAGCATCTCTTGTCATTTCTATTACTGCATCAACTGTCATATGATATCCCTCTTTTACCTTTTTCTTTCAACCTCTCACATATGCCGTCTGATCTCACAGACATTCCATTGTCTAGGCTAATAAAAGGTTCTCACAAGCTGCATGATAATTAAGGACCAGCCGTCCGCCAACACAAAGAGCAGGATTTTAAACGGCATGGAAATCGTAGTGGGCGGCAGCATCATCATACCCATACTCATCAAAGTGGACGCCACCACCATATCTATTACAATAAAAGGAATATAAATCATAAAACCTATCCAGAATGCAGTTCTCAGCTCGCTTATCATAAAGCTGGGAATCAGAACCGAGTTGGGAATCGCCTCCAAAGTATTGTCCCACTCGCGCCCTGCAATATCCATAAACATCTCTACATCCTTAAGCTGAGTCTGGGGATACATAAACTCCCTGATGGGAGCCATCCCAAGCTTTAAAGCTTCCTCCTGCTTAATCTCACCATTCTCAAAAGGAATGATTGCCTCCTCATTGATTCTGGTAATGGTTGGTTCCATAATAAAAAATGTGAGAATCAATGCCAGCCCTATGAGAATCTGATTGGGCGGCGCTGTCTGGGTGTTTAACGCCGAACGGGTAAAATGCAGCACAATGATGATTCTTGTAAAAGAAGTCATCATTATGATGATGGTTGGCGCTAACGCAATTAAGGTCAGCGTAATCAGAATCCGTAACGTACCGTTTAACTGCCCATTGTCTCCGGTATAGGTAATACTCACCGAATTTGCTGTATTCAGCTGATTTAATTCCTCAGGAGTATTATAAGTCCCTGGCGGCGTAATGACAGTGGAAATATCTGTCTCTCCTGTCAAATGTCTGTCATTCTCCACCGCTTTTACCTGAACAAATCCATGAAACCACAATATGCCCACCGTAACCAGCAGGCATATAATCTGTATTATCTTTTTTCCGGTAAAGCGTACTCTGCTCATGTATCTTTGTCCCTTGGTTCTTTTTGATTGCCTAAATCTTTTTTGACCGCCCTGTCAAACAGTTCCTTGAAGGAAATCCTTTCCCCTCCCGGCTCTGCCTCCCGCAGTTCATCCTTTGGCACTTCACCAAGCAAAGTTACCGTATCCTTGCAGACAGCCAGCACCTTATAAGTATTTCCCACACGGACAATCTGAATCCATTTGTTATTGTCCAGACGGGTTGTTTCTACCACTTCAATATTGCGATCCATATTCTGATGCTTCTGATAATTTGCCGTCCACTTTGTGACATATGCCGTAACCAAAAGCACCACAACAAAAACTATAAGCACTGTAATAAACTGTGCATAGCCGTTATAGCCTGTCAGCAAAACTGTCACTTAGCCCACAACCTTCTTTACAGCTTCAATCACACGCTCTGCCTGGAAAGGCTTTACAATAAAGTCCTTTGCACCCGCCTGAATTGCCTCGATAACCATTGCCTGCTGGCCCATTGCGGAACACATAATAACCTTTGCGCCGCCGTCAGCCGCCTTGATAGCCTTAAGCGCCTGAATTCCGTCCATCTCGGGCATAGTGATATCCATCAGCACCAAATCAGGATTCAGTTCCTTGTATTTTTCCACAGCCCTTGCGCCGTTTTCTGCTTCTCCTGCAACATTGTAGCCGTTTTTGGTAAGAATATCCTTTATCATCATTCTCATAAAAGCAGCATCGTCACATATTAAAATATTTTTTGCCATTGATTCTTCCTCCATTTAATCTTATTATTGGCATCATTTCTGCATTCCGTTACTTGATAATTTCTGTAACTCTTACACCGAAGCTTTCCTCGATGACTACTACCTCGCCCTTGGCAACAAACTTGCCATTTACCAGAACATCTATTGGTTCACCGGCAATACGATCCAATTCTATGATCGTTCCGGGAGCAAAGTTGAGAATTTCCGAAATCGACTTGGTGGTTCGTCCAAGCTCTACTGTTACCTCCAAAGGCACATCCATAATCAGTCCGATATTTTCCTGACCTGGTATACTGCCCATATCACTTGAAAAACTGTTAAACTGCGCAGGCTGGATATTTACATTCTGCTGTGGCATTCCCATGAGATTCATTCCTCCCATCATAGGGTTCATTCCCATATTCATGCCTCCCATCATAGGGTTCATTCCCATGTTCATGCCATTGCCCATCATAGGATTCATTCCCATGCCATTCATTCCATTGTCCATACCGCCCATCATGGGGTTCATTCCCATACCATTCATTCCATTCATGGCTCCCATGCCATTCATATCCATGCCGCCTGAGGGCATGCCTCCCATCTGAGGATTCATTCCTGCCGGATTCATCATTCCTCCACCATTCATGGCTCCTGAGGTATCCGGCATTGGCGCTGCCGCAGGTGCCGGAGCAGGTTCCGGTTCACCGCCTGATTGGGAATTGATAAAGGTTTCTACTATATCTTTAGCAAAATCTACGGGATACAGCTGCATAATAGAGCTGTCCACTAGTTCGCCTATCTGCATCCTAAAGGATACTCTTACAAATGTCCCGCCCAAAAAGGGTGATATCTCCGCACCTGATTCAAACTGTGTCAAATCCAACAGAGAAGATTCTGGCGGGCTGATATCTATCATCTTTTGCAACATCGTGGAGAGTGAAGTTGCCGAAGACCCCATCATCTGGTTCATGGCTTCGGAGATTGCACTTAAATGCAATTCTCCCAATTCTCCGTCTGTGTTGGTGCCGTCACCACCCATCATCAAATCCGTGATGACCTTTACATCATGTTCCTTCAATACCAAAATATTGGAACCGTCCAAGCCCTTTGTGTATTGAATTCTGATAAACACACAAGGCCTTTCATAATCCTCCAATATAGCCTGCCAATTAGAAAGAGTTACCGTGGGCGTTGTGATATTAACTTTCTGGTTTACTAATGAATACAATGTGGTTGCCGAGGAGCCCATACTGATATTGGCAACCTCTCCAATCGCATCTTTTTCAACATCTGTAAGTAATTCATCCGATGCCGCAGCGTCTGCTGAAGGTGCCGCTTCCGCCGCCACTTCCGTATTTCCCGAATCAGACGATTCCTCATTGGATAAATCCATGCCGTTCAAAAGCGCATTTATTTCATCCTGGGATAACATTCCATCCATCGTTTTACTCCTCCTCCCTGACTATCGATGTAATCCGGACCGCATAAGCATCGTCATTGGCACCGGGCAAAGCTGTAAATTTCTTAATATTTCCAACATAGATATTCATATCGCTGTCCACCTTGGTATTCAGCCTTATACAATCGCCCACCTGCAGATTTACAAAATCCGCAACGGAAATGGCGCTCTTTCCCAGCACGGCTCTGATGGGAATATCCACCTTGCGAAGCATGGCCTCAATGTAGTCGTCATAGTTCTCGTCATGATTCTCCTGCATGGTGGAATACCAATACTTGGTATTTAACTTATCCATCACATCTTCCAAAGTAAGGAAGGGGAGACAGACATTCATAAGACCTTCTACATCACCGATTTTTATATTCAGGGTGACAAGCGCTATCATATCATTGGGCGCTATCACCTGCGCAAACTGCGAATTTGTTTCCAATCTGTTGAGCACCGGAGAAATATCAATTACATTTTTCCAAGGGTCCCTGAGAAGCTGGGTAAACATAACCATGACCTTCTCCAGAATCGTAAGCTCAATCTCTGAGAAATCCCTGCTTTTTTCCAGCGGCAGCCCGCTTCCTCCAAGCATCCTGTCTAACATCGCATACCCCAGATTAGTGGAAAGATCCAAAATAATAGTACCGTTCAGGGGCGCAAAATTTATAATTCCCAAAATCACTGGATTGGACATGGCATTGGAGAACTCACTGTATGTGACTGTCTCCGAGCTTCCTACCGACACCTGCACATTCTTTCTTAAGTACGCCGGGAGATTGGTAGAAACCAACCGTCCATAATGCTCAAAGATGATTTCCAACGTCCTTAAATGTTCCTTAGAGAACTTTGTCGGGCGGCTAAAGTCGTAATCCTTGACCTTCTTCTCCTCTTCTCCCTGCATCTGGTCTACATCCAGCTCGCCGGCAGACAACGCTGCAAGTAGGTTATCTATTTCGTTTTGTGAAAGGACATCGGCCACGAAAACTCACCTCCTACAAATTTTTTCGGAACAAGCATCAACCGTACTTCACTCCGCTGACAGCCACGTGATAAATAAAGTCAGAATCAAACAAATCCTGTATCGCTTTCAACATCTCGGCCTTAAGTCCCTCTAAGTCGTCGCGGCACTCATCTGCTGTGTGAGAAGCAACTACCGTAGTGATGGCGTCTTCTATTCTGCCGTTGTAATCCGCAATGTTCTCCCCATACTTTTTGTAAGCCTTATTCTTTTTATTCATGGACAAGGTAATATTGCATACCAGATAAGCCTGTTTTCCGTCTCCATCGGCAGCCAGAGGGAACATCAGTCCCTCGCCCAAAACATGGGATGCCGTATCTTTCAGTGAAACCTGAACTTCCTTTGGCTCTTCACCGGGAGGCGTAAGCTCCAATTTCAGCGCCGTGGCAATATTATTGACCAGCGACGCAGTCTTTTTGTTGGTGCTGGTGACACTGATCATCACTACACTGTTTAAAACAATATTCACAACCAGCAGTGCAAGTATCAGCACTGTCATCAAGTTTTTCTTCATCGTTACCCTTTCCTCCTTTTAAGAAGTTCCTGTGTAGATTCTGATTTCTACACGGCGGTTCTTGCTGCGTCCCTCCGGAGTGGAGTTATCCGCTATGGGAACCCTCTCTCCCATACCTGCATGTCTGAAAACAACAGGATTTAAGCTGGTATTTCCGGTAAGATAATAAAATACGGAAAGTGCTCTCGCACTGCTTAACTCCTCATTATCCGCATACTCTCTGGTATGGATGGGCACATTATCCGTGTGCCCTTCTATCTCTATGATGCCCTGGCTGTAGCGTTCCAATATAGTACCCGCCTTGTCCAGAACTCTCTTAGATTCTTCTACAATTTCGGCACTTCCCGAATTAAACAAAATCGCTCCCCTCATACTGAGCTGTACATACTGAGAGGTAAAACTCACCTCTATCTGGTCGGACATACTGCTCTCCGCCACTTCTTCGGAAATTGCTTCCGCCATGGCTTCATTGTCCTGAAGATGCTGTTCCTCAAGCATCTCCTGTACGGCTCCGGGATTTTTGTCAAGCATCTCCTGCAGGGCTGCCGCTTTTGCCTCATCCTCCTGCATCTTGTCGCTGCTGTCTGACTCTGCGGACATTCCCGTGTTGTTGATATAATCACTCAGCTCATTTAACTGACTCATACCGTTGCTGACGAGAACTCCGTCTCCCACGGCAGCGGCTCCTGCCTCAAATATACTAAAAGTGCTATTCATGGAAGCTACCACTTCTCTTAACTTGGCCTCATCCATGGTGGACATGGAAAACAGCATTACGAAGAAACAAAGAAGCAGGTTCATCAAATCACTGAATGTTGCCATCCACGCCGGGGATCCTGGGGGTGGCGCCTCTTCCTTTCTCTTTGCCACTACTCTTCACCTCCTGCATCCTGTGATGCATCAACTCTATCCTTGGGTGCAAGGAAGGACTTCAATTTTTCTTCTATTACGCGGGGGTTCTCACCAGCCTGAATGGAGAGGAGTCCCTCGATCATAACCTCTTTCTGCATCATTTCAATAGCATTGTCATATTTTAACTTGTTTGCCGTAGGGGCGCAAATCCAATTGGCCAACAGGGAACCGTACAGGGTGGTAATCAGAGCAACCGCCATTGCAGGTCCGATAGCCGATGCATCATCCATGTGATAAAGCATATCAACAAGTCCTACCAGAGTACCAATCATACCCCACGCAGGACCCATGGAGCCCAATGTATCCCAGAAACCCGCCAAAGACTTGTGTCTGTCATCAATACAGACCATCTCCGTCTCCATAATGCCTCTCACAAGCTCAGGGTCAGTACCGTCAACTACCAGCAGGATACCCTTCTTCAAGAAAGGCTCCTCCATATCCGATGCCGCTTCCTCCAGAGACAAAAGACCTTCTTTTCGCGCTATATTGGACAACTCTATAATCTTTTTAATCATATCCGCCGTATTTAAGGTCGGTGTCTTGAAAATCAGTTTGATACTAGTAACTCCTGCGATGAAATCCGCAAGGCTGTATGCTCCCAAAGTAGCAGAGAACGCACCGCCGAAAGTAATAATAGCGGAGGGCGCATCCAGATACTCGCCAAAGCCCGATGCTCCTGCTGAGGAGAAAATACCAAATATAAGCATTACACCACAGAGAATTATTCCAAGTAAAGACGCTATATCCACAAAAATCACCTACACATCCCGCAATTTTTAGAATTTATTCTGCAAGAATTTCCTTTCTATACAATTTTACAAGATTTTTTATCTCTTGTCTACTTTCTTTTACAATTATTTTTCGACCCGTGGTAAGAGTCATGACAGTATCCGGCGTTTCTTCCACTATTTCAAGCAAATGTGGGTTCACAAGAATTTTTACGCCGTTAATTTTTGTCACTTCTATCATCCTCCCACCGTCCTTCCAAAATATGTAAAATGCCTTAATACCTATAATCGGGGACGGAAAACCCCGTCCCCGAAAACTTATTATACTTTATCTCTTCAAGTTTGTCAATTCCTCAAGTAGAGTATCTGACACAGTTATGATTCGGCTGTTTGCCTGGAAGCCTCTCTGGGTGGTTATCATGGTTGTAAACTCGCTGGATAGGTCTACATTACTCATTTCCAACTGTCCCGAGGACATATACCCGCCTCCCGCTGTGATATCCACGCCGATACCGTCAAACTCACCGGAGTTCTGGGTTGCGGAGTAAAGATTGTCTCCCGACTTCTCCAGACCGGAAGCATTGGCAAAGTTTGCAGTGGCAATCTGTCCCAAAAGCTTGGTCATACCGTTGTCATAGCTTGCATAAATCATACCGTTCTGCTGAACAGATACGCCAATCATGTCGCCCAGACGGCGTCCTGCACCAAGTCCTTCAAAATCGCCGCTGGTAGCCTGCGCCGTGGAAGTTCCCTTGTTATCGAACATGGAAAGCTCGGAAAAATCAACAGTGATATCACTGAAATTGCCGCCCAATGCAGAAAATGCCATTATTGCAGTGTTTCTGCCGGAGCCGTTGCTTCCCATGCCGGAGAATTTTCCGTTCTTGCCGTCAAAATAGATGGCGTCGCCGGTGTAATATCTGCCGTCCATCTGAATTCCTGTGTTGGCTTCGGTAACAGCCTCACCAGTTGTTGTGGTAGCGCCGGGAGCGGTGGTATCCTTCCACGTGCTGGCCAATGTAGGGAATGCCGTAGCGGGAGTCCATTGACCCGCTGCTGTAGCAGTAGCCGGTGTAAATGTAGCCGTTGCCAGATTTGTCAGCATTGTCTTTACTGTTACTTTATCGCCATCGATTTCTTTATAGAGGTTTAAAAATTCCTCTGTGGAACCCTCGTAACCGTACGCTTTAGCAATCTCATCCAAAGCTTCCTGCACCGTGCCATTGGCATTTCCGCTTACAGTCAACGCTGCATCTCTGTTGTCTATGCCTGCATTCACAAGCGCCGCAATATCTACAACCGGATTACCTGCTGCATCCTCCAAAATCTTACCGGTATCATCCCATCTATAAGCATTGGAGTTAAAGCCCAGACTAGTCTGTTTTGCCTGTGTGGTGGTGCTTCCGAAATTCAGAGCCGAGATATCGATTTCATTGCCGGCTGAGTCAATCAGTCTGGTCACTTCCACACTGTAGCCTGCAGGCTGACCGCTTACAAGACCGCCGTTTTGTTTAAACACGATTCTTGCGGTATAGCTATAGCCCAGCGCATCATAGAAATTCAGGTTACGCGCAAGACCATTGATGCTGGTCACATCTGTATCGTTTTTGTCAATGATGCCTGTCATATGAGCCAGACTAGTCGCTTCAGGGGGATAGGTCAGATTTGCGGTATTCATAATACGCAGTGCAGACACGGTATCCTTTTTGATACTCATGGTCTCCTCGTCCACCTGCCAGCCCATTACATTATAACCTGTGCTGGTCATGGCCAGATTGCCGGCGCCATCCACATAGAAAGAACCGTCTCTGGTAAAATAGTTGCCGTTTCCGTTATTTACCACAAAAAAATTATCTCCGGTAATCATGATATCGAAGGGATTTCCGGTAGATTGGCTTGCGCCCTGTCCCTCGATGTTCACATTGATAGCTCCGCCCTTAACGCCCAGACCAATCTGTCTTGCATTAACACCACCGGTACCGGTAGCAGCATTGGCGCCGCTTGCTTTCTGGGTGGTCTGGCTCATCAGATCGCTGAATACCATGTTGCTTGCCTTAAATGCTGTGGTATTTACGTTGGCGATATTATTACCGATTACATCCATACGTGTCTGGTGGGTCTTAAGTCCTGCCACACCAGAAAAGAGTGATCTCATCATAATTTTGTTCCTCCTTGATTACGGAACGCAGCCCCCTTCTGTCATTCAGGGGACAATAACCTCCACTTGGGTCCGGTTATGCGATTACTGCTCCGTTGATATTTGTGAATACGTTCTCATCTGTCTGTGTACTGTCCATTGCCGTGATTACTGTCTGATTCGGTACATTTACGATAAATGCCAATTCATCCACTATCACCAGCGAATCTTTGATTCCTTTCTGCTCCGCCTTTCTGGCTCCGCCCTCTAAGCGTTCCCACTGCTCTCCCGTAAGCTTTATGCCCCGGTCGCTCAATCTCACCGCTGCGTGTTTGGAAAGCTTCAGAGTATCCGACCCTCCGGTCTTCTGCATCAAAACTTCGTTAAAGGAAAAACCTTCCGCTGTTCTTCTGCTCTCCGGCTTTGGCGTTTTTTGAAGCCGATCCGCCAGCTGCTCTATGGAAAGGAAACTGTTTGTCTGAATATCCATATTCTTCTGGCTCCTTTCACATATCATACTTAATATAATAAGTACGATATTCTCATCCATGATTTACGGCTGCTTATTCCTCTTCCTGTGGCTCTTCTGTCGGTTTTTCTTTGTTCAGCTCTTCCATCTTTGCAACTGCTGCCTGCAGGATAGCTGCCTTTTCCTCTTCCACGAAGCTCTTCTCATAATCGCTCATCTTGCTGTAAGCATTCTGAAGGGCTTTCACTTCGTCTGCATCATCAACAGTTAAGTCATCCACACTAGGAAGAGCATTCAGTCTGTCAACAAACTGTAATGCCGATGCGCGTTTTACGGTCTTGGCCTTCTCTACATATTCCTCTAAAGCTTTCACCTTATCGCTTGCCACAAAGGTCTTCTCGTAATCCGTCATCTCATTGTAAATCTTCTCAAGGTCATCAATCTCTGCCACATCCGTGTAATCTACTCCATTTACATTGGGAAGCTTGTTGATGCGGGTCACAAAGTTCATCGCCTTGTCCGTAGCGGTCAAGTATTCGCCGTCTGCTACCGTAACCAGATCATCCAAGGAATAAAGCTCCTCGTTGATTGCAAGATATGCCT
Source organism: uncultured Acetatifactor sp. (assembly GCA_964524555.1). Classification (GTDB taxonomy): domain Bacteria; phylum Bacillota; class Clostridia; order Lachnospirales; family Lachnospiraceae; genus Acetatifactor. The sequence continues at coordinate 66,678 of CAZGGA010000005.1, forward strand.
TGTTGTTTTCATATACCACATAGTCAACCTTGCCCTTGATTACCTTGCTATCACCGCTTGAGGTGGTGGTTTCCACAAAAACCTCCTGCCCTACCATAGAGCTTGCTCTTAAGAGTTCCATATTGCCCGCCATGTTCTGTAACTGCTCTACTTGTGAGAACTGTGCGTATTGGGATATATACTCTGTGTTGGAGGTGGGCTCCAGTGGATCCTGATATCTCATCTGGGCTACCAGAAGCTGTAAGAACGCCTCTTTGTCCATACCGTCATTACTAGTCTTGGGCTTCTTTAAGGAATTCTGGGAATCCGTCTCCACAATTTGACCGTTTTTTACCGGTGCCATTAATGCCATATTTCATTTCTCCTTTCTTTGATTTTATATGCGTTATGCATTTATATGCATTATGCAGTGTATTCCACTGTACTGCCGCTTGCCGCCATCATTTCCGCTGCCAGCTGTTCTTCCTGATCCATTTCGCTTAATTCTTCCATGGTAAGGGGTCCGTCCAGCGTGATTCTGCGGTTTCTTGGCTTTTTCTCTGCAGAGCCCTGATTTTTCTGCTGTCCCTGTTCCAGATTCTCTTCAAATTGATGGGTCTGGACAGTGACTTCAATGGCTTCCACCTTAATGCCCTGCTCTGCAAAATTGTCTTTGAGCTGTACCATCTGGCTTTCTAATGCTGCCTTTACCGCCTCGTTCTGTGCCACAAAGTTTGCCGTGAGCACGCCGCCCTTAGATGCTACATGAATCTGCAAAGTTCCTAAATTAGCGGGATGAAGCTGCATTTCCAGCTGGGACATATCCGGCTTTAACTGAATCCTCATGTAATCCATTATCTGCCGCATAATATCCTGTGTGTTCACATCCCATGCTGCAGCGGGCTGTACGGTCTGAACATTCTGCAGGTTAGGATTCGTATTCTGGGTAGGATTCGATACAAAAGAACTGCCTTCCTGTCCTTTTTCATCGGAGTGCCTCTCTCCTGCCTTGTCAGATCCTTGATCCTTCGTCTGCCCGGTTGTGTTTTTCACTTCCTGAAGCTGACCTTCCTGCCCTGTCACAGTGTCCTCTTCATCCCCCTGAGGGTTTGCTCTCTCCACCGTAACTTCAATGATGGGCTCTTTCTTTTGGGTTTCCGCAGACGCCTGCACGGTCTCTGCCATCATGGACAGCTGATTTCCGTTTTCCTGTTCAACCTGATCCACGAGGGAAGTTTCCAGCTGATTTTCAACCTGCTCCTTCAATTCCCCGAAGTTCATACTGCCTACGCCGCTTTCCTCTGCAAGTATGGCATCAAGCTCTCCCATTAATTGGTTGAAATCCTGATACATCTCCTCATTGGTAAGCAGTGCCATGGAATCCTCTGCGCCCATCACCTTGAGTAAAAAGGTATTGAGTGTACCCGCATCCAGCAAATCCACAGGCTCTAGCTCCATGCCGGAAAGGGTTTCCTGTAAACTCTGCACATCCACCCCCAATGTGTCTGCAATCCGGTTTAACAATTCCATAGCTGCCGTTCCCAGCACTTCCATGGCCTCTTCCAGATTTTCCACATCGTCCGACGCTTGTACGTCTTCGGTTTCCTCCGCCTTAGAAACGGCTTTCGACTCTTTGACCGGCTTCACATTCTGGGAATCCTTTGCCTGCAGGGAAGTTTCCGGCTTCGCCGTATTCTTTGTCTCTGCCGGTGCCTTGTAAGATGTCTGTGCACTTTCTCCCTTAGCCTGACTATCCCACACGCTTTGGAAGCTTGCACCTTGCACCTGAGCTGCGCTTTTCGCTGCCACATTGGTGGTTAAACTGTTTAACACATTCCCCGCATCTTTTACCGATGTAACTGTCATTTGGTTCCTCCTTTCTTAAGTTTTTTGTAATACAAGATATTTATCGGCTCATTTGCCTTCCTTCTTAAGATTTCGGATCCATTAATTTTGTCAGTTTAGCTGCTATATCAGAATCCATTGCTCCCAAAATAGCTCCTCTGTCCTCCACAGACATTGCATCTAAGATTCTCGCCACCAAAGGCAGGTTATCTGTCATTTTCTCAAACACAGCCGCCGCCTGCTTAGGCTTCATGCCGGAGCTTCCGTAAGTATTGACATAATTCTGCACTTCCTGAGTCTCCTGCATCTTCGTTACTACCTGCTTATAGAGATACTCTGCCGTGGCAGGATCCATTTCCTCGTAATATTTTCTATATTCCTCCGCACCAGGTCCCTTCTCATGATAAACCACTTCATCATAAAATTCTGTGCGGATACGCTGAAAGTCCACCTGCATCTTTTCAAATTCCGAAAGGCGCTGCACTTCCGCCTTCAGGCTTGTAATCTCCTCATCCTTTGCAGTGCCTGCATTTTGCAGCCTCTCCAGCTCAAGCTCCAAATACTTAATCTGATCTACTGCAGCCTGCAGATTGTTATAGCCGCCGTAGCTGTCCGGGTCATTGGTCTCCGTAAAAGAACCCTTGGGCAGAACCTTATTCACCACAGGTATATCCTTGAGAAGAGGCGTCATCACAGAGCTTCCGAAACCGCCGATATCCAGCTTGATCACCACGCCGATAACTGCCACCCAAAGCGCCACAATAACAACAGTCGCCAGAAAAGTAACAACTCCATTACCCTCTTCGTCCTCTCCTAATGCCTCTTCCTGCTTGGCAATTTCCTTTGCGCGCCTTTTAGCTTCCTTTTTCTGCTGCTGCTTATCTCTCTTTAGCTGTCTTTTCTGCTCCTGAAGTTTCTTTTTCTCCTCCGCTGCAGCTATTTCTTCCGGTGTTCTTTCTTTTGCCATAATCTGCACCTGCCTGTCTTAAAAATCCAATTCCTGTTTTCTTTGTAAATCCTGTCAACGTTCCTTGTTGTAGGTATAGCTGGTCAGCTCGTCAATACTCTTGCTTTCCGCTCTGTTCTCTTCCTGTAAAAATGCTTCAAAGGCTTTTTCTCTCAGATTCTCATAGGTCTTTCTCTCCTTGATAATCTCCGCAAGAGCGTATCTTGCCGCCTCCAATGCATCTTCCGCCGCCTTCACTTGTTCCTTCTGCTCGGCAATACGTCCCTCCAAAAAAAGGATGGTCTGCCTGTTTTCCTGAATATCCTGAAAATCCAATTTTCCCTGAAGAAGCTCTTTTGCCTTTGCCTCATGGAATGCCTTTTTCTCCTCCAGAAAGGCAAGCTTCGACTCCTCTTCCCGGAGCGCATTCATTGCCGCCGCAAACTCCTGCTTTTTCTGGGTTTCCAGCTTCACTTTGATATTCAAAACACTTTGCAGGGAATATCGAAATTTTGCCATTTAAAAGCTACCTCCAAAGCGCTTCTAACATCTCCACGCTCTCTTCAAAGTCATATTTCTCGTCCACTTCCTGACACAAAAAGGTATTTACTTCTTCAATCTTGGATATCGCAAAATCTATGGCGGGATTGCTGCCGCTTTTATATGCGCCGATATTAATCAAATCTTCCGCCTCGTTATAGGTGGCCATAACCGTCTTTAACTTACTTGCCGCCTGCTTGTGCTCCTTCTCTGCAATCTGCGACATGCACCTTGAGATGCTCTGCAGAATATCAATCGCCGGATAATGGTTTTTGTGTCCCAGCTTTCTGTCCAGCATAATATGTCCATCCAGAATACTCCTTGCGGTATCCGTAATGGGCTCATTAAAGTCATCCCCGTCCACCAGCACGGTGTAAAGTCCCGTAATGGAACCTTTGGAAGCGCGTCCTGCCCTCTCCAAAAGCTTGGGCATCTCCGAATATACGCTGGGTGGATATCCTCTGGTCACAGGGGGCTCGCCGCTGGCAAGTCCGATTTCTCTCTGTGCCATGGAAAAACGGGTCAGGGAGTCCATCATCAAAAGCACATCCTTCCCCTGATCCCTGAAATATTCCGCAATGGCTGTGGCCGTCTTAGCTGCCTTATTGCGCTCAAGAGCCGGTCTGTCGGAAGTTGCCACCACTACCACGGAACGGCGCATACCTTCCTCTCCCAAATCTCTCTCTATAAATTCCCTTACTTCTCTGCCTCGTTCCCCAATCAGAGCAATGACATTGATATCTGCCTTTGTATTGCGGGCAAACATACCCATCAGTGTGGATTTACCCACACCAGAGCCTGCAAATATACCAATACGCTGCCCCTTGCCCACGGTAATCATGCCGTCCACTGCCTTCACGCCAAGAGGAAGCACCTCGTCTATAATGGTACGGCTCATGGGTGCCGGAGGCGGAGCCTCCACCGGATAGCTGTTTCCCTCGATTACAGTGCCGTCTATGGGTCTGCCCAGACCGTCCAGAGCCTTTCCCAACAGCTTGTCGCTCACCGCCACCAAGAGAGGATGTCCTGTATTTTCCACCATACAGCCAAGCCCGATGCCATCTGTAATATCATAGGGCATAAGCAGGGTTTTTTTGTCCTTAAATCCCACTACCTCCGCCGGAATAGGACGCAGGCTCCCCTCCTCGCCCTCCGGCAGAATCATACAGATATCTCCCAGCTTGGCATCCGGTCCTGCGGATTCTATGGTCAGTCCCACCACATTGACTACCTTGCCCAGCTTGCGGTAGAAAATGCTCTCTGTTACTTTATTGTATTTTTCAAAATGAATTGCTGTCTGATTCAATCAAATCTCCTCACTTCATTCCCTTCACGATTTCACATAGGATAACAATCTCAATTTCTTACCGAGTTCAGTGAGCTGTATGCCCAGGCCACAATCAAAAATGCCCCCATCGGTCTCAATCAGGCATTGATTCTTGCTAAGGCTGATATCCTCAATAATTTCTATGCTTTCTGCGGAAACCGTGCTTTCCGAGGCAATTAGTTTCTTTTGTGCGCTCACATAAGGATAATCCTCCCTGCTCACATGAACCAGAAAATTTTTGTCCTCCTCAAGTTTACGCATGGTGTCAGAAATCAAATGTACTAAAATCTCCCTGTAGGCTCCAAGCTCCACATGAAAAATATGTTCATAGATACCTGTGATGGTATCTACGAACTTCGGCTCCAATTCATCTATTCTCTTTTGATATTCCTCTTCCAGCTGCTTTTCTCTGGCTGCAAACTGCTGACGCAGCGTCTCCGCTTCCGCATCCGCCTGCATTCTGCCCTCGTCATAGCCCTGTTTCTTTGCCTCCGCAAGAACCTGCTCTCGCTCTCTCATTGCCTGACTAGTAGCTTCTGACAAAAGCCTTTCAGCATCCGCCTTTGCCTGTGACAATAAGTTCTCCGCTTCCACATTTGCCTTTGTGCGGATGGCTTCGGCATCTTCCCCCGCCTTTATCACATTAGCCCTAAGCAGCTCTTCATCCGTAAGCTCCTCCGCTTCTGCGCCTTGCAGTTCTCCTACTTCCACCACATCCGCCTGAAGCCCTGCCACAAAACCCTGCCGTTTTTGACCTTTCTGCTTTTCGGCAAGCTCTTCCAGCCTCTTTGCCACCAATTCATTGGTATCTATCGTTCTGGTGGCCTCCTTACTCAAATCTCTGAAACCCATTTTATACAGACTACTAGACAATGATCTCGTCACCTCCACCTCTGGAGATAACAATCTCGCCTGCATCCTCCAGCTTGCGGATGATGTTTACAATCTTCTGCTGTGCCTCTTCCACATCCTTCATACGGACAGGACCCATGAACTCCATGTCTTCTTTGATCATAACCGCAAGACGCTTGGACAGGTTGTTGAAAATAGCATTCTGAACCTGCTCGTTTGCACCCTTCAGTGAAATAGCCAGATCGTTGTTGTCCACATCCCGCAGCACTCTCTGGATGGCTCTGTCGTCCAAAAGCAGCACATCCTCGAATACGAACATCTTTTTGCGGATTTCGTCCGCCAATTCCGGAGCCTCGATTTCCAAAGTCTCCATAATATGTTTTTCTGTTCCGCGGTCCACCGTGTTCAAAATCTCCACAACGGAATCCACACCGCCGATTGCCGTATAATCCTGATTTACCAAACCTGCCAACTTGGATTCTAACACTTTCTCCACTTCCTTTATTACATCGGGGCTGGTTCTGTCCATGACAGCAATACGCCTTGCCACATCCGCCTGCATATCCGGAGACAGAGCTGAAATAATCTGCGCTGCCTGACCGGGTGCCAGATAGGACAGCACCAGAGCAATGGTCTGAGGGTGCTCATCCTGAATAAAGTTGATAAGCTGGGAAGCCTCAGTTTTGCGTACAAACTCGAAAGGCTTTACCTGTAAGGATGCAGTCAGCCTTCCGATAACATCCATCGCCTTTTCGTTGCCCAGAGATTTCTCCAACAGCTCCTTGGCGTAGCCGATACCGCCCTCCGCCATATACTGCTGGGCAAGACACACCTCATAAAACTCATTAATGACTTCTTCCTTTACCTGAGGCATAACGCTTCTGGTATTGGCAATCTCCAAAGTCAGTTCTTCTATCTCATCTTCTTTCAAATGCTTGAAGATTCCCGCAGACCTCTCGGGTCCCAATGTAATCAGCAAAATTGCAGATCTTTGCAATCCCGAAAGTGAATTTTCCTTAGATTTTGGTGCCATATGCTCCCAACCTTTCTGCATGCTTCTATTTTTCGCGCTTTAGTTCCAATCTTCGTTCAACCAATTGCGCAAAAGTAATGCTGCTGATTCCGGATTCTCATCCACAAACTTCTCAATTACCTTTCTGATCTCGGACTTGGATTCCACATCAATATCTTCAACTTCAGGAGCAGACTGCAGCATATCCTCCACAGATAGCTCCTCTTCCTCCTCCACAGCCTTCTTGGGAAGCATACTCTTCAGTACCACAAATGCCAGAAGTCCCAAAATGAGTAAAAACAAAATCGAACTCATAACTGTGGTGGGAGTCAGCTTGAAGCCCTCTTTGTCATAAAATACAGGGGACTCATATGCGATAATGGTAATCTTATCTGCGCTGATACCGGTAGCGTTTGCCACCATAGCATAATAATCCGGATCTACTTCTATTTTGACATCCGCACTGTTGTTAAGCTTGTATTCCTTCCATGTGGTGCCGTCCAAAAGTCCCTGTGCCTTTGCGTCCTCTTCCTTGATCTCTTTGTAGCGCACCATTGCCACGGAAAGAGATGAACTGCCGTAATTAATGCTTCCTGCAGGTGTAATCTTATGTTCTATATCCTCATTGGGAGCATAATCCGTCACCCGCTCACTATCAGTGGAATTACTATTACTGCTGTTCTGGAACTGATAGCTGTTTTCATTGTTGGAATCCGTCCCGGGAATACCGCCTCCATTGTTGGTATTTTCTGAGTCATAAAGCTCCTCACGGACTTTCATGCCCTCTTCCCTGTCCTGATTGGCATAATATTCATGTGTGGTCTTTTCATAATTGGCAAAATCCACATCCAGATGGCTGGAAACCTCAATATTATTAAATTGATTGAGACCATACAAAAGCTTCTTGGTCTGGTTTGCCACCATGGACTCCGCCTGATTCTGCAACTCCTGCATGGAGCTTGCAATGCCTGCGGTGGTATAGTCGTCACCGCCGACAAAGAGCATATTAGACTCATTGTCAATGATGGTAATATTGGCAGTGGTTGAACAGCCTAAATAGGTTTTTACTGCCTTTGCCATATTGGCAGCCTGCGCCGCAGTAAAGGTATCTGCCAGCTCCAATTGAATATAAGCTCCGGCTTCTCTTTTCTGGGCAGACAGCGTACCGTCCTGATCCGGAATGTCCAGATTTACTTTAGCGCTCTTAATTGCCGGCATTGCCTCAAAATCAGCAACCAGCTTCTGCTCCATGTAGAATTTAATACGTGCCGCCCTGTCTGATGCCGTGGTAGACAGGCTGCTTTTTAAGGCATCCTCTATACCGTAGCCATCCGGCACATATCCCGCAGCGCCTAAAGCCAGATTGGCTTCGCCGATTTTCTTCCGCTCCACCTCAATCTTTAAGCCGTCCACAGACTCCTTGTGGAGAATGTTGGCACCTTCCAGAATACTAATTACCTCCGATGCCTGCTTGGTATTTTCGCAAGTCATCAGCCTTGTGTATTGTGGTTTTGCCACTATGTATATGATAATCGCAAAGGTAAATATGACAGCCGCCGCGATACCGACGATCACGCTCTTTTGTCTGGTGGTGAATCGGTTCCACCACTCCAATACCTTTGCAGGTATTTCTCTCAGCCTATCCGCCATGACAATGTTCTCTCGCTTCCTTACTGTTCTCTCCTGCCCTCACAAAATATACGGACATTAAATCTGAATCTGCATTAACTCCCTGTATGCCTCCATAACCTTATCCCTGATTGCCACCGTGTACTGCAGTGCGGTGGACGCCTTTTCCAATGCGATCATCAGGTCGTGGGTATTCTGGGTTTCACCCATGGCAAATTTAATTTCCTCGTTCTCCCAATCCGACAGATAACTGTTGGTGGTCTTGATATTGTCAATCGCCGTATTTAAGAAGGCATCAAACATGGTACCGTTTGTATTTTCCGTCTTTGCCGGAAGGGTACCCGTCAAAGTGGTAATATCCCTCACTGCGGAAACTCCGCCGATTCCGTTTAAAGATGTGATTGCTGATAAATCCATATCTCATAGTCCTCTCAATTTTATCTATTTGTTTTACTGCTTACCAAGCTGAAGCCCCTGCTGCGCCATGGATTTGCTGGCATTAAACGCCGTAGCATTGGCCTCGTAAGCGCGGCTTGCATCAATCAGATTTGTCATCTCCGTGATGATATTTACATTCGGATAAGTCACATAGCCGTTTTCGTCCGCATCAGGATGGGCGGGGTCATACACCATATTCATGGGAGTGACATTGTCCTCACCAACAGCCTCCACTCTCACGCCCTGTCCGCTGAAACCGCGGGTAACTCTGCCCAGCACCTTGCTGAAATCATTCCTCTCACCCTTTTGCACAAAGGTCACTACCTTGCGGCGATAGGGTGTTCCGTCCGCCGTGCGGGTGGTGCTGGCGTTTGCCACATTCTCAGAAATCACATCCATGCGGTAACGCTGCGCCGTAAGCCCGGATGCATTGATATTAAAAGCAGAAAACATACTCATAAGGGAAACCTCTCTTTCCTTTTGTCAAAATGCTTTGTACTTTATTTCATGACAGACTGCAAATTCTGGAAGTCTTGATTGATACTGGATATCAGGCCTTGGTACTTTAACTGGTTCTCCGCCAGCATAACCTGCTCCGTCTCCGGGTCCACATTATTGCCATCCAGACGATAAGAAAAGCCTGCGGAATCCGTATAGGGTCTTCCCTGAAGTCTGCTGAGCTTTATATTCGCCACCTTGGCGTCCATGGTTCTATAACGGCTCTTGCCCAGAGCCTTCTTTAACTCCGACTCAAAAGCCACATCCTGCCTCTTGTAACCCGGCGTAGTAGCATTGGATATATTGTTGGAAATGGCTTCATTGCGCAGCCACGCTGCATCCGCCGCCTTGTCCAGCACATTGATATAATCAAAAACATTGGTATGTATCATACAAAGCTCCTTTCCAAAAACCTTCATTCACTTCACACTTAGCTCATCGTACTAGTCTACTCTATGTATTATAAACTATTTCGACAAAAATTCAATAGATTTTTCAACAAAAAAAGGGACTATACCGCCGTGCGTTTTCTCAAATCCCTTTTTATCAAGCTTTTCGCCCCTAAATCCATTTAGTTCCATTTTTTATTTTGTTTATTTCCTTTGGTTTTGACGTTTCAATTCCTCGATTTCATCAAAAACCACATCATTCATCACCTTGATATAAGTGCCTTTCATGCCGGATGAGCGGGATTCTATGACTCCTGCACTCTCAAATTTGCGCAGGGCATTGACAATGACAGAGCGAGTGATTCCCACCTTATCCGCAATCTTGCTGGCCACCAGAATCCCTTCCATGCCGTTTAACTCATCAAAAATATGTATGATGGCTTCCATCTCCGAGAAAGAAAGTGTGCTGATGGCGGATTTCACCACCGCTATCTTGCGGCTCTCCTCTGCGCTCTCCTCGTTCACTGCCCGAAGCATCTCCAAACCTACCACGGTACTGCCGTACTCGCACAGTATGATGTCGTCAATATCATACTGCTCATCGCATTTATACAAAAAAAGTGTACCCAGACGCTCTCCGGCAATGTCAATGGGAGCTACAACCGCCTGAAATTTCTTGGTGTCAATATGCTCGAACCCCAGCGTGCCCAGATTCACATTCTCCTTGGTGGACAATATGCCTAACAGGCGCTCGTTTAACATGGGGTCGATAAAGCCCCCCACATTCTCGTCAATCAGCTCCGTAATCGGCTCTATCCCTTCGCAGCTGCCCACGCCCAGAACCTTGCCCTTCTTACTGATAACCAATACATTAGAGCTTACAATCTCTCTTATGACTTTGCAAATGTCATTGAACACTACCTTGCTGGAATTATTGTTGTGCAAAAGCTTTCCTATTTTTCTTGTTTTGTCCAACAACTGAACACTGCTCATATTCATTCTCCATCTCTAGGTCCGGCATCCTTAGTTACATGTTTCATTCTATCATAATCTGTGACAGATTACAATGTTAAATTATACCTGCACAATTTATTGCGCTGCACGATTTACCGCGCTGCATTCCACATTAGAGCACACAATCTTATTTCCCTTCTCCACCATGGGAGCCTTGCACTTGGGGCATTCCTTGCCCACAGGCTTCTGCCACAGCATGAAATCACAGTCCGGGTAGCCGATACATCCAAAGTACCTGCGCCCCTTTTTCGTCTTTTTAATCACAATATCCTTGCCGCACTTGGGACATGCCACCCCTATCTTTTCAAAATAGGGCATGGTGTTACGGCATTCCGGGAATCCTGGGCAGGCAAGGAATTTGCCGAAACGCCCGTACTTAATTACCATCTGCCTGCCGCAGAGCTCACAGACCTCATCCGACACCTCATCCTCAATAGTGACTTCCGAAAGCTCCTTCTCGGCATTCTGCACCGCTTCCTCCAAATCCGGATAGAAATTGGAAACTATTGTTTTCCACTTTACTGATCCCTCCTCCACGCCGTCTAAGAGGGCTTCCATATTTGCCGTAAAATTTACATCCACTATGCTGGGAAAGGCATCCTTCATCATCCGGTTTACCACTTCCCCGATTTCTGTCACATATAAATTCTTGTTTTCCTTCACAATATAACGTCTTGCAAGAATGGTAGTAATGGTGGGGGCATATGTGCTGGGTCTGCCGATGCCAAGTTCCTCAAGGGCATGCACCAGCGAAGCTTCCGTGTAATGCGCCGGAGGCTGGGTGAAATGCTGCTTGGGATCAAAGGATTCAAACTTAAGTTCATTTCCCTGATGCAGTTCTCCCGACAACAGATTCTCCTCTTCCTTGTCTTCTTCCTGATGATAAACACTTAAAAATCCGTCAAACTTTAACAAAGAAGCCGACACCGTAAAAATCTGCTCCTTTGCCTGAATCTTTACGGAAGTGGTCTCATATCTGGCAGGACACATACGGCTTGCCACAAACCGCTTCCATATCAGCTGATAGAGACGGAACAAATCTCTGGGGAGCTGTTCCTTTACCGCCGCCGGTATTCGCTCAGGGTCCGTAGGGCGGATAGCCTCATGGGCATCCTGAATCTTACGGCCGTTCTTTTTGTCTTCCCCGGCTTCCGCGGCATACTCTTTTCCGTAGTGGCCCTCAATAAAAGTCTTAGCCATCTGCTCCGCTTCCTCGGACACCCTGGTGGAGTCGGTACGCAGATAGGTAATCAGACCTATGGTGCCCTCCCCCTTGATATCCACACCCTCATAAAGCTGCTGCGCCAGCCTCATGGTCTTCTGGGTGGAATAATTCAGGACTTTGCTTGCCTCCTGCTGCAGGGTGGATGTAGTAAAAGGAAGGGGCGCTTTCTTGAGTCTTGCTCCTTTTTTAACCTCTTTTACTATATATTTTGCTCCCTTAAGGGATTTCATAATTTCATCTACCTGCTCTTTGGAGGTAATCTCCTGCTTTCCCGAAGAGGTACCGTGATATTTGGCAGTGAGGGGCTTCTTCTCCCCCTCCGCCTTCAAATTCACATCCAAAGACCAATATTCTTCCGGAACAAAAGCCTCAATTTCCTCCTCCCTGTCACAGATGATACGCAGAGCCACGGACTGTACCCGCCCGGCGCTTAAGCCTCTCTTCACCTTTGCCCACAAAAGAGGAGAAATGCGGTAGCCCACCATGCGGTCAAGCACCCTCCTTGCCTGCTGGGCATCTACCAGATTCATATTAATCTCTCTGGCGTTTTTCAAGGACTCCTTCACCGCATTTTTGGTAATTTCATTAAAAGTAATGCGGTATACTTTTTTCTCTTCTAATTTTAATGCATAATATAAATGCCACGAAATCGCTTCCCCTTCGCGGTCAGGGTCCGTCGCAAGATAGATTTTTTCCGCCTTCTTCACTTCCTTGCGCAGATTGGCAAGAACATCTCCCTTTCCTCTGATGGTAATATACTTAGGCTCGTAGTCATGCTCCACATCAATGCCCAGACTGCTCTTGGGCAGATCCCTCACATGACCGCCGCTGGCCGCCACTTCATAATTGCTTCCCAGAAACTTCTTAATGGTTTTCACCTTTGCCGGTGACTCTACAATTACCAGATATTTTGCCATTTTTTTGCTCCATTTCTGCATACTTTTAATCGTGAACCACTATACACCAAATTTCCTATGGATGCAAGGGAAAATTTTTTATGTCAAAGATTTTCCATAAAATTGCTTCATTTATTATGAATATGGTTTTGACATTTCTACTATATATGGTATAATAATTTTATATGGGATAATCTATCTTGTAGATTATGCTCCATGTTACATAAAAATGCACAGAAATGAGGGAAATATATGAAAGAACTTATGATTATGTACCATCCGGTCAAAAAGGAAATTCGTTTTCTCGCAAAAGTCAAGGGCGAATTCCTTGATATTCCTTACAACATATGTCCCAAGCTGCTCCCCTATTCTCCGGAACAGGGTGAGTTCCTGCTGCAGAATCAGGGTAACAAATTTTTTGACGACATATGGGAGCAGTTCTTAAATGAAAAAATCAGTCTGGTATTCAAGGGTACCAAGATTGATTACGAAGATTTTCAGGATAAGATTTCCGATTATAACAGGTCTTGCGGTGAAAAACGCTTTGTCATAGACGATTTTATCGAGCTGCCCTCCGTTTCGGAAATCTATCAGTGCATCAGTGATTTCTGCGACGATACCCTTGCTGTCTTTGAGACAGAGCTTAAGGATTCTGAAATCCTTCGCACTTTCCAGATTAGAAAACATGAATTCGACAAAAAGCGGACACAGCTGAATGCCAATGATGTAAATATCTGTCTGGTGGGCACTTACAGCTCCGGCAAATCCACCTTCATCAACACTTTGATTGGCAAGAGAATCCTTCCGGAGAGCATTAATTCCGAGACGGCAAAGATGTTCCGCATCCACAATAATCCAAAGCCTTCGGTTTCCTTTAAGCTGAACTCTTGGAAAGAAGGCGCCGTTCCCATGCAGATTACCATTGAATGGGATGAAAACACAAACAAATTCAGCTTTTACTGCAGCGGCGACTGCGACCTTACCAGACAAAAGGTTCAGAATGAAATCAACAGTGCGCTGGTATTTCATCTGCAGCAGCATGAACAGCTCTGCCAGATTCTTAAGACACTGAATGATATTCCTAATGCTCCCACCAAGGAATATCCGGAATACATTGACGGTATTATTGACGTAAACTATCCGATTCCTCTGGATCCCAACATTAACTTTACTTTTTATGACACACCCGGAACGGACAGTAACTCCAATGAACACCTGTTGGTGCTCCAGAATGCATTACAGCAGCAGAGCAATTCCATACTGATTATTCTCTATGAGCCCACCAAGATGGAGGGAACCGGCAATTCCATTCTCTACAAGCTGATTCGCTCCTCCAAGGAAAACAAAAATACCGTACATATTGACCTGACCCGTTCCCTGCATGTGATCAATCAGGCGGATACCAGAAGCATAGAGGATCTGCAGAACCTAAAGGACAAGAAAGTAGGAGTCTCCCTGAAAGAGACGGATAAGATTTATAATGAAGAGGCGGAGTATATCGACCTTGCAAACGAGAGGCTTTTCTTTGTCTCCTCCAAGGCGGCATATATTTCCAAGGCTATTGCAGGCAATGTTGACACGGAGGATGAACGTCTCTGGCTGGGCAACCACCGGAACGAAATCAACAATACCCCCACTGAGGATCTCTTGTTTACCAAAAGCAGCAAGACTCAGATTGACACGGGAATGTATTTTAAGCTGGACAAAATGGCAAACGCCAACAATGAAACCAAACAGCTCATTGACAGCTGTATGCACGAATTAAAGAAATGTGACAGGCAGGCAGATACGGCTTTGGAGCCCATTCTGCGCCGCATTTATATCAACTCCGGTATGTTTGCCGTAGAGCGTGAAATTGTAAAATACGCTCAGAAGTACGCTCTGGCAGTAAAAGCAAAAGGACTTTATGACAGCATTACCAGCGTGGTGGATTTCATCCGTGATGATTATGCGGCAATCGAGACTCAGGCAAGGCTGTCCAAGGAGGAAATCTCCCAGAATATTGAGGTCATGAAGACCACCATGATAGAGGATATCGACCGCACCTATGCCGCTTATATGGAAAACACCCAGAATGAGGCGTATATGGCGGAACATATTCCAGATGTGGAATCCTTAAACACCATTATTGAAAACAGAAAGTTTCTGGCATACAAGATTGCAGACAAGATGAAATGGATTGCTATCCGCCCGGAAGTGTTCGAGGAAAAAAATAACATCATCCGTCTGGAACTGAACCGCTACCTCATGGAGATTGACGACTTCTATAAGTCCAGCCGTGAAGAAATCTTAAAACAGCAGATTGATTCCCTTCGCTCCAAGTTGGTTCGCGCCATTACCGGCTATAAGGGCATTGACGAGGGGTTAATCAAGAGGATTGCCAATGTGGCGGATACACAGGTTCCCCCTTCCTCCTTAAAGGCGCTTAGAATGGACGAATATATCAATAAGCAGAAGGCGATTTTTATCTTCTCCACCAACGATAAGAAATCCTACAAAAACGACATTGAGGAGATGTTTGCCGCCACCACAAAACAGCAGTATGAATCCTATATTGCGGAAATCCTTGATGTGGCAAGGACAAAGACAGCAGAACTCGTAGCAGAGTTTAAGAACAATATCGACCTGCTCTCCAGCAATCTGGAATTTCTCATCAATGACGAAAAGCGCGCCATCTCCATGCAGCAAAAGGCAAAGGCAGTGCTGGATTTGGTGGCAGAGCGTGACAATGCTTTGAATGAGAAGATTTGGAGCGAGATTTAAGGTTATTCATCAGCTATAACAATTAACAAATGGCACACAAAAACCCCCGGCGGATATCCGCCGGGGGTTTTTACTGCGCCTTGGATGCATGTTTCACATGAAAACCTTTATTTCAGTTGTACTACATTGAAGTAATAAATATTATGTCCAGTAGCCTCGTCATAAAAGATATAATCTATTTGAGCTGGATTACCGTCCACCACCGTTTTCTTATCTGCAGATAATTTCTTATTAGGCATATTGGGTGAATAAACCTTAATTCTGTAGTTGCCGGAGAAATTATCTCCATCAAATTTCACTATGCAATTTTTGCTGGGCTGCTGAATATTGGCATTTACACCTGCAAGACCTACCGCATTCACCCATTCTCCGCCCTGCTTCTTCTCCAGAATATAGTGTATATTATTTTCCACAACATCCTGCTTAATATTTCTTGCCTCCGCAAATTCCATCAGTGTATAAGGATTTCCCTTCCACAGAGAAAGAGTAGGAGCGGATGCCTCATCCTTTTTGGATGCACCAACTGCCTTCCAGCCATTACTTGCGTTCGGGGGAGTACCCATATCCAGCATATTGGAAGCACTGTAAAAATCAACTGCTACCCTCCCTATTGTTTGGCTGAACATATAATCAGGTTCCGGTGTTACTGGTTCATTCTTTATCACTGTACCATTGCTGTCCAACTCATATCCCACAGGCCATACTTGTTTGCCGCTTTCGTCCACCAGAGATAACATGATTTGTACCTCGTAATCCTTATTATACTCCCATACACCAGTCAAAAGAGGACGCATATTAAGGGAACTACTTCCATGACCATCACCCCATATATTTTCTGTCCATTCATTCGGATAAACTCCAGAGGGCAATTCCTTATAACGGAACCATATCTTAAAGTCTGTAGCGCCGACAGAACTCATGAGAGGCTTGATAACAGAATCTACCCTAACCTCAGCCTGCTGATCATCACCATGACGCCGCCAGCCGCCCCCGTTAGGACCAAAAGGACTTAGTGTTTTCTTTATGGTGTAAGTCCCTACTACCGTACCATATGACATGCCTGTCTTATTGGTACCTGAAGGATGCAGGGCAGTTGCCTGCACGACCACTTGAGAGCCCGTCGGTATATCCGCATCCAGAACCAGTGTAGCTGTAAGAGTATCCGCATTCACCGTTACATGGGCATAAGCGGAACCTTCTATCACTGACCAAGTTGCCTGATATGGATCTACATAATCCGTATCATAGTCAGCTCCTATAGCCTGTGCCAGACTAGAGCCCAGAACTGTTGCATTTAGGTTATAAACTGCACCTGACATACAATCAGCACCGCTGACGCGGCTGCCTGTAACATTAATTTGATTGACTCTTCTCACATAGACATCGACAATCTTCTGTGCAAGAGGAGCGCCGCTTGAACCAAGTTCTGTAGAGGTAACCTTCACCTTAAACCGAGCCGCTGTCTCATTGCCGCCTACATGGACCGTACCGGTTAAACCGGTGCCTGAAACGCTGGTAGCTCCGTCTGCCGCTCCTACTACAGACCATGTTAAACTTGAGCTAGACAATCCGCTGGTCGTAGCATTCAGATTATAGGACTGATTAGGCTCCAAAATTATTGAATTGGGAAGGTTGATTGTTGCTATCACCTTGGTCGCTGCCGTGGTATCCTTGTTTCTTGCAGTAATGGTAAATACCGACTCATAGGTCTGGGATTTTCTGTCCATTTTCATCTTCAGCTTGATATAACCCCGTTCCGCAAACTCCGTATCATCCACACCAAAATCTCTGACGCCGGATGCCAGCAACTGCTCATCTACGCCATTTGAATAATACAATTCGTTGCCCTTCAAAACTACGGTATGAGTAACTCCTCCCTGCTTAATGGTCAGGGTAGGTTCCGCAGAAGTATCATAGTGCACATCGGCAGTGGCATCAATCAGCAGATCATCTATCTGATTGGCCACCAACTGTGCCTCCTGCTGTGCCTGTATCTCTGAATTGCTGCGGTTATAGCTGTCAGCGCTCACAATCAACACACTGCTGATTGTCATGCCCACAATGCTGAGAATCGCTACACTACAGAGCAATTCCACCAGAGTCAAGCCTCTGTTGTCAAACTCTTGTAACTTTTGAAACTTTTGAAACATTTTTTTGATAAATCTCATACTTCCTCCTCTCCTTTGCTTTCGCTATTCAATAGTTACCTTGCCCGTAAGATAGGCTAATTTAATAGTCCTTGTTCGGTTTCCCTTACTTACTACTATCTCCTTACAATACCAAGCGCCTGCCACAGGATTAAATCCGCCTGTGTCTCTCTTAAAACTGAGATTGATTCCTGATGTATCTAATGTGGTAAGAGCGCCTTCTGTTGTTCCCTGAACCAGCTTATACTCTACCTTAACACCTTTCTGACCGATTCTGAGCGCCGGTCTGGTGGTAACATTGCCGCTTGCATCCGTAATCGTCTCTTCCAGATAAACACCCTTGTCATTTTGATAGAACCTCATGGTAATCCCTTGTTTTCCCATAGTCGTAATGCGGGCGCCGTTCAGTGTAGAAACAATCTTTTCAGCACATTCATCCGCGGGTTTGGAAAGCGCCATACTGACCCCCAGAGCTAAAACGCCTGTCAAAACAGTCATAATGGTAACTACAATCACTATCTCCACCAAAGACATACCTCTATTATCCATAGATAAGCCTCTGCCATTCGTCCGCATACGCACCACCTCTATTCCTTCGTCCAATTATAATAAATTACACAATCTATCATTTCAAGTTCTTCTTGAACCAAGTCAGCCGGGTCATCTCCGCCGCCGGTGGCAGACGCCCCGATACTCCAATCAATCTTTGGAATCTTTATCATAAAATCCGTTTTTATTTTGGAGTAATAACCATCCTTCTGATATTCCAAGGTCACATCCTTAAGCAGTACATAACCAGCGTCTGCATGAAGATCCAAATCCGTAGAAGCCACTGTCAGCTTATTGGGAGCACTCAGATAACCAGAAGGCACTAAAGTTTTTACATAATCTTCCAGAGTTCCGCTTGTTGCCACATGATTATCAAAGTTGGTCTTTAAGGTATCCGTAAAAGTTTTATTATAAAGCACTCTTCTATCATCGTCAGAACGTCCCGCAAAGGTAATCATAGTAGCCTTACATGCCTCCTGAAATGCCGCTTTGGCTTCCGGAACCAGCCCTGCCTTAATGCTTTCCATGACAATTTCCGCCTCATAAAAGCTGTCCTTATTTTTCTTGTCAGCATTTTTCATATAATAATTCATGCCTGCAGCATAGAGAATAATTGTCACCAGAATACTGATAAATGCCGTTACCACCACCACTGTGATAAGAGCTCCACCTCTGTCATCCCATTTTTTCCCTTGCCTTTTCTTTCTCACCATAATTTTACCTCTGCTATTTTGCATTTGAGCTGCCGACTAATTCACAAAGCGCCTCGCTCGATCCGCTCTTATACACCGTAACCTTAATATTATACAACAATGTCGTATCCGGTTCCGCATCTTTTTCCTCCCAAGGTGCTTTTCCTATATTATTCACGGAGCCGCTAATATCAATAGTAGGAGGCGGAACTACCATAACATCATCATCTAGCTTCTTACTAAGATTATGAAGAAGATTCAGTTCATGTGAAGGACTGCTAATGGACACCTTAGGGGAATAATTACTCTCGCAGATAGCAATTTCTGTGTCATTAAAGGCAGGATCCGGATTCTTCTGCTTAATCACATAAACATTTTCCAAGGTACCACTCGCATTTGAAATCTTAATTTCATCATGACTGCATCTAATCCTCCCATTTACCGAACGATCGTAGGCAGGGAAATAGTAAATGTAAAGGTTGCTTAAGACCACCGAACTGTTCAACAAATCTTTGTCATAACAGACAATGGGATCATCCGTAGCCTCCACCGAGCCTGTAAATGACACATTAGCAGTGGTTCCGTCTGCTTTGGTAATGGGATAATTTGCTACAGCGTAATCGTAAACCGCCTGCACTTCCACTTTATCAGCATTGGAAATATCCACCTCTACCGTTCTTGTAGCAGAAATCTTACTCGTATCTAATGTGGCAATACTTCCCGTATGTCCCTGTGCTGTCAATTCTGCTTTAATATCTTCCCACAGTTTATCCTGCTCATCATTCTCCTCTACATAAATGGCATCCCTATAGGCATTCACTTCCTTTGCCTTTATAAGCTTCGCCTTATGTTTAGAATCTGAGGACGGACTTATCTCAATCGTCACATCATACTTATATCTGTCAGAAAATTTGTCTCCCTGATACACAATATCGTGTAACTTGTAATCTCCTGTGGTTGAATCAATCTCAAAGGTTCCCCCCGTTTCTCCCAAATCATAAATCTTAAAGGATTCAGTTCCCTTAAACTGCTCCTCCCATGTGTCCAAACCATATGCCTTGGCACTCTCCATCAGACTCTGCGCCAAAATCATGGAATACTGCTTTTGCTTTGACTGCTCATTCATCTGAAGAGCATAGACAAAGCTTCTCAAAAACACAACGGACACAATGGAAAATATAATGGTCGCCACCAGAATCTCCATCAAAGTCAATCCGGCGTTATTCAGTTTCGAGGGTTGATTTCTCTTCTTATTCATTATTACACCGCTTTCTTATTCCGTAGCCGAGGTACCTGCATGAAACAGATTTGTGTGTCCCAATTCCTGATAATCCTTAAAGGTTCTGGGCTTATATTCTTTTCCTGTACCGCTGACAGTATAGAATGTCACATTAATAGTACCCGTCAGAGCCGCAGTATCTGTCTCATAGGCGTAAGCAATCTTATCAATTGACATTTCTTCCTGATTGTTATTCATGCTTGTAAGTATGGTTCTTAAGCTGGGATAGCCTGTGGAACTATTGTAAACTGCCGTGCGCTTGTAAAAAGTAAGCTGATGTTTCAAATCCTCTATCCCTGCAGCAGCTACAATATTCTCCGGAATCACTCCCAATTCCGCTCTCTTATCTACACCAATGCTCTTATATCTCACAGTGGCACCCTCTGATTGTGTCCTCAGTGCCAGATACAATGCATCCTCCTCCAGCACATCTGCCGGAAATCTGTCCAGAATCTCATGAATTTCTTCAGTCATAGATTCAATCTTCCTTTTATTCTCAGGCATCTGCGCATAAAACTGCGATAATTGATTCACCCTTGTGGTGAGCGCTTGATTGGAATTCCTCAAGTCCTCTGTCTTCTGTGTGTATGGCTGATACAGATACATATATAATACAATTAGTAATACGGAACATAGAGCAAGGGTCAGAAAAAATGCCAATTCTTTTTTATCCTTCATGATTTTCCTCCTGTCATCGTCCTAATTGGCTGCCGTAGCATCGGCATTGGCTTCTTCCATGGCTGCATCAGGGTCAACTGCATTTACATCGATAGGATAATAATAGAAATGAACCCCAACAGTGTAATAAACCAGCAGATTCTCATCAATAAGATTGATTCCTTCCTCCTCTGCTGCACTGCGCCATGCATCTATCAACTCTTGAGAAAGAGGAAGCCCGCCATTGTTATCTTCTTCTCCAAATTGTTCCAAATCTACTGTCACTTCTGAAACGGCCTCCACAGAGACATCCAATGCGCTCTCAAAGCCTCTCAAAATCTGAACGACCTTTGCAACCTCCTCCACATCGGGTATGTTAAAAGTAAGCAGACACTCAGTAGCACTAGAATCTATGGACTGAAGGGCAATATTGGAAGGCAGCTTCTTCTCCAACTCCGTGAGGAATGCCACTATTTCGTCATTGGAGTGCAGAGTCATCCGAGATATCTTCTTTACCTCGCCGTACAATGCAGCGGTTGCCCTAAAGTGATTATAAACTATCTCAGCCTCTTGGTACTGTGCCTCCTGATCCTTTAACCTCTTCTCCTCCGCCTTAGCCGCATTATAAGGAAGAAGGGCAAGAGCCGTCATACTGCCTGCGGCAATCACAAATACCACTCCCACCAACATGGACAAGAGCGGATAATTTATCTTTTTGGAAGCCTTCTCCTTACTGTCCTCGCTCAAAAGCTCCACAGGCTCTATACCTGCACCGATAACTCCCACATATTTACCCATGCTCTCCGCATTCATGGATTGGAACACACTGACACTGCCCAGATTCCGAACCATCTTGACAGGGATTCCCAATTCATTGGTAAACAGCTTGGAGAGATTCTTAATCTCAGAGCCCATGCCCATCAATATAATCTCAGTAACTGGATTATCTCCATTCTTGGTAGCATAAAGCTCTATCATTCGAGACAGATTACCCACCAGCTGACTGAAAGTGGAAGTAATGTGCCTGCGGCTTTCCGACTCGGCGTCCGTCTCACTGTATACCTCATCCCGCTCGATTACTTTGGTGTGTTCATTTAATACAACCTTGATGCAGGATTCCTGACACATCTTGCGGAATGCTTCTTCCTCGTTACCCACATCATAGAAATTCGAAGATTCCATCAGAGCCCCTATAGCTCTCTCAAAACCATGGGCAAGGTTCCTCTGAAGCATCATATTGCCGCCGGCAATAATGGAAGCAATAGTGGAATTATCCTCTACCTTCACTACCAGCTTGGCGCCCGCCCCGCATTCCGACTTCATTATCTGATAAATACTGTTTCCGGTATAGTCCATGCTCGTAAAGCGCAGACCACATTCATTTGCCAGCTTGGAGTATCCCAAAATCAAATCCTTGCCCGCTGCTATAGCCAGAACTCGGAAAGAGTTTCCTCCTGCTCCCGCCTGATCTATCCCCAGAACCACATGAGCTATCTCATAGTTGGACAAATCAATGGGGAAATATTCGTTGGCATTTGTTTTGACATAACTGCCCACCTGAGCCTCTTTCATAGGAGGCACAGTGATTTCTCTGGTTACAATCTTGCTGGATGTCACCGTAAACACTACTTGTTTTGTCTTAATCTTATTTTCTGCAATCGTCCGTTTCAATGCAGCGGTCATCGCTGCAGAATCACGCACGAATCCGTCTTCCAAAGCTCCCTGCGGAGTAGGAATACAAAAATACTTATATACTTTCGGATTCTTCATCCGAAAATCCATTTCACATATTCTTGTGATTGTGTTGCCAACCTCTACGCTAAGTATTCTAGCCATAAAGCATCCTCTCTGTTCCTCTCCCGTTAAGGAGCATCTAATCTTAATCTAATCCTTTTAAAATCACATTTCCAAAATTTACATTCCCAAACCTAACATATGTAAATACCACTGTAAAAATTCTTCGCCCCACATCGCCATAAGCATAACGCCTGCTGACAGATAGGGACCTAAGGCAAGAAGATGATTCTCACCCGAAAGTTTCATTCTCACAAGATGTATCAAAGAGCCCAAAATACATCCCGCCAAAAAAGCTGCAATAATCAATTTCCAGCCAAGCAGCAAACCACACACTGCCATAAGCTGCACATCTCCGCCGCCAATCCATGCGCCGTTACTGATATAATAAAGGGCATAGAGTACTGCGCTCACTGCAAAAAAACCAATCACATGACTGAGCCAATGTTGATGATCCCAAATCGTGTACAAAATGGCAAGTGTTCCTATTACATACTCAAACCCTCTGGGAATCTCATAGGTGCGAAAATCAATCACACTTAAGGCAAGCAGTGCACTGAACACAAGACAATAAAGAATCGTCTCCACGCTCATACCGAATTTCCAAAACACCACACAGTAAAGAATACCATTTATCCCTTCAATAATGGGGTGTTGGATAGAAATCTTTACTTTGCACTTCCTGCATTTACCTCCCAAAAATAAATAACTGAACAAAGGAATCAAATCATACCATTTCAGCTGATATCCGCATCCCTCACAGTGGGAACGAACCTTCACAAAACTCTCTCCCCTAGGCACCCGGCAGATTACCACATTGAGAAAACTGCCAATCAATATTCCATAGAGGAAAACCATCACATACATATAAATATGAAATACCACAGAATCCGTCATCTTTGGAAACCTTTCCCATTATCCGCCGCCTGTGCAGTTTATTGCTGAAAGTTTAAAGTTTTATAACCATTAGCGCTCTCGGGATCCGGCCATATCTCCTGACCTGAATTTAAGGTAATCCTGCTGACGCCCAATTCATTTAATGTTACTGTCCAATCTGTCACGGAAGAATTTAGCTTGCATTCCGGAAAGGCCTCTATGGAAAGACCAGAAGGAAAATTCGATGCGGTAAAATTGGATGTGGCTCCCACTGCCGGAAGCGCCACCACACTGTCCGCTATGCCTGCATTAAATGAAAGCGCAACTTCCTCCGCATTGGCTATATCCGTTGATACCTTAGCATTATGCACATATTTTAAATAAATAGGTGCCGCAACGCCCACAAGCACTGCCATAATGCCAATCACTATAATCAGTTCTACCAGGGAAAACCCTTTGTTATTTACCTTCATCTTCATAGCTATCTCTTCCTCAAAAGATATTTGGCTCCTGCTCTATAAAGGGCAACGCCGCCCCCTTAAAGCAGGGGGCTGATGCGCTTTCCTTATATGGGATTTTCCAAACCGATATGTAGGGAAATTTGTTTGGAATCCCTCATTTATTAATTCTTATTTCCAATGAGAAGTGCTATAATCTTCCTGATCAGGGAAAATCTCATTACCGCCCAATTGAATCTTCGTCACACCTGTTTCATCATATGTAACGGACCAGCTTGCACTTGCAGCTACTTTGCTGCTAGGGAAAGCAGTGATAGAAAGTCCTGTAGGAAGAGCAGTACCACCAGCACCAGTTACAGTAGCAGAACCTGCAATAGTACCGTCAGCAATAGCTGCACTGAAAGATGTGTTAAGATTGCTTGCATTGGTGATATCTGTAGATACCTTGGAGTTGTTCACATACTTTAAGTACTGGGGTGCCAGAACACCTACAAGTACAGCCATGATAGCGATAACGATAATCAACTCTACCAATGAGAAACCTTTGTTGTTCATTTCCTTTTTCATAGTAATCTCTCCTTTTCTTTAATACTATTAAGTTTAAAGTGAAAAACTATTTATCTTAAAACGCACCGCCCTACCCGGTTCGCTTTAATTCATGAATGAAAATTTGTTTTCTTTTTTATAAGCTGTCCATTGCCTGATACATGGTGAGCATGGGAGCCATGCAGGCGCCTACCATAGTCAAAACTACAGCCGCCAACACTACGATAATCATAGGTTCCAGCGCCGCCATGAAAGTCTGTACTGCCACTTCCACTTCTTCATCATAATAATCAGCCAACTTGGAAAGCATCTCCTCTGTATTACCAGTCTCCTCACCGATTCTGGTCATATGGTAAACCATGGGAGGGAAGAGCCCGCAGGTCTCCATGGGTCTGGAAAGCGGCTGTCCTACCATAATGTCGCTCTTACACTGTCTTAAAGCTTCCTTAAAATAAACATTTCCCATGGTCTCCGCCACAATGCCCACGGTCTCAATCAGAGGTACGCCGGCAGCCATCAGGGTACTCATAGTACGCGCCACTTGAGAGGATGCCTGCTTTACTGCCAGATTCCTAAACATAGGAATCTTGAGCTGTAACTTGTGGAAAATATGAATACCTTTATCCGTCATAGCAAAAGCCCTGACCCCAAGCACAATGGCGATAATCACCGGCAGAAGAATAAACCATCTGTGAATAATAAAATTTGACGCCGCCTGCACCGCCTTGGTGATGGCAGGCAAATCCGTTCCCAAATCCGCAAACATAGTGGTGTAATTGGGGATAACCACTGTCAGCATTACGATAACCACCACAATAGTTACTGCAATAACCATGATAGGGTACATCATAGCTTTCTTTACCAAAGCCTTGGTCTTGGCGTCCTTCTCAAACTGAACCGACATTCTGTCAAGCGCCACATCCAGACTTCCGGAAGCCTCGCCTGCCGCCACCATCTTAACCAAGAGGCTGGAGAAGATTTTGGGATGTTCCTCCATGGAACGGGAAAGGGTTTCACCCTTCTCCACGCTAACCCTGACTTCCTCCACCGCATCTCTAAGCCTATCATTTTCCGTCTGTTCCGTCAGCATCTTCAAGGTGTCCAAAAGAGTAACGCCCGCTCTGGACATACTAGTGAACTGTCTGCAGAACACGCTCATATCTCTGGGAGTGGGATATCCGCCGATTTCTATATTAATATCCTTTGTCAGGGCAGATTGTTTCTTCACATCCAGAACGGTAAGTCCTTGTTTTTTAAGCTCCTGTCTCGCCTGTTCTACGCTTTCCGCCTCTATACTGCCTTTCTGCTTCTTGCCGGCGCCGTCTAACGCCTCATATCCATAAGCTGCCATGTGCCCTCCTTATGTAACGGACTTTTTATTCCATTATGTATTCTCTATAAATCAAAGGAAACCTTCATCATCTCGCTGAAAGAAGTGATACCATTTAAGACATATTCTGTAGCGCTCATCTTTAGGGTATGCATTCCTTCCTTCATTGCCTGCTCTTTGATTTCCTCGGCATTACCGTCCCTGCTGATAATCCTCTTCAGTTCCGGACTCATCTCCAAAATCTCATATACACCAATTCGTCCCTTATAGCCCATATTGTCGCATTGGATGCAGCCGCCCTCTTTGGGTCTGTAAATCATGAGTTCGCCTGCCCCCTTGTACTCCATCAGTTCCTTTTCTTCCTCTGTTGCAGGTACCAATTCCTTACAGTTGGGGCAAAGTCTTCTCACAAGTCTCTGTGCGATGATACCCACCACGGAGTCTGCAATCATATAAGGCTCAATACCCATATCCGACAGACGGGTGATGGTGCTGGCTGCGGAGTTGGTATGCAGGGTGCTCACCACCATATGTCCGGTGATGGATGCCTGCACGGCAATCTGTGCCGTCTCTTGGTCTCGAATCTCACCGATCATAATGATATCAGGGTCCTGTCGCAGAATGGAGCGCAGGGCGCTGGCAAAGGTAAGCTCCGCCTTGGGGTTCACGTGTACCTGATTGATGCCATCGATATTGGCCTCCACAGGATCCTCTACTGTGATAATATTTACATCCTCTGTATTTAACTCACTGAGAGCCGTATACAGAGTAGTGGATTTTCCGCTTCCGGTAGGTCCTGTAACTAACAGGATACCATGAGGATTTTTTAAAATATGGTCAAACTGTGCCATCTCATTGGGTTTGAAACCAAGCTGGCTCTTTTCCCTGTTTAACGCCGTCTTGGCAGCAAGACGCATAACTATCTTTTCACCGTGTACGGTAGGAAGAATGGATACACGGATATCATACTCAGTGCGGTCCACCATCTGGGTGATACGGCCATCCTGAGGTTTCCTCTTCTCAGCAATATCCATGCC
Organism: uncultured Acetatifactor sp.; assembly: GCA_964524555.1. GTDB lineage: Bacteria > Bacillota > Clostridia > Lachnospirales > Lachnospiraceae > Acetatifactor. The sequence continues at coordinate 93,396 of CAZGGA010000005.1, forward strand.
GCCAATAATCTTGATACGGGCAGAAATCGCTGGCAGAATCTTTAAGTCATACTGTGCCTTCTCATAGAGGGAGCCGTCAATACGGTAACGAACACGAACCGTTTTTTCCAGAGCCTCTATATGAATATCGGAAGTCCTCTGTCTGGCAGCTCTTTCAATCATTTCCTTTACTAATACCACGATAGGAGAGCTGTTGATATCCTCGTTGACGCTCTCGTCCTCTTCCACCGTACCGAATCGCTCCTTGGCATATTCATCCAGAGCAGCAGCTGCCTCCGAGGAACCATAAAGGCGGTCAATGGCCATCAGAATATTGCGAGGTGTTGCAATGAGAGGTTCCACCTGGCAGCCTGTGATGATGGATATATCATCCATAGCATCCAGATCCAGAGGATCCGCCATAACCACGCGGAGGACATTCATATTGTTCTCTGCATACTCTATCGGCAGGATTTTCTTTTCCTTGAGGCGGGCGGTTGGCACCAATCCCTTAACCTCCGGCGGAATGTCAATATTTTGAAGTTCTACAATAGGATAGCCCAGCTGTGCGCTCAAAACCTGCGCAAGTAAATCCTCGGTGACTATATTCTTGTCTACAAGAACTTCTCCTAACTTCTTGCCGCTGCCTCTCTGCTCATCCAGAGCCTGCTGCAACTGCTCCTCAGTAATCAGATTACTGAGTACCAAAGCTTCTCCTAATCGAAATTTCTTGTTACCATATCCTGCCATATCTACCACCTATGTATACTTAGTCACATCTTACATTTATTATAGCTCTTTTCTATTAATTATTCAAGCACATCTAGTAAAAAAATTACAATTTTTCTAAATATCAAGATGATTTTTTGATAATTCTTTACAAAAATTAGCCTTTTTACTCTCTTAACAATATGTTCCCCCCATCAAAAGATTGCAAAAATAATCCAGCCCGCATATGAGATGCAGCCCATATATTCCCCATTGAACTCCCAGATGCCAGAAAGGCTGCTTCTTTCCAAGAGTATTCTTTATAAGCACAGTCAAGCTGACCACAAACAAGAAAAACAATGCATACATATATCCCCATGCAAAATTTAAATGTTGCATTCTGCTTTCGTCCTTCTCGCATAAAAACGCCACTGTGGCTAATGCAATCAGCCAGAATTGCCATGAGAATTTCAAAAGTTCTGATTTCTCCTTCTGCAACAGACAAAACACCGCTACCACCAGAGGAAAAAGCAACACCCTCAAAATAGATTGGGGAATATTGTCAGATACCGTACTCCATGCCGTCAAAAAGCCAAATCCAATGCCTTCCTCCGATATTTTCTCCGCTCCAAAAAATCCTGAATACTGATACAGCAGTAAAAGAAAGGTGGGAATAAACCAAACTCCCAATTGAAAAAAAGCCCTGACTTTATGTCCCTTCAAAAGTCTCCATAACATAAGGATTCCCGCCGTTGCCGACATCACCAGCGTAAAGCTTGGTTTCGCCAACGTGGTGACAAACAGAGAAACCGCAAACAAAAGATATTTCGGGTGATACCATTTATTTTCTTTCTCATAAAAACCCAGAATATCTGCAAACAGGAAAAAAGCCGGTATCGCAAAAGGCCTCGCCGCCAGATAGGTGGCATTGTGGTATGGGTTTGGAGTAAATGTGCCAAGCTGCCTCCCAAACACCTGCTTTCCAATGCTGCTAAGGGGAAACAGCATGGACACAATTAGCAGGGAAAACACAAGCAGACTAGAAACCACGCCTCTCTTTGCGCCATTTTCCCGAACTTCCAGAAATCTATCCATATAATATTTTAATCCCAAAACAGTCAACCCGTTTAAAAAGGTAACCGCAAGCGCCATGGCAATTTCTGGTGTTACAAAGAGAAGAAACAACTTCCCCGTCAGAGGCAGCAAAGGATATGGCAAAGGGGTTTCTGTCAGTCCCTGTAATTCTTTAACATAATATTCCATATCCGATTCATACTTTTGGCATGCTGCTACCTGCCAATCCTGCTTCGGCAGCTTTATCATATAATACAGCATATCATCTTCATAACATGCCGCCATGGACTGTCTATAAAAAAGAAATAGCGTGCTCCAAAAATATAACAAAAACAAGAGCATAAATACCGCATAATTTATGATTCTTTTTTTCTTGTCCGATGTCATGGTAAAATCTCCTTAAGCAAGAATTTTTCTAAAATATACTACAGCAAGTGCAAGAGCAATCACTCCCACAACAATGCCCTCCCTAAGCTCTGGCGGAATATAGTCGATTTCTATCTGATGCTCTCCCTCCGTAAGAGAAACTCCAAGAAATATCCCAAATACTGCCGCACCGGGACACTCTTGCCCATCCACCTTCACTTTGAAACCTCTATCCGCTGGCAAGGTCAGGAAAAGCAGTTGTCCCTGCTTCGCCGTCACATTTCCTTTGATGTGCCCTTCCTTTAAGGATGTGATTTGAAACTCTCCTTCCTTAAGTTCCTTCATTGCCGCCTCATATTTTTCCCTGTTCAACTCATAGACATAGGCATCATAAAAAGTCACATTTCCTCCATCCACATCAATCTCCATGGTCATCTGTTGACCACCCTCAAAGGCACCTAAATACTGAGTGCATCTAAGTGCAGCATTTCCGTTTGTATCCAGATTTTTCCCTCTCAGGCGGATACCCACTCCCCGGGTGAGCATTTCCCATTCTCCGCCCTCTTCGTTATATGATGCGCCCTGCTTGTCACCCACCAGATAACAATAAACCGGATTATCTGAAAGAGGACTAAAGATTACGTTTTTTTGATTTTCCTTATCTTCAATCTGCACATTAAGCTTTTGAAAAACTTCTGATTCCTTCACACCCATAGCCTGCAGAATTCTGTTCTGGTTCTCAAAAACATCTTGCCCAAAAGTATGTTTCTGAAGAATACTTTCTCCATCCACCAGATATCCAAGGGAAAGAGCATTTTTATTTTCCTGTAAATAGAGCCTCAGGGGAACTTCCTCCCCCCAATGTCCCTGCGATATGCTTTTTATCTCATAGCCTTCCAATGATTCCTGTGCGGTAATACGGTATCTCACCCCCAAAAGGCTGTCCCCCACAGGACTCAGTCCCTCTCCCGTACTTCTGCCATATAGAAAAGGGCTCCCCATAATATAGAGAAAAACCCTGATTCCCTCATTAACTACGGAATGAAAGCAGTTGATTCCCCTAATCCCATAAAAAACGGGCTCATTATGCCACATATAATTGGTCATGACCTCCGCCCGGCAAAATCCTTCTTCCTCCCGTATTTCTTTCACCAGAGGCAAGGTATAATCCATTACCAGCTCATGATTTTTTCTGGGAGTATAGACAAGCTCTTTATGCATACCGCTGGCCATGGCAACGCCGTTAAAAAACAGTTCCACACACAGATAACATCCTCCTATGGCGGCAAGCAACTTTACCAATTGCCCCTTCATGGGAATCTGAACATAAACCTTCCATGCCAAAAGCAGGATAACTGCTGAAAAAAGAAATGCATAGCGATAAGGAACTGAGGTGGGATACTGAAAGCCATGCCATGCATAATCCATTTCCTTCCACAGAAATCCCGCAAAGGGCACTGCCGCCAGAATCATATAGGAAAGTTTCTCCCGCAGGCTGTATTTTTTCAAAAAGAAATAAGCTGCTGCCAAAAGCACCATGACACTGCCGCAGTATATGGAGGGCAGCCCCCAATTTTCAAGACTGTCATACTGCCCGGGTAAAAACTTCTGCAAAAGCTGCCAAAAAGAAAATTCATAAGCGCCGAAAGGCACTCCATCCACCTTTTCCTGCCGATTAATGATCAGATTCCGCAGGGCCGGAAGCAAAAGCGGCATGGAAATACCCAGCGCCAGCACAGTGTTTATGCCAAACTTAAAAAGCGCCGCAAACATCTCTTTTTTATTTTCTTTGGTAATCTTCGCCAAAACTCTGCAAAGAATATAAATTGCCGCAAATATCCCCACCATATAGGAGATATAGTAATTACAAATAAATGCTCCTGCAATGGAGATAAAATACAGAAAACCTCTTTTCCCCCGCAAAAGCTTTTCGATTCCTAACAGGATAAGGGGAAGAAGCATCACTTCCTCCAGCCATGGCAGACAGATGCTATATATGACAGTATAGGACATTAGTGCATAACAACAGGAAAAAATCACATTAGCAATGCCGCATCTTCTTTCTGAGGCCTCAGACAATCCAAATCTGGTAAAAGCCGCGAAGCTCAAACCACAGAGTCCAATTTTTAAGAGAGTCAGCACATAGATGGCATCCGGCATATTTTCAAGACTCCACAACACCGTCAGCCATGACAGGGGACTCGCCAAATCCAGCGCATAGGCCCCCATAAAATTGCTCCCCATAAAGAAACTCCATGAAAATAAAATGGAATTTTCCCCGCTCAAGATATAGCGCAGAGATGCATAAAAAGGCATATACTGCGCCTGCATATCATAGGTTAACAGGGTCACTTCTCCCCCATAGCTAATCCCCATGCTTCCCCAGATAACAGCCATCAAAAGCATCGGTACAAAAAAACACAGCGCAAAAAAGCCGATTTCACGCAAATTCGCTTTTTTCTGTTCTGTTGCTGCCTGCCTGATTTCTGCCGGCCGTTTCGCTGTTGTCATCATGTTGTCTCTCCTGTCCGCCTTGGTGTGGCTAATGTCATCACAGCTTCTGCCCCTTTCCCCTAAATCTCATTAGATATTTCTTCTTTTCGGGTGACAATATAGCACCATGACACAGTTACTGGCAGCATCGCCACAATCGGCAGCACATACCGTATGCAGGCAAGGGGAGAAAATAGGCGGAGCAAAATCACAAACAGCCCCGGAACTAAAAACAGGACTTCCCTGCGCCGCTTCTTTGCCAAAAGATACACACATTCTCCCAAAAGGAAGTAAATATGCAGTCCCGCACTCTTAAACATACCAAACAGCGGCATTTTTTCAACCGTATAAAAAATATCTTTTAATATCTCCCGGCCGCTTCCGTCCCAAACAGCAAATCGGATATCATAATAGCCATCATAATAACGCTGTTCCTCATCCACAATGGTGAAAGTGACTGTATTATCCTGATATTTCTTCATGTATTCATATTCATCCGGATAAAAATATACATAATTGTGGTTTAAGAAAGCCTGTGCATAGGTATCCGGATGTCTCAAAAACTGCTGAAACCATACTTTTAAATAGGATTTCACTTGGTCCGAAGTGAGGTTTGGTTTTAAAACCATCTCCATCGTATCAGCATAACGCGGATCATACCACTTTGAAATCCCTTCTAAAGGTATATTAAATGTCTCCTGAAGAATTTCAGCCTCCTCCTCCGTAATATCATCCGAATGCCTGATTAAATATCTTGCCGTCTGCTGCAGGGGAATGGACAGCATATCCCCTGTGTGCGCTCCTGCGGTAATATGATGAAGCGGCTTATAAATATTATTTATGCCAAACACCAACAGCAGGCACACAGCAATCCCCGCCACATACATTTTCCAGCGTTTGCAATATAAAAAAAACTCGCAGAAAAGGGCAGCTAAAATCACATATGCTCCGTCATTCCGCACCACACATACTCCTACAATGCTCAGTAAAAACAATCCTGCCTGCCACCATTTTGCCTGCGTTTTCTGATTGCATGTCATCACATCCAGCAAAGAAACTATGTGCAGGAGAATAAAAACATAAAAAAGCGTGTCTTTTACCATAGTATATCCCCACATGGGAAAGAAAGGGTACACCCCCCAATATAAAAGAGCAGCCCAGCTGAACAAAACAGGTACCTTAAGCTTGCGCAGAACAAAACCGGCATATGCAAAGGTAAGGATTTGCGCCGTAAATTGGGAGAAGGTATAAATAAAGACTCCAATGGTATCTGAGTGGAAAAGCTGCCTCCCCAGCCAGACACATCCGCCCATAAGCTGTGTGAGAATGACAGGATGCTGACCTGCATATTCCACCGCTCCGGGTATACCAAGAAATATCCATAATTGAACGCCTGCATCCCAGAACAGAGTGCCCGGACAGAAGAAAATCAGCCATGGCAGCGCTGCAATAAACAAAAACAGAAGCTGTCCCACAAAAGGATGCTTTTGAAACAAAAAAATTTCTATCTTTTTAACAGGTTCTCTTCGAAGTAACTTCGGTTTCTTCTCAAACAGCCATGCAACAAACAGAATACTGTTTTTATATGCGAAATAATATCCTAACATTACTAAAACAGCCACTGCAGAGCGAAGGGTACTCCCGAAAACACACCCCCATGTCCGGGTCTCTGAGTAACTGATGCCCATTACCGTACTAAATGCAAAAAAAGCACTAAGCCCACTGAGCCATGGTGTTTTCTGCCTGTCTCTCATCAAATAATATACCGTTCCCACACCTAAAAATATAAAAAAACTGTTTATTCCCCATCCATCCGGAAGGTTCAGAAAGGTCTCTCTATTGAAAGCATCACCATTTACCATATACAGCATAGAATGTGACGAAAAAGCCCAAACTGTAATAAAACATTTCACCAATGCCGCTATTGTACTGTTTATGGTAATTTCTTTTTTCCACACACTTTCCTTTACTTCCATAATTTGCATATTCCTTTCCTTGAGTACATTTTCGCTGCGCCATGCACTATATTTATCCTACCAAAATTCATGCATATGTGCAAGATTCCGAATTATTTTACTCATCCCGCTTTCCTTTGGGCTATTACCGGTTTGGCACATTTATGTGAAAAATATACCGCAGCAATCACAAGTGTAATCAGCCCCCCTGCAATGCCTTCCTTCAATCCGGGGGGAATATAGTGAATCTCTATCTGATGTTCTCCCTCCGTAAGTAACACTCCCAAAAAAGTGTCAAGCACCGTCACATAATCGCTCTCTTTTCCGTCTACCTTCACACGATATCCGTTGTCTGCAGGCAGAGTCAAAACAAGCATCTGTCCCTGCTCTGCCGCCACTGTTCCTGTGATATTCCCGCCCTTTAAGGAAGTGATTTGCATTTCCCCCTCTTTAAGCTGCCTTATTGCCGCCTCATATTTCTCTCTGTCTAGCTCATAGACATATATGCTTTCCACTGTTACATCCTCATTCTCCACCTCTAGGGTGAGTTGCTCTCCCTTATGGAAACTGCCCAGATATTCAGCGCTCTTACGAGGCATTTCCTTCTCTGTCTCCCATGTGTCACCTCTTAAGCACACATTCACATCCTCTGCGCTTCTCTTCCATTTTTGAGCTGCTTCATCAAACACGGCCCACTCACGAGACGCCAGCAGATAACAGTAAACTGAGTTATCCGAAAGGATGGTAAAAGCTGTGGTTTTTCCTCCTTTTTCTCCGGTCGGCTGTCCAATAAGCTTTTGAAAGACCTCCGGTTCCTTCACTCCCATAGCTTTTAGTAATTGATTCTGATTCTCAAAGACATTTTCCCCAAAGGTACAACCTTGCAACATACTTTTTTCATCCACCAGATAACCCAGCGAAAGCGCATTTTTATTCTCCTGCAAATAAAAACCGCTATGATTCTGCTGCCCTAAATACTCTGTATAACCGTCTTGATATTCCTGATCTGTAATATGGTATCTCATGCCCAAAAGGCTGTTTCCCACAGGACTCAGACCGCTGCTTTGGGCTACTCCATGACCGAATTGGCAGCCCATGGCAAAGAGAAAATTCTGAACTTTCACATTAGCTGCCGAGTGAAAACATCTGATTCCTCTCAGCCCATACAGAACATTGCCACTGTATCCCCCATATTTTTCTGCAACTTCTGCCCTGAAAAATCCTTCTTCCTCCCGTATTTCCTCCACCAGCGGAAGGACATACTCCATCCGTAAATCATATAAACTTCTTGCTTCATAGTGATTGTTCTCATGTATGCCCCCAATGATTGCAGTGCCATTAAGAAACAGTTCCACACCCAGATAGCATCCCAATATAGCGGCAGTCATCTTTGCCAATCGCCCTTCCGTCGGGAGAGCCACATAGGCCTTCCATGCAAGAATCAAAATAACAGCCGAAAACAGAAAAGCATAACGGTAGGGCGCCGAGTAAGGATATCGGAACCCGTGCCATGCACAGTCCACAGCCGGAAATAAAAATCCTAAAAAAGGCGCCGCTCCCAGAAGCACATAGGACAGCTTCTCCCTAAGACTGTATTTTTTCAGGAAAAAATACGCCGCCGCCAAGAGCACCATAATGCTGCCGCAGTATATGGAGGGAAGTCCCCAATTTTCCATACTGTCATACTGTCCCGGCAAAAGCTTCTGTAAGAGCTGCCAGAAGGAAAATGCATAGGTACCCGGAGGAATGGTTGTGTCCCGCTCCTCCAAATTCACTATCAGATTCCACAAAGCCGGAAGCAGTATGGGCAGATTAATCCCCAATCCCAGCAGAGTGCCTGCGCCAAACCGAAAAAGCGCCTTTCCCATCTCTTTTTGATTTTCTTTGGTAACTTGGGCCAAGACCCGGCACAGAATATAAATCGCCGCAAATATCCCCACCATATAGGAGATATAATAACTACAGAGAAACGCCCCTGCTATAGAAACAAAGTACAGAAACCCCTTTTTCCCCTGTAAAAGCTTCTCGATACCCAGCAGGATAAGGGGAAGCAGTATCACTTCCTCAAGCCATGGAAGAAACACACTGTATGCCACATTATAGGACATCAGTGCATAACAGCAGGAAAATACCACATTGGCAATACCACATCTTCGTTTCGTATCTCCCCCTAGGCCAAACCTAGTAAAAAAGGCAAAGCAAAGACCGCTGAGTCCGATTTTCAGCAGGGTCAACACATAGATTGCATCCGGCATCTTTTCAAGGCTCCACAGCACTGTAATCCATGAAAGAGGACTCGCAATATCCAGAGCATACGCTCCCATAAAATTGCTCCCCATATAAAAACTCCATGAAAACAGAAGGGAATTTTCTCCCCTTAAGATATACCGTAAAGATGCATAAAAAGGCATATACTCCGCTTTCATATCATAGGTCAGGAGGGTCATTTCTCCCCCATAAGAAATTCCTATACTGCCCCAGATAAAAATCATTAAAAGTATTGGTATAAAAAAACACAGCGCAAAAAAGCCGATTTCCTGCAGTTTCTTTTTTTCTGCACTCTCTTTCTGTGCTGTTTTCACCTGTTTAGTTTCCGCCACCTCTGCCGTTATCGCCATAATGCTCTCCTGTGCGCCTTGGCGCCGCTGCCGTCATCGCTGCTGTCTTGTCCATTCTTCCCCTAAAAATATAAATGCTGCATGGCAAAATCTTTCCGATTCCACCTGCAGCCTTCACCCCTCTGATATTAGTCACTATACAATTCACGATATAACAGCTCGTAGGGGAATCGAACCCCTGTTTCCGCCGTGAGAGGGCGGCGTCTTAACCGCTTGACCAACGAGCCATTTTAAGTGCTTATTGCATGGCACTTGTTTACTATATCATTCTTTCGGAAAGAATGCAAGCCTTTTTTTCAAATTAATTCCCTGAATTATTCACGTCCTTTATGATATCCATCATCGCAGCATATTGCCAACAGGCGTCTGCATCAAATTTGTATATATTAATAGTATTATAATAATACAACATTTCCATACCTGCCGCCGTAAACAGCGAATCCTCCGCTGATTCGTAAGCAATAAAATACAGTTCATCATATTGGGAAAGAGTTTTCAGAACAGTTTCTGCATTTTCCCGTGTATTAAATCGGTATTCCCATCTTACAAATGTTGTAAAGTCACAGGCATCAACGCTGAATATCCTGATATCCGGCTCATAGATAGATATCTCCGGCATGCCGCAGTTTAACTGTACGAACACGGCGTCTTTTCCACAATTCTCCGAAATGTATTTCGCCGTTTCCTTTGCACCGCAAAACGTTCCGGTTACATCCCGAAAAAGCATGCTGACACCCGACGGTATGGTAATGGCAAACAGAATGAAAAGCATCCCCGTGTATACCTTCATGGCATTTTTGTCCACGTTTACAAGCCATTCCACCAAGCTCCTTATCTTCCCCGTGATTTGTCCGCTTATGCGATAGTCTTTAAAAACAGGTTCTTCATACTGAGAAAGACACAGTGCAAAGGCAAATGCCAAGATGAAAATTACAGCTCTGTTTGCAAGAGGGTTCCACAGCAGTTCACAGGTTATGCAATAAAATACCAGAAATCCCAACAACACTGCAAAAGTTCGTTTCCAATGCCGCAGCAAGATAATCATTCCGCAAAACAAAAGCTCAACAAACGTAAGTAAAATAGCCCAAAAAACACTGCCTCCGATATCGGCGCCGCCAATTGAGTGTAGAAACGCATTATCAAACATTCCTCCGCACATTATCTCAACCAATTTATCGGACATTTGCGACATTTCAACTGAGGTAGACACTGCATGGTTTGACGAAAGAGAACCCATCAGCGGCAGTACCAGAATCAGCACGCCAGCACCCGCTACAGCAAGCCCTGCAAGCTTCCGGACATTTTCCTTCTTTAATGAGTCTTTCCACTCCGAAAACAGATCCCATAGCATAAAGATTCCCAGCATGCCCACTATACCGCAAATTAAAATATGAGTATTCGCCAGCAGAGCTATCAACAGACCATACAGGACAGGATGCTTTCTCCGCTTCGGATAGATCCACAAAATCAAAAACAGAAGCGGCGGAATCAGACAGTATACCCTCAACATCACCGAATTGACATACAAAAATCCTGATGATGCGAGAATTACGGACTTAAGCGGCAGAACAAGCTCCACCTTAAACAGCAGCAGCCATACGCCTGCTGCCATAAAAAACCAGCTTATCAGCGATACATAATCTGTTGGAAAACTCATCTTTACAAAGGGATACAAAATCAGATACCAAAGCGGCGGATGCCCTTCCACATTCAACCTGTACAGCAAGTCGGAAAACGGCGTATCCCGTAGAATAACCCACGCCTGCGCCTCATCAAGCCAGACTTCATGATGGAGCGCACCTAGCAATGTCACACCCGCATAGACTGCGAAGATTCCCCATAGCAACACAGATCGGGCTTTCGGATTGTTTATTTTCAACTTTGCTTTCATAACCAATTGTCTTCCTTTTTACAAAATGTATCCTTTCTGCAAGTGTCTTTCGACTTATCATTATATCATCGTGAATATATGTTTGCAAGAAAATCAGTTTTGGAGCCTTCTGTTACTTCAACAAATATTTATAGAATACTGAAGACTTCAACTCATCCTCCAAAACCATATACTGATTCAGATTTATCAAGATCTGCTTTTCGTCTTCCGTTTGCATGCAGCCAAAGGAATAAACACCATTGTCTATATAGTACCGCTGAGGGTACTTTAGGGTCAGGGAAACATTTCTCTGTATTTCTGTGCAGGATGTCAGATAACCTATCATCAAACATATCAACATTGCTTTTCTCTTCTTCTTTTCTCCTGCATCCCCCATTTCAAATACATATTGCAGACACATCACCATAAGTATAAAAAGAGCGGGAATAGATGCTCGCATAGCGAAATCATTATTCATTCCGGATTTGTACAGTGGAATGAATATCAGCTCAAGCAATACTACTTTATAAAATAAATATTTATGGGCAGTTTTGCCCATGAGGTAAAAGTAAACCAAAAACTCAACAATAATAAATAGGATATATACGGTAACCGTTTTGAATTCCGGATTCGTCACAAAAAGAAATCCTCCGTTTGTAGTACCCGCATTCAGTTCAAGATAATAGAAGAATCCAAAAACAATCGCCATTGATGCAGGAATTAGTGTATTTTCAACAGAAAGAGCATTCTGTATTCGAGTCTTTAATTTATTTCCGTTGTTATGTAAAATAGCATACAAAGCAAAGGGAATCATACCCAGCGTTGCATAAGGGGAATATGCAAAACAGAGGGAGGCCCAACCAGCCTTGTTTTTATTATCACGAAGGATAAGAAATACTGCGACAATCAGCCACACCGGAATGGATTGGTTAAAAACCCAATAGAGCTGTGTGGTATTTGCAGAATATTGAAAATACTCCGCCCACCACTCGGCCTGTTGCTCATACGCAGGGTAATGCATTTCTTTCATCAGGAAGGCAGGAAAATCAAATCCACTAAACAGAACAAAGGCTGACAGTATCCAATAGGAATATCTTTTTAAGTATCTCACAAGACAATAAAACGTCAGACACAAACCCACAACCGCCCATAAATACAGAGCGAAATTAGCAATTGCTTCTACGAACCAAGTTGATTCAACTCCCATGAAATATAATACCCGGGCAACAAAAGCAGGCGGAAGCCACCATGTAAAATAGTATACATACATCGCAACTTGTGCATCGCCGGTAAAATTTTTCACTATATCTGGCTGCATAGACAAATCATATGTGACAGGCCAGCTATATAGCTCCAAATCTCTGAACATTGGGTTTCTTACAACATAATCCAATGTTTGATATGAAAAATTTCCTATACCGGAAAATAATGTCCATACTGCAATTACCGCAAAAGAGAACAACCAGAATCTTTTATTCTCTGTTATGGATATCTCATTACTTGTCTCTATGTTTTTTATCACGCGGACAGCCAGAAAAACAATCAATGCACTGACAAGTAAAGCTATTGGCATTTTGGTCCAACCTAACAGAAACATTATGATTGGTAACGTAATATATATTACCGCAAGTGATATTATACATTTGTCAGGTCTTTTCATCTCATTCATCCTCCTCATCAGTTACAATATAATAAAAATTGTATCGTTCCCCGCTTGTTCCTGAAGATATTCCTTTACCTTCAACAACTCTTCCATAGGTATCTCTTTAAATGGATGATATGTTAAATTTAGTGTGGCATATTTTGCCGAACCCAGATTATGTACACTAAATATTTCACATCGCAAAGGCTTAAATCTTTTCAGATGTTCACTAATAATATTTATATTCTGTTTTGTAAAGGTCATTTTGTCTGCCATTGGTATACGGATACATATTTTTTCACGAGGAAACTCGGAAAACAAATATTCCAAATTATCTTCATAAAGATGCAGAGGCGCTTTTAAAATATCATCTGCCTGCTTTTCATCCAGCACTTTCATATCTACATATATGTAATCTAAATAATTTCTGAGTAATTCTAAATTTTCTCTGGGAGTATATAACGAAGTTTCCAGGCAGCAGTTAATCTGCTCTTTTTTTAGTCTCCCGAACAATTCAGCTAAAGGTTTTGCCTGTAATAATGCTTCTCCGCCCGATGCAGTGACTCCGCCTTCCGCACCATAGAAATTTTTATCTCTTAAACATATTTCAAGCACCTGATCAACAGAATAATCCTTACCATAATGTTTCTGGATGCCTTCTTCTGTTCGGTATTGCTGTATCTCATAACTCAAATTCTCTGGATTCGCACACCACGGACATCTGATACTACATCCTTTAAAAAACAATGTGGTCCGTATCCCCGGACCATCGTGCAGGCTAAACCTCTGAATACTAGTTAAACGCAACTTCACTTTGTTTTGCCCTCTCTATCAGATAATCTTTATATTCTTCCGGCAGTTCATTAAAATATGCATTAAATCCCCATACTCGGACGATTAAATTCGGGAAATCATTCGGATTATTCTTTGCAAGTATCAATGTTGCGGCATCTATTACGTTTGCCTGCAGCTGACAGCACCCCTGTAATAGAGATACTTTTATCAATTTTGTAAACTGCGCCGCATTTTGATGGAACAGTGATGGCGTTACCATAAGATCAACAACATTCCCATTGAATCTCTTTCCTGTATAATCAAGCTTTGAAGCAAAATTCATCAGTTCCGTATATGCAATTCCTTCACCGGATGAAATATGTACCGCAAAGGGCTCGCCTTTCCTTCGTCCGTCAAATGATGCAGGATAATTCACACTATTCATAATATAATGAGGCGAACTAAGCCCAAATTTCATCTTTCCTCCTAAAGGATTATAGTAAGCCTCCAGAAATACCTGTGTCTTCTCTGTAATCTGATTCACAAAACCGCAAACTTGTTCCTCGTCATGCCCCCATTTCTTATCTGTATTTTTCAGCAGCCGATATTCCGCCTCATGATTCCTAAAATTGGCTCTTCGATAGGAATCCAATTCTGCGTAGGTATAAAGTTTCTTTTCAAACACCACTTCGCGAATATTGTTTAGAGAATTCACTGTGTTTGCCATTGCAACCGTAAGTATCCCATAATTATTGTATTTACTGCCGCCTACACTGACATCCTTACGACTGTTTCTCGCATTTTCATCAAACATTGAGTACAAAGCATCTTTTTCCCATTTCAGAGTATCCAGATACCGCAATATATCTTCTATATACCCTTTCAGTTCTTCATAGTACAAATCCATCAACCGTTCAAAAGTATCTATTTTCTTTACATCATGCTTTTGGGAAATACGCTCAAATGGCTCCAGATAATTTAACGAAAGAATATTGTTTTGCTCATAACAATTTCCTGCAATAGGTTCCCAGCAGGCAGAAGTAATATAATTATTTGCATCCTCCCTCTCATATCCAAATGCGACCATATGCTCAATAATCTCATCATCATTAGAAATGAGCGGACTGCCTATGTTGGAAGACATGGCATGAATAATATTTTCCCACACATCATCTTCCATGTCTTTGTTAATGCGCAATAGCACTTTGGGATCCGGAAGTTGTAATTCCTGAATAATCTCAATAATCAGTTTCGTATATTTATTTGAAAAGCACTCTCCCTCTGCGGTCCTTCCTCCCAGAATCACGATCTGCCCGGTATCCCCCATTAAAGCGTTACTCTTTATTGTATAATACTTATGAAGCAGACTGAAAAACTCTCTCAAAAGATTTTTTGCTTTCGTTTCATCCTCTATATACCTGTCAAGACAATAATCCAGCCTCCCCAAACCAACCAAAATATGACCCAATTGCCATTGGATTTGATTGATAACCAGAATACGCTGTAAAGCTTCCTCCAGATTCTGTGCCGGTTCATTCTTAAATCGCAGCAGATAGGATACAATATTTTTTTTATTGGCAATTTCACTGTCCTTTACATAATCAGCAAGTCGTTCTATATACGAAAGAATTGCATTTAAGACGGAATTATTGGTTTTTGCAAACTCATCATCTCCATCCATATAATAATGGGACAAGCCGTAATTTAATATTTTGCTGTAGTCAATAGTGCAATTTCCAAGAATTTTTCCCCTGACTTTTACTGTCTTATACACATCCCATGTATAAATAAAGGTATGGCATCCATCGGCATCAAACCTTGCCTTCGCTAATATCTTTTCCCTAGAACAAGTTCCACCATATACCTTTATTTCCCTGAAATGTGATAACACTCTTTTTAATGCCTGTACAGGGGTTTTTGCAACTCTGTTTTCCTTGTAAAAAAGAATCACTATACTAAATAGTTTCCCCTGAAATAAATATCCATATTTTTTATATATATTTATCAAAATGCTTGTAATTTTTTTCATTTCATTATTCCTTGGCTGACAACGTCCATAATCCTGTTCTTCCCCCTCGCGTTTTATTGGTCTCAGGGCTGTTTTTTCAGTTGCTGGTTCAACACCTTGTTCAACACGAAGAAACTATGCATCGCTTCCCTTCCGATCTTAATGATTTTGGGGATATTGATACTGTTTTCTCCCCCCTGCCTCTCTCTGAAGGTAATAGGGATATATTTTATGCTGTTCTTTTTCTTGGTATAAATAGTGGTGAGCAGTACGTTGCTCAAAAAATATTTTTCCGGAACATACTGAATATTTTCCCGCAGAGTGTCCGCCTGCATCAGCCGGTACGGCGTATTTGCATCCTCCACCCATACATGAAAACATAAGCCTATCACTATTTTTAGGGTCTTGGTTACCAGCACTCGTGAAAATCCGTCCCCCCTCTTTAATCTGCTGCCAATCACCATGGAATATTGTTCCCTCAGCTCCCAAAAGGGTTCAAACTCTTCCGGCAGGGTCTGCCCGTCCGAATCCGTCTGAAAAATATAATCAGCCTTTTGTTCCAGCGCATACTGATAACCATGCAGCACCGTAGCGCCATGTCCACCGTTTTCCTTGGTAAGAGGGACCAAAAGCGGTCTGGTCTCTGCAAGTTTCTTCAGCATGGCAAAAGTACCATCCCTGCTTCCATCATCTATAATAACAAGCCTTGACTGCCCGCTGCCGGAATGCTTCTCCACAATGGGATACCAGCCCTCCACCACGGATTCAATATTGGCCTCTTCATTATATGCCGGAATAACAATATACAAACTGTCCATATGTAGTCCCTTTCTATCTATTGTAACAGTGGTTCTCTTCCGCAATCATTTCTCTTTCTGGTTTTGATTCTATTATCCAAATTCTATTATAATTTATAACCAAGCAATTAACAAGTACAACCTTATCCGCCAACTTCATGCTTTCACCTACAATCAAAAGGACTGCATGGAAAATCCCACACAGTCCTTCTCTCTAAGCTTTTCTTTATGTTTTACACAATTCCCTGTGCCTTCATGGCGTCAGCCACCTTCAAAAATCCTGCAATATTAGCGCCTGCCACATAATTGCCTTCCATGCCGTACTTCTTTGCGGCATCGTCCAGATTATGGAAGATATTTACCATGATATTCTTTAACTTGGAGTCAACCTCCTCAAAGGTCCAGGAAAGTCTCTCGCTGTTCTGGCTCATCTCCAGAGCGGATGTAGCTACGCCGCCCGCATTGGAAGCCTTGCCAGGGCAGAACAGAACACCATTTGCCTGCAGATACTCGGTAGCATCCATGGTGGTAGGCATATTAGCGCCCTCAGCCACTGCAAAGCAGCCGTTTGCAACCAAGGCCTTTGCGTCATCCAAATCCAGCTCGTTCTGGGTAGCGCAGGGAAGAGCAATATCACATTTTACAGTCCATACACCATGCTCTCCTGCTTTCTTTTCATGATATTCTGCACTAGGTCTTGCAGCGGCATACTCGGTCAGTCTTGCGCGCTTCACTTCCTTGATTTCCTTTAACAACGCTACATCAATGCCTTCCGGATCATAAATCCACCCGGTGGAATCGGAGCAGGTAACCGGCTTTGCACCGAGCTGCTGTGCTTTCTGAATTGCATAGATAGCCACATTTCCCGCACCTGATACGGCAACGGTCTTGCCTGCAATATCCTTGCCGTTGCACTTCAGCATTTCCTCTGTGAGGTACAAAAGACCATAACCAGTAGCCTCGGTTCTTGCCAGAGAGCCGCCATAGCTTAAGCCTTTTCCTGTGAGAACACCCTCATAAAGTCCGGTAAGTCTCTTGTACTGACCGTACATATAACCGATTTCCCTTGCGCCGGTTCCGATATCCCCTGCAGGTACATCGGTGTCTGCGCCTATGTATTTATGCAGTTCCGTAATGAAGCTCTGACAGAACGCCATCACTTCCCTGTCGGATTTGCCCTTAGGATCAAAGTCAGAACCACCCTTGCCGCCGCCGATAGGAAGCCCGGTCAGGGAATTCTTGAAAATCTGCTCAAAACCTAAAAACTTGATAATACCAAGGTTTACGGAAGGATGCAGTCTTAAACCTCCCTTATAAGGTCCGATTGCAGAGTTAAACTGCACACGGAAACCATTATTTACCTGAACCTGTCCCTTGTCATCCACCCAGGGAACACGGAAAAGCAACTGCCGCTCCGGAGTCACAATTCTCTCTAACAGAGCATCCTTACGATACTCCTCCTCATTTGCCTCAATTACTACGCGAAGAGATTCCAACACCTCTTTTACTGCCTGATGGAACTCCGGCTGTGCAGGATTCTTTGCCACAACCAGCTCAAATACCTCATCAACATATGACATTGTCTTGTCCTCCTTTATTGTATCTGCAATCCGTTATCTATTATAAATCTTGTGTTTCAAATTCACAACATACTTTCATCCACAAAACCGTAAAAATTTTATCCCTTTTTTTGGACAAGTTGCACAATAAATTATACACGTATACAATGTATCCAATCTTCAATCCCCATTACAAATAATGTTTAAGCCTTGCAATATTTTTTTCTTCAAAATCAATGAGCTGTCTTGCCAGCATCTCCGGCTTTTCCCCCACATTATCATTATGGTTTAACACCTTCTCCATCTCCACAATGCCATTGTGGCTGCCCCTTATCATCAATTCCGCAATATGGCTGGTGCTGGTGTTGAGCAAAGTATTGTAATGAATGCCTGTCTTTACCATCATATCATCAAAATAACTGCTGTGATAAGGCTCTGCCTTTGCCTCCACCAACTGTTTCACCGCCTCATTATGAAGCTCTGAGTATTTCAAGGACTGTCTGGACATCTGTAAGGCGAGCTGGTCATCATATACCTTGTCCGATATGGTGTCAATGGCTTTCATCGCCATCTCCGTATTCTTCTGAATCTCCCGATATATCTTTACTTCCTGTGATTTCATTTTAACTCCGTTTCTGCGACATCCGGCTGCAGCGCCAAGCCGGACTCCGCCATTTTTATCCGACAAAAAAAGAATGCCTCTTTTTCAGAAGCATTCCCTTTCTTTTTATTTTTATGCAGCTATTTCACATAATCCGCTTTTACATATCCCACCTGGTCACGATACTTAATTTTGCACCAGCCGTTTTCTTTGGCATACAAATCTACGGTCTCCCCGTCGGCCAATACGCCAAGCCGCTCTCCGCTCTCGCTGGGTGAAACGCGCACATTGACATTGGCAGTGGCAGTTACTGTGCCAATGGCTTCTAAGCCTGATGCGCTCTCCGCTGCCTCCAGATATTGGGATTTGATAAAGGCATCCTTACCTTCAAAAACCACCATACTCCATCCGTTGACACGTGTTTCCTTTAACTGCAGTTTCGTGCCTTGGGACACCTTGCCCAAACGCTCTGCGTTCTCGCTGTCAGAGCTTCTCACATTTACCGTGGTGGTAGCGATTACATACTGTATTGCCGGTGCCACATTTTCAGGAGGTTCTTCATTTCCGCCCTGTTCTGGATTCGTATCCGGATCCTCAGGGGGTGTCGTCTGCTGTTCCTGTTCCGCATTTTTCTTTGCTATCTGCACACCCACTGCCGTTTCAAGCTGTCCCTTCATCTGATCCATATACTCAGCCCACTCCGGCTTCTCGCGAAGCAAATCATTATATTCCACTGTAATGCGGTTGTTAAAAGCTATCACATCATCCTGAGAGCTGACTGCCATGACATAGTCGTCCTGCTCTTTGGTGAAATCACTCCACTTAATATAAAGTTTCCCTTCTTCATTGGTACACAGGTAAAAGCCCTGCCATCCCGGAAACTCCTCCTCCTCATGATTCACAAATACCTCCCTGAAATATACAAAAACAAGAGATGAGCCTTCCTCCAAACCCGGTTTCGTATAAATTTCAATTACAGGGTAATATTCAATATACTTTGCTAGTTCCTGATATTGAAAATACAGTTCATCCGGCATGGAATCGCAGAGTGAAACCAATGTTTCCATATCTCCCAGCGCCGCCGCATTATAAAAAGTCAAAATTAAGGTACTGACTGCTTCGTCAGTATTTTCTGCCAAGGGCACATCTTCTATCTGCGGACTTTCCGATGTTGCCAATGACGACTCTGTGGAATTTCCTGTATTTTCCGCTCCCTCCGCTCTGCCGGCATTCCCTGCACTCAATACAAAAGCCACAGTAACAGCCACTGCCACGCAGATAATCAGGGGAAATACAATCGCACTATGCTTTAAAATCCAATCGAGCGCTTTGCCCGCTTTATCTTTCAACATTAAAATAGCACCTTTCTCAAACATACCATTGATATCAATCAAGGTGATGCAAAATGCATCCGACAGGAATCGAACCTGCATTAAAGGCGTCGGAGGCCTTCGTTCTATCCATTAGACTACGGATGCAAATTGTTACAATTTTATTACATCACCTTGAGTATGATATCACAAAAAATGCTCTATGTCTACTGTTTTTGGGAAAACTTTCACGAATTTTTCACAAAATTTCTGAAAATAAGAAAATAGTTATCAAAAGATTCTAATATTATTGTCTGCATGTTCAAAATAATAGAGTTGATAGGACAAAATTTCTTCCGGAGCCACCTGCGTGTCATTTACGTCCTTTATCATTTCCTTCAAAAGCAGAGGGTCTTCTCCGTCCCCCGCCTTCAGCAAAATCACTTCATGGACAGAGCTGGGCAGAATATAAAAATCCCTGCCTTCTTTTCGGGCAATCTCATCCAAAACGCCGGGATACAGAATGCAGGCTGCACCGTATATATGAGCGCTGTTTCCCAGAATCTTCATAAGTCCCTCTGTATCTGATTTCTCTTTTGCTGTTTTATTCGTTTCTTTTTCCTCCGTCTTCACAATATCCCGCAGCACCTCTTGTATGGTCTTACACTCCCATGGAAAGATTGCAGGCGTATTTTCCTGCGCCAGAGCAAAAAGTTCTTCTACGGAGGTATCCCACATTTCCAGATGTGTGTTAAAGATTAAAATAGAACCGTTCCCAAGCGCTTCTCCCTGATAAGCATAGTAAAAACAGATTTCCAAATCCAGAAATTCCTTATGGGGAATCTGTGAAAGAAGCTCTTCATTCTTTTCCCTGCTTATGAGTTTATAACAGATTCTGTCCTTCACCTTTTCAAAATCTCTGAAAAATTCCATGTCAACGCTTTTGGACGGGGTATCCGCTCTGTATACCTCCAATATTTTTTCTACAATACAGTCAAGGGATACCCCTCCCTCATACGCCTCATGAAAAGAATCCAGATAAATGGTGGGCGCAACATTCTGTCCCTCCGCCGTAATCATCATTCCCAACAAAGTCACTCCGTTATTTTTGGAGATATCCTTCAATGTAACTTTATGACCCTGTCCTAACTCCTTTTGCACCGCAGCCTGTACGTTCTGCGCAAATCTTTTTATTTCCATATGATTTCCTCTCTTTCTTGTTGATATTTAGGCAATTGCCTATTGTTAATATTGGGATAATTGTAGATTTTGAATCTTGACTTTTAGAAATGAGAACACAAAAAACAATGGCACTTTTCTAAGCGCCATTGTCTTACAAGCTTGTTCTATAAAAGATATTGCAGATTAAACACGGGACAGATATTCCCCTGTTCTGGTATCAATCTTGATGGTTTCACCCTGATCAACGAACAGAGGCACTGCAACAGTGGCTCCTGTCTCTACAGTAGCGGGTTTCGTTGCTCCTGTAGCGGTATCGCCCTTAAATCCGGGCTCCGTCTCGGTGATAACCAATTCTACAAATAGAGGAGGCTCCACGGAAAATACATTTCCATTGTGGGAACATACCTTGCACATCTCATTTTCTTTCACAAATTTCAGTGCATCGCCCACAGTCTCATTATTCAAGGCTACCTGCTCATAATTTTCCGTGTCCATAAAATAATAAAGATCCCCGTCATTGTACAGATACTGCATATCTTTTCTGTCAATTCGTGCCTGAGGGCATTTCTCGGTGGGTCTGAAAGTCTTTTCCACTACGCCGCCGTTTTTGATATTTTTCAGCTTTGTTCTGACAAAAGCTGCGCCCTTTCCGGGCTTCACATGCTGAAATTCAATAATCTGATATACATTATTGTCCAACTCAATAGTAATACCATTTCTGAAATCGCCTGCAGAAATCATAGTATATTCCTCCTAATACTCTCACAATGTAATCCTCTAACAGTGTAATATATCGGCGGACATATTTCAACTGTTTTTTTACTTTTTCTTATTTTTTTCTTTTATCACCGTTTTTCCAAAATAAAATCAACCGCCTGAAGATACCCGTCAAGCCCCTGCCCGTAAATCTGTTTGTCGCAGACAGGCGCCGTCACGGAAATCTTACGGAAATCTTCCCTCTCCATAATATTGGAAATATGGATTTCTACCTTAGGCACAGTGATGCTTGCCAACGCATCCCTGATGGCATAGCTGTAATGGGTATATGCTCCCGGATTGATGACAATCCCCTCCGTCCCGTCAAAATACGCTTCCTGAATACGGTCTATGATAGCCCCCTCATGGTTGCTTTGAAACACCGTGATATCCGCCCCGCAGTCCTTTCCCTTCTGTTCAATCATCTTTAACAGATAGTCATAATCCTGTGTCCCATAAACACTTTTTTCTCTGATTCCCAAAAAATTGATATTCGGTCCGTTAATCACTAATAATTTCATCCTTATACCTCCTGCCCTCTTTGGCTTTGCAGTTCCTTCTCCAGCCGATTCAAAATTTCTTCCATGGAAATTTCATCCACATCAATAATCATATCCGCACATTCTTCATAGGCGGCTTTTCTGGCCTCCATCAATTCTCTGATACGTCCCAGAGGATTTTCGCCGGCAAGCAATGGCCTTGTAGTGTCACCTTTAAGCCTCTCGTAGACATTTTCCGGCTTAATCCGCAGATATATCACCGTTCCGCACTGCCTTAAAAGCCTGCGGTTTTCCGCTCTTACGGGAGTGCCGCCTCCCACAGAAAGAATCCTGCCATAATTCCTTTCGCTGATTTCCTGCAAAAGTTCCGTCTCCCTGTTTCGGAAATATTCTTCGCCCTCTTCTTTAAAAATACTGCTGATGCTGCGCTTTTCGCTCTGTTCTATCAGCTTGTCCGTGTCCTCCACAGGTATCTTCAGGCGATAGGAAAGCTTAAGCCCTACCGAAGTCTTGCCGCTCCCCATAAAACCTATCAAAATAATATTATTCTTTCGTTCCATAATTCCTCACATTCCGCTTCTATCCTATATATTGAGATAATTCTGATATATCTCCTGCGCCAGCTCATCTCCAATCTGCTGCCCCGTCCACAGTTCATAGGCGATAACCCCCTGATATAGCAGCATTTTATAACCGCAGAAAGCCCTGCCCCCATGCGCTTCCACCAATTTCATAAACTTGGTTTTCGCAGGATTGAAAATTAAATCATACCCCGTGTGAATCCTTTCATAAAAGGCTGCATCCTCAATCACCACCGCCTCCGTATCAGGGAACATTCCCACGCTGGTTGCCTGAACCGCCAGATATTTTCTGTCTGTTGGAAGCTTATCATATTCCTGCAGAGAAAGAGCCCGGGCAAACTTTCTGCCCTCCGCGGCTCCGGTTTGTTCCGCAATGACATTAACCTCCTCTGCAATTTTAGCCGCCCGCTCCACAGTGCGGTTTAAGAGTGTTACCCCTGCTGCCTTTTTCTGCAAAAGCAGTACCGCCACCGCTCTGGCTACGCCTCCGGCTCCCAGAATCAACACTTCCTCACCCTCTATGGAGACTCCGTCACTCAACATGGCGCGGTAGAGTCCCGGCATATCCGTATTATACCCTTTGTATCCTTTTTCTGTGCGCACCAATGTATTGACGGCGCCAATCTGCGCTGCCAGAGAATCCGTCTCCTCCAAAAAAGGAATGACCTCC
This sequence comes from uncultured Acetatifactor sp., assembly GCA_964524555.1. GTDB lineage: Bacteria > Bacillota > Clostridia > Lachnospirales > Lachnospiraceae > Acetatifactor. The sequence continues at coordinate 116,839 of CAZGGA010000005.1, forward strand.
TGCTTGTAGGGCACTGTGACATTCAGTCCCAAAAGATTCAAAGCATGAGCGCCCTCCACTGCTTCTTTCAGATGCCCTTTCTGCACATGAAAGGGTACATAGACCAGGTTCTCCCCGGTGGCCTTGGCCAGATTGTTATGTATCGCCGGGGACATGGTATGCTCCACCGGATTCCCTATCAGCCCGCAGGTGCGGGTATAGCCGTTTATCTCCATCCTGTTTCTCCTTATCTTGTCTTTTTATGATAAAAATAAAGAACGATTTTTTCCAGATATCGTTTCAGTACAATCTGAATCTCCTCCTTGGGATGAATGGGTCTGGTCAGATAAGTGACGATGCCCACACGTTTTGCCCCCCACACATCCGTAAAGAGCTGGTCTCCCACAAAAAGTGTGGTCTCGGGTTTCGTTCCCATCATCTCCATCGCCTTAAGATAGCCCTTTCTGCCCGGTTTTCCCGCCTTAAAAATATAGCGGGAACCTACCTTTTCGCTGAAGGATTGTACTCTTGGCTCCTTATTGTTGGACAAAAGCAGAGTCTCAAAACCAATGTCCCTAAGCCTTGCAAAGAGCTCCTCCGCCCTCTGATCCGCTGGCGCTCCATGGGGCACCAGCGTATTGTCAATATCAAAAATAATGCCCCTGTACCCTTCTTCATACAGCGCTTCATATGCAATCTCATATGCACAAGCCATTTCATGGTCGGGATAAAAACATTCTAACATCTTGGGTTCTCTGCTTTCTTATATATTTTCCAGCTTTCATTCTAACCTTCATGATTCTGCGTCTTTTTTTCCTCATGATAATCTTGTTCTGTATTCACATTCCATATATTACTCTTATCCTTATTTCCACTTAAAATATTTTTTACCGCTTCAAAAGAAGTACACATAGAATGGTCGATATTATTGTATCGGTGCTGTCCGTTACGCCCCACGCAATACAAATTCTCTATACCGTTTAAGTATGTGATGAGCTCATCTATCTGCTTATATGAGTCAAAATAGGCAGGATATGCTTTCTTCACTTTTTCCATATGTACGTCAATGACATCATCCCGGCTGCTTATCAATCCCAGACGCAGCATCTCGTCAATGCCAATTTGGGAAAATTCACTCTCTGACATATTCCAGAATTCATCACCTTCATTCACAAAATACTCTAGTCCCAGCCATACCGTGTGCTCCAAATCTTTTACCATATAGGGTGACCAATTATTATATATCTGAAACCTCCCCATCTTAACACGTCTGTCCTGCACATATACCCAGCAATCCGGCACAATATTTCCCACAGTTTTATACTTTGTACGATTCTGCAGATTAAGTTTTTTAACAAGAACACCGAGTGTCATATAATCACGATAGGGCAGGTTTTCAGCTATGTCCGCCTCCTTGTCGGGAACACCATTAAGCCCATGAATCAAGTCTTTTATTGGCATGGATGAAATAAAATAATCTCCTTTTAACGTATATGTTTTCCCATCTTTTTCGTAAATAACCTCTTCAATAGTTCCATCAGCCTGTCTGATTCCGGTTACCTTTGCGTTCTTTTCAATCCGGCCTCCCATCTCAAGTATCTTTTCCGCAGTTATCTCCCATAACTGCCCCGGACCAAATTTAGGATATTGAAATTCTTCTATCAGCGACGTTTCCACTTTTCTGTTATTTTTCCTAAAAATTTTGCCAAATATATCTTTTAAAACAGCCATAATGGAAAGTCCTTTGACACGCTGTGCCCCCCAGGAAGCATCTATCTCACGGGGATGTCTTCCCCATAAATTTTCCGTATAATACTCAAAAAACATAGAATACAGCTTCCTGCCAAACCGATTGATATAGAAATTTTCCAGATTGTCCTCCGGCTTTGGAAAAATCATTGCCGCAAGATAGCTGAATCCAACTTGCATAGTTTTAAAAATTCCCATATTCTTTATGGTTTCTGCCTTTAATGAAACCGGATAATCATAAAATTTATCATCGAATAAAATGCGGGACACTCTGTGTCTGAGCAGCATTACCACATCTTCCTTCTCCGGGTCAGGTCCGTGCTCTGCCAATGTGCTTTTGCGGTCCAGATGCTTATCATCCCATGATAATTCCCCCTGTATCGGAAGCATTTTATGCCACCATTCGTTTACTTCCGGTATCTTGGAAAAAAATCGGTGTCCTCCCATATCCATACGGTTCCCTTTATAATTTACTGTCCGGGAAATGCCTCCAAACACATCCGTTTCTTCCAGCACCGTCACCTCATAGCCGTTCCCTTTTTCCAACAGTTCGTAAGCAGCTGTCAGGCCTGCAGGTCCTGCTCCTATTACAATCACTCTCTTCATTTTTCCGCCTCCTGCATACTCTTAACCAATAAAAATATTGTAGGAACAACTAATGGAAAATTCAAATAGAAAAATCGCCAATCGAATCCTGTAAGCAATAATGCTGTTCCAAAATTATAACAAAGGAGTGGCAATGCATGGAAAATGTGTATCCTCGTCTCCTTCTTTCGGACACTAATCAACGCCAGAGCGATTAATGCGAGATCAAACCAGCCAATATAATTCATCGGGTATTTCAACACACTTTTATACACAAGGGTAGTCCAATTTTGCAACAGCATTCTCACCTTTTTCTGTTCCGTAACATCCAGAACAAGTTGTGTTTTGTCGGTGTCTGGAAAAGCGCTTACATACCAGACCAAATCTCCGTCAATTTTCCACACCATTCCCGTTAATTTCAAAAATGCCTGCAGACTATATATCCCGGAAGCCCTAAACGTCTGAAAGGTATATTTCAACAGTTTTTGTGCCCCGGCTTCCTCTATCACGGCAGTATCTGTTTCAGAACTCCATTTTACATTATTAAAGTCACCTGTTACATAGTTTTGCTCCCATACTTCCTTGGGCGATACCTGATACAAAAAACTCTTCACTTCACTATCCAGCTTTTCCGGGCAGTTTTCCAGAACATTTCCCATCATCACCATACACATACCCATAGTTTCCACTGTTCGCTCTCCCGGTTTTTCGACTTTATACAAATGATACATGGGTACTTTTACCAAAAACAGAAGCGCTGCAAAAATAAGTATCATAGACATTACTTGGCGTTTATATGCTCTCCACCCTATGACCGCCAATGCTGCCAGCATCGGCAGAGTAAAAAGTATGGCATTGTGTCTGACAAGTGTTGTAAGTGCAAAAAACAGGCTGCACACAACTATATTTCTTTTCCGCCGCAGCCATTCCCCTTTGGATAAAAGGACATTGATATAATGCGCCATAGTGACCATGGCAAAAATCGCCATCCCGCAGTCTTTCCACGGATACATGAGAATGTTCCCAGTAATCGGAGAAAACAGAACAAGACAAAGACTAAAAACGCATAGCTTTCTGGGGCAGCCATATTTTCTGAGCGTCATGATCAAATATGCCAAGGCAACTGAAAAATACATAATCTGCAAAAATACAATCATTTCTATTGATTGAAAAAGTTTGATTGGGATTGTAAAAAACAAAAAGGTATGAATAAATGGATGCCAATCAGAATAATTTCCGCTGACTGCCTGATACAATTGAAGATTGGAGTCCGGCGAATAAGAACCGGGGAAAAACGCATAATAGTACCTCTCCAGAATCCCAAAAGTACACACAAAACACAATAGGAACCATATGGTTAATTCTTTCTGGGTTCCAATTTTTCCTGTGGATATCCGCAAAACAGTCTGACTAATTTTATCTGTTACAGTTGTGGCTATAACGGCTCCCGCCAAAAGGAGCAGAACCATCCATGTTTTTAAATCAACGCTTATATCAGTTATATATTGGCCAATAAATACGAACACAAAATATAAATACAGGAATAATAATGATAATTTTTGCGCATTTGGCTTTAAAACTGCCTTTATATCCTGCATTTTAGGTTTTCTCATAAAACTTCTCCCTCCGCCAATATTACAAAATGGTACTTTTACAAATTTTTGCTTTATACGTTTATATGTCAAATACTTTACCACAAAAGTATGAGTTTTGCAACACAGCTGTCCTTGGTTCGTTTTATTCTCCCTCAATCAAAATGTCTAATTTATCTCTTAACTAGAATATCTTCATATGCATATTTTTATGCGCTAAAATATATTTATTCTAAAGGCAAACAGCACCTATTTTACCATCAGAACATAGTACACCGAAAATTAAGGCAGGGAGGAATTGATTATGTCGGACAACAACCTGGAAATTGGTCAGATTCTGTCAGAACTTCGCACAGAAAGAGACTTGTATCAAAAAGAACTTGCAGTTTACCTGAATGTTTCCATCGGTACAATTTCCAATTATGAAAAGGGCGTTCATTATCCTGACCTTGATACCTTATGCAAATTAGCCGACTATTTTGGAGTCACTACCGATTATCTTTTAAACCGCACCAATTACCGCTATTATCCAAAGGATTTAGAAGCTCCTTTGACCAAAGACTACACCATTGCTAATCTGATTAACACCACCTTGGAATTATCCAAAAAAGACCGGGGGCTGTTAGCAGATTATGCCGAACTTTTAAAACTGCGCCAGAATACAAATTCCAAGAAACAGTAAAGTCTTTAGGTGTGGGCTTGAGCATTGTGATCTTCCAGCCAGCGCAGAGCGGCATAGGCATACACGGCACTCCCTTCCGGAAGAACAGCCTCATCAAATTTTACCATGGGATGATGCTGCGGGTAACAATAGCCTTTCTCCGGTTCTCCGGCTGCAAGTGCCAGCATCACCGACGGAACCTGTCTGCTTACATATGCAAAATCCTCAGAGCCTCCTGATACTTGGGAGGCTTTACTTCCACTCATAGCATTTAACTGTTCGCTGGAAAATGTTTTTTGTTCTCCTAAAATTTCTTTCATGTATTTCGTAATTTCTAAGCTCACTCTTTCATCGTTATAAAGAGACGGGCATCCGCTTCCAAAACTCACTTCCGCCTCTGCCCTGAAAGATTTCGCAATCCCCTCTGCTATCTCTGTCATTCTCTCTTTTAAGAAAGAGCGGGTATCCTCGTCAAAAGTTCGTATGCTGCCCCCCATAACCGCAGTATCCGGAATGACATTGGCTGCATTTCCGGCGCTCATGGTGCCAATAGTCAGCACTGCCCTGTCATTTAAAGACAATTCCCTTGCACTCAGCTCCTGAAGCGCAATCAGAATATGGCATGCCGCATTCAAAGGGTCCACTCCCGTATTGGGCATGGAGCCGTGGCAGCCCTTGCCCTGCACCCGGATTTCAAAATAATCTGCGCCGGGAGCGCTGACTCCGGGAGAAGAAACAATCACTGTTCCCGCAGGAAGAGGCATCCCTGCCATCACATGAATCATCAGTGCCGCATCCACCTTGGGATTTTCCAATACTCCTGCCTGTATCATGTCGTTGGAGCCCTCAAAGATTTCCTCGGCAGACTGAAACATAAGCTTCACTGTGCCGGGAATCTCCTCTTCATGCCTCTTTAAAAGCCGCGCCGCTCCAAGCAGCATAGCCGTATGCATATCATGTCCGCAGGCATGGGATTTATCCCCCTGCACCGCAAAGGAAAGACCTGATTCCTCTTTGATTGGAAGAGCATCCATATCCGCACGCAGCAAAAACACCTTTCCCTCTCTTTTGCCCCCTGCCAGGGCCACAATACCGGCCTTTCCGCAGTCTTTGGGTTCATATCCCATTTTTTCAAGTTCCTTTTTGACATAGGAAACTGCCTCCCTAGTATCAAATCCCGTCCCCGGATGTTTGTGAAGATATCTCCTGTCCTCCAACACGGACTCCCCACTCTCCTGCGCTTCCTTCCAAATCATTTCCGCTAACATTTTATGCCTTTCTCCCTTCTGTTGTACAATCGTTAATAGGCGTTTGCGAAACTCATTATTTAGCAAGTATCATTGTGCATATTGCACATTCCAACGCAGACACGCTTTCACTCCGTGAAAAACGCAACGGTGCTAAGCTCGTTAATACCTCGCTAAGCGCCGGCGTTTTTCAAGGGTCTGCTTATGGAACATACAATCTGCACAATTCGGATTACAAAATAATGAGTTTCGTAATCACCTGCTCCGCAATAAAAACGGAAGCTCATATAACATCATTGCCGCCCATCCAATCAAGTATGCCCAGGGCAGCGCCACAATTCCCATTTTATAATAAAATACCAGCAAAATGCAGGCTGCCACCCGCACTCCCATATTAATCAGACTGCTCCACAAGGTAATCTGCAAGTCCCCCATTCCCCGAAAATACCCTTGCACACCATTGGTAACTGCAGGCACGATATACATAAATGCAATCAGATGCAAATACTGCTCCCCCAGCAGAATAGTAGCCTCGTCCCGGGTAAACAGCCCCATAATGGGATTGGCCAAAAACAGCAGGAGAATGCCCGCAGCTATTCCATAGACAACCTCCACATACATTCCCACGCGAAAAGCCGCACCCACGCGCTGCATTTTTCCGGCGCCTCTGTTTTGAGCCATGACGCTGGTCATGGCATGCCCTATATTTTGTTCCGGTATATAGGCATAGTCGTCAATTCTGTTGATTGCCGCAAAAGCTGCTGTGGCAGTGACTCCCATGGTATTTACAATCCCCTGAATACCCAGCTTTCCCAGCTGAACCGTGGACTGCTGCATGGCGCTGACAAATCCATAGCGGATGGTTTGCCCAAACATCCTTCCGTCAAACACAAGCCATCGCTTTCCCAAATTCATGACAGGTATGCGCTTCTTTATATAAATCCAACACAAAAGACAGCTGAATGCCTCACTTAACACAGTGCTTATGGCGCAGCCCGTGGTTCCCATGGAAAAGAATATTACGAATACCAAATCCCCAATAATATTGAGAATTGCACTGATTCCCAGAAAATAAAGGGGCGATCGGCTGTCCCCCATAGCTCTTAAGGTACTTGCAAAAAAATTATAAATAAAGTTAAAGACCAAGCCGCAGATAATGATTCTGAGATAAATCACAGCCTCCCCCAAAATCCCTGCATCCACCTGCAGCAGCTTAAGCAGCGCTGGAGCCGCCCCCAACACAATCATCGTAAGAGTAAAAGAAAACACAATTCCCGAAACCATGGCAGTGCTGACCTGACGCTTTAAAGCTTCGTAATCTCCTGCACCATAGAGGGTTCCTATCAAAATTCCCGTGCCGAGACAAATTCCCTGCACAAACAGGATAATCAGTGTGACAAGGGGATTGCTGGTTCCCACCGCCGCCAAGGCTTCCTTTCCCACATACTGCCCCACTATAATGCCATCCACCGCATTATAGGTCAATTGCAGCAGATTCCCCAAAACTAACGGAATGGTAAATTGAATGATAAGGGGAAAAATCGCCCCTTTTGTCATGTCTTTCGTCATCTCATCCGACACTTTATTTCGGCGCTGCTGTGCTATTTGCAATATCAGACAGCCCGTTCCATAACAGATAATGTCCTTCACATCAAAAACAGAACCTACAAGTATCCGCATAAATGCAATATCTGAAAGTCCCATGCGCTCCACAATCCTGAAATACTGTAAAACTTCCACCGATACAGCAAACACAAAGATTCCAAGCGGCAGCCATCGGCATCTGTCAGGCACAAAAATCCGCACAAAGAAATAAAGAACCATTACCACCAATACATCGCCTATATAAGGGCGCACAAAGCGGTCATGCACATACAGCGCAATCAACACTTCCACCGCCAAAAGCAGACCAAATGCCAAAAAATATTTGATTCTCTTGTTCAAAATCCAGCCCTCCGGTCCTTTTTTCTTATAAGTGGTTTGCACACATAATTGACAATCTGCACTGCTTTTACAGAAGCGGTGCAATCAGCTTTAAAAAGCCACCCATAACTTTATAAGAAAATTTCTCACGCTTTATGGTTTCGTCAGTGACTTCCCTACACGCTGCAAGGGTTTTGCCAAAATCTTCCTCTATTTCCGCTATACAGCCCGTCCGGTATAAATAAGTGGCGCATTCAAAATGATGATACAGACTCCTGTAATCCAGATTGATGGTTCCCACCACAGCCTTTTCGTCATCGCTGACAAAGACCTTTGCATGGACAAAGCCCGGGGTGTATTCGTAAATCTTCACTCCCGCCTTTAAGAGCGCCTTGTAATGAGATTTTGCTAGGGCGTATACCGGTTTTTTATCAGGAATCCCCGGCAGTATCAGCTTCACATCCACCCCTCTCTGAGCGGCATATTGTAATGCAGTTTCCAGCTCGTTGTCCAGAATCAGATAGGGTGTCATAATGTGCACATAGCTCTTTGCCCGATAAAGAATATCCATGTATACGCTCTCCCCCACCTTATACTCATCAAGGGGACAGTCACAGTAAGGCATCACAAAACCGGACGGAGTTTCCGCTTTTTGGGGTGTCAGATACTCATCCCATTTTACTTCCTTCTCGCTGATATTCCACAGCTGCAGAAACATCAGGGTAAAACTTGACACCGCCTCACCCTTTAACATGACTGCCGTGTCCTTCCAATGACCAAATTTTTTCACTTCATTAATGTATTCATCCGCCAGATTGACGCCGCCATTGAATGCCACCTTATTGTCAATCACCAGGATTTTCCTGTGGTCCCTGTAATTGTAATGGGTGGAAATAAAGGGCTTAATGGGCGAGAAAGGCTTGCACTTTATGCCCAGCTTTGCAAGGCGCTTGGGATAATCCGAGGTCAAAAGAGAAATCTCACACATTCCATCATACATTATCCGGACATCCACTCCCTGTTTTGCCTTCTCCTCCAGAATTTTCAAAATGCTCCCCCACATGAGCCCCTCTTCAATGATGAAATATTCCAAAAAGATAAACTTTTCCGCCTTTTTCAATTCCTCCAGCATTGCGGCAAATTTATTCTCCCCCAGAGGAAAATAAGTAACTTCTGTATTTTCCCACAAGGGAAAACAGCCGCTTTGATTCATATATCTGCACAAATCATCGGTTGCCGAATTTACAATCTCCGGTTTTTTAAGGGTTTCCTCACTCTGAATCAATTTCTCCTTTGTCTCACCTATGAGCTGCCCCACTCTGAGTTTGACCGCTTTATGTCCTATTTCATTTTGGGTAAAGCAAAGCATGATGGTGGCAGGGATGGGAAACATCATAATCAGCACCAGCCATGTGAGCTTTGCACTAGAATCCATGTCGCAGTTAAACAGATACAGCACCATACACATGGAAAAAATCGCCTGCACCACTGCAAACCATCGGAAATATTCCGCAAACCAGCCATAGACCGACAATAGAATGTTAAGCTGTAACAGCAATAAAACCATCATCAGCCCTACACGGCTGAACACGATTCTTAAGATGCCTTTTTTGGGTTTTTCAATTAATCGGGTCACATTATCATTTGTTTTCATGAAATACCTCCGCTACTCTGATGCTGATTTCTCCAAAGGAAAGCTTCTCTCTTTTACCATCCTCATATTGGACAATAAGATGGCATTCCTCATCGATATCCAGTGCCAATGCCCTTTTTCCGGCAATACCATCAGATGTTCCTTTGGATGCTCTGCCGGATAATACCATGATTTCCTTGCCTATTACCATGCTTTTAGCACGATAGATTTCCACATAATCTGTGTTTTCCTTTGCTGTATAATAGTCCATAAAATGATTTAAGAAGCCTGCTGCCAACAAGTTTTTTCCATCGTCCTTTTTCTCATGGAATATGGCTCCGGCAATCTGCTCTATTTCTTTCGGAAATCCCCTTTCAGGCAGATATACATTCATGCCGATGCCAAGCACCACATAGTCCAGACTGCCGTTTTCCATGGCAATGGAAGCTTCCGTAAGGATTCCGCTGACCTTTCTGCCATCCATATATATATCATTGACCCACTTAATCTGCACCTGTCTGCTGGAAACATCCTCGATTGCCTTACAGGCCGCCACAGCCGCCATAGTGGTCAATCTTACCGCCTGAGTGGGAGAAAACCCTGTCGGTCTTAGCAGGAGACTCATATAAATTCCTGTGTCCGCCGGAGAATAAAAACTACGGTCAAGCCGTCCTCTTCCGCCGGTCTGGGCTCCGGCAATGACCACACACCCTTCCGGGCTTCCGCCGTCAGCCTTTTTGCGCAGCAATACATTGGTGGACTCAGCCTCAGACAGCACACACAATTCCATACCGCCGCATTCCGGGCTCAAATATTTTTGTATGCCCTGCACAGAGAGAATATCCGTATTTACCGAAAGACTGTAGCCTTTATTGGGAACGGCATCTATCTGATAGCCTTCCTTTCTGAGACTGTTCACAGCCTTCCACACGGCAGTCCGGGAAATATTCAGCTTTGCTGCGATTTCCTCGCCGGAAAAATAGGTTCCCTTGTCCGCCTCAAACAAAGACAGAAGATTTTCCTTTGTCCCCACTGCCATACCTCCCTGCCGGATTTTATATTTACTAGAAGAAATGCTACCATACCTGCCACAGATAATCAACCGCTTTTTATCTAGTGTTGAAATCATCTATTGACTTTTGGCTTAATAATATGATTAATCATACTATTCATACAACGGAGTTTTATTTATGAAATAAGCTACGACAAAGCCAACCTTGAATTTGATTGTAATATCAGTGTTGTTGTGGTAGAATTGTATTCAATAAATTGGAATTCGGAGAATTAGAACATGAATAAAAAGCAAATAACTGTCATGATAATCTTAACATTGGTTTTAGCTTTTATGGACATATCCGGTCTGCCTGCGGTATTGTTTATACATTTCAGTTTATCCGATGTGACACCATATATCATTAGTCTGCTGGTAAATTTTCTTTTCATAGGATTTTTCGCATGGCTTGTCTTGAAATCATTCGGAAAAGATTGGCCGCTTGGACTTCACAAATCCGGGTTGGTAGAGGGATTAAAAAAGTACGCTTTTGCGGGCGTTACAGCAGGTATTTTTTCTTGCGCTGCATTTATCATTGGGCTTACACCTTTTGATTATGAGCCGAGTGTATGGAAAATCCTGATTGAAGGCGTTTTATACTATTTCGGTGTGGCGATTATTGAGGAGCTATATGTCAGAGGCTTGTTCCTTAACATTGTTGACAGACTTGCTCACAAAAAAGAGCATCATGCGGTCATTGCCATATGGGTATCATCAATCGTTTTCGGATTGGGACATATTCCCGGTATGATTGGCATGGAACCGCTTGTAATTTTATTTAAAGTAATTTCAACTATCGGAATGGGCTTGTATTTCGGGGCGATATACAAAAGGACAAATAATCTGTGGGTGCCAATTATCCTGCATGGCTTTATTGATATATGCGCCCTGCCGTACTGCTTTACTACGTTCAGCGGATATAAAACAATAAGCCTAATCGGACTTGTTATCATATATATACTATTAGGCATATATAGCATTGCTCTGATGAAAACGAAAAACGCTAAATTCTTGTTTGTCGGGCATTTTTAATATCTTTCATTATGTCCTTGACAAATCGTTCTGAATGATATGCTGCCCCAGACCGCAGAACAGGGAGGCGTTGCAGAGCGGGTTTCCCAGCTGGGGGCAGGCATAAAGATTAAAAAAACGGACATTCCATCACTTCTTTCGACGGTAAACCATGTGCTTTCCCATAACGTCTACAGGCAAAATGCCGCCCTGATTGCCGAAGGGTTTAAAAGATGCTCCGGCGCAAAAGGTGCGGCAGATAAAATTGAGCAGGTTTGCAAAGATATTCATCATTCTTGCAGTGTCTTGCAAAACTCCGCTATTTTTGCATTATCTTCCTCTTTTCCCTTTTCTTTTGGATCTATCAAAATAAGCTCTGCTTGAAATTTCTCAATACCAATGTAGTTTTTCATTTTCTCAATAGCTTTTTGCGCACCACCGCCGCTGAAACACATAAAAACGCCTATCTTCTTTCCCTTAACATCCTGATTTTCATTGATAAAGGTTCTAAGAGGCGGCGCAAAAGTACTCGCCCATACAGGTGTACCAAGAATAATTCTATCGTACTTCTCCATGTTAAATTCATAAGGCTTCAATGCCGGTTTTTCACCCATAACGGCACTTTTGCCTCCCCAGAAAAACTTCTTGGCCCCCTTGTCAGGATATGCCTCCTTTGGCTCTAATCTAATGGTATCTACTTCTCCTGAGGCTTTTAGTTCTTCTACAATTTTGTCTGCTACATACTTTGTATTCCCCGACATTGAATAATATACAATTGCTGTCCTCATTTCTTTTTCACTCCTTTATTTGTTTCTCTGATTACCGCAATCCACGGGCAGAACTCCAAAAAAACTTCGTTTTTTCGGAGTCGCTTCGCTCGTCAAATGCCGGAATAAGCATCTGCTCAAGCAAGCTTGGCAGATGTTTCTTCCAGCATTTGACTCTGCCCTTTGCGGATAGTATACCACAAAACCCGCGTTCCATCAAACACCTTATCTGGCGCTCCTTGACATAGGTATGGCAAATTGTTAAAATATAAGTATTAGACACTTATGCTCAGTTTGGAGGAAAAACGGTTATGTACAATTGTTATCTTCATATATATCTGGCAGGTCATCCATGCCATACATTTGAAGTGATAAAGGAAATGCCTGCTCTTGAACATTTTACCCATATATTCTCTGAAAGTGTTACATTGGAAAAAAATCTGATATCCGAAGCCGATGTGATTGTAGTGGATCTGCAGGATATGGATATCCAAGATACCTTACAAATTCTTTCCTCCAGCAAAGGCAGGGAAACTCAGATTATTTTATTGGCGGATAAAGAGCAGATGCAGATTCTCTTTGAGTACCAGACATCCACATCCATCACAGATGGCACATCCATCACAGATGGCACATCCATCACAGATGGATGGGTGAAGCCTATGTCGGATGAAGAAGTGCGGTTCCGTTTTTTCAAGTGGCAGCAAACCTATAAAATGAGCAAAGACTTCTGGCAGACCAGCCATTATCTTGAGGCTACCATCAATAATATTCCGAATCTGGTCTGGTATAAAGATAAAAACGGCATTCACGAAAAGGTGAATGACAGCTTCTGCAAAACAGTGAATAAGACCAAACAGCAGGTGGAAGGGCGCGGTCACGCTTACATCTGGGATGTGGAACAGGATGACCCTGCCTGTATAGAGTCAGAACGTGAGGTTATGGACAACAAACAGACCTATGTGTCTGAAGAAACCATTAAGGCCGGAGACGGTATGCGGACGCTTATGACCTACAAGTCACCTCTTTACAATCTTGACGGCAGCGTAATGGGAACCGTAGGCGTAGCCATTGACGTAACTCAGGAGCGCGCTTATGAACAGGAAATCATCAAAAAGAATCAGACTCTGGAAACCATTTTTACTACCATAGATTGTGGAGTAATACGCCATACAATAGACGGGCGGCGTATTTTGAGCATAAACAGACCCGCCTTGAAAATTTTGGGGTATGAGACGCAGGAAGAACTGATTGCGGACGGCTTTGAGATGGTTTCACCTACCGTATTAGCTGAGGATAAAGCAAAGCTTTTAGACTCCCTGAAAACCCTGACTAAAGCAGGGGATTGTGTCAATATAGAATACAGAGTACAGCACAAAGACGGGGAAATTCTGCATGTCATGGGCAATATCAAACTCTTTGAAGAAAACGGTGAACTCCTTTACCAGCGTTTTCTTCTGGATTGCACTGCCCAAAAACTTCAGGAAAAGAAAAACGAAAGACGGCAGATGGAATTGGTGGAAGCCTTGAGCATAGATTACACTCTTGTCTGCTTTGTAGACCCCCATACAGGCATTGTCACCCCAATCCGAAATGAAGGACGTGGGACAGGTAACATCTTTAAGGGATCCGTTTCACTAAAAACTAGCATGGAGCAATACATACAGGAATGGGTTTATGAAGATGACCGTGATATGCTGCGGAAGGCTGTCTCATTAGATACCCTGAAAAAAGAGCTGGCAGAGAAAAAAGTGTACTATGTGAATTATCGAAAATTTCAGGATAATGAGATTATCTATTTTCAAATAAAAGTCGTGAGCACTGGAACCAGCAATATCGATTCCGGCATTATTCTGGGATTTCGCAGCGTAGATGAGGAAATCCGCAGGGAGATGGAGCAAAACGATCTGCTGGAAGCTGCCCTCTCACAGGCAAACAAGGCAAGCAAAGCAAAAAGTGTATTTTTATCCAATATGTCTCATGATATCCGCACTCCCATGAATGCAATCGTTGGGTTTACCAATCTGGCGATTTCCCGCATTGACCAAAAAGAGCAGGTTGCAGAATATCTGCAAAAAATTATGACTTCTGGCAACCATTTGCTGAGCCTGATTAATGATGTATTAGACATGAGCCATATTGAAAGCGGTAAAATTCAGCTGGATGAGAAGCCCTGCAGTCTGCCGGATATTGTACAGGGACTCCGCAATATTCTGCAGGCCGATGTCCGTGCAAAGCAGCTTGACTTGCAAATTGATATGGCGGATGTTTCAGATGAAAATATTTATTGCGACAAACTCCGGCTGAATCAGGTTCTTTTGAATTTGCTCAGCAATTCCGTCAAATATACCAATGCCGGCGGCGCTGTCAGCATGAAGATTACAGAAAAGCCCGGAGCTCCTACAGGTTATGCCAACTATGAATTTTGCATCCGGGATAATGGCATGGGCATGAGTCCTGAATTTGTGAAACATATTTTTGAACCCTTTGAAAGGGAACAAAACTCTACCATCAGTAAAATTCAGGGAACCGGTCTGGGAATGGCAATCACAAAAAATATTGTGGACATGATGAACGGTTCCATTGAAGTGAAGAGCGAACAGGGAAAGGGCTCTGAGTTTACAGTGTCCTTCACATTCCGCCTCTATACCGACACTTTACAAAATAGTCCGGAATTAAAGAATGACAGGACCTTAGCTGCGGACAATGATTTAGGTACTAGTGAATCCGTAAAGCAGCACCGCGGACGAATTCTTCTTGTGGAAGATGTGGAATTGAATCAGGAAATTGCTGTAGCCATTTTAGAGGATGCCGGATATACGACAGAAGTTGCCAACAATGGTAAGATTGCGTTGGATATGGTGATGCAGTCTGAACCGGGATATTATAATGTAGTGCTGATGGATGTGCAGATGCCGGTGATGAACGGTTATGAAGCTGCTCAAGCAATCCGAAATTTGGAAAACAAGGCTCTTTCCTCCATCCCGATTATCGCCATGACTGCCAATGCTTTTGAGGAAGACAAACAGGCGGCCTTACAATGCGGCATGAATGGTCATATAGCCAAACCCATTGATATTGGGCAACTGTTCCAAACCTTGGACTCTGTGTTGTGATATTAAGCAGGAGACAGGTGATTCCTTCACCTGCCTCCTTTTTGTTTACAGCACTTTTCCCGTCCGGTCCTCCACCATTTTGGACTTGACCTCCAGAGTTTGGGTCTTTCTGGGTTTTTGATAAATTTTATGATACACCTCGCCATCTTTCGTCATCAGTTTCCCATAATAGAAATAATTTTCCGTCCCGTCTTCGCCGGATACCACATAATAATAGTCCGGAAGTTCCACACCCAACAAAAGTTCATATCCCTCCTTCTGCCATGCAGCATAAGGAATCTGCTCTTTGCGAGCATCCGGAGCCTCACTATTCTTAAAAGCTTCCAACGCCTCTTTCGGAGAAAGGTTCGTGGAAATCTTTTCATGGTAGATGACATAGGACTCGTCATACAGCTCTATCTCAGGAAAAGCCTCGTGTTCAGGATGTTCGGAATCACTCAGGTCCACTTTTACCATACGGTATCCGTCCATGGCAATTACATACCGTTGCAAACATTTTCGCTGCAAGTGGTTCTCCTCCATATACATCACTTTTATGTCATATCCCTCTGCAAAGTTGGAATCACTTACATATATCGTAGGATTTTCCCGAAGCACGCCATCCTCATAGTTCCAAAACTCCGTCACCGTAGTCCCCGTACTACTGCCCCATCCACGGCGGATTATTAGATATCCATCCACTATTGCCATTCCATGATAAGGATCTCCCCGCATTCCTCCTGAAGTTTTCCCTCCCAGAACCGGCGCATTCCGCACCAATTCGTAGTGACCGTCCGCACATTGCAGAAACACAAAGAGCGCCCGGTCCTCCGGCATCTCCTCCGGCTCATATACATCCTTGCCTATCTTCGCCAGATAAAAATCCGCATCCACCACAAAAGCGATGTCCTTCAATCCATCCCCATTCAAATCACCCTTCTTAAAGTCCACAATCTCGAACTCCTTCAAATCCGGCATTAATGACCCTGTCAGATTCTCCGCTAGTTTTTCTTCCTCTTCAGTTACTTCCCGCACTGCAAAATATAAGAGCGGCACATCTATCACCGGCTTCAGACTCTCCCACGGATTGTCAAACACCGACGCATACACTAGTTTATCCTTACCTGCAAGGGGCGATAAATCACGGATTCTATTGCTGGAAATCCCCACCTGATTCAGTTCAGACAGCCCCTTCAAGGCAGAAATGTCACTGATGGAATTGTCGTATAGAGCCAAGTCATACAGATGAGTCAGCCCACTCAAAGGTGTAATATCGCAAATTTCATTTTCTGCCACCCCAAGCCGCTCCAAGCTGGTCAGTTCCGCAATCGGTGACAAATCCTTTACCCGGTTGCCATTTAAATTCAGTGCCTTCAGCTCCTTCAGTGTGCTCAAAAAGCTGATATCCTCTATCCCGCAGTCCTGCAGTCCCAAATCCTGCAGTCTGGTAAGCTTACCTACCGTCTCTATATGCCTCGCTCCCGAATTTCCTGCCAGCGACAGTTCCTCCAATTGGGACAGGTTCTCTAAAATACTCAAATCCTCCACCGGCGTCTTGTACAAAGACAGGTATTTCAATTGGGACATATCTTCCAAAAAAGAAATATCCACGGAGGGGCAATTAATAATAAACAGGCCCTCCAGCGTCTCCATCTGTGCTAAAAACGATAAGTCTGCGTCTGTCTCCTTCTCATAAGAAAAATAAAGTTCCTCAAGATGCGTAAGCTGTGCAATCGGCGTAAAATCACTGATAACAGACTCTCTGTAAACGCTGATATCAATGGTCAGACGCTTAAGATTCGGCAAAAGCTCCAGAGATTCCAGCGAAAAAATAGGATTGCCGTAAGGCGCCTGTCTCAGCGTCAGTGCTTCGCATTCCTCCAATTTACGCAGAACGGTCTCCGGGCTGTCCTCCTCCCGTATTCCTATTCCATAGCGCACCCGTTCCCGAAATCCCTCGTCTGCAATCAGACGCTCCAACAGAGTATCCACATCCTCATCGGGCAAAATCTGCATCTTTTCCCCCTTGAAACCACTTATCCCGTCCTTCTGCTGCACATCCTCCATAACATTATCAGCGTCCGCATTCCGGCGCTTATCTTCTGACAATCCACAGCCGTCAAAACAAAGAATAATCACCGCCAGACACATAACAGTGATACCGTATAGTTTTTCACGCTTTTTCCACTTGTTCATTTTAATCTTCCTTTCACATATCCATACCTCCAATCATTACGGGCTTGGAGGCAGACTTTAATGCACAGACATAAATTGCCCTCTGTACGCTTTATCCTCTAAGTCAAAAGCATAACAGAGGGCTACATCAAATCTTCATCATTTTTGCATCCTTTTTGCATCTTTTGTGCCTGCAATCACTGCCCGAAAGAAATGTACTGCGACATTTTTTGCGCTAGTCTGCCGATTCTGCGATAGGAAATTTTCTTACACAGCCAATCACTAAATCTCCCATATTTTCTATAAAACAGATTAAAAAGCGAATAGGAGGGAATCTGACTCTTGTCTTTCGGCATCCGTTTCCATATATTTTTCAGACTATATACTTGTTTATAAATCCAAATATAACCGTCATATAATTCTTCTGGCGTCATTCCAATTGGTCTGTAAACGACATGCGCCGTATTATATTGGGATAAATCATCCGTTAAAATTCTTCCATCTTCTTTCATCCTTTGATATAACGCAGTTCCCGGATACGGCGTCAAAATATGCGAGGTAACCGTCTCTATCCTGTTCTTCACAATCCAATCCAAAGTCTGCTGAAAAGTTTCTCCCGTATCTCCATCAAGACCAAATACAAAACTCCCATTTATCATGATTCCGCGCTTATGAATTTCTCTTATTGCATACTCATATTCCGTAATTGTATTCTGCTTTTTGTGCACGCTGCGAATGGAATCCGGGCTTATGCTCTCAAAACCAATGAATAAACTTCGACAGCCCGTTTCTTTCATAAGATCCAGCAGTTCAAGGTCCTGCACAATGTTGATGGACACCGCAGCATTCCATTTCAATTTCATGGGCCCTATTGCATTCAGAAACTCCCTTGTCCATGTGGGATTTCCGGTAAAATTATCATCAATAAACATGATATGCCTTAATCCGATGGTTTGAATGTCCTTTATGACATCCTGAATATTCCGGTTGACATATCGATGCTCCGCGCTGCTGTTGTAACAAAAGTCACATTGGAAAGGACAGCCTCTGGAAGTATGTACCACATTGCAATATAGATAAGAATCCGTTGTCAGCATATCATATGCAGGTGATACGATATCATTTCCTGAGAGTTTTTTTCCGCATAAATATCTTGATTTTAACTGCCCGTTCTTAATATCTTCCATAATCTGGAGCCATGTTCCCTCAGCAGCGCCTATGCTTAACGCATCAAACGCCTCCCTCGGAATCGTGTCCGCCGCTGTTGTGATATGGATGCCGCCTGCCACCACCGGAATACCCCGCTTTTTATATACCTTTGCAATTTCCATGGCGCGCGGCAGAACATCAACCGTGACAGAAATCCCAACCACATCCGGCGTATCGGAAAAGTCGATTTCCTCAATATTTTCATTTGTTATTGCCACCTGATGATCATTACGCAGCATATTTGCTATGGTTAACAGACCTAAAGGCGGTGCCATATGCAGCTTTATATCTGTGTCCATCGGACGCTTTATCATCCTCGGCTGAATCAGTTTAATGTACATACTTTGTATATCCTCTCTTTTCCTGATATTGCCAATATAGCACCGTCGAGAATGATTGTCAATATATTTTTAT
>CAZGGA010000006.1:0-133647 GCA_964524555.1 uncultured Acetatifactor sp.
AAGGCAATGGTCTGCAACACCAGTATCCACCGGTTCAAATCCGGTCTGCGCCTCTCAAAAAACCCCGAAAAATCGGGGTTTTTTGTTACATACTTTTTACAGTTTTAGTGAATCCGTCTTTGTTTTCTAGTCTGTTGCTCTCTGCAGACTTATGTTTATCATTTCCATTTTGCTCCATTATTGATAAAGTCATAATATGGTATCAGTTGTATGTTTCCAATGGTGTCCATCCTGTCTTTTGTCAGCAAACAGCATTTGTAGCCGTCAGGCAGACAATCAAAATGTGTTTCTTTTATCGGTTTGTTTGAAATAGTGATTTCAACCGCAGTTTTGTAGACTACGTTGGTATAGCTTATTTTGTTGCCATTACTGTCGTGATACTCTGCTGCCAGCTCTTCAGGCAACATCCCTCTGGCGTGACACTCTACAATACTTCCCAAAACTCCTTTCGGCAGATGATCTGGCATCTGCTCCTTTAAAATGTCCTTCAAGATAGCAATATAAAACGCTGGATATTTTATGCACATATTGAAATTGTTGAAAAGGTCATCTTTAAAATTGAGGTTTGCTTTTTCTCCATGAATTATTAGTCTGAAGTCCATGCTGATATCCGGAATATTTTCCAAATCTTTCACAACTGGAGTGACTGTTATCAGACCGCAGTTTTTAAGAAATAGAAAAGCCTGTTCCACAGTTCGCAAGTCTGTGTTTTGCAAACTGCGGTATCTGCTGTCAAAGGATTCGCTGATACGTTTATCCAGGTCAAGTTTGTGAAGTGTGAACAATGTGGCGTAACACACGTCCAAAAGCACCTCCACGTCAAGAAGAAAGCAATCGTTTCCGTGTATAATGTTGCTGGTTCTGTTATTTGATATTACTGTTTCGTCCAAACACGCCTGCAGATATTCTTCCATGGTTCTGATTTTATAAAATTCAGGAGTCTCGTACAAAAACCTCTCGTAGCTTTCCGCCGACGGTTTTTCTATGTTTTTGTACCTAAGCCACTCTGCGTATGACAAAAAATCTGTGCGGATAAAACCTGCACTTCCGCAAAAAGCAATATGCCCCCACTTGTCCAGTGCCAGTGACTGACTCCCGGAGAACACTACCTTCGTGTTGTGAGGGGCGTTTTCTGTGAATAGGTAAGCAATCTCGCAGATATATTTTTCCGGAAGAGGGGCGTAAGTTATCTCGTCCAAAAGGTATATTTTATCTTCGTCATCTTCGATACTTTTTTGAATACGGGAAAGAACCTCCATCCCCTGCTGTTCTGT
This sequence comes from uncultured Acetatifactor sp., assembly GCA_964524555.1. GTDB lineage: Bacteria > Bacillota > Clostridia > Lachnospirales > Lachnospiraceae > Acetatifactor. The sequence goes on from CAZGGA010000006.1 coordinate 1,275, forward strand.
ATTTAACTTTTTGAAGTCCACATACTCGCAAGAACTGCCTGACAGTTCTTTGTTTTCATAAGCGTCGCTCACCTGCGTAAGACACACGGTCTTTCCGCACCTTCTTGGCCCGAGAACAAAAGTAGCACCGTTTTCTTGAATGGACTTTACCACATCTTCGTAAAAATCACGCTTAAAAGGGTATTTACTTGCCATCCGTTTTTCCTCCATTATTCAATATTTTCTCATATTCCGGTTCTAGTATCAGCTCCAGCCGTAAAGCCAGCGATTGTTTATAAAATTCCTTTCTGACTGGGCTGCAGACTTTGTCAGGAAGTTCATCAATCAGATAATAGATATTTTCCATATTTTCTTTGATTTTCGGAACATTTTTCACAATCGCCTGTCGCAGTTCGGGAATATCCATTTTAATGACATCTCGCGCCAAAAAACTCTGTTCTGCACCAAATGCAGTGATACCATTTAATATATTGTTTTTTACTCCATTTTCGGTGTTCATCATTCGTGCCAATCTGCTGTCAGGCGTCTTGCCATTAAAGGAACCGCCATTGTCAAAAACAGGAGCCGGACGGTCAGGGTGTCCGGGGCTTCTGATGATTCCCCAGTTGCCGTCATTCCGGTCACTGTTGTTGATAAAAATATCCACCACCAACATATCATAAAACAGTTCTTTCAGGCCGTCAACATTTGTCAGGATTTCGTTATGCTCTAAATGCAGCAACAGTTCTTCAAAATTAACAACATGTGAGCCGGTACTGCTAAAATCGCGTTCCCACATTATTTTAAGCATATTACCAGCATTTTTAATCGTCCGTATCTCTATGAGCCTTTCTCTGGCAGCATCATCAATAAAGTCCTTGCAGGCAACAGCAATCTTATCATTTCTTTCTACCAGCATTGTTTCATGTACGGGATAGCCTAAAAGTTCATAAATATGGCTTCCCAGATATTCCGAAACAGGACCATATGTATAAGACATCTCTTCATGCCGGGACAAGTTGGAAGCATTTTTAGGGTATTTGACAAGCCAATCCTGTCCATCAATGATCAATCCGTCTTTGAAGCCGGATGCTCCGCCGTATGTTCCATGTTTTTCACTGTAAGGCGCGTTGTCTACATTTCGAATGTTCATAACAGATATCTCCTTTCCATCGTTTCCATGGGCGGTTCTCCTTACAAAAAAGTTGTTTGTAGCTTTTACCGTTGTAAATATTATATCAAATGTCTTATACGCAAACAATGAAATGATACCTGAAAAAATCATGTATTGTAAATCGCAGTTTTGATAAGTATAATATAAAAAAGAGGGAAAGATTAACAATGGACATTCAAAGAAATATTTTTTTGGCAAAGAAATATATGGTGGACAGCATATACAGGTCTGCAAACATTGAGGGAATTGTAATGACTTTTTCTGAGATTCAGACGATATGTGACGGCATGAGCGTCTCCGGACACACCGTTGATGAAATAAATGCTGTGTGTGACCTGAAAAGAAGCTGGGAGTGGATTTTTAATCATATAAATGCGCCTGCAGATTTGGAGGCTTTGAGAGCTTTGAATCGGATAGCAGGAAAATTTACTGTTGTAAATGCAGGAGTTATCCGTGCTGACTACAGTGACCCAATAAGAGTTGCAATCAAAAATGGCGAGTATTATTATCCGCCGGTTCCGCCAAAGGATGAGACCATTGAACAGGCTTTATTGGAAATACTGAATCAGGAGGACAAACTTCTCGCAGCACTAGATGCTTTCTGCTATATTGCAAAAGGACAATTTTTCAGTGACGGCAACAAACGCACTGCCACACTTTTTGCAAACCATTTCATGATTCAGAACGGACTTGGTGTTTTGTCTATTCCCGTAGAAAAAAAACAGGATTTTTACGATGTTCTCACAGATTATTATACAGCTGAAGATTTAAAGAGCAGTCTGATACATTTTTTGCAAGAGAACTGCATCACAGTACTTTTTCTTTGAAAGAAATAATGCTGTAATAGGCGCAGGAACTTGCCGACAAAGGCTATATTTCCCGCTGCCGGGTGAGAGTGGATTATAAGGGATGATACTACAACACAGAAACTGATAAAAAATACAACAAAAATCAGGATGAGAAAAACAATGTTTGAACATGATATTACAGAATACATAAAAGATGGACGTTTGTGCGAACCAAACGATGGCAAAAAATACCGCATGAGAGAATTGGTAGATGAAGTAAAACGACTCGGCAGGCCGCTTACGGAAAAAGAAGCGATAAGATTTGAAAGGAAAGATGTTTAGGAACATCCGTTATTCTGTTCAACTGTTTTCCAGCGTTCTTTACACTGTTCGGACATCCTGACACCGGAAAAAGACACAGTAGAATAGGGAGCATATTCCCTCACCGTTTCCATAAAAGTCTTACCTGTCGGCGCATACAACAAGTCATCAATACAGGTTCCAAATTCATCTGTTATCAGCGACTGATTGTGGTCATACAGCGGAGCGAACGAGAAGATTTCATTTGTGCTGTTGTTGATCAGAAAAGCAAAGTTATTAAAATGCCGGTCTGTATTCGCTATAACATAATCGCAGATACACATATTGGCAAACTGCTCCAGATATTTTTCCCTGACAAACGATAGAAAATCCATTCCTTTATGATGGCAGTAATTCTTAACGTCAAATGCTTCCACCATCGAAAAAGTGTCATCAGAAATACATTTTGATACCGCAAAGGGACACCCATTTATTTCCGACAGGGTATAGGGTATTGCGTTTACGCCGGCTTCCATCAGGATATCACTGCTTTTGATTTCAGCATACGTCTGTTGATGTTCGCTGTGCGAATCTGTCTTATACAGATAAATCCCGCCCTCGTCTTGTTTCCAGAATTTCGGGAACATTCCTCCCGTTGTAAGGTCAGAAGCGAGGTCATGGCTTGTAGCAGGTATATGGTGTCCCAGAATAGCAACCTCATAAGATGCTTCTGAAGGACGCCGTTTCCTTAAATTAACGTCCTGAAAGCAGATATCTTCATCCGCCCCACGAATCCAGATATTATCCATCATATTTAATCCCCGGCACGCAAGGACTATTGCAATACGTCCTTGCGTCGTTGATGATTGGTTCAGTCCGGCAGAATGTAGGATAGCTTTTGCATTCTCACGGGACAGATTGAGTGCCCGGAATGCGAGGTACTCTCTGAAAACCTCCATATAGGTCTGGGCTTCTTTCAATGAGGTACATCCTTCAATATCCCTTATAAAATCCTTTAGTGGAAATGGCAGAAACTGATGATTAAGCACTTTGAAATCATGTTCTTCCAAATCAAAATCCAAAACAGGAGTATCCCCATTCATCAGAATTCGTCTCATTAAATTTCCCCCTGATGAAACCTGATCGTCATTTCGTTCCTTACTTAAATTTCATTTTCGTCCATACTGTCATTATCCATCCTTTGTGCTTCCAGCAGATAATCCGGATTCAGCAGCAGGCATTTTTCCCGAAAGAATTGTTTTAATTCGGAAGAATCGTTTTCCATCATTATCTTATTGGCTATCAGTTGGGCAACTCTTTTATTGCCGTCAAGGAACATCTGAGTCCGGGCTACATAACAGAACATCTCCAGCGCGGATTCCAGTTTGTCTTCCATACCGTTAATGCGTTCCAGATCACGGATGATTACGCCTTCCTGCGGCATATCCGGTGTCCATGAAGTACCACCAATAGATACAGGTAGTTTGCGCAGCTCACCGGAAATATAAGAAAGATTCTGAACGGCGATTTTATTTATTTCTTGCAGGAGCATCAAATTGTTTGGATATTCAATATTGTCAAATAAAAATTCCCACGCTCTTTTCATATTGACAATGAAAAAAACTTCTTCCTGTGTGGTTTGAACAGGCAGATTTTCCAGTATACATTCCGTATTCGGGAAAGTAGTGCCTAAGCCCTCTATACCGGCACTTTTCCATATGGAATCAGCTAACTGCCGTTTCCCCAAAGAAATGGAGATATTATTCATAAATTTCCTCCCGACAACTTTTTAATCGTCACTCTGTTCATGCCCTTTGTATACCGCAGAGCCAAATCCTGTATCTGCCGCAGGTTATCCTCTTTAGGCGAATTGAGTTCCCATGTTGAAATCAGCATCAACGCTCGTACCTTTGACTAGCCATTTTCCATCCATTGCGCCTTTAAACATATCAGATTCGCTCATATCTTTTTCAGAATGCACAACAACTGCGGATTCCAACTTGTATATATCAGGGTAAACATCTACCAGAGCTACATACTGTTTGGGGTACGCCTTCACTATTTCTTCCCATGTCATACGCATAAGCAAATCACCTCCTATAGACAGCGCCATAGGAACTCCGCCATCTGTAACCGTTTTGAATGCCGCCAAAGCATTCGGAAGCAATGCCAATGCTTTCAAATCGGACAAAAGGACTTCATTGCACAGTTTGGAAAGTTCCTCATCAGAAACTTCCTGAGCAGTTGGTTCATGACCATATTCAGATATAGCAACAATGACAAACGGGTCTTCACTCAATGGTTTATATCTGCAATATTCAGCAACAATCTCATCATCTAGTTCCACAATTCTATTCAAACCTACCACATCAAATTTCATAATTTTCTTCCTAATCTATTTTGAAAGTTTTAAAAGATTTTACTTTTTATTATCATATCATATTTTTAAATAGAATCAATTATTTCTTTGAGTGAAATAGTGAAAAGTGATATATTTAAGAAAAGGTTTTGTGATGCTTGTAAAGAGAGGGTGATAATGATGACTATAAATGTTGATATAATAAGAATATCAAAAAATGCCACAAAATATTCGGAAACTTATGGATAATCCTTTGAAAGAATCAAAAGTGTGGTCAAAAGAATGGGATGATTATTTGTATCATGAAGCAAGAGAATTCTATGATTGTCCTGTAGAGATAGGGCAGTGGTGTCCTTATGCTCCATATGTAAATGAAGAACAGTTGGAGCTTCAAAGAGAAAACCTTGTTGAAATCAGCGATCTTCATGTGGCAGAGGGAAGACTTAAGCTTATTTACACAAAGCGTATGAAAACATTGTGTGATTATCTGAAAAAAGCAATGGAAAAAGTACCTTTGACAGCCATGGAAGTCTCCATGGAAACAGAAATTTTTTTTACTTCAAAAATCGAAGGTGCAAAAATAGCGCGCGTCAGAACAACCGAAATCCATAACGGGGCGCCTATTGATGAAAATAACAAAGACTCCGAAACAATGGTTCGCAATGGATTTAGAGCCGCCAAAATATTAAGCCAATATGGCAATAAAATATCGAAAAATATTTTATGTGAAGTATGGAATATTTTGGTGGAAGATTGCTGTCAAAATGAAGATATCAGAGGAGCGGAAGATGAATACCGGATTGGCGATTTATGGGTTGGTAATCATGAGGGAGTGCCGCATTCCCATGTGGAAGACGCCATGAAACGCTGGATAGCCTTTTACAACAGCGAGGAATTAAATGAACATCTTTTCCTGAAAGCGGCTGTCCTCCATTATGCTTTTGAGAATATTCATCCTTTCCCGGACGGTAACGGCAGATTGGGAAGACTTCTTATGAACAACTTTTTGATAAAGAATGGAGTGGAATCTGCCAAAGCGGTTTCTTTTTCCATGGCGATAGATGCAAACAGAGGGTTATATGATGGTGCTTTTGTCTCTTCCGAAAATGAATTGGCAGATTGCACGCCGTTTGTAGAATATATGCTGGAGGTTATGGCAAAGGCATACAGTACAGCACTAGTTTCAAACTTACAATAGACAGATTTATAATTTTGTGATATAGTGTTCACAATCATCCTGTTGATACCTTGCTGAGTTTTGAGGATATAAAGACCTGTATTTGATGGGATATAAATATGGAATGATATTTTGCCATGGGGGAAGGAACATACGAAAAAAATTATAAAGGAGGTGCCTTGGAATGGAAAACAACAAGGACAATGAAATGCGAAAAATCATTGAAGATAAGCTTGGTTTTAATATCAAAGAGTGCAATGCACGAGAACAAGAAGCCCTTAAAAAAATGAAGGAGGCTGGAGAGTGTGACTCACACGAATGCGACAACATACCCAGCCCTTTTGAAAAACTGTCGTTGGAAGAGTTGGAATATCTTAGGGAGCATAACTACTTTTTGGATTAGGCTAAACGAAAAATGTTTATCGTAAAAAAATAGGAGGATATACTATGGAAAAAGAATATTTGGTCCAAGATGATAGAGAGCATCGGGTGAAAGTGCGTGAGTTGACAGAGGAAGATGACTGGCTGCTCGTAGAGCTTACAGAAGAACATGGCTGGGGGGACTATGCGGAAGGCACAGATTTGCGGGAAAAGCAGCTCCAATGGAGGAAGGAACACGGAGTAGCAAATAAACAATGACTATCAATGCTGAGATAATAAGAATATCAAAAAAATTGCCGCAAAATATTCAGAAACTTATGGATAATCCTTTAAAAGATTCAAAAGTGTGGTCAAAAGAATGGGATGATTGGGCAAAAGATTGTCTTTATCAGCTTTGTTTGGCAAGGGATGATGGTTTGATTTCCGAGGAGGAAAGAAGATTTCTTCAAAGAGAATATTTCAACAATGTAGGTGTTATGGGAACACCAGAAGATGACCGATTTTTTCGATTTTTTATCGGCTTATAAATATGTTCATGGAGGTATCTGTATGAAAGAAATGATTTTATTCGATGAACTAATCATTAAAATATCGGAGGATGATTGGGATTTCCTGTGTAAGAACAGATTTTTTTCTGATACTCCTGATGAGGAAATGCTGCAATCTGAATTTGTGACAGGCACAGGAATCACCAGAAATAAAAAACATTTATGGAATCAGGCGTCTGAAAGATTTTCCGAATATATCAAGGATTTAAGGGAAATTTCTGGTCTTGATATCAATGCAATGGCAAGAAATGTTCTTACGGAAGAGGAGAAATTCCTCTCATAGTCCTTTTAGACCTACTCAAAGACCAAAAGCATCATGGTGTGATTGAAGTTTTTGGTGTCAAACTGCTCGCCGAGGCAGGCGAAGCCGATGAAATTGGGGAACGTATGAACCAACAGTTTTTGGTACTCGTCGAGATAACAGTTCTCCTCAAAAAGGATTGTCCGCGCGACACAGTGAAACATAATGACAAGCGAAGGGCTCTTGACCTTGCTTTTCATTTCTTCAAGGGTTTCGCGGGTGATTCTTTTGTAATCTCCCTCTTTCATCACCATCATATGGGTGCCCTCGTGAACACGCGCATGAAATCTCATGCTGAGGTTGGGGCTGTCGCCCTGAATGGCGGTGACATAAGTGTCATTATCGTCGCACCGTCCCATGGGGTAGTGAAAATAATATTTGGATGCTTCTCCCACAGGGACATTTAACTCTTTGGCGTAGACGTTTAACGCTGGTTCGTTGTCAAAAGTCATAATCGTTCTGGTCAGGTTGTTTGCCTTGGTCACAAGCACTTCCCTGCCTGTAAGCGGCTCGTAGATATTTTCCCGACAAAAGTAGACGGCGCCGTCCAGATTGTGTATGATGGCAAACACACAGCCGTCCTGATAAATCCTGCCGTTCAGAGCCACATATGCTTCATTGGAAACCGTAGTGTCTGCACAGACATTAGCGGCTGTCCCGCCCATAATGGGGATGCCGTATTTTAACAAAACGCTGTTCAGAGCCATTAAAGCATATTCTTCCGTCCGTTTGTAAGGCACGGTAAACTCCACGCAGACACTGTTGTCGGAGGCGCCTGCCGCATTTAAGCAGTCCCTGACATTGTCCGCGTATTCCAAGGCAAAGCTGTCAGCCTTTTCGATGACATTCGCCGCGCAAGTCACTCCGTCTTCAAGCGCCACCACGTTAAGAATGTCTTTCTGTGTGCCGGAAGCGTTCCAAGTGCGGTAGGTGGAGCAGCCCATGGAAATAGCGTCGGGAAAGAGTTCGTGTATCTTTTCCGCATATTCTGGAAAGTTCTTTTCTTCTGAAAAAAAGAGAATCAATTTAGGGGCGTGAAAGTCCTTTACCGCGTCCGAGACGCATTGGCTCACATTGTCGCAAACCGTGCCCATGCCAAAAACACTTTTTATCATAGCGGCTCCATTTCTTCAGTCAATAGGGTTATCTGAATCTAAAGTGTAACTTTTATGCTTTAACCGATTGACAAAATCATCTTCCCTGAGGGGTCTGTCAAATATATAGCCCTGTACCATATCGCAGTCCATGCTTTCAATGAGTTTAAGCTGTATAGGGGTCTCAACACCTTCGGCGACAATCGTGAGCCCGAGGCTTTTGGCAAGATTGACGACACCCTTTAACATGAGCAAACTTTTGGCGCTGTCCTCGAACTGATCCCGCGGGATGAAGCTTCTGTCAATCTTGAGCTCGTCGAGGGGAAGGGTGTTGAGCATTGCCAGGGAGGAATACCCTGTGCCGAAATCGTCAATGGCTGTCTTGACTCCCTGCATGTTCAGCTCTTCGATCACTTCCTTCATGACGCCGTTGTCATGATAGTCTTCGCTTTCGGTGAGCTCAATTTTGATATAATTCCGGGGTACTTCATGGCGGTCGATTACGTTGACAATCTCCTCCACTAACTTATTGTTGGCGAGATGACGTTTCGAGAAATTGACGGATATCTTGACCGGTTCAATTCCGGCGTCCAGCATTTTTTTCAGGAATCCGCAGACCTCATCCAACACAAAGAAGTCGAGCATCGTGATGCTGCCGTCCTTTTCCAGCACAGGGATGAAGCTGGAAGGCATGCTGTAGCCTTCATTGCTGTTCCAGCGGACTAACGCCTCCGCACCGAGGAGGGTGCGTGTCTTGAGCTCTACTTTGGGCTGATACAGAACATAGAATTCTCCCATCTTGAGAGCTCTCGTGAAGTTGGAGAGAATAGCCTGTCGTTCAAGAATTTTCTGGCTCTCTTCCTGTGTGTAATAGCTTAAGAGACTTTTGCTTTCGCGAGCTGTCTGATATGCCATGCTGATATGCATCATGATTTCGCCTGTGGTTCCCTCGGCAGTAAGCTTGGCGGCGCCCACGGAGGCACCGAACAAAAACCGAAGTGTCTGGTTACCTTTTTTAAACTTGATAATCACATTCTGAACCAAATCAAGGAAATAATCTTTATTTTTATCCAAGATAAGCGCCACAAAGTTGTCGCCGCCAAAACGCGCGACAATCTCGTCTGTGGTCACTGCGTTTGAGACAATCTGGCAATACTGTTCCATAACCGCATTGCCTTCAAGATATGTGAGGGTTTTATGCACGGACTTAAAGTTGCGGACATTAAAATAGAGCGCCGTGTATTCGCCGATCTTCCCGCGGGCAATAAGGTTATCGCAAACTTGGAAAAAGGCTTTGAGATTCGGGATACTAGTATTGTAATCCGTCATGAGGAGCTTTTTGTAGGAAAGCCTCAGGATGAGCGAGTCAAAAATATAGTAAAAGCACCTGAGGATATTATCCAACTCCCGGCGGTTATCGGGCCTCAGGACTTTGCCCTCTTCCAGAAAAATATAAAAATCCAATTTCCCCGTGCTCTCTAGGGGATAGCTAAAAATAACGGCCTCGGCGTCCGTTTTTGTCCCGGACTGAAACAAAACCGTTTGCGGTGAAACCATACTCGTAAACAGCATTTCCGAAGGAGCGATAAATCTACTCTCGACTCTGCCTATGCCATAGAGCGGAGACAGCTCTGCCATCATGGCGCAAAAATGACCGTTATATTCTTCGACGCTCCTAGGACGAAGTTCAAAAATCTTGTCAAACAGCTCCTGCTGCAGGGAAGTCTGTAAACTATTCATGAAATACCTTCTCTTTCCAGCGTCACTTGGAAGTGAATTTTAATCAATACTTTGCACTTTCATTGTGACACAGATTGGAAGTTAAGTCAATTATTAATTGGGGCTTAATTTGGTTTAAAATATGTGTAGAATTTTTTTAGTGTTTTTAAAAGATAGCTCGTATTATAATATAAGAACGGTTCAAAAGAATTCACACGTGTGGTATGACTGGAAGGTTTGGAAAAGGTATGAGTGATAAGGAAATGGTTCTGGCAATAAAAAACGGTGATGAAGCAGCCATTGCGAGGGCGATGCAGAAATATTCAAAACTTCTGTGGTCCATAGCCGGAGCAGTTCTGATAAATGCTGCCTCGGAGCAGGAGATTGAGGAATGTGTTGCGGATGTCTTTATTTATCTGTGGCAGAATCCGGACAAGTATGATGCAGGGAAGGGAAAATTGTCCTCATGGCTTTCCGTGATTGCAAGGACAAAAGCCATTGACAGATACCGCAAAATTGCCGCGAAAAGGGAAGTGGCAATGGAAGATGACATACCAGCCCAAGGTTTTGATATGTTGACAGAACTTGTCAAAAAGGATGACAAAAAGCTGTTATTTTCCTGTCTGGGATGCTTGGAGGAAACGGAACGGGAAATTATTGAGCGAAGGTATTTTTACGGCCAGAAGCCAAAAGAAATCGCTGTTGCGGTCAATTTATCCGTCAAGCAGGTGGAGAACAGACTGTATCATTCAAAACAGAAACTTTGCAAGCTTATGAATGAGAGAGGAGTCGATTAACATGAAAAAATATCGCAGAGAAAATTTAAAACATATTCAAAATATTTTTGAAGAAAAAACGGGAACAACCATTCCCAAAAGCAGTTTTCAATCGGAATTCTTTTACAAAAAGGGGCTTATGGCTGTGGCAGTAATGCTGTGCTTTTTGGGATTATCTGCATTTGCCTACAGCCGTTTTTCCACCCTTGACGAGGGCGGATTGACACTTCGCTCCATCTATAAAGGAGACGGCGTTTTTGAAATTGTAGTGACCAATCCATCCGATAAGGAATTAAAATTGCAGAAGACGGTTAAGCTGATGCAGTGGTCCACGGCACAGGAGGTTGCAGGAGATTCTGAGAAAATAAAATTGGAAAACGGCGTGATACTGCCCCACTCTGAGGAAACAGTGCGAATCGATTTATCGGAAGGGTATGATATTGAATTATTGGAGAAGGAGCTGCCACAGGGGGATTGGTATTATCTGGTTTTAACCAATAACTATTTTGCATTTGGGCAGGATTGGATGTGTGATATAGCTTTTGATAAAAATTACCAGCCAGAAATTGTATACGGCAATTCTCATGAAGAACACAAGCAGGATTACCCAGAGCGCAATGAGCTTGCTTTTGCAGATTGGATATGGCCCACTGTGAGCCATGCAGTGTCATATCCCTATGGCAAAGAGCATTACGGTGTTGTGTCCGATCATATCAATATTGCAGGAAATAAAGGGGATGAAGTCTACGCGGTAGCGGACGGAAAAGTATTGGAAACCGGATATACCAGCGCATACGGCAATTATATTATTCTAGATTTAGGAAATGATATCAGAGTAAAATATGGGCATTTGACAGAATGCAAGGTAAGCCCGGAGGAGGAAGTGGAGCAGGGACAGGTCATTGCAACGTTGGGACAGACCGGGATGGCTGCCAGCCCCAATCTGGCGTTTATGGCATGGGTAAAAGATGAAACCATAAATCCTCTTGCAGATGGTGAATAAACAAAATACATTACCCTAGGGAGCTGTCACCCGGCTGAAAAATTTTAGCTGGATGATGGCTCCTTGTTTTTAGCTTTCATGATAAAATAAATATATCTGCAAATTTTTGTTTTTAGCAACCGCCGCTCATTTTTTGCGTTATATAGTGTGAAAAGAACTGTGAAGAACAAATTTTTTGGAAGGGGGACTGTACCGTGGAGGATGACAAAATTATAGAACTTTATTGGCAGCGGGAAGAGTCTGCCATTCATGAGACGGAGAAGAAGTATGGACATTATTTGACCAAGGTTGCATACAATGTGCTGGCCGATTGGGAAGACAGCGGAGAATGCGTAAACGATACTTATTTTAAGGCATGGAATACCATCCCGCCATTGAAGCCAAGCGTGCTGTCCTCCTATTTGGGAAAGCTCACCAGACAGTCTGCCATTGACATTTACCGCAGGCGTAACAGCGCCAAGCGCAAACCCTCGGAATATGCGCTTTCGCTGGGTGAATTGGAGGATTGCCTTTCTGGCGGGAATACCACGGAACAAGAGGTTGATTTGGGCTTACTAGCGCAGGCAATCAATGGTTATCTGAAAACCCTGCCTGTTGAAGTGCGGGATTTGTTTATCGGAAGATATTATTATGCAGATTCCATTCGCAAAGTGGCGTCTTACTATAACATGAGCGAAGCCAAGGCAAAAAGCATACTATACCGCACGCGGATGAAGTTAAAGAAGTATTTGGAGAAGGAGGGATTTTTTTATGAGGCGTGAAGATATCAGCGATGCACTAGATATGCTGGAAGAAGAGATGCTTGCCCATACTGATATGGTGAGAAGGAAGGCGGAAGTAACGCATAAAACATTCCGTTGGAAAAATTGGAGCGCTATGGCAGCGGGGCTGTGCCTTATTTGTCTGGCAGCTATAGCTGTGATAACTGTGTCATGGAAAAATTTTGCAGAGGATTCGTCTTATCAGGGGGGAGCCGCTAATGTGCGGGGCATTGAGGGAATCATGGAGGGTGCAAACACTCAAGGAACAGAAGAGGGGGACACGCTTAAGCAGCAGGAGCCGTTTGTACCGATTTCTTATTTGCTGGCATCGGTAACCCCCAATTCCGGAATGATAAAGGAAATGGCGGCAGCATATGGCAGGGTGCCCATCGGGGAATATACGGGCATTTATGAAAAAGTATCTTCTATAGACAGCGCTGTTTTGGCGGACAGCATTGGCCGGGAAGTGGACGGGGCAAAAGAGTGGCATCATGTTTCCGGGCATCAGGATTTGCAGTATCTGATTCGGGAGGAGAATCAGGAATATTCTCTTTGGAAATTCGGTTATTTTGACAGTGAGGAATATCCCTACAGTGATGTTCTGCAATTAGTGTACAAAATCGAGTCTGCGGAGAGGATTACGGCAATCGGGGTGGAGCCTGCCCAAATGGATAATACCGATGAGGGAAAGTGGATTCAGCAGGAAATCGGAACACGGACAATAACCAATCGGGATGAGATAAATACTTTTTATCAGGTACTATGCACCATGACCTGTTATGGCAGTGACAGATGGGATTTGATTGACTATGGCAATGTGGAAGCCGCCGCCGATACAGGGTTGTCAGACCATGCTGCAGTATGGCTTGGGCGTTATCTGACTCTTACCATGGATAACGGGAATGAGATTGACGGGCTGAAATACACGGCAGTTTCCGGAATGTTTTATGAGTTTTCCGGCGTTGCCTATAACCGCCTGACCACAGAACAGGCTCAAAGCATAAGCAGTATTTTAGGAATTGCGAAAGAGAAACAAGTTTCCTTAGGAGAGCGGGAGCCAAAGCAGCTTCCACAACAGCTCCCACAACAGGACAGTGTTTTTTTGCTCCGGGCAGAGAATACGGGTGCAAGCTTGGAAGAGGTGACAGAATTGCAGACCAAGGTAAGCAATGCCATGATAAATCGTGAGTTGCCGTTTGTCACGTCATCCGCGGTTTATGAAAATCCATACAGGCTCCATGTGACGGTGACAACGAAGACAGAGGAGGAGCTGGAAAAACTGATAGCCATGGATGAAAAGGGAGGAATCATGGAGATAGAATATGTAACTGAGTTATACACTACCCTTCCTAAAAAACATTAACCCAAAAGTTCCCACGCCGCAGTTGCTGGAGACGGTGGCGGAGGCTTTTTGAAGAATCACATGGTCAAAATGGGCATAGTGCTCTACTTCTTCCAATATCTCATCTATCTGATGGACGGAGCAGCCAGCATAAGTGAGGAACAGGAGGCGAGTGTCAATCTGCTTGTTGTGTTTTAAGAGGGTTTTTACATAGTGGCGGACTGCTCGCTTCATGCTGCCTGCCTCTATTTTCCAGAGCTTTAATTTGTTCTGCTTCATCGCAAGGATGGGATGCAGATTCAACATGGTACAGATTTTATTTACACCGCCGCTGACTTTTTTATTGCGGCAGAGGGTTTCCGTGCTGGGAACAAGGAAATTAGAACATACATGGTGCTGAAACTGCTCCAAGGCATCGCAAATTTCCTGTATGCCTTTTCCTTCTTCGGCAAGGGTAGCCGCGTATAAAACCATGATTCCATGGCCGCTGCTGATATGAGCGGAATTTATCACTGTCACATTATCAAAGCTTTGGCTTGCCTGCAGCGCATTGGGATAAGCGCCGCTCAGGGAAGTAGTTGCCGTAATATGTATGACATGCTCTGCTGTTTCCAGGGCATCTGCAAAGAAGAATTCATATTCCGCAACGGGTGCAGTGGAGGAATGAGCATAGTTTCCCTCTTGACTCAAATAGTTTAATACACTGTCGGAAGACACCTCAAAGAGGTCGCAGAAGCGGCCTTCTTTGGTGTGTACATAACAGTACATCAGTTTAATTTGCAGCTTGGTCAGCCATTCCGTGGGCAAATCACAAATGCAGTCTGCGGTAATGGCAATCTTTCGCTTTCTTGCACTAGTAATCTGGCTGATTTCCATGTCATCCGCATCTTGGAACTCTGCTGTAGATAAATACTCAACCAATTCTGAAGGCAGATATTTCAGCAGAGTGGCTTCTAGAAGCATTGCGTTAATGGGCTTGGCAAGATAGCCGTCAAAGCCCATATTTTGATAAATCTGCTCTGCATTAGACATGACATTGGCAGTCAGAGCAATAATGGGTGTTTTCTGACAGTATCCTCGTGTCTGATTGCGGACGGCATTTAAAGTTTCCTCGCCATCCATCTCCGGCATCATGTGATCCATCAGGATAACATGGTAGGAATTTTCCGCCGTCTTTTTCAGACATTCTTTGCCGCTGGAAACAGTTTCCACTTGAATTTTTGTGCCTCGCAGCAGCTTTATGGCAACCATGCGGTTCATATCGTTGTCGTCCACCACCAGAATTCTGGCATCCGGTGCATGGAAAACCTGTTTGTAGGCAGAGCGGCGGCTTAACTGTCTCTGGGCGGCAAAATTGATAGTGCCGATGGGAGTAGAATTGACAATGCGCTGCTGCAGCTCAATGGTGAAGGTGGAGCCTTTATGATATACACTGTCCACGGAAATACTTCCGCCCATCATCTCTATCAACTGCTTGGCAATGGAAAGGCCCAGACCGGTGCCTTCGATATTGCGGTTTGCCTTTTCATCTACACGTTTAAAAGAATTAAACAAATCATCCAGATTATCCTTGCGGATGCCCATGCCGGTATCTATGACGGAAATGCGCAGCAAAAATTGATTGGGTGAGAGCCTCTCGCCCTTGGCGGACAGGGTCACAGAACCTTCTTGGGTATATTTTACGGCATTGGTCAGCATATTGGTGATAATCTGTTTGATTCGCACCTCATCTCCATACAGCATGGAAGGAATTTCCGGGTCAATGTCAACCTTGAATTCCAATTCTTTTTGCTGCGCCCGAATCCAGATTAGATTTACAAGGTCACTGAACATAGCGCTGACCTCGTACTGTGTAGGCACAATTTCCATCTTGCCGGATTCTAATTTAGATAAATCCAGAATGTCATTGATGGTGGTTAAAAGCATCTTGCTGGCATTTTGGATATTGATGGCATTTTCCGCAATTTCCTCAGAAATATCCTCTCTGAGAGTCATTTCATTTAAGCCGATAATGGTATTGATGGGAGTTCTGATTTCATGACTCATATTGGCAAAAAAAGTGTCCTTGGAACGAGCCAACTGTTCAACTTCCTCTTTTTGTGCCTCCACAAGGCGTTTTTCCCGCTCATAAGTAGCAATCTGGATTTTCATCAGAACTCCGACGAAGCAGCTGACCACGATCAGAGTAACATAGGAATCCCCAAGACTGTAGAACTGACTAGCAGCAGGAGCTATAAGGTCTGGGTAGAAATAAGCGGTAGCATAGGTAAGCAGAAAGGAAGCAAAGGAAATCAGCAGCGCACATATGAGCTCTTTGCCCTGAAATAATAGGAAAATGTACACTAGTCCTAGTACAAACCACACAGGAGTTCCGCTTTCCATGCCGCCGCTTAAAATGAAAATCCAAGGGAAAAGTACAATATTGGAGGAAAGGATTAACAGCCAGGAGGCAAGTTTACTCCGCTGGTATTTCACTGTCACAAACAGGCAAAAGCCGGACACCACACACATGGAGCCCAGAGCGGTCAGGACGGTGGGGTCTGCTCCCAGCAGAACGCGTCCCATACCAATGATAGAGGCAATAAATGCCATGGACAGCACCATTCGGGTAAGTCTTTCCTGCAAGTCAAGGCCGCTTCCAAACAAAATCTTTTTAATAATCTGTATTTTACTGTTGTGCTCTTTATCCGACATGGTTCTCCTCCTCCCAAGAATCCAATATCTCAGATGCGCCAAGGAAGTCAAACTCGGCGGTCTTTTCTTTAATTTGCTCTGTCAGTGCTTTCAGGGAAGCATCATGATATTCATAGCCTGCCAGATGATTCAGCAGATCATCTAGTCCTTCGCTTTCAAAGCTTCCCAGCTTTTCACGAAGCTGTCCGATTTGCTGCTTCAGGGAAGAGGCATCAATTTCTTCCAAAGCTTCCTCCGGCGGTTCTTCTGTCTCATTGGCTCCGGGGCCGTCAATATCACTGTCAGAACTGCCTGCGGGATAGAGGAAGGAATTCTGACCGAGGGCTTTGAGAAGCGCATCATGCTTTTCCATCAATTCATCATGATGCTCAAAAATATACTCCGTCCGTCCTTCTTTTCCTGCCATTTCCAGATTCAGGGCAAGTTCCGCCACCTCATTGGCGCCGATGCCCTTGGAGTTACTTTTTAAGGCGTGTACCGTAATCACATAATTCTTCCAATCATTATCTTTAAAAAGCTGTGTCAGCTGTTTGCGCCGTTTCGCACCCTCGGTATAATAAATGCCGGCAATATCCCGGAAACCTTCCATGTCACCACAATAGGAGAGCCCCTGTTCCACGTTGATTCCTGCTTTCCGGAGAGCAGCTAGTCCATCTGCATCGGAGATTTGCGTCCCTCCGAAGTCAGCTTCGGATTGGGGAGAGGGCACCGCACCCGGATTGTTGAAAGTGACATTACTGTCAGAAACCGCACTGTTGACTATGGGCATCTCTTCCACGGGAATCTGCTTTGCCACTGGAATATAGCGGCGCAGCATACGCTCCAGCACGCTCAGCTCTATAGGCTTTGCAATGAAATCATTAAAGCCTTCTGCAAGAAACATTTCCCGGGCGCCGCCTATGGCATTGGCGGTAAATGCAATAATGGAAAGGGATTGAAAATAGGTGCCGGGTTTTTGTCTAATTTTGTGCAGAGTTTCCACACCGTCCATTTCCGGCATCATATGATCCAAAAATACACAGTCAAAATCCATGGTATCCAATTTTTCCAAGGCTTCCTTGCCGCCGCCTGCCATGGTGACTTTGATTTGATAGGGCAGCAGAAGCCTCGCCATAACCTTCAGATTCATGGCATTGTCATCCACCACAAGAACCTTTGCCTGGGGAGCGATAAAGCGCTGTTTCAGTCCGGCGTGAGGTTCTTCTTTCTGAATTACCTTCTGGCCGTTGAACACCGCTGCAATGGACAGTACGGTAAAGGGCTTATAGATGCGATACATATTAGTGCCGGCAAGGGCTTCCTGACCATAATTTAAAATCAGAACAACGGTCAGTTCCATGGCAAGCTGGTCAAAATATTTTCTGTCTTCCCGATATTCTTCCCAGCCGATAAAGACATGAGTGGAATTACCCTGTTCTATACGATGCTTTAATTCAGCCAGATTTTTACAGATTTTAAACATGACGCCAAATTGTTCTCCGATGTGGCGCAGGGAATTTTCATACCCCTCCCTCACTACGGAGTAATTATATTTTTCCATGTTAATATAGCAGACAGCGGATATGCTCTGCTTATTGCGAATGGATACGATGGGGGTGGTATCCAGAACTTTTTGGGGAATGGTAAATTGGAATTCACTGCCGATGCCGGGGGCGCTGTTCACTGTGATGAAGCCGCCCATTCCCTGAACCAGCTGCTGGGCGATGGCAAGTCCCAGACCAACGCCGCCCTCCTCTCTGTTTCGGCGAGCATTGATTTGACTGAAGCTTGTGAAAATCTTCTCCATATCCGCCCGGCTCATTCCGATGCCGGAATCTTTGACACTGACTACCAGATTGATGCCGTATTCTTCTTGTCTGCTCTTGATGCGGAGGATAAGACCGCCCTCCTTAGTAAATTTAATGGCATTTTCCAATAAATTCAGCACAATGCGGCGCAATTTCTGTTCGTCTCCCAGAAGATTGCTGGGCAGATCCGCATCGCAGTCCACAATCATTTCCAGATTTTTTCCGTTTTCAAAGGTTAGAGCCATATTGATAATATCTGTGATGGTGGAGGTGATATTATAACTTTCTTCTACCAAGTCCAGCTGCCCGCTTTCCAACTCGGAAAAGTCCAGAATATTGCTGACGGTGGACAAGAGGTTGCGTCCGGCAGTCTGAATGTCGATAATGTCGCTTCTTACACTAGTGGGTAGGTCTTCCTGCAGAATTGCCTCGCTCATGCCGCACACCGCATTGATGGGGGTGCGGATTTCGTGGGAAATGTTTACCAGAAAATCATCCTTACTCTGTTCTGCAATCTTTAATTCTGCAATATTTTCCAATAATTGTTCACTAGTTTCCCGCTGGGTGCGTATCAAAATCCATGTGATAAAGGAGGCCGTATAAATAGAGAGAATTTGTAAGAATAATCCAATAATATTGGTGGCAGAATCAAAGGCAATGGTTTTTGCAATAAATCCGTGATAAATAAAAATAAAAGTAGATGCTGCAACTCCCAGATAAATGACTTGAGAGAGACGGAAAATGCCCAGCAGCACCACCAGACAGCACATGGAGGAGAGCAGAGTGGAAAAGCCCTTGGTATGGAAGGCAAAGAGACAGAGGTTTGTCCACGCCATGACAGAAATAAATTCTGCGCGGAAAGAATAACTGCGATATTGTCTAAAGTGTACAATCCATGCGGAAATGACAGTAGCAAAAATAAGTTCTTTGACTACCAGATGCCAATCGGAAAAGCAGGCAACTACAAACATGGCAATTGAATAAAAAGAATATATGAGCAATACAGTGCGCTCTAATTTCTGCATTCCCTTTACATCATTTTTCGTATTGTTTTCCAAGGCGGTTTACCGTTCCCTTTCTTTGCGTTTTCTCAAGCAATGCCCAATACTTTCTTAAGCTCCGGCAGCATTGAAGTAAAGACATCAATAATCACCGGGTCAAACTGGGACCCCCTGCCCTCCGTCATAATCTGCATAATGCGCTCAATGGGGCGGATGGGTGGTTTATAACAGCGTTCTTCATACAGGGCGTCAAACACATCTGCAACTGCCATAATGCGGGCCGCCAAAGGAATGGAGTCTCCCGCAAGTCCGGCAGGATAGCCTGTGCCGTCCCAACGCTCATGATGGTACATGGCAATATCTTCCACAATCTGCACATAATGGGCATCTTCCACATCCCCGATAATGGTTCGGATAATCTTGCGGCTGAGTGTGGTATGCTGCTTCATCGTGTCAAATTCTTCAGGAGTCAGCTTGCCAGGTTTTTGCAGAATGGCGTCCGGAACCTTGATTTTCCCTACATCATGGAGAGGGGCAGCCTTACAGATATCCCGTATGTAATCAGGGGTGAGAAGCTCCAGAAAAAGCCCCCGTTTGCGCAGTTCATTGGCTATCATCTCCACATACATTTTAGTATTTTTTACATGCTTTCCGGTGCTGCCGTCCCGGCTTTCGATGAGATTTGCCATACCCTCAATGACAGAATCCTGAATCATGCTGATACGTCGGGCATCCTCGGTAATCTTGGCTGCCTGTACCGCTACCATCTGCTCCAGATTGTGCCTGTACTGCTCAAGCTCCAGAGTTTTGGCTACGCGGCTTAACAAAATATCTGGCACAAAGGGCTTGCTCACAAAGTCCATGGCGCCCATTTGAAAGCATTTGATTTCTGTTTCCGTCTGATTGTCGGCAGTCAAAAAGATAACCGGAATGGACAGAGTTTTCTCTTGTTTGCGGATTTGTTCCATCACTTCAAAACCGTCCATTTCGGGCATGTTGATATCTAATAAAATCAGGTCTGGCTGATTGTTTTCCAAATATTTCAGCGCCGCCATACCTGAGTTGGTTGCGGCTATGCGGTATTCAGGCAGCAGAATTTTCTGTGCCAGAGTCAGGTTGGTTTTATCGTCATCGACAACCAGAATAATGTTTTTCATCTGCCTGTTTCCTCCTTATTAGTTTTGGGTAGTCACATTATTCTTTTACATCATTTGTATGATCCAACAGTTTGTGAATCAGTTTGTACAACAGAGTGGTATCCAAAGGCTTTGGCAAGTGGGCATTCATGCCGCTCTCCAGAGCCATTTTTTTGTCTTCATAGAAGGCATTGGCGGATACAGCCACAATGGGAATCTTGGCCAGCTCAGGATTGGAAAGGGCCCTGATGGCTCTTGTCGCATGATAACCGTCCATAATGGGCATCTGGATATCCATTAAAATTAAATCATAAAAGCCGGGAGTTGACTGCCTCACCTTTTCTACGGCAATGCTGCCATCCGTGGCGGTATCCACAAGAAATCCCGCATCCTTCAACACTTCGTTTTCAATTTCCAGATTGATTTCGTTGTCGTCCACAATCAAAATCCTTCTGGGAGTGGCAAAGATAGAAGGGTTTTCTGCGGCTTCCCAAATATCTTCCATAGGGGAAGGTTCCAATATCTGCATGGGGAGAGTGACGGTAAAGGTGCTGCCTTCTCCCACGGTGCTGAGCACTTCAATGGTACCGTCTAACATATCGGTCAAATCCTTGGCAATCGTTAGCCCCAGACCTGTGCCGGCAATGCCGCTCATGGTGGTGTTCTGTTCTCTCTCAAATGGCTCAAAAATATGATGAATGAAGTCTTTTCCAATACCGATGCCGTTGTCTTTTACCACAAATTGATAAGTGGCATAATTTTCCTTGTCATTTTCCTGCTCAAGAACTTTGACGGTAACTAGTCCGCCCTTGTTGGCATACTTTACGGCATTGTCCACAATATGGGAGAGAATCTGTTCCAGCTTATGTACATCTGTGCATACCATAGTATGTTTCAATTCGGAAAAATCCAATGACAGGTCAATATTTTTGGTCCGTGCCCGGGGAAGTAGGGCAGAGTGTATCTGATACATCACATCTTGAAGATTGCATTTTGAGTTTTCTATCTGCCCTTTACCGGATTCAATGCAGGAGACTTCCAGAACATCATTTAACAACTGAAGCAGCTGGTCGCTGGCTGATGAAATCATATCCAAATAATTGGAAGTTCTCTGCGTATCTCCCACATGCTTTTGCAAGAGGGAGGTAAAACCCACGATGGCATTCATGGGCGTCCGTATATCATGGGACATATTGGATAAAAATAAATTTTTGGCATTGTTTGCCAGAGTCGCCTCATTCAAGGCTTCCTGAAGTATCTGTGCCTGTTTCATTTCCCGCACAATTTCCACATCCACATTTCTGTAGCCCAGAAGAATCCGCGAAACATAATCGTTGGGGCCCACATTTATCACACGAAGCTGCATATATATGGTTTTCTCATTCATTATAATCCGATGATTAATGTGAAAGGTTTTGTCGTGAGCCAATTTCTTGCGGATGAAATCCGGTTTTGTAACTCCCACAAGAAGCTTGCGGTCTTCGGGATGCACCCAATTGTTGATATAATCCGTGTCAAATCCCTCAAATTCGTGGGAAGAGCGTTCTCCGGAGGTGAGTCCTGAAAACGGAGCGCTCAAGCGGTATGCCTTGATGCGGTTTGTGTCCAGATTTGCATAAAAAATGGAATCGTATTCAAGACTGAGCCCTTCAATGGTCTCAAGCCTTCTCAAATGTTCAGGATGAATTACTTGTAGTGCCTGATGATATTTGTGAATGCGGTCATTGAGCTGTCCTTCGTTTTGCTTTAACGTCTGAAGATAGCGTTCCCGTTCCAAATTTTCCAACTCTCTTTTTTCCGTCACATCCTTGACGAACACATAAAAGATATTTCCTGTCTTGCTGCGGACAAAATGTCCGGTGGCGTCAAGCTGGCGTATGAAGCCGCCTTTTTGAATAATGCGGTATTCTGCTTCGTAGTCTGTTTTTGTCTGACCTTCCGTCAGTTGTTTGGAAATGCTTTGCTTGACGGCATCCCAATCATCAGGATGTACAATACCCCCAAAACAATTCTTGGTCCATTCTCTGAATTCCGCCAGAGTTTCACAATTAAAGATATCAACCATGGCGTGATTGGCATAGAGGATTTCCTGATTGCCGTCACCGCGGTAGATAAAGAAGCCGCCGGGCATTTTGTCTGCAAATTGCATTAAATGGTATGCTATCACTGTATTTTGAGATTTTTCTGAAGTATTGTCCAAGTTAATGTTTTCCTGAGTGTCAGACTGTGATTGGTGTGCCAGAAACAGCCAATCTTCAATAATGTTGTGATCCAATTCCATTTGATTATTCAAAGTCGCTTCCTTCTTTCCGGATAATAGATGGTTTGTTTTGTTGAAATTGACTGTATTTTGGCAAAAGCCTGTTATCTTCAGGAAGTTATGGCAACCTGGCGGAAAACTTCGCCCAGGGAGGCCTGTATCAGCAAATCGGCATGACTGTCCCTCGGGGTGGGGGATTTGTTGATTACGACAATTTTGTCGCCCCTAAAGTAATCAATCAGTCCTGCGGCGGGATATACGGCAAGGGAGGTGCCGCCGATAATCAGGACTTCTGCATTGCGTATGTAATTTACGGCATCGCTCATGGTTTTTTGGTCAAGACCTTCCTCGTAAAGTACCACATCGGGTTTGATGGGACCGCCGCATTTGGAGCATTTGGGAACCCCTTCCCCGTCTTTGACAGCATTTACATCATAAAAACAGCCGCAGTTTTCACAATAATTACGAAGTACGGAGCCATGCAGCTCCAGAACGACTTTGCTGCCCGCGGCCTGATGAAGGCCGTCAATATTCTGGGTAATCACAGCTCTAAGCTTCCCGCACTGTTCTAATTTGGCAAGGGCTTTGTGAGTATCATTGGGCTGTGCATCCAAAAACAGCATTTTGTTGCGGTAAAAGCGGTAAAATTCATCGGGCTTGGCCCTGTAAAAACTATGGCTTAAAATGGTTTCAGGAGGATAGTCATACTGTTGGTGGTAAAGACCGTCCACACTTCTGAAATCGGGAATGCCGCTTTCCGTGGAAACGCCGGCGCCTCCAAAAAACACAATGTTATCATATTTTTGAATGATTTCATTTAATTCTGCAATTGCCATGGATAAATCTTTCATAGGCGCCTCCCATCAAATAAGTTGTGTACAAACTTTCTGCCCTTTGCGGATATTATACCATGAGTGCAGAAAATCAAGCGGCTGCGAAGCAGACATTTGATTTTCAAGCCATGGATTACAAGTATAATGCATCACAAAGCGCTCTTTGCTTTGTGATGACAAGACTGCGAAGCAGGCTTGTATTTTACGAAGTAAAATCATTATACCACAGATTAAGAAAATAGTGGAAATTAAAATTAAAAATTCTAAAGAAATATAAAGAAATATTAAGAAATGAATACTGTTGCCACTATTGAGATTAAAGCAGAGGTTATGGTATAATAATAACATTGTTACTATATTCCCCGATATCGGTAGTAGGAGAATAGATGATGCGAAAGAGAGAAAGACTGATTTCCAGCGAAAAAAGCAAAAAAATCATATTATTAGACAAAAGGGGACTGCCAGAGGGAAGAAAGTCTCCATGGGCATTTCTTTTGGGGTTCTTGGGGATTCTCTGTGTGATTTATTGCCTGCTCATAGCATTCTTTATGGGGTATGGCACCAAATTTTTTCTTGTGTGGGCAGTGATTGGGATTTTCTTTCTTCTTTGGGCAGGTCTTTTATTTCATCCTGCATTGTTGAAAAAAATCCCGAAATGGATCAAAAGGCTGTTTCTGATTTTGTTTTTGGCGGGACTGCTGGTTTTCGGCGCAGTGGAAGGCATGATATTAAGCAGTTTTGGAGCAAAGCCTGAGCCAGGTGCAGACTATGTCATTGTGCTGGGTGCGCAGTGGAAAGCAAACGGGCCAAGCTATGTATTGCAAAAAAGGCTGGATGCAGCGGTAAAATATCTGTTGGAGAACCCTGACACTATTGTCATCGTATCGGGCGGGCAGGGGAGCAACGAGCCCATCAGCGAAGCACAGGGAATGAAGGACTATCTGGTGAACAGAGGCATAGAGGAAAGCAGGATATTAATGGAGGATACCTCCACTAATACCTATGAGAATCTGATAAACAGCAGCAGCTTGTTGGACAAGGCAAATGACAGGGTGGTGCTGGTGACAAATAATTTTCATATATTTAGAGCCTGCGGTATCGCAAGGCATCAGGGATACGCGCATTTGGAAGGGCTTGCTGCAGATGCCTATCCCGCAATGCTTCCCAATAATCTGCTGCGGGAATTTGTGGGAGTGGCAAAGGACACCCTGTTTGGAAATATGTAATACACTTATAGTATTGGAAGGACTGCCATATGGAAATCAATGTAGGAGACATCGTAAAATTAAAAAAACAACATCCTTGCGGAAGCAGGGAGTGGGAGGTTCTTCGGTCGGGGGCGGATTTTCGTCTCAAATGCATGGGCTGCGGGCACCAGATTATGATAGCCAGACGACTGCTGGAGAAAAGCGTGAAGGAAATTCATGAGAAGGAATAGGGAGTAGATGAATCTGGAAGAGGGAACCTAATAAAACGGCTGTCACATTATGGGAATTTGATTTTCCCCATAATGTGGCAGCCGTAATTTGGTTCTATACCGTCTTTATCAAACGACCATTAAATCTCTTTGTAAGCAGGTACAAACACGGGGAAGGATGCGTTGCCCTTCAACTCCTTGCCGGCGTTTATGGTAACTTCTTTGTCCGTGATGACATAATCAATATCCGCATTGCCCATGATAGTGGTGTCCTGCATGATAATACTGTTGCGCACTACGGCACCTTTGCCGATTTTTACACCACGGAAGAGGATACAGTTCTCAACTTCGCCTTCGATGACGCAGCCGTCTGCAACCATGGCATTTTTAACCTTCGCCTTGCCGATATAGCGGGTAGGGTTGTCATCGCGAATCTTGGTGTAAATAGGAGAATGACCAAAGAGAGCTTCTAAATTGTCATTTTCCAAAAGCCGCATATTTTCGGTAAAATAACTTACCATATCGCTGATGCGGGAGGTGTAGCCCTCGTATTTATAGCCAAATACCTTTAAGGTGTTCAACTGAGGAGACAGGATATCACGCTCAAAATAAACGTATCCATTGGCATATGCCTGCTCGATTTCCTTAATCAGAAGTTCCCTTTCAATCAAGTAAATATTCATAGAGAAATTCTGAGGGCCATACTCTTTGGGATTGGTGTGCAGCTCGGTGACACGTCCATTATCCAATGAAAGAGTATAGTACAAATCCGTGGTAATGGTGGACTGAAGATTCATGAAGCCATAAGGAATGGGTTCTTCCTTGTAGGCGATGGTTACGTCCGCTCCGGTAGCTATATGGGCATCCAACATAGCATTAAAATCGTAGTTTGCTACGATATTGGCATCGGAGATAAATACATATTTTTCTTTTTGATGCTTAAGAAATTCTACAATGCTTGCCAGAGCCTCCACACGGCCGTTGTATACCTTCACAGTCTTCTCTGCAAAAGGCGGAACGATGTTGAGACCGCCGTTTTTACGGGACAAATCCCACTCACGGCCATTGCCCAGATGTCTCATCAGGGAACGGTAATTTTTGCGAACAATGATGGAAATATTATCAATGCCGCAATTGACAAAGCTGGAAAGCAAAAAGTCAATGATGCGGTAACGGCTGGCAAAAGGAATGGAAGCCATCAAACGCTCGTTTACCAAAGCGGGAACCTCATTGTCGTAACTGTTGGGGAAAATAATCGCTAATGCATCCAGATTCGTATTTACCATTGGGATTCACCGTCCTTTACATTATTATTTACCATGGCTTTAGGACCGATTGTCGCATTGTCGCCTACCTGTACGCCGGGTCCCACGGTAGCTACGCCGTTTTCTGCGCTGTCCGGCATCGCGCCTACGGTAGTATTTGCGCCAATTACAGCGTTTTCACCAACGATGCAGTGGCATACCTGAGCGCCCGCTTTAATCACGGTATTGCCCATGACAACAGCCTCCTGTACCTTTGCACCCTTTTCAACCTTAACGCCAGGGAATAGAATGGAGTGCATTACAGTGCCTTCGATAAGGCAGCCGTCTGTAATCAAGGAGTTTTCAATGATGGCATCGGAGCCAACCTTGTGACCGGTGAGACCGCTGTTGCGGCTGTAAATCTTCCAATCCTCATCAAATAAGTTGATACCGCTGCTCTCAGGGTCAATAATTTCCATATTAGCTTCCCACAGAGAGGAGATGGTTCCCACATCCTTCCAATAGCCATTAAAGCGGTATGCGTACATCTTGCGGTTGTCCCTAAGGAGATTGGGAATGATATCGTTGCCAAAATCATTGGAAGAATCGGGATTAGCCTCATCCTCTCGCAGATATTTGTCCAAAATATCCCGATTAAAGATGTAAATACCCATGGAAGCCAGATTGGACTTTGGCTGCTTGGGCTTTTCCTGGAACTCGGTGATGCGGTCATTTTCGTCAGAGACCATCAGTCCGAAGCGGGAAGCTTCTTCCCAAGGAACCTCCATAACAGCAACACTGAACTCGGCGCCCTTTTCCTTATGGAACTGCAGGAAATCATTATAGTCCTGTTTGCAGATCTGGTCGCCGGACAGGATAATTACATATTGGGGGTCGTAACGGTTAATAAAGGACAGATTTTGATAGATAGCATTGGCGGTACCCTTGTACCAATCGGAACCGGACGCCTGCTGATAAGGGGGAAGTACATGCACACCTCCATACAGACGGTCTAAGTCCCAGGGCTGGCCGTTTCCTATGTACTCATTCAGTACCAGCGGCTGATATTGGGTCAAGATACCAACCGTATCAATGCCGGAGTTGACGCAGTTCGACAGAGGAAAATCAATAATACGATATTTTCCGCCAAAAGGAACTGCCGGCTTAGCCAGATTCTGGGTCAGAGCATAAAGTCTGGAACCCTGTCCGCCGGCTAAAATCATTGCAATCATTTCTTTTGCCATATCGTTTCTCCTTTATAAATATTAATAAACATTAGTGAATAATGTATATTTTTTATTTATTACATACTACCATAATTAGGCAAATTAGACAAGTGCTAAAAGGTATTCTTTGGACTGTTTTTTCTTTTGTTTTTTAGCTCTTTTAGACATTTTCCAACAATTTTGCAAAGGTTGTCTAAGTTTTTGTTGCATTTCATAAAAAAGTGTGCTATCATATACATTCGTGATATATTATTTTCCTTGCTCACACTATGGATGTGGGCCAGAGACCAAAAGGAGGTAACAGCATGAACAAGTATGAATTAGCCGTTGTTGTCAGCGCTAAGATCGAAGATGATGAGAGAAACGCTGTAGTTGACAAGTGCAAAGCTCTTGTTGAGAGATTTGGCGGCGCTATCACAGAAGTGGATGATTGGGGTAAAAAGAGGCTTGCCTACGAAATTACCTACGGAACCCACAAGATGAGAGAAGCTTTCTACTATTTCATCAGATTTGATGCCGAGAGCACCGCTCCCGCAGAAATCGAAAGCCGCATGCGCATCATGGACAATGTCATCAGATACTTATGCGTAAGACAGGACGAGGCATAACAGAAAGCGAGAAATGAAATATGAATAAAGTAATTCTTATGGGACGATTAACAAGGGATCCTGAGGTGAGATATTCTCAGGGAGCCAGCCAGACTGCAGTAGCCCGTTTTTCCATTGCAGTAGACAGAAGGTTTAAACGGGAAGGAGAGCCGGATGCGGATTTCTTCAACTGTACGGCCTTTGGAAAGCAGGCGGAGTTTATTGAGCGGTATTTGCACAAAGGCACCAAAGTTGTGGTGTGCGGAAGAATCCAGAACGACAATTACACCAATAAAGAAGGTCAGATGGTTTACAGTGTACGGGTTATGGTGGATGAGATTGAGTTTGCCGAGAGTAAGAATGCTTCCTCTAATAATGAGAACAGCTATGCAGGCTCAGGCAGCAATATGGCAGCACCTTCCGGAGCAGGCGACGGCTTTATGAATATCCCTGACGGCATTGATGAAGAATTACCGTTTAACTAAGTTTGAATGTAGATTAGGAGGTAGTGACCATGGCTTTTAATAAAGCAGAGAAACCTGATTCTCCGATGAGAAGAAAGGGAGGGGTTCGCAGAAGAAAGAAAGTCTGCACATTCTGCGGCAAGGATAATGTCATTGATTATAAGGATACCAACAAGCTGAAGAGATATGTGTCTGAGAGAGGAAAGATTCTTCCCCGCCGTATCACCGGCAACTGCGCAAAGCACCAGAGAGCTCTCACCGTAGCCATCAAGAGAGCACGTCATGTAGCTTTGATGCCTTATGTTCAGGATTAATTCAAGGGTTGAGGACCGACTGCTCGGGTAGGGCGGTCGGTCTTTTTAAAAGTTAGTTCAGCACAGAAACGAGAGGTCAATATGTCATACGAAAAATACATCAGTGCTTTAAAGGCGGGACAAAAAGAATATCGCAGCCATGTATTGAAAGGTGATTATCCATATCTGCCGGCTTTGGATGAGATTTTATCCTATGTTAAGGTGGAATATGAAGTGAATCTTGGTCTGTGTGAAGTACCATTGGAACTGATTGTGGGCACCAGAACGAAAGGTCGGATTAATGCTTTCTCAGGGAACTTTATGCCCCTTTTGGATACGCATACGGAATTTGCCAACAAATGGATTCAACTGTATACTTCCCTACAAGAAGAGGGATTGCGGGACCCTGTTAAAGTTTATGAATTTATGAACCGATTTTATGTTCTGGAAGGAAACAAGCGAATCAGCATTCTGAAATATTTGAATGCTTACAGTGTTCCCTGTTCTGTCATTCGGGTAGTGCCCAAGCGCACAAATACAAAAGAAAATGAAATTTACTATGAATTTTTAGACTTTTATGAGATTACCCACATTAATACCATTAATTTCAGTGAGAAGGGGCGGTTTGCCGAGCTTCTGGATCGGATTGGAACGCCCAAAGGTGAAAAGTGGACTTCTGATGACCGCTTGGACTTTAACGATGTTTATGTCCGTTTTCGGAAGGCATTTGAGTCAAAAGGCGGCGGAAAACTGCCCATTACCGTAGGGGATGCTCTTTTGGCATTTATTACGGTATTCGGCTATCAGGAGACCAAAGAAAAAGAAACTCAAGAGATTAAAAAGGACCTCTCCACAATTTGGGATGAATTTTTGGTGCTGGGGGAGGAACAATCCATAGAATTGTCCATGGCTCCTCCTAAGGAAAGTTCTTCCAATAATATTTATAAAAATTTGTTAAATTTAATTCTTCCAGACAATACAAATAAAGTTAAGATTGCATTTTTATATGAAAAGAATCACAGGACTTCCAGCTGGGCTTATAGCCATGAACTTGGAAGGCTGTACTTGGAGAATGTATTTCCGGGGCAAGTGGAGACAAAGTCGTTTGAAAATATTATAGCCGGTGAAAATGATTTGGAAATCATGGAACAGGTTATCAAAGACGGATATAATCTGCTCTTTGCCACCACTCCTGTGATGATGCCAGCCAGCTTAAAGATTGCAGCTAATCATCCGGATATCAAGATTTTAAATTGCTCTTTAAATATTTCACACCCCACCTTGCGGACTTATTATGCGAGAATGTATGAAGCAAAATTTTTGGCGGGTGTTATTGCTGGCTCCATGACTGCCACAAACAAGCTGGGCTACATTGCCGATTACCCTATTTACGGCATGGCTGCCAATATCAACGCTTTTGCGTTGGGGGCTCAAATGGTGAATCCTAAGGCAAAGGTCTATTTGGATTGGCGTACTTTGAAGGATAGGGATATAGAGATTGTGCATGATCCTGAGATTAACTACATCATGGGGCAGGATATGACATCGCCTGACAAGGTTTCCCGGCGGTTTGGGCTTTATTGTGTCAATGGTGAGACTTTTGACAATCTGGCTATGACTACCTGGCATTGGGGAAAACTTTATGAAAAGATTGTCCGCACCGTTCTGAATGGTACTTGGAAGGAGGACGATGCTGCCGCCATAGGCAGCCGTGCTATCAATTATTGGTGGGGGATGTCTGCCGGAGTGGTTGATCTGATTTATTCTCAGGACTTGCCGCAGGGTACCAAACGGTTGGTGGATTTATTTCGAAGCAATATTTGTTCGGATGTCTTCGTTCCTTTTCATGGAAATTTATGGGCGCAGGATGGAACGGTCATGAATGAACCCGACCAGACCATTTTGCCTCAGGAGATTATCACCATGGATTGGCTGGTTGAAAATGTGGTGGGAAGCATTCCTCTGATTTCCGATTTGACAGAGGAAGCCCAAGCAGTTACAAGGATGCAGGGATTAGGCAAGACTCAGGCGTCTGAAACTTAATGTGATACATATGATTGATTTTAAAAGATGAGTGGGAACATCCGATGAAAATTTTGGCAATTGCTGACCAGGAATCAAAATTATTATGGGACTATTTTGACAAGAGTTATCTGGAGGGAATTGATCTGATTCTCTCCTGTGGAGATTTAAAGCCGCAGTATTTATCCTTTCTGGCGACTTTTACTCATGCGCCTATTTTGTATGTACATGGCAATCATGATGTTCGGTATGATGAAGTTCCGCCCGATGGCTGTATCTGTATCGAGGATAATATCTATGTGCATAATGGGGTTCGGATAATGGGACTTGGGGGCTCCATGCGCTATAAGCCCGGTCAGCATCAATATACTCAGGCACAGATGCGCAGGCGTGTCTGGAAAATGTGGTGGAAGTTGAAGCGTAACCGGGGGTTTGATATTTTGCTGACACATTCACCGGCTTATCAGCTGAATGATGGGGATGATTTGCCCCATATGGGGTTTGAAGTGTTCCGCACCCTGCTTGACAAGTATAAACCGGCTTTTTTTGTCCATGGGCATGTACACTTAAATTATGGAAGGAAATTTCCACGATTATCCACCTATAATGAGACACAGGTCATTAATGCATATGAAAAATATATTTTTGAAATAGATGTGTAATGGGCATTTCCCTAAATTTAGACAAAACATCCCACACATTGACAAATTAAATTGTAGCATACTGTTAAGATATTTGGTATAATGTACGGTAAGGGCAGAGTCAAGGCCTTCCAACTGCAGGCAGGGATGCTTGCATGCATGACTGCAGTTGGAAGAATTTGACGAGCGAAGCGAACGAGTAACGCGAAGCGTTGCGAGTTTCTGCCCTCAGGACTGCAGGGATGCGAAGCATAGTTCCGCTCCGAAAGGAAAAATGAATATGAAAAACCGCATTAAACTAAAAGGGAAAATCAAAATTTATATTCAATATAGCATATATTTGGGACTTTTGCTCTGTGTGGTGAATGCAGCAATCTTTATGCTGGATGTCCGTGCAGGAGGCCTGCTTGCCTGTTTTACTGCATTTTACTTTTTGATTACGCTGTCCCAATATTTTTATAATAAGCCCGTTATTATGAACGAGTTGATTAGCTTTGCCACGGAATACGGACAGATTCAACGGAAGCTTTTGCGGGATTTGGATATTCCCTATGCGCTTTTGGATGATGCAGGTAAGGTGGTGTGGACCAATATTGCCTTTGAAAATGTGACACACCAGCCCAAAGGATATAATAAATCCATCACCTCTCTATTTCCCACTATTACAAGGGACAGACTTCCGGATGATTCGGGTTTGGACGAAGCGCAGTATGAGCTGGAGTATGAGGGATGCGAGTATGTGATTAAGTTCCGCAAGATTTCTTTGAAGGAGATGGCGGAACACAGCGATATGATTGATGCTCAGGATTATAATGGTTATCTCATAGCGGTTTATTTATTTGATGAAACTGCCTTGCATATTGCCTTGCAGGAGGTGGATGACCAGAGTCTGGCAGTGGGTATGATTTATCTTGACAATTACGAGGAAGCCATGGAGAGTGTGGAAGAAGTGCGGCGCTCCCTGTTGACAGCATTGATTGACAGAAAAGTAAATAAATATATTTCAGCCATTGACGGCATTAGCAAGAAACTTGAGAAGGATAAGTATCTGGTGATTCTCAGAAAGAAGGGAGTTGCTCAGCTTCAAGAGAGTCGTTTTGATTTGCTTGAGGAGGTCAAGACGGTCAATATCGGAAACGAGATGGCAGTGACCATCAGTATAGGTATTGGATTGGATGGACTGACCTATGCACAGAATTATGAATTTTCCAGAAACGCTATTGATCTGGCATTAGGACGGGGCGGCGATCAGGCAGTGATTAAGACCCCTGAGAAAATTACTTACTACGGCGGCAAGAGTCAGCAGGTGGAAAAAAATACCCGCGTCAAGGCTCGCGTAAAAGCCCATGCCCTGCAGGAAATTATTACCGGCAAGGACAAGGTGCTGGTTATGGGGCACCGCATGGCGGATGTGGACAGCTTTGGCGCAGCGGTGGGTATTTATCGGGTGGCGCAGGCGCTTAACAGAAAAACCCATATTGTGTTGAATGATGTAACTACATCCGTGCAGCCTTTGGTGGATTTATTTAAAAATAATCCGGAATACGATGATGACATGATAATAACCGGTCAGCAGGCCATTGAAGTGGCAGGTAACAATACTGTTTTGGTGGTAGTGGATGTGAATAAGCCCTCCATTACGGAATGCCCAGATTTGCTTCGGTTTTGTAAATCCGTGGTGGTGCTGGACCATCACAGACAGGGAACGGAAACCATTGAAAATGCCACATTGTCCTATGTGGAGCCCTATGCTTCCTCAGCCTGTGAGATGGTGTCAGAAATCTTGCAATACACCTATGATACTATTAAAATCCGGGCGGAAGAAGCAGACTGCATGTATTCCGGTATTATGATTGACACCAACAATTTTGTGACCAAAACCGGTGTCAGGACCTTTGAGGCGGCGGCTTTCCTGCGCAGAAACGGCGCGGATGTCACCAGGGTGCGCAAGCTTTTCAGGGAGGATGCTCAGGCATATAAAGCAAAGGCAGATGCCGTCAGTCAGGCGGAGATTTACAAGCAGTATTTTGCCATTTCTGTGTGTACGGCGGAGGATTTGCCCAGCCCTACCATTATCGGTGCCCAGGCGGCAAATGAACTGTTAAATATTAAAGGGATCAAGGCAAGCTTTGTGCTGACAGATTATCAAGGCAAAATCTATGTCAGCGCTCGTTCCATAGATGAAGTGAATGTACAGATTATCATGGAGCGAATGGGCGGTGGCGGACATATGAGTATTGCGGCCTGCCAGATGGAGGAAACCGGTCTTGCAGAAGCAATCGGCATTTTGAAACATACCATTGACAGCATGATGGAAAATAATGAAATTTAGGAAAGGTGTGAGTATCCTATGAAAATCATTTTACTACAGGATGAGAAAAAGTTGGGCAAGAAGGGTGATATTATAGAGGCGAATGACGGATATGCCAGAAATTATATTCTGCCCAAAAAAATTGGAGTGGAAGCAACTGCCAAGAACATGAATGACTTGAAGTTACATAAGGCAAATGAGGAAAAGAATGCAAAAGAGCAATTAGAGGCTGCCAAAGCCTTTGCCGCAGAGCTTGAGACTAAGCAGGTTGTGGTAAAAATTAAGGCGGGAGAGGGCGGAAAAGCTTTTGGTTCTGTTTCTTCCAAGGAGATTGCAGCAGCTTTTAAGGAGCAGCACAATCTGGAGGTAGATAAGAAAAAGATAGTGCTTTCGGAAAACCTTAAAAATTTCGGGGTATATGAAGTGACAATCAAGCTTCATCCTCAAGTGACCGGAAAATTTACCGTAAAGGTACAGGAGGCATAAAAGCAGCACTGTGTTTGCGTTTGTCGAAAGGTAAGGAAGATTATGCCCGCTATGGATGAAAATGTAATCAGAAGAATCCTGCCCCACAGTGAGGAAGCGGAGCAGTCGGTTATCGGCTCCATGATTATGGACAGGGAGGCTATCGTGGTGGCTTCTGAATTGATAACGGGGGAGGATTTTTACAATAAGCAGTACGGAACGCTTTTTGAGGCCATGGTGGAGCTCAATGATGAGGGAAGCCCGGTGGATTTGGTGACATTGCAGAACCGTCTCAAGGAGAAGGATGTGCCGCCGGAGGTCAGCAGTCTGGAATTTGTCAGGGATTTGATTACCGCAGTGCCTACCTCTGCAAATATTAAATATTATGCGGATATTGTGGCGGAAAAATCCATTCTTCGAAAAATGATTCGCCTGAATGAAGAGATTGCCAACACCTGTTATATGGGAAAGGAAAATCTGGAATTTATTCTGGAGGACACGGAGAAAAGAGTATTTCAATTAGTGCAGAAGCGCAATGTTGAGGAGTTTATCCCTATTCGTCAAGTGGTGATGAATGCCATGGATAAAATAGAGGCGGCCTCCCGCAATAAAGGAGCTGTCACAGGGATTGCCACTGGATTTATCGATTTGGATTACCGCACCGCAGGTATGCAGCCTTCGGACTTGGTGCTGATTGCCGCAAGACCTTCCATGGGGAAAACGGCATTTGTGTTAAATATTGCACAGTATGTAGCTTTTAAGCAAAATAAACCGGTGGTCATTTTTAGCTTGGAGATGAGTAAAGAACAGCTGATTAACCGTATGTTCTCGCTGGAATCCAGCGTGGATGCCCAGAAACTGCGGACAGGCCAGCTGAATGACTCCGATTGGGAGAAGCTGATTGAGAGCGCCGGAATTATCGGCCGTTCCAATCTGGTGATTGATGATACTCCGGGAATCAGCATATCAGAGCTGCGTTCCAAGTGCCGAAAGCTCAAACTAGAACAGAATATCTCCATGGTTATTATTGACTATCTGCAGTTGATGACAGACAGCGGGCGCGCAGAGTCCAGACAGCAGGAAATATCCAATATTTCCCGCTCATTAAAGGCTATAGCCAGAGAACTGAATGTGCCGGTTCTGGCGTTGTCGCAGTTAAACCGTAGTGTGGAGCAGCGCCCTGACCGTCGTCCCATGCTTTCGGATTTGCGAGATTCCGGGGCCATTGAGCAGGATGCGGATGTGGTAATGTTTATTTACCGAGATGATTATTATAATCACGATACGGACAATCCGGGAGTTGCGGAGATTATCATAGCCAAACAGAGAAACGGCCCCATTGGCACGGTGGAGCTGGCATGGCTGCCGGAATTTACCAAGTTTGCCAATTTGGAACGCCCTAGAAAGTAGTGTACGCCAAGAGCAGGCGTTTTTATCCAATAATATAGCTACCCTTTACGAAAGAGAACGAGTGCAGATTGCGCGTTCTCTTTTAGTGTCTATTATGATTCATTGTGTGAAAGGAGAAAATAAAATGGGAGAATTTTTATTAATTTCAGATGCGGCCAGAGAGGTGCAGGTGGAAAGTCATGTGCTACGCTATTGGGAGGAGGAGCTGCATCTTCCCATCAAAAGAAATGAGCTGGGACACCGCTATTATACCAAAGATGATGTGGAGCGTTTCAAACAAATCAAAGGCATGAAAGAGAGGGGTTTACAGTTGAAGGCTATTAAAATGATTTTAAGAGATGGAAGATTGGATGTGCTGCCACAGGAGGAACAGGAAGGCGGACCAATGGAACAACAGTCAAAAAAATCAGAGCAATATATGGGAAAAAGCACCCAGCAGAAACATTTAGAACAGTATGTGGATAGGGGGAACGCGCAGCTTGCGCAGGAGCCGGAGCAGCATACGGACAGGGGACCTGCCATCGAAATTATAGGGAGCAGAAATCTGGAAGCCGAAAATCAGGGAACAGGAATGGTGCCGGAAAGCAGGGAAGAAAAGTCTAAGCGGCTGCAATGGCTGCTGCAGCAGTTAATTCGGGAAACCCTGCTTGAGAATAATCAGGAGTTGTGCAGGGAAATCAGGGAGAGCGTGGTTAAGGAGCTGGATTACCAATTTCGGGCGCAGGAGGAACGGGAAGAAGAACGGGAACGCAGACAGGAGGAGAGAGGGGAAGCCTATTATAAAAAGATGGACGAGCTTCTCAGAAGCAAAAGTATCTTTCACGGAAAAACCAAAAAGGAAAAGGCACAGAAAGCGCAGAAGGCAAAGAAACCATTTATATCTGACAAAGAGGATAAAGTCACTCCTATCACGGACAAGAAAAAAAGGCATTTCTTATTTTGAAATGCCTTTCTAATCTTAGGGCAGACCCAACGCGGTCTGCCTGTGAGAGTGCTTACTCTTCAGAGATAGCGCCTACAGGGCACTGACCTGCGCAGGAACCGCAGCTGATGCATTTGTCAGCATCAATCTCAAATTTGCCATCCCCCATGCTGATAGCGCCTACAGGACACTGAGCCTCGCAAGCGCCGCAGGCTACACAAGCATCGCCAATTACATAAGCCATAATTCAAACCTCCTTAAAAATATGTATCAGGCATGACACATATTTGCCAATAGTTTTATCCTATTGTAATATAAATAGGCGCTGAATACAAGTCCCAATTCATAAAAATTAGGTAAAAATTAGCCATTAAAATTCTAGGTTTGGGAATTTTCTGCCCGCCTCTTTTTGATGCCCTCCAGAATGACCTGTTTTTTCTGAATCAAAACATCCTGATTCATGGCTTCCACGCCCTCCAGAGGATATTTTAAGCCTAATTTCTCATATTTCACCTTACCCATAGTGTGATAGGGAAGGGCATCCAATACCTTTAGGTTTTTGAACTGCCCGATAAAATATCCCAATTCAAATAAATACTTGTCGTCATCTGTAATACCGGGCACTACCACATGGCGAATCCACATGTCTATATGCTTTTCATCCAGATAAGCGGCAAATTTTAAAATATTGGTATTGGGCTGTTTGGTAAGCTCCTTGTGCTTTTCGGGATTGATATGCTTGATGTCTAGCATGACCAAATCTGTCAGAGTCATAAGCTTATCCATTTTTTCCATAAATGGAGCGTTGTCGGGATTGAAAGCAATGCCGGAGCTGTCAATACAGGTGTGGATGTTCTTCTTTTTGGCGAGGGTAAACAGATCAATCAGAAAATCCATTTGCATAAGGGGTTCACCGCCGGTTACAGTGAGACCGCCGCCCTTATAAAAACTTACATTGCGTTCATACTGCTCAATGATTTCTTCCGGCTCCATCAGAGTGCCGCCATTCATCTCCCATGTGTCGGGATTATGGCAATAGGCGCATCTCATGGGGCAGCCCTGTACAAAGACAACGAAACGCACACCGGGACCGTCCACGGTACCAAAGCTTTCCAAGGAATGAATTCTGCCTTTCATAAAGTTTTTCCTTTCTAAATCTTTATTCCCTTTATTCTTATTTTTGAAAAAACCGAGAGAAATTATTCTCTCGGTTTTTCTTTTAGAACTGTAAAAACTTGGTTATTGCTTATACGCTCTCATGGAAAGTACGAGAAATTACGTCAGCCTGCTGCTCGGGAGTCAACTTAATAAAGTTTACTGCGTATCCGGATACACGGATAGTAAGCTGAGGATAATTCTCAGGATGCTTCTGAGCATCCAATAATGTGTCTCTGTTTAACACATTTACATTCAGATGATGTCCGCCCTTAGTTGCATAACCATCCAATAAAGATACAAGGTTATTTACCTGTGCTGCACTTGTTTCTGCCATTGTTTAAATCCTCCTTAAAGATTTTTAGTGGGATTATTGGTAATCATCCAATCCCTGTTGAAGAGTGGGTACACTGCAGGCTAACGGTGTTCTGGAACAATCCGTACAGCCCATTGTCTGAACGTCTTTTGACTGCTTGCTCGCATCGGTATCCACATTGATGTGGCCGACACCGTTCGTCATGCCGGAATCCAGCATTTTCACAAGATCATCAATCATATTTTTTTCGTCCATAGTGTCTCCTTAAAAACTAATTTAATTTATTTGTTTAAGTCAAGTTCGATATCGCCTGCGAACACTTTGTCTTCCTTGCCCAGAGCTCCGGGAATGATGGTGAAGGTATTGGAAATACCATCCTGTGCATCATTGAAAGGAAGCTTGGATACAGATGACAGGGATGCCACTGCACCATGAGTATCACGACCGTGCATAGGGTTAGCACCGGGAGCGAAAGGCTGACCTTTCTTACGTCCATCAGGAGTATTACCTGTAGCCTTACCGTAGGTTACGTTAGAGGTAATGGTCAGGATGGAAGTGGTAGGAATACCGTTTCTGTAAGTATGATGTCTTCTTACAGCAGTCATGAACTTGTGAACGATTTCCTGTGCGATTTCGTCAACACGATCATCATCATTACCATACTTAGGGAATTCGCCTGTGGTCTTGAAGTCAACGATTACGCCGTCCTCATCACGAATTACTTCAACCTTAGCATACTTGATAGCGGACAGGGAGTCTGCTACGATGGACAAGCCTGCAACACCGGTTGCAAAGTAACGCTTAACATCTCTGTCATGAAGAGCCATCTCTGCTCTCTCATAGCAGTACTTGTCATGCATATAGTGGATGATGTTCAGGGTGTTTACATAAACATCTGCCTGCCACTCCATCATGTCAAGGAACTTGCTCATTACATCATCATAGTCAAGAACATCACCAGCAACAGGACGATACTTAGGACCAACCTGCTTCTTGGTAACTTCGTCAACACCGCCGTTCAAAGCATACAGCAGGCACTTAGCCAAGTTAGCACGAGCGCCGAAGAACTGCATCTCTTTACCGATAACCATGGAGGATACGCAGCAAGCGATACCGTAGTCATCGCCATGAACAACTCTCATCAGATCATCATTCTCATACTGGATGGAAGAGGTCTGGATGGACATCTTTGCACAATACTTTTTCCAATTCTCAGGAAGTCTTGTGGACCAGAGAACGGTAAGGTTGGGCTCAGGAGAAGGTCCTAAGTTGGTCAGGGTGTGCAGATAACGGAAGCTGGTCTTGGTAACCATGGGACGACCGTCAACGCCAACACCGCCAAGGGACTCGGTTACCCATACGGGATCGCCAGCAAAAATCTGGTTGTACTCAGGAGTACGAGCAAACTTAACGCAACGCAGCTTCATGATGAAGTGGTCAACGAACTCCTGAATCTGCTCCTCAGTGAAAGTACCATTTGCAAGGTCTCTCTCTGCATAGCAGTCAATAAAGGTGGAAGTACGTCCAAGGGACATTGCTGCACCGTTCTGCTCCTTTACGGAACACAGATATCCGAAATAGGTCCACTGAATAGCTTCTTTTACGTTAGCAGCGGGCTTGGAGATGTCGCAGCCATAAGAAGCAGCCATTTCCTTCATCAGCTTCAAAGCAATCATCTGCTCGGAAATTTCCTCGCGAAGACGGATTACATCATCTGTCATAACACGTCCGGTAGAATCCTTCTGAGCCTGTTTGTCCTCAATCAGTCTGTCGATACCATACAGAGCAACACGTCTGTAGTCGCCGATGATACGTCCACGGCCATAAGCATCAGGAAGACCTGTGATAATATGGGAGGAACGGCATGCTCTCATCTCGGCATTGTATGCATCGAAGCAGCCTGCGTTGTGTGTTTTTCTGTGAGTGGTGAAGAACTCGCTGATCTCAGGGTCAACTTCATAACCGTTGTCTGCGCAAGCCTTCTCAGCCATACGGATACCGCCATAAGGCTGCAGGGAACGCTTGAAAGGAGCATCTGTCTGGAAGCCTACAATGGTCTCCTTGCTCTTGTCCAAATAACCGGGGCCATGGGAGGTAATAGTAGAAACAACCTTGGTATCCATATCAAGAACACCGCCTGCTTCTCTCTCCTTCTTCTGTAAATCCAACACCTGTGCCCACAAATCCTTTGTGTTCTGTGTTGCCTCAGCCAAGAAGCTCTCATCGCCGTCATAAGGATGATAGTTTCTCTGGATGAAGTCGCGGACATTGATCTCTTTGTCCCATTTGCCGCCTACGAAATCTTTCCATTCTGGTCTCATTTGAAATAGCCTCCTATCAAAATTTGAATTAGTAGAAATTTGTAACCCTAATCCTTAAACTAATTATATGAAAAAGTGATTTCAGAGTCAAGGTCATGAGTGTACTTTTTTACAAACAAATTATACTATTTTCTGCCCAATTTATAAGTCATTAGAAATATTTTAGAGATATTTAATATTTAAGAATGACTTGCCAGATAATGGGGAAAGTATTATACTGAAAAAGGTCGTTCTCGGCAAATGCCGGAATGCAGTCAAAATCAGTTTTGTAAGAATGGAGGATGATTATGAGCGAAATAACAAAAGACATGACAATAGGTGAAATTTTGCAGGCAAATCCTGATGTGGTTCCGGTTTTATTGGAGGCAGGAATGCACTGTCTGGGCTGTCCCGCTTCACAGGCAGAATCCCTTGAGGAAGCAGCGATGGTTCACGGAATCAATATTGATGATTTAATGAAAGCAATTCAGGCAGTATAGATGAGCTGGTAAGTGCAGGAATCAGACAATAGAAGATGAAAAACCGCCCGACTGAGGTTTCAGGGGGCGGTCTTCTTTGTTATTTTTGTCCCAGAAGTCCCAGAGCATTTTCTGGAATTAAAGCTTCATAGTGTTCCGCCAGAAATGTCTTGCCGGCGGATTGGGCACGCTGGGGGGTGCCATATTCGGAGATGGTGTTGCAGACCTTATTAAACATTCCTGCATCCATCCCATGCTGCTGCAGAACCAAAAGGTATCTGCCGTTTTGTTCTTCCTTATAAAGCTTGCTTTGTCCTTTAAAATGTCTGCAGGAAACTGCGGCGGCATTCATAACCTGCTGCAGGGAATCCATGGCAAAGATGATGGTGCGGTCCTGATCCTCCTGTGGCTCCAGAGAAACAGGCTCTATGGGCGCATCGGAAGATGTGCTGGCCGGCTCCTTCAATCTGCGGAAGAAATCCAGAACCTCATTTGCGGGATCAAAGTCATCATCCTCCTCGTCATCTTCCATAACGGAAGGGGCGAAGCGCGCAAAACGGGTATCCAATTCGTCCGGATCTTCCACCTTGGTGACAATGAGCACAATGCATTCGGAATTCAGGGGAATTGCCTCTATCATGAGGGGAATGTCCTCGGCTTCAAACCCAAACTCAAAATGAGCCTGCTGCATCATATCCCGGAAAAGGTTTTTGGCTTTTTCCGTGCCATAGGCTAATTCACTGATTTTCAATTCGCGGCTGATTAAATCTTCTCTGGTGAGAGTGCAGCGAATCTGGTTTTCATTTACTTTTTCTATTTTCATATGGCATCCTTCCTTATTAGTTAAAAGTATCTTAATACTTTTTGGGCGCTTAAGTCAATAGACTTGTGCCACAGTTTAAAATTTTTTAAGAAATTTGGAAAAATTTCGGGATATCTCTTGTCAAAAAATGCAATATCGGTTATAATGCACAATACAGCACCTTCGGTACTCCATAGTACGGGAGAGGAGGTGGCAGTCTTGAAATTAGGTTGATTATCTAAAGTAGTATGCTTTGAGCAACTCGCTCTATTTCATCCTTATGCTTTATTTATACGTTATGGTTTAAATTTATTACAGTCATTTTATGAAAGCTTTTTCATATAGCTTCTTACTAATAGCTTATGCGGCTTTCTCAAAAGATGACTCCAATATTGAGGATGTCTTACAGGCATATCGTGCCAAATCTGGTAATCCAACTAATACTTTTCACAATTATAATCCATTTTAAACATGTTTTTACTAGCAATTTTTGCTGGTTTTAGTGCTGCCGAAGGTGTCTGTCAATAATATATCACAAATTTTTTCTTTTGGTCTGATTCGTTCTAAAAATTTCCTGCCGTATTCACTTTGATACTTTAGATTAATGGGCTGTCTCCCATGCTGCGGAAAGGAAAAGTGAAATTTATCAAAATTGGTAATGACGGCAGGGCAATGTTGTGCTAGAATATAACTGTCCGGCAGTATCCGGACAGTTATAGGCACATTTGTTGACGGACTTGCAAATAAAAAATAAACTTTTAGAGAAAGGCTGCCAAAGGGCAGGAATCAGGGATAAAAAGTGAAAAAGAAAATAATACCGGTTGTGATTGCAATGCTTCTTATATTAATTATAGGAGGCGCTGCCGTAGGCAAGGTGGTTTATGATAAGTATTCTTATAGTAAGGAGAGAGTCAATCTGGATGAGTTCTATCAGGTGTCCGGAGAGGAAAGCGCCATTATTTTACAGGATGAAATGATGGAGGAGAAAGCCATTATCAAAGACGGTATCTGTTATTTTGATTTGGACACCGTGCACAAATATCTGAATGAGATTTTTTATGTGGATCTGTCAGAAAATCTGCTGTTGTATACCACGGCAGTAGAGAATATCAGGGTGAATCTGGGCGGAACCGCTTACAGTG
Source organism: uncultured Acetatifactor sp. (assembly GCA_964524555.1). GTDB lineage: Bacteria > Bacillota > Clostridia > Lachnospirales > Lachnospiraceae > Acetatifactor. The sequence continues at coordinate 43,884 of CAZGGA010000006.1, forward strand.
CATCGGAGGGCGAAACAGATGCGGGCTATGTGATTGCCTATGCAGAAGGCGAAAAGGTTTATGTGGCGGCTGATTTTGTAAAGCAGTATACCAATTTTTCTTATGAGATGTATGACAGGCATGTGCAGGTTTACACAGAGTGGGGTGTGTGTATGACGGCGCAAATTAAGAAAAAAACCGCTGTGCGAATCAAGGGCGGGATTAAGAGCGCCATTCTGCGGGATTTGGAAGCCGGAGAGACCGTAGAGATTCTGGAACAGATGGACACATGGTGTAAGGTAAAGACATCGGATTCCATTATCGGATATGTGGAAAACAAGCGTCTGGATGAAGGAAAAGCAGAGCAGGAAACTCCGGTTACGGATTATACTGCACCGGAATATACCTCACTTCTTATGAGTAAAAAGGTGAATATGGGGTTCCATGCCATAGGCGCAGTAGCAGGTAACAGCACGCTGGAAGATATGGTGGCGGAGTCCAGAGGCATGAATGTTATTTCTCCCACATGGTTCAGTTTAAATGACAATGAAGGTAATTTCAGGAACTTTGGTACCAAGGACTATGTGGACAGAGCGCATGGGAAGGGTATTCAGGTCTGGGGAGCCTTGGATAATTTTAATTACAAAAACGAGACGGGGGAGGCGATTGATACCCTTACCGTATTGTCTTCTACAACAAAGAGACAGCATCTGGTAAACCAGATAAGCAATACGGCATTGGAGCTGGGAATGGACGGCATCAATATTGACTTCGAGGGCTTGGAGGAAGCCTGCGGAATCCACTATGTACAGTTTTTGAGAGAGCTTTCCGTTCAGTGCAGAGCCAACAAACTTGTACTTTCCGTGGACAATTATGTGCCCTTCCATTTCAACAATTATTATCGGCTGGATGTGCAGGGAGAGATTTTGGATTATGTCATTATTATGGGATATGACGAACATTGGCATGGCAGCAAAGATCCCGGAAGCGTGGCCAGCATTGATTATGTGTCGGGTGGACTTGACAAAACCCTCGAACAGGTACCGGCGGAAAAGGTAATTAACGCACTGCCTTTTTATACCATTGAGTGGAGAGTGGAAGGAGTCAATGTCACAGACAAATACCTGACTCTGAACAATACCGCGGAGTATTTAAAACGGATAGGCGTGGATAAGGTATGGGATGAGACCACCTGCCAGAACTATGTGGAATGGAAGGATGGCAGCGCCACCTATCAGATATGGCTGGAGGATGAACAGTCCATCAGCGTGAAGTTGAATGTTATGAAAGCAAGGAATATTGCAGGAGTGGCAGTGTGGAGGTTAGGCTACGGAACTGCTACGGCATGGGAATTGCTGAACCTCTATTCTAGTACCTAAACTGTTATGAAGAATATAAAAAGAGGAAATCCTACGGCGAGAAGCCTTGGATTTCCTCTTTCTTATTTTTAGTGTTTACTACACCCTCTTTAATGCAGTTCTTCCTGCGAAACATACTACAGCGATGCCTGCTAACAGAAGAGGAAGGGATACGCTGTTGTCGCCCGTTTTGGGAACTTTGTCATAATCGTTGGATGCATTGGAAGCAGCAGGGGCTTTTGGCGTGCTCTGCGGAGCAGCAGGTGCAGAAGCAGAAGGAGTGGTGCTGTAGTAAGCGGCATCTGTCTTTAAGTCTCCATGCTCCACATCCAGCCGTCCTTTTGCGATATTATAATATTCATAAAGAACATCGGCGTCATCCTTGGCAATCAAATGACCAACAGTTCCCTGACAGCCAACTGTTGCATGAACATTTGCTTTGGAATCCATAATGTTCAGATTGGCAATATCACTGCAGAAAGTAACACTAGCATCATCGTATACATAAGCATTGGTAATGTAACCAGTAATGGAAGCAGTACTGTCATCCAGGATATAACACTCATCAATGCTGCCGGCGATAATAGGAATCACGTTCGTATTTTGTTTAATGGTCAAATTGCTGATGTGATGATTACCTAAATTAAGATTTAAAACCGCCGCATCATCATCGGGACTGCCTTCGATTACGAGGATATCTCCGTCCTTAAAAGTCTGGGTCTCCAGATAATAAGTTTCCCAATGCTCAGCAGGTTCGGAATTGTCCCAATTGCTGCCGCCGACACGGCAGGACCATTGTTTGGAATCCGCATCATAAACAACAAGGTGTGTGGTGGGACCCTCTGCAGATACCTTAAGGGTGCTAGCTGTTGGAAGTACTGTCAAAAATACGGCGGACAGTAACAGAAGTGCAATTTTTTTAAAGTGTTTCATGAGTCAACCTCCTTGTGAATAATCTGGTCATCTTCCCCATAGATGGAATCATAATAATCACCTGTCTCCACTTCCTTGGCAACTACGACAAATCTGCCAGTCTCCGAGTGATAGGAGCAGGTGGACAGCGTGAGAAAATGATCTCCAAACTGTGCTGTGACACCTGTGTCATATAGGGATAATGCCATAATGTTTTGATAAAAATCATCAAATTCTTCTTGCGTATCAGCCTGAAAGAATTTGTAGAACTTAAATACCTGATCGGACTGTCTGTAAACCTGAGAGCGAAATACGGCAATCACTTCATAATTGCGCTGGCATTTTTCAGTATACAGGATTATCTGTTTGTGTTTCTTGTAAAAATCTTCCTTTTCGTAATTGGCCAATTTGCCGAACATGGCGCCGGAACGCATATTGTGTCCGTGGATAATCAAATTGGTGGTAAGGGGGTCCAGACAGCTGTCCGTATCCAGAATCAGGCAGCCGTTGCTGTCCGCTTTGCCGTCAAAGCCCCTGCGCAGATAATACTCCTCGTCCCGGGGAGTCCACATAACAGGATAATCGACATTGGTGTCAGGAATGACGAGCCATGCCGCCATATCTTCGTTTGCCAGATAACTGTCTGCATAAGGGTTGGGCACCGTCTGGGGAGGTTCGATTAAGTCCTGTGTCTGGGAAGCCTCCGGCTCAGAGAAACTTTCGGAAGGCGGCGCTTCGTTGGAAGCGATAAGGGATTCCGCTTCTGACTGTGTCTGAGAGATAGGCGCTTCAGACTGTCTGCGGTCCAAATATTCTTTGGCAGACAGGATTCCTGCACCTGCCAGACAAACAAAAATAATAATTGTCAGAGCTGTTATCAGTTTTTCCCTTTTCTTACTATTATTATCCGCATTATTATCCATGCCCCTATTATACGACCGAAAGATGGGAAAAAGCAACTGTCAATTTGATTTTGAGCGGAAATTCATAATAAATTAATAATTATAAATACAATAGGCATATAAATAGGATAATGATAAATAACGGGGGCATCCGGTGAAACCAAAAAAATATAATCACCAGACAAATAAGAAAAACAGCAGACCGAGGACGTGGAGAAAGCAGCTATTAGCAGGCATGGGGCTGTTCCTTTTACTTGGCTTGCTGGCAGGCGGAAAGGAAGTGTCCCAAAATGTTATGAGCAAAAGAGCCGCCGCTCATAACGAGAAAGACCGCAAATGTGTGGTGTTAGATGCAGGACATGGGGGAATTGACCCGGGAAAGGTAGGGATTAACGGTGCGCTGGAAAAGGATGTCAATTTGGAGATTACATTGTTGGTAAAACAGTATCTTGAGGCAGATGATATCAAGGTGGTGATGACAAGGGAAACGGATGAGGGGCTGTATGATGCAAATGCCTCTAATAAAAAAGTGCAGGATATGAAGCGGCGGGTGGCGATAATAGACGAGACAGAGCCGGATGTCACAGTGAGCATTCATCAAAACAGCTATCCGGAGGAGTATGTACATGGAGCCCAGGTATTTTATTACAATGGCAGTGCTGAGGGCCAGCGGCTTGCGGAAACGATACAAGCTCAGATTGTAGAAAAAGCGGATAGAGAAAACAAACGGCAGATTAAGGCAAACGACAGCTATTATCTGTTGAAAAAAACCGGCGTTCCCATCGTAATTGTGGAGTGCGGATTTCTTTCTAACTCGGCGGAGGCGGAAAAACTTGGAAATAAAGAATATCAAAAAAAGCTGGCATGGGCAATCCATCTGGGAATCCTGCAATACTTAAATAATATATAATTGTTTTACATTTGAACAAAGTTGTGGTATAATGAGCATAACCATTGAAATTACAAGAGGAGATGTTCTGGCTGCTATATGGAGACAAAAATCATAACAGTATGCCGGAAGGCGGAAAAATTGTCTAAAGAGGAGGAGAACGCCCTGAAAGAGGTGGGCGAAGTGCTCCGAAGGGGAGGATTGGCGGCGTTTCCTACAGAGACGGTATATGGTCTGGGGGGAGATGCATTGAATCCGGAATCTTCCCGCAGAATCTATGCTGCAAAGGGAAGACCCTCAGACAACCCGCTGATTGTGCATATTTGCAGGTTTGAAGATATTTATCCCATTGCGGCGGAGGTGACAAAAGAGGCGGAGAGGCTGGCGGAAGCTTTTTGGCCGGGTCCCCTCACCGTGATTTTGAAAAAAACGGATAAAGTCCCTTATGAGACCACAGGAGGTCTGGATACCGTGGCCGTGCGGATGCCCTCGGATGAAACAGCACGGAAAATCATAGATTACAGCGGGGGATATGTGGCGGCGCCAAGTGCCAATCGTTCGGGAAGACCAAGTCCCACAAGCGCCCGATATGTAATAGAAGACATGATGGGGAAAATCGATGTGATTGTGGACGGCGGTGAGGGTGAAATCGGCTTGGAATCCACCATTGTGGATATGACAGTAAGCCCGCCCCAGGTGTTGCGTCCCGGATATATCACAAAAGAGATGCTGGAAAAAGCACTTGGAACACAGGTTGCTATGGATGAAACCATTCTTCGGGATGACAGCGGACAAGCGCCGAGAGCGCCGGGGATGAAATACAGGCATTATGCCCCACAAGGGGAATTGACCATTGTGGAGGGTATGCCCAAACAGGTGACAGCTTATATTAATGAAAAATCAAAAGAAGCTATGGCGGCCGGCGAAAAAGTAGGAATTATTGCCACTGATGAGCAGGCGGACTGCTACTGCGCGGATGTGATTAAAAATGTGGGAAGCAGGCAGGATGAGAGAGCCGTTGCAAGGAATCTGTACCAAGTGCTGCGGGAATTTGACGAGGAAGCCGTGACCGTGATTTTTTCGGAAGGCTTTGATGCGCAGGGGTTTGGACAGGCTATCATGAACCGTCTCTTAAAGGCGGCGGGACATAAGGTAGTAAAAGTGTAAGGATTGGCAGCAGATAGGAGAAAGCAATTATGATAGCAATAGGAAGCGACCATGGGGGTTATGAACTAAAACAAAAGGTTATCAGCCATTTGGAAGCAAAGGGTATGCAGGTAAAGGATGTGGGATGCCACAGCAAGGACAGCTGTGATTACCCTATATTCGGACAGGCGGCAGCAAAAGCGGTGGCATCGGGAGAATGTGAAAAAGGCATTGTCATCTGTACCACGGGAATCGGCATCAGCATTGTTGCCAACAAAGTTCAGGGCGTCCGCTGCGCACTTTGCGGGGATACTTTTTCCGCCAAGATGACCAGACTGCACAATGACGCCAATATGCTTGCCATGGGCGCAGGCATTGTAGGGGAGCAGATGGCAATGGATATCGTGGATACCTTTTTGGGAACGGATTTTTCAAAAGAGGAAAAGCATATACGGCGAATCGGCATGATAGAGAAGACAGAAGAATAAGCGGCGGCAGAAAGGGAAGATAAGTTCATGGGCAAAAGAGAAGACTATATCAGCTGGGATGAATATTTTATGGGAGTGGCACAGCTTTCCGGCATGCGCTCCAAAGACCCTAACACGCAGGTAGGAGTCTGTATTGTAAGTCTTGACAACAAGATTTTGTCCATGGGTTATAATGGTTTTCCTAAGGGCTGTTCCGATGAAGAATTTCCATGGGATCGTGAGGGGGAGGAATTGGAAACCAAGTATCCTTATGTGACCCATGGGGAACTGAACGCTATTTTGAATTACAGAGGCGGGTCGTTGGAGGGCACCAAGATGTATGTAGGGTTGTTTCCCTGCAACGAGTGCGCCAAGGCAATTATACAGGCAGGTATAAAAACTGTAGTTTACGACAGTGACAAATATGAGGGGACTCCCGGCAACAAGGCATCCAAAAGGATGTTTGACGCGGCGGGGGTAGTTTACATTCCTTACAGCAGAACAGGCAGACAGATACATATTAAAGTATAGTGCAAAGGAGAAGAATATGTCCTTAAAGACCATGAAAAGAGTGACCGCGCTGTTTATGGCGGCGGCTATTATGGCAGCATTTCCTGTGATATCGGAGCCCATTGTGGCAGCAGCTACTACTACAAAGGAGCAGATCAATCAGAAGGAGCAGGAAAAAAATAACTTACAGGGGGAATTAAATAAGACAAACGAGAATTTGGAAAATTTAAAAGAAAATCAAAATTCCCTGAAAGGAGAATTGAATCGTTTCAATAACGATTTGTTGAAGGTGCGTGACCGGCTGGATGAGCTTGAAGGACAGATTCGGGACAAGGAGCAGGAGATTGCCGATACGCAGAAGATTTTGGAAGAGGCAAAAGAGACGGAAAAATGGCAGCATAAATGCATGGTGGCCAGAGCCCGTGATATGTACGGCAGGAGCAGTGACAATTATATGAATGCCGTTGCAAATGCAGAGAGCTTTGCCAGCATATTAAATACGCAGGACTATTTTGAAAAGATAGCGGAATATGATCAAAAGAAAATGAAGGAATTTAAGGAAAACAGGGAGCTGATCGAGGAAACCAAGGCAAGACTTCAGGGCGAGAGGGCAGATCTGGAAGAATTGAAAGAAGCTGCTGAGGACGAGAAAAATAAGGTATCGTCACTGATTAGTTCGACTTCGAGTTCCATTGCCAAATATGCGGATCAGATATCTGATGCGGAGCGGGAGGCGAAAGAATATGAGGACCGAATCCGAAAGGCGGAGGAGGATTTGAACTATCTCAAACAAAAGCTTAGAGAGGAATTAGCAATGTCCCAGACTGCGGCAAATGCTACATGGAGGGATATTTCAGAAGTAACCTTTGATGAAGGAGACCGATATCTCTTGGCAAACCTGATTTATTGTGAAGCAGGCGGTGAGCCTTATGACGGGCAGGTTGCAGTGGGAAGCGTGGTCATTAACCGTGTGTTGAGCTCGGTTTATCCGGATACCGTGGTGGGCGTTATCTACCAGAACAGACAGTTTACTCCGGCAGGGAGCGGAAGGCTGGCCATTGCTCTCAATGACAATAGGGCAACTGCAAGCTGTTACCGCGCGGCGGACGAGGCCATGTCGGGCGTTACCAATGTAGGAAACTGTGTCTATTTCAGAACGCCTATTGAAGGCTTAGAAGGAATCAGAATCGGAGGACATGTGTTTTACTAAATGGCTGCTGGTGCAGCTCAAATTACCAACATTAGATTGACGCCTGTTAAAGCAGGCAGGGGGTATATCCATGAGACTTGTCAGAAGTGAATTGCCGCAGCGCACTGTAACGTTTTCTGACTGTAAAGTATATGTCAGAAAAAATTTTGAAGTAGTATCTGCGGATGAATGGTACTATGAATATGTAAAAGAAAATTCCTATCTTTCCATTGCGGAAATGCTGCCGCCGGAGGATGCTGTTATTCTGCGGGAAGGAGTAGAGACACTCACAGAACCCATAGAATTATTGACACAGATTGACAATCACAGAAATGAAGGGTATCGGAATATATACTTGAGATTGGAAAATTGCGATAAGACGGAGAATGGTCAGAGACTCTATCTTGTCAACATTTTGGATGTAGTGGATATGGAGCGCCGCAGCCGCAAATTGGAAGGTATCATTTCCAAGTACAGGCATTTTATGACGTTAAAGAATGAATATTATTTTGATTATGTTATCTCTCAAAATAAATTAACGATTTACAAATATATCAATGAAAGGTCTGTCACAGTATATGAGTCCTCGCTGGAGCAATTCCTGCAGAATTATGAAAATGCAGGGCAGACAGAGGAGCAGAAAAGGCAGATAGAGGATTTTTGCGCTTATCTGAGATCAAGATCCCCTCGCTTTGAAATGGAATTTACCATGAAGAATGAGGATGACACTGCAAAGTGTGCGGCACGAGGAGGAACTTTCTTAAGGAATGATGATCTTGTTGCGGGAGTATTTATGCCCGACCAGGCGGCAGTACAGGAGACCTATTATTTGACGGCAGCGGCAAAGGATGCAGGAACAGGATTGCTTAACAAGAAGGCGGCAACGGAGTATGCTGTTGAGAAGCTTCGTTTGGCGAAGGACGGAATCTGCTGGCTGCTTATTATAGACATTGACGATTTTAAAAATGTAAACGATTCCTTTGGGCATCTTTTTGGGGATCAGGTTATCTATAAGGTGGCTGATACCCTGCGCAGTCATGCAAGTTTACGGGGGATTGTGGGGCGTTTTGGCGGAGACGAATTCTTTGTCCTTCTGGATAAGGTGAAGGACAGGGAAGACTTAAAGACTCTCTTAAAAAGTATAACAAAGGAGCTGGCCGTGGCATACGACCCCAAGTTAAAGGTCACACTGTCCATTGGAGTCAGTCAGTATCCTAAGGACGGCAGAGATTTTTCGGAACTGTTTGGCAAGGCAGATAAGGCATTATATATTGCAAAAGAAAAGGGAAAGAACCGCCATATTATTTATGAGGAAGAAAAGCATGGGACTTATCATAAGGACGGTATTCAGGCACAGACGGTAGCATATGTGGTGTCACGGGAAAAAAGGCGGGAAGCTCTTCGGGATATTATCGGTAATATCTATAAACAGGGAGCGGAGTATGTGACGGAGAAACCGGAAGTGCAGAAAAATATCAGAGATTTGTTTGATTTGGATGGTTTTACGGTATATACCAATTATGGACGGGATGTGTTGTGCAGGAATGGCAGCTATGCCTGCGAGGCGCCGGATACAAACGGTGAGCTTACAGAGGAAGCATATCAGGAGCTCTTTGGCAGGGAAGATGTGTTGGCAGTGAATAATGTGGTGGGAATACAGGCTCAGAACCCCAAGTTTTACGAATTTGCAAAGAAGCAGGAAATCAGCTCAACTCTTCGCTGTTTTGTGAGAAAAGAGGGGGTTCCTTTTGCCATGATTCACTTCGATGTCTTTAACCGTAACCGAAAATGGTCGGATATGGATATCGAGATGCTAAGTCTGATTGGATGTTGTCTTGGAAGTATTATTTGTGAAAAATAACAAGAAGGGCTGTTTACAGCCCTTCTTGATTTAAGTATGCCTGAAGCTTGTCAAATTTGTCCCGGTCTATAAGAGCCAGCAGATTGTTTAATTGGCGAAGACTTTGGCATAGCTGGGAATTCGTAATAAGCTGGTGTTCCACGGCATCAGCCAGCTCGTCCAGATCCACCACCTTAATGTGTCCGTCCGGATACAGGATAACATCCGTAAGAAGGTCTGTCACGGTGAGGGCATTGGCGGCTTCGTCCATTTCGTAAGCCACAATGTCACAATACCAATACAAGAGTGTATCATCGTCGCGATAGAATTTGCTGACTTTAATGCCCTCCTTTAAAAAATAGCAGGAGCATCCATGGGTGAAAGTGGTTTTAGGGTGCAATGCTTTCCACTTTGTAATGATATATTCCTCATTTTGCTTTACAATGATATCATCTTTCAATAGGATGCATTCTTGCGGAATAATGCGTTTGCGGTAAATCTGTAAAGCTTCCATGGCGGTTCCTCCGTATCTTTCAAAATTGTAACATCATTATACCACAAAAATCCAAACCTGAAATTAAATTTTTTCATTTTTAAATTTGTATTATCCTAGACAATTTGGAAAAAATTGAGTATAATTTATTATAGCGTGTCAAAAGAATATTTCAATGCATGGAGGTATATATGTCCGGCAAACGGAAAAACCGCTATGACAAAAGTGTATACCGTTCTTTTGCATTGGTGATGCAGTTTGGCATTAATATGCTGGTGCCCATCTGCCTGTTGTCCGCATTGGGCATTTATCTGGATCAGAAATTCGGAACTTCTTATCTCATGGTTATTCTGTTTTTTGTAGGCGCCATTGCAGGAGGGCAGAATGTTTTCCGTATGGCGAAAAGCATTTATGAGGAGCCTCAGGAAAAAACAGATTGTGAGTCCGTTGAGGCGGATGCGGCACATAAGATTGAGAAGCACAAAAAGGAGTCGGGCAGCAGGAATGAAGGTCATGGAGACATTAAAAAAGGCGAATAGAACCCTTCTGGAAATGTGGACAGGCATTCTGCTTCTGGGAATTATTCTTCAGGTAGCGGGAACGTTTTTGGTAAAGGACCGGATTCTTTATACAGAGAGCCTGTGGTTTGGCATTTTGCTTTCTCTTACAAGTACTGTTCATATGTACCGCTATTTGGACAGAGCCTTGGATTTTGACGAAAAGACTGCGACAAAGATGATTTTTCAGGGGTATCTGATAAGGTATGTAATGCTTGCGGTGATTCTGGCGGTGATTGCAGTCACAGGGGTACTGAATTTTTTGGTGGTTTTGATGGCCTATATGAGCCTGAAAGTAACGGCGCTTATTCAGCCGATTACCCATAAAGTATATAATAAGCTGTTCCATGAGGAGGACCCCGTTCCTATGCCCATGGAGGAGCAAACAGAAAATTGAATAAGGAGGTGAAACTATGGGACATGGAATTTTGTTATCCGGAGCCGACAATATTGACTTTATGGTCCATGGAGTTTTTCAATATTCCTTTTTTGGACATCAGGTCTGGATAACAACGACACAAGTGTGTCTGCTGATAGTCATGTTGATTCTCATCGGTTTTGCTGTTGCGGCGAACTTCGCTATGCGCAAGGCTACAGAAGAACCAACGGGCTTTCAGAACGTGGTGGAGCTGATTGTCGAGAAGCTGGATGGCATGATTGACGGAACCATGGGAAGAGGCGCTCCGGGATTTTATAATTACATAGGAACGATTTTCATCTTTATCCTGTTCAGCAATATATCCGGACTTCTGGGTCTGCGGCCGCCCACCGCGGATTACGGCGTGACGCTTCCCCTTGGTATTCTGACTTTTATCCTGATTCATTTCAATCAGTTTAAATATCAGAAGCCGAAGGATATCTGGGCAGATATGTGTTCGCCGCTTCCACCCTGGCTGCCGATATGGCTGCCAATCAATTTGATCAGTGAGATAGCAGTTCCGATATCTTTATCTCTGCGTCTGTTTGCCAATGTGCTTTCCGGCACGGTTATGATGGCGTTAGTGTATGGGCTGCTCGGCTGGATAGCGACTGCGTGGCCTGCCGCGCTGCATATTTATTTTGATTTGTTCTCCGGTGCAATTCAGACATATGTGTTCTGTATGCTGACTATGACTTATATTTCCAATGCACGTGGAGATGCATAGTGTGAAGAGTACTAAAAAGTATTTCAATAAAGGCTTGAAGCCTACAATCAGGAGGAAACAAAATGGATTTCAATGAAAACTTTATTTTAGGATGTTCTGCAATTGGAGCAGGTCTGGCTGTTATCGCCGGTATCGGACCTGGTGTCGGACAGGGTATCGCTGCCGGACACGCAGCGGCAGCAGTAGGTCGTAACCCCGGCGCTAAATCCGCTGTAACTTCCACCATGCTGCTTGGTCAGGCAGTGGCAGAGACCACCGGTCTGTATGGTCTGCTTATCGCCATGCTGTTATTGTTCGTGAAACCTCTGCTGCCTTAATCGGCAAGGAAAAACACTATTCATGAAATGGTGGAAAGGAGGCAAACATGATACTTTTAACAGGCGGCGAGTCCATGGAGAGATTATTTGATCTTGACTGGCAGCTTCTGGCAGATTCCTGCCTTACGATTATAGCGGTATTTGTTTTATTTCTGGCATTGAGTTACTTTTTATTCAATCCTGCCAGAAAAATGCTGAATGCGCGTAAGACCAAGATTCATGATGAATTGGAAGACGCCAGACAAAATATGGAGACTGCCCAGAGTTTAAAAGCGCAGTACGAGGAAAAGCTGAAGGAAATTAACAAAGAAGCAGAAGGCATTCTGAGTGATGCCAGGAAGCGGGCTTTGGCCAATGAGAATCAAATCATTGCCGATGCCAAAGAAGAAGCATCCCGTATTATTGAAAGGGCAAAAGTGGAAGCCCAGCTTGAGAAACAGAAGATGTCCGATGAAGTAAAGAAAGAAATGGTGGTATTGGCATCTTTAGTGGCAAGCAAGGTGGTGGCAGCTTCCGTTGACATGACCGTACAGGAACAGCTGGTTAACGAGACTCTGAAAGAAATAGGTGACAGCACATGGCAAAATTAGTTTCCAAGACATACGGAGAAGCGTTGTATGAAACTGCCATGGAAGCACAGAAGGCGGAAGCTCTGTTGGAGGAAATCCAGACAGTGAATGCCATATTGGAGCAGAATCCCGATTTTGATAAGCTGATGAAGCATCCCGGAGTTCCTAAGCTGGAGAAGGTGCAGATAGTGGAAAAGATTTTTCGGGGCAATGTCAGTGACGAACTGACAGGATTCTTAAAAATCGTGGTGGAGAAAGAACGATATAAGGATTTGCAGGAAATCTTTAACTATTACATCGATAAGGTGAAAGAGATAAGCGGTATTGGCGTGGCATACGTAACCACTGCCGTGGAATTGAACCAGATCCAGAAGGCGGATGTAAAGAAGAGACTTCTTGAAACAACTCACTATCGGACTATGGAAATCCATTATCAGACGGATTCTTCCCTTTTGGGCGGTATGGTCATCCGCATCAAAGACAGGGTAGTGGACAGCAGTATCCGTACCAAATTAAATGATTTGACCAAACAATTATTACAAATTCAGTTAGGTTAACTGACTGGAAGAAAGGTGCTACAGAACAATGAATTTAAAACCAGAAGAAATAAGTTCTGTAATCAAGGAGCAGATTCAGAGATATGCGTCTAAGCTTGATGTATCCGATGTGGGTACGGTAATTCAGGTGGCAGATGGTATCGCCCGTGTACATGGGCTGGAAAAGGCCATGCAGGGTGAATTGTTGGAATTCCCCGGCGAAGTATACGGCATGGTGCTTAACCTTGAGGAAGACAATGTAGGTGTAGTATTGCTTGGTAGTGCAAGAAATATTAACGAAGGGGACACCGTTAAGACTACGGGACGCGTGGTTGAGGTGCCGGTAGGCGATGCCCTGTTGGGACGCGTAGTAAATGCATTAGGGCAGCCTATTGACGGAAAGGGCCCCGTTCAGACCGACAAATTCCGCAAGATTGAGCGTGTGGCAAGCGGCGTTATCACCAGAAAGAGTGTGGATACTCCCTTGCAGACTGGAATTAAGGCAATTGACTCCATGATACCCATTGGACGCGGACAGCGTGAGTTGATTATCGGCGACCGTCAGACAGGAAAGACGGCAATCGCCATTGACACGATTATCAACCAGAAGGGTCAGAACGTAAAATGTATTTATGTGGCAATCGGTCAGAAGGCTTCTACCGTTGCCAATATTGTAAAAACTTTGGAGGAGTACGGCGCTATGGCATATACCACCATTGTGGTATCCACGGCCAGCGACATGGCTCCCTTACAGTACATAGCTCCCTATTCCGGCTGCGCAATCGGCGAGGAATGGATGGAGAAGGGTGAAGATGTATTGGTAATCTATGATGATTTGAGTAAGCATGCTACGGCATACCGTACACTCTCCCTGCTGCTTCGTCGTCCGCCTGGGCGTGAAGCTTACCCCGGTGATGTATTCTATCTGCATTCCAGACTGCTTGAGCGTGCAGCGAGAATGAGCGATGAGTACGGCGGAGGTTCCCTGACGGCACTGCCCATTATTGAGACACAGGCAGGTGATGTATCAGCATACATTCCCACTAATGTAATCTCTATCACAGACGGACAGATTTATCTGGAGACGGAGATGTTCAACTCCGGTTTCCGTCCTGCCGTAAACGCAGGTCTTTCCGTATCCCGTGTGGGTGGTGCGGCACAGATTAAGGCAATGAAAAAGATTGCAGCTCCTATCCGTACAGAGCTGGCACAGTACAGAGAATTGGCATCCTTTGCACAATTCGGTTCTGAGCTGGATGCGGATACCAAGGAGAAGCTGGCACAGGGTGAGCGCATCAAGGAAGTTTTGAAGCAGCCCCAATATAAGCCAATGGCTGTGCAATATCAGGTTATCATTATTTATGCCGTAACCCGCAAGTATCTGCTGGATGTGCCTGTAGCGGATATCACGCGCTTCGAGACAGAATTCTTTGAGTTTTTGGATACCCAGTATCCGGAGATTCCTTCATCCATCGCAGAGGAAAAAGTGATGTCCGATGAGATTGAAGATAAACTCAAGAAAGCGCTGGAGGAATTCAAAGGGACATTTTTGAAATAAGCAGTTAGGAAGAATAAATGTCCGCCAAGGCGGGCAGGGGTATAAGATGGAGGCTGAATATGGCATCAATGCGAGATATAAAGCGCCGCAGAAGCAGTATTCAGGGCACTCAGCAGATTACGAAGGCCATGAAGCTTGTTTCCACGGTGAAGCTGCAACGAGCAAGAGCAAGTGCAGAGCGTTCCAAAACATATTTCGAGTGTATGTTTCAGACGGTGAACAGTATCCTGTCCCGTGTGGGCCATGTGGAGCATAAATACCTGCTTCCTGGAGAATCCCAGAAGAAGGCGGTTATCGTCATTACTTCTAACAGAGGATTAGCGGGAGGATACAACTCCAATGTGGTAAAGCTTGTCACAAGAAATGAGGAATGGAAAAAAGAAGACCTCCTGATTTATGCCATCGGTAATAAGGGAAGAGAGTATCTCAACAGAAACGGCTATAAGATTAAGGAAGAGCTGCCTGAGATTATAGAGGAGCCTGCCTATGTCGATGCTATGCTGTTATCGGAGAGACTATTGAATTCCTTTGCCCAAGGCGAAATTGGGGAAATCTATCTGGCTTATACTTCTTTTAAAAATACAGTCAGCCACGAGCCCAAGCTTTTAAAGCTTCTTCCTGTGGAGTATGCTGAGGAAGCTAAAGAGGGTGACAGTGATGACGGTGCTTTGATGAATTTTGAGCCGGAAGATGTGGAAGCGCTTGATATGCTGATTCCCAAGTATATTACCAGCCTGATTTACGGCGCCATGATGGAGGCGGTTGCCAGCGAGAATGGAGCCCGTATGCAGGCTATGGACAATGCTACCAGCAATGCCGAGGAAATGATTAGCGACTTGTCGCTTAAGTATAACCGGGCAAGACAGGGCTCCATTACGCAGGAGCTGACAGAGATTATTGCAGGTGCAGAGGCATTGGGATAATAGCGTGAAAAGTACTTCTAACCGCTCGCAGCAATGGTTGCTTTGCGGAGAAGTACTAAGTTTCACGCGTGAATTTTTAATTAATATCATGCCCGCAGTGCGGGCAGGAAAGAGGTAGAAATGGCAGGAGAAAACAAAGGTAAGATTACTCAGGTCATAGGTGCCGTTTTGGATATCCGTTTTGACGAGGGAAATCTGCCGGAGATTAACGAAGCAATCCGCATCCCTACCAAAGAGGGCGGTGAGCTGACAGTTGAAGTTTCCCAGCATCTGGGTGATGATGCGGTCAGATGTATTGCCATGGGTACTACGGACGGATTGGTTCGCGGTATGGATGCGATTGCAACAGGTGCACCTATTTCCGTACCGGTGGGAGAGAATACTCTGGGACGTATTTTCAATGTCTTAGGACAGCCCATAGACAACAAACCGGCACCTGAGGGAGTAACTTATGAGCCGATTCACAGACCGGCGCCCAAATTTGAGGAGCAGTCCACAGAGACCGAACTGTTAGAGACCGGAATTAAGGTGGTAGATTTGCTCTGTCCTTATCAGAAGGGCGGTAAGATTGGTTTGTTTGGCGGTGCAGGTGTAGGAAAGACCGTGCTTATTCAGGAGCTGATTCGTAACATTGCTACAGAGCATGGCGGATATTCCGTGTTTACCGGTGTAGGCGAGCGTACCCGTGAGGGTAATGACCTTTATCATGAGATGATGGAGTCGGGCGTTATCGATAAGACCACCATGGTATTCGGTCAGATGAACGAGCCCCCCGGAGCAAGAATGAGAGTGGGCTTAAGCGGTCTGACCATGGCAGAATATTTCCGTGACAAAGGCGGTAAGGACGTACTGTTATTCATTGACAATATTTTCCGTTTTACCCAGGCAGGTAGTGAGGTGTCTGCGCTTTTGGGACGTATGCCTTCAGCTGTAGGTTATCAGCCTACTTTGCAGACAGAGATGGGCGCCCTTCAGGAGCGCATCACTTCCACAAAGAACGGTTCCATTACTTCCGTACAGGCAGTATATGTGCCTGCGGATGACTTGACTGACCCGGCGCCGGCAACGACTTTTGCACATTTGGATGCTACTACGGTGTTGTCCCGTTCTATTGTGGAGCTTGGTATTTATCCGGCAGTAGACCCGTTGGAGTCCACCTCCCGTATTCTGGATCCCAGAATTCTGGGTGAGGATCATTATGCTGTGGCCCGCGGAGTGCAGGAGATTTTGCAGAGATATAAAGAACTGCAGGATATCATCGCAATCTTGGGTATGGACGAGCTTTCCGAGTCTGACAGACTTGTGGTGTCCCGTGCCCGTAAGGTGCAGAGATTCCTTTCCCAGCCTTTCTTCGTGGCAGGACAATTTACTGGTCTGGAAGGAAAATATGTACCCATAAATGAGACTATCCGTGGCTTTAAGGAGATTCTGGAAGGAAAGCATGATGACATTCCGGAGAGCTATTTCCTGAATGCAGGAAGCATTGATGATGTATTGGCAAAAGTGAAATAGTGCGGAGGTGTCAGTATGGCAGATAATAATAGTTTAAGGCTGCGTATTATCACACCGGAGCGCACATTCTATGAAGGCGATGTGGAGATGGTGGAGTTTAATACCACAGAAGGCGAGATTGGCGTTCTTCCGGGACATATTCCTCTCACTGTCATTGCGAAACCCGGAATTCTGCGCATTTATGAGAAGGAAGAGGAGAAGGCAGCGGCATTCCATTCGGGCTTTGCAGAGATTCTGCCGGACGGTATGACCATTCTGGCGGAGGTTATCGAGTGGCCAAATGAGATTGACGAGGAACGTGCGCAGGCAGCTTTGCAGCGTGCAGAGGAACGCTTGCAGAATAAGACGCCGGAGACGGATATCGCAAGAGCAGAGACAGCGCTTTTACGCGCAGTGGCGCGCATTCAGGCACTAAAGTAAGACACAATACCAAAAGACAAATGTAACAAATCATACGCAGTACGCATATGTTATAAAAAATGACTCAAGCAGGTCGTTTCTTGATAACTATGAGGTACTGCGTATGGATTTTAACAGAAAAATAATACATCCTTTACCGTTTTATATGACCTATCCCGGTTATCTTTCTCCTTCACAGGAAGGTGCAGCTATACAGGATTTGGAATATTTACAACAGGCATATCCTCGCGAAGTGAGGCAATATCAATGTAAAATAGCAGAGATTCTGGATAAATTGGACTATGAAGGGAGCATGATATATGATGAGTATCCCGACTGTTGTTCTCTCCAGAGACTAGCGGACACTATTATCCGAATATTGCAGCAGGAGGAAATAGATTCCGGAGAGGAAGCTATGAATGAAGAAACGTGGAAATTAGTAAAAAATGTAGTACAGGTGCTTTTGTGTAACGAGATTTATAAAAGGCGCCATGGCGGAAGGCGATTTCAAAAATTTTAGTTGTGTAATCTCCAAAAAATTATTACAATGAGACTATGAAGAAAACAATAATTAAGATTGCCGTTTTTGTGGCAACTTTTCTGGTGTCCCTGTTGGTCATCGGACAAATTATGAATAAAGGGCATGACAATATCACCATGGAAATGGCGGATGCGACATTTCCTGTGATTGTCATGGAAAAAAACGGTGTGTCATACAATGCGCTTTATGGATATCGCAATGCTATGGACACTGCTCTTTTGAGGGATAGCATCACGGTTTTAGGCGGGAACCGTAATGCCGGTTTTACAGTGCAGACTTTTGGAAAGGCAGTCACAGGCATTTCCATTGAAGTCCGCAGTATTGACGGCAGCAGATTGATTGAAAATACGGAGCTGACGGATTATGAGGTTAACGGCACAGAGATTCGCGGCACGGTGGCACTAAAGGATTTGCTGGAAAAAGATACAGAATATATGCTGACTTTTTTGCTTCGGACAGAAGGGGATGAGGCTCTGTACTATTATACCAGAGTGATATGGAGTGACAATCTGCATGCTGACGAGGAACTTGCTTTTGTGACGGATTTTCATGAGAGGCTTTATAACAGGGAAAGAGCGAGGGAACTGACCAAATATCTGGAAACCAATGCAGCGCTTCAGGACAACCAATCTTTTCATTATGTCAATATACACAGCAGTTTTCGGCAGATTACATGGGGAGATTTGCCGATAAAGGAGGAAGTGAGCCCCCAGATCCGTTTGACAGAAATCGCTCCTCAGACGGCATCCTTGTTGATGGATTATATTGTTTCCACATCCGATGGAAAAAATAAAACCTACTATCAGGTCAGGGAATACTATAGACTACGTTACACTCCGGATAGAATGTATCTTTTGGATTATGAGAGGAATATGGTGCAGATTCCGGATACGGAGAGAATGTATGCTAATGACAAGATACTTCTGGGCATCACAGGGGAAGATATTTCTCTGGTGGAGAGTGAGGACGGCAATGTGGTGGTATTTCAGGCGGCAGGGCAGCTTCTCAGTTATAACGTAATCAACAATAAGCTGACTGAGATTTTCAGCTTTTATGATAAAGACAGTGCAGATATCAGAACCATGTTGAATCAGCACACTATCAAGGTTTTTGATGTGGACGAAGGAGGAAACGTACAGTTTGCGGTGTACGGATACATGAACCGGGGAAGGCATGAAGGCGAAGTGGGTATTCAGCTGTATGTTTATGACAATGCGTTGAATACCATTGAAGAACTGATTTATATTCCCTGTAATTGTTCCTATGCCGTATTGGATGCGGAAATGCAGAGTCTGCTGTATTTAAGTAAAGAACAGAAGCTGTATTTTGCTCTGGGAGGCAAAATATACTGCGTGAATCTGGTGGAGAGAACATATTATGAAATGCTTGATATCACTAAGGATGACAGTATTCAGGCATCTGAAAATCATCGGATTTTAGTGTCTCTATGGTTTGACGGGAAAGGGACTTTGGGAGGTGCTGACTACTGCACGCAGATGATCATACAAAATCTGAATACGGAAACACAGGAAATTATTTCAGCGGGAGCGGGGGAAGCCATTCGTCCGCTGGGATTTATGGGTGAGGATGTTATCTATGGACTTGCCCGCATAGAGGATATTGTGAAAGAAAGCTCCGGAAATATTTTTTTCCCCATGTACAAAATCTGTATCAGCAATTCGGACGGGGAGATGCTGAAAGAATATCAGCAGGATGGTGTTTATATCATGGACTGTCGTGTGCAGGATAATCAGATTATTTTGGAACGGCAGAAAAAATTGGAAAACGGCTCCTATGTGGCTATGGAACAAGACCAGATTATGAACAATCTGGAGGGAAGCGTGGGCAAAAATCAATTGGCTTCTGCAGATATTGATATTTATGAAAGATATGTACAGATTAAGCTGAGAAACAATATTGACACAAAAAATATTAAGGTGCTCAGACCCAAGGAAGTGGTGTTTGAGGGAGGACGTGAATTGTTGCTTTCGGAGCAGAACGAGGCCGTCAGGTATTATGTCTATGGTCCTTATGGAGTAAGCGCCATTTATAATGCCCCGGCGGCTGCCATTAATCTTGCCTATGAGATTTCAGGAATTGTGGCAGACCATAAGGGCAACTGTATCTGGCTCAAAGGCAACCGCGTGACACGCAATCAGATTATGGCAATTAAGGAAGAAGCGGTGACACCAAGCAAGGACAGTCTGACCATATGTTTGGACACTATGTTGAAATTTGAGGGCATTATCCGTAACTCCGAGTATCTCTTAGAACGGGGGGATACTGTGCGTGAGATTTTGGAAAATAATCTGGAGGATGCACAAATTCTGGATCTTACCGGCTGCAATCTAGATGCTGTGCTGTATTATGTAAATCAAGATATTCCAGTGTTGGCTCTTTTGAAAAACGGAGAGGCAGTGCTGGTCACAGGCTTTAATGAATACAATGTAGTCATTATGGAGCCTGCGACAGGCACACTCTATAAGAAGGGGATGAATGATGCCACTCAGTGGTTTGCGGAGAATGGCAATCAGTTTATTACTTACATTCGGACAGATTCTTAAAAGAGGCGGAACTGTCACCAAAAACAGGACCTCGATACTTTTGCAATAAATTCAGAAGCAGAAGTCCCAGAACTCCACAAGAAAGAAGTTCGCCAATGCCCACAGTCAGCATAAAGAAAAAAATGGAATCTTCAAACTGATAGGCATAGGAAAGTATAAAAGGTACAATCAGTGTGTTGGCTATGATGGGCGGAAGAGGGGCAAGCCATTTGCTTTTCTTTCGAAGCATCCATGTGCCAAATGCACCGATCAAAGTGGCGACAGAGCCAAAAAGGATATCCCAGATGATACATCCGGTCAAAAGATTGCTCAGCAGACATCCCACATAGAGACCGGGGATGGCAGCAGGCGTAAAAAAGGGCAGTATGGTCAGCGCTTCGGAAAATCGCAGCTGAATGGCATAATGGTCCAGGCCAAAGGCACCGGCAATCAGCGTCAGCACGACATAGAGCGCAGCAATCATAGCTGCCTGAGTCAGGTAGAGTACTTTTTTGTTTTTCATGTAATTGTCTCCTTTAGTTTTGTTTTACGTGAGGAAGGTCTCGAACTCACGGTGTTAATAGTCTGAAGCTACTTAAATTATAAGCATTTCAGCCTTTGTTACTATAGCACAGTCAGGAGGAAATTGCAAGATAAGTACCAAAAAAGTACCAAATGGGAAAAGAAGTTTTGGGAAGGCATCATAAAATAATATAACATATATAAAGCCCCTCATGACTGCTGCCATGAAGGGCTTTTGTGGTGGTAATCTCTCCTATTTTCTTTCATTTTCCGCTAATATCTGCTATGATGTAGGTATTGGGGAAAGGTGGGAAGATGTATGACATTTATGAGAAAAATAATGGACGCTTTAAAGATGGAAAGCACAAGGGAAATGGAAAATACTGCTGATAATTCAGCAAAGCATAAGGCAATGTCCATATCAGAAGCATCTGTGGAAATTGATAGGGTGAACAAATTAGTCGAGGATAACACTAGTAAAGCTTTTGATGTAGAAAATCATGGAGAGAAAATAGCTATTGATAAACCCCAAATTAATATTGAAGCTATAGAAATGCAAAATGTAGTATTAGATGTAAAACCACAAGAAGATATTCAAAGAAAGAAACCTTTTAAATATTTATTTCCAACCACTAGTTTATTAAATAAATCTTGCGGTTTGGATGATTGTTGGGAAAAAATAAGGCAGAGAGCAGAAAAACTAAATCAGACTTTTCAGGCTTTCGGAGTAAAAGCGGATATTGTGGACATATCGTATGGTGCTCGATTTACAAGATTTGAAATTCAGATTGGACAGGGAGTAAGAGTTAAGGATATCCTTAAAATCGAAGATGATATAAAACTTAATTTGGAAGCTGCCAATCTTCATATAGAGGCACCGATTCCGGGCAGGGCAACTATAGGAATAGACATAGAAAATAACGAACTTTCCGTAGTTACTTTTAGGGAAATGATAGAATCTAAGGAGTTTAGAGAGTTTTCATCTAATTTGGCACTTGCCATAGGAAAAGATGTAACAGGAAATATCATTGTTGAAGGCCTTGAAAATATGTGTCATTTGCTGATTGGCGGAACTACAGGTTCTGGAAAGTCGGTTTGCATCAGCAACATTATAATGAGCATTCTATATAAAGCACACCCAAACGAAGTAAAATTAATTTTGATAGATACAAAAGCAATTAATCTATTTATATACGATGGCATTCCTCATTTGTTGATTCCGGTTGTTACCGAATTAAAAAAAGCAATGGTGGCTTTACATTGGTGTGTAGCTGAAATGACTGATAGATACAGAAAGTTTTCAGATTTTGGCGTGAGGAATTTGGCAGGATATAATAAAATGGTAGAAAAATGTTCTCCTAGTGATGAGCCGTCACAGAAGATGCCGCGTATTGTTGTCATCATAGATGATTTTTCCGATTTGATGGTAGTGGATAATAGAACTACAGAAGAAAGTATTTGCCGATTGGCTCAAATGGGTAGGGCTTGTGGAATCCATCTTATTATTTCCACACAAAGACCATCTGTTGATGTAATAACAGGAATAATAAAAGCTAATATACCAAGTCGAATAGCGTTCAATGTATTTTCTGCTATAGATTCAAAGACAATTTTAGATACTAAGGGAGCAGAGGATTTATTGTCTAATGGTGATATGTTGTTCCATCCACAAGGCGCAAGAACGCCTTTGCGCGTGCAAGGAACATATGTATCTGATGTGGAAATAAGGAATGTGATTGATTTTGTTAAAAATCAGATGGTGGGATATCATGGTGCGGATTATGAAAAGAAAGATGAACAAATGCAAGTAGTTAATGATGGGAGCGAATTAGACCCGTATTTTGTAGAAGCTGGAAGATTTGTCATTGATAAAGATAAAGCATCTATTGGCATGATACAGCGTGTATTCAAAATAGGTTTTAACCGTGCTGCACGTATTATGGACCAGCTTGAAGAGGCTGGCATTGTCGGATCAGAGTCAGGGACAAAACCACGAGCAATATTAATGAGCACTGAACAGTTTGAATTATTGCTAAGAGAAAAATATAAATATTGAATTATTGTGATATCTTATTAACCTAAAAAGATATAAACATATTAATTTTCTAAAATGTGGAAAAGAGATATCTAACAAAGTGATATCATGTCTCAACTATAGAGTTGAAAACTTAATATGGGCATTGTCTGAAAAGAAAATGTGTGCTATACTCCATTCATGGGAAACCATAGAGCCGGGCGGCTACCCTCCATTTCGGAGGGGCTAACCCTCCAGACGAAAGAAAGGAGGGCGTTGCCAATGATTACATATTCTGATTTGATTCAGTTTTGTATATTCATTGTTGCCCTTATTGGATTGTGCTTTACAATCTTCAAGGGAAAAAGAAAATAGCCGCCACTATTCGCAGTAGTGACGGCTGTTAGTACATAACAGTTCACATTGTTGAGGGTAGCCGCTTCTATGGCTTTCCTTTTTATATCTATAATATAGCATACTCGGCAGCAGGATTCAAGAGGTAAACGCACCTTTATTGTAATATAATGTGATTGCAAAAGCTACCTGCTGTCCTATTCCTTATCGGATAAGCCATCACGTTCTATTTTCTCATCAAAAGGAATACAGCAATGCTATGATGGATATGAAGTAAAGCTTATGCGAAAGGGAAAAAGATACCCTATTCATGGCAAAACATTGAGGAAGTCCAGAAACAGGAGAGGAAGGTCTCGAACTCACGGTATATATTAATTCAATTCCCCATTCTTATACTTTGCCACAATGCTTTGAATCCTCTCGTTAGGATTCAGCAGATCACTGATAGAAGAATCATGGTTCAGGGTATCAATAATATATGCAATATATTTACTCATATCACAGTCAATATACCACTCTCTCTGCAATAAATCGGGAGTCTGATAAATTAAATTGGTGGTGAGAATTTTGTCTATGATATGATTCTCATAAGCCTTGTCAAATTTTTCCAAACCGCTGGTAAACAGTCCGAATGTTGCAAAGATGAAAATCTTGTTGGCCTTGCGCTCCTTTAATGCGGAGGCTACCTCCAAAACGCTCTCGCCGGAGGAAATCATGTCATCGATGATAATCATGTCTTTGCCCTCCACGCTGGAACCCAGAAACTCATGGGCAACAATGGGATTGCGTCCGTTTTCAATCCTTGTATAGTCACGCCTCTTATAAAACATACCCATATCAAGCCCCAACACATTGGCGATATAGATAGCGCGGCTCATGCCGCCTTCATCAGGGCTGATAACCATCATATGATCGGAGTCAAGCTGCAAATCTTTCACATGGCGCAGCAGTCCTTTAATAAACTGATAAGCAGGCTGAACCGTCTCAAAACCATGCAGAGGAATGGCGTTCTGCACTCTGGGGTCATGAGCATCAAAAGTAATAATATTATCAACTCCCATATGCACCAATTCCTGAAGGGCAATGGCACAGTCAAGGGATTCTCTTGCGGTTCTCTTGTGCTGGCGGCTTTCATATAAGAATGGCATAATCACTGTGATACGGCGGGCCTTTCCGCCCACAGCAGCAATAATGCGCTTTAAATTCTGATAATGATCATCCGGGGACATATGATTCTCATGACCGCACAGAGAATAGGTCATAGAATAATTTAATACATCCACCAGCAAATATAAGTCCGTGCCGCGGACAGATTTCAAAATCATGCCCTTGGCCTCTCCGGAGCCGAAACGGGGAACCTCGGCATCCAAGAGATAAGAATCCTGCTGATAGCCGGAAAATGCAAGGGAGTTCTTGTGCTCACTCTCGCGTTCTGCTCTCCATTTTACAAGAAATTTATCCACATGCTCACCTAATGGTCTGCATCCTTCCAAGGGGATAATTCCTAAGGAACCTACGGGGATTGTCTCCAGATTTCTTTTTTCTTCACGGTTAGGCATGGAAAACCTCACTTTCTAATATATCGACTAGGGTTGAACTGCAATTTTGCGGCTTAATCGAATGTCGGGACCGGTCAATTTGCAGAGAGTATAATTGCTGGTAATTCTGGAAAAAATCCTGTCCGAATAACGGTCACGCAGTTCTTCCAGACTCAAATTGGTAGAAATAATGGTGGAGTGCTTCCTGAGATTTCTCTCGTTCAGACAGGAAAATAACTGCGAAGTTACGAATGCATTTGTAACTTCCGTCCCCAAGTCATCTATGATAAGCAGCTCACAGTTATACAGATCTTGATAAAAGCCGGAAAGAGCTTCCTTCTCCTTTGACTGAAAGGCATACTTTGCCAAGGTGTCAAAAAGGGAAGCAGCGCTAAAATAGATTACGGAATGCCTTTGACTCAAAAGCTGTTCCGCAACACAGCCTGACAAAAAACTCTTACCCGTACCTACTGTACCATAAAAAAAGAGATTTTGGTAGTCTTGTATGAAGTTTTGTACAAAATCCTTGCAGATTTTTACCGCTCTGGTAAAGCGCTCCAAATCCTCCCCCTGATAATAGGAATAAGAGAGTGTGGAAAAGTTTTCTCTTGAAATCATATCCTGAATATTGGATTGTTCATATAAAAGGGCAATCTCCTGCCTGCGAAAGCAATGACATTTCTCTTTGAAGCCGTCCGGGCGTTTCACATAGCCGGTATCTTGGCAATCCGGGCAGTCATAAAGGGGTTCCAGATAATCTGCCGGGAAGCCTCCTTCAGACAGCAGGGAGCGCCTGCGGGAAGCAATTTCTGACAAAGAGGTGTGAAGCTTGTCAAGAGCTTCTTCCTCTCCGGAGAGAAGAAGTCTGGCATGAGCGGCAGAGATACTGCCCACGGAAAGGTTTAATTCTTCCAATTCGGGAACCGCCAGATATACCTCTTCCTGCCTGTTCGCAAGAAGTTTCCGGTTGCGCTCCCGAATCTGCTCATAGCCTTTCATAATAGATTCGTACTGCGTATTGCTTAATGCCATGGCATCCTCCTTAATTGCTCAGAAGTTCCTGTTCCAGAGCGTCAAAGTCATAATGATTCTGAGTAAACTGATTAAATTTGTTCACAGAAAATGCCTTGGAAGAGCTTTTTTTCTTTTGATACAACTCATCTATCTTGCGAATATCCGCCTTGTGATGCACATTTTCCTGTTTCCAGCTGCTTAAGATACCTTCAGCATACTCAAAACGGTGCTTGTCCGTTGCAAGCACTGTGCGCTCGCAGGCTTCAAAAATAATATCCATGGAAAAGCCATATATCTTCATCCAGCGGTTGATAAATTCCATTTCTTTGGCTGTGGGAGAAGAGTTCTTGCCCAGAGCATTCATGACAGCATATACATTTTTGTCATATTTGGTGGAATGCCGCTGTGCCTGTTTGGGCGTTGTAATGCCTGATTCCGCCCAGCTAATGGCTACTTTCTCTATGTATTTAAAATCCTTTTTGCCGCGGTCTACACAATACTGAATCAGATAATCAATCAAATCATCGGAGAACTGCAGCACATCCGTAAAGAACAGAATGGATTTCATCTCTGTAGGAGTGAGGGGCCTGCCAATATAAGATTCAGCGATAAACAAAAGCTGGGCCGTATTTTCCCGGTCTTTAAACTCGCGAAGCTGCGCTGCGGAATAAATGGGCTTGGAAAAAAGAGGTTCCTCCGCTACGGAATTTGCAACAAGAGATTCCGAAGCGGCAGAAATATCCCGTACAGGAGCCGGACCTGAAACCGCCATATCGGTGACTGACTGACGATTCAAATCCCGCAGGCGGATACCGGTGAGATTCTGACTGCCATCATAATCCAAATCCAGCAGATGATGCTTTTCCCAATATTTCAGTGCACGAACCACATCCTTTTCCGTGTGGTTAAACTTATCCGCAATATCGGATACACTAGTAGCCTGCCCCGCGGCAAACATACGCAGAAGGTACAGATATACCTTTAACTGCGCATCATTTGCATCCGCCATATATTCATCGATGAAGCGGTTGGAAACAGCCGTTGCATCTGTATAATTATCCTTATAAATCGTTAATCGTGCCATAATATCACCATGTGAGACAGCTCACGTTACCTCCGTTTCTGTGATACCCGAAAATTTGAAAGTAAAGAAAGTATATCATAGGGGCACCCAAAAAGAAATGGTCAAAATGCCAGAAAACCAAAGGGGCGGCTTGAGAAAAGGAAATTGTGGATAAGGGGGATACTGTGGATAAAAACAGAGACAGCCTGAATATAACGGAAATCTGTCCCGGAAAGATATCCACAGAAGAATAAAAAATATCCACAGGAAAAAGAAAACCTAAGTGTGCTTTTTTCTGTGGATATTGTGGAAAATTATTTCTTTAAGAGATTTTCACCGATTTTAAACACATCTCCCGCACCCATAGTTATCAACATGTCACCCTTTATGCAACTTTTCAGAAGAAAATTTTCAATCTCTTCAAAGGAGGAAAAATAATAGCACTCCTGTCCCAGGGACTTAAGCTCCTGCGCAAGGGTTTCGGAGCTGATGCCCAGAGTGTCGGTTTCCCTTGCGGCATAGATATCTGCAAGAACTACTTTGTCGGCAAGGGTAAGCGCCTTGGCAAAATCTTTTAAGAAGGCTTTGGTTCTGGTATAGGTGTGGGGCTGGAAGACACACCACAGAGTATTGTGAGGATAATTTGCGGCAGCTTTTAAAGTTGCTGTAATTTCTGTGGGATGATGTGCATAATCATCTATTATAGTGATGCCGTTCCAAGTTCCCTTATGCTCAAAGCGTCTGTCCGTTCCAGAAAACTTATGGAGAGCAGCGGCGGTGACTTCCCTGTCAATTTGAAGGAAGTCTGCAAGAGCTATAGCGGAAAGGGCATTTAACACATTGTGATGCCCCGGAACTGTCAGAGAAAATTTTTGAGGAGAACCTTCGGGACTATGCAGCAGGAAGGAGGGAGCGCCAAATTCATCATAACTTAAATCCGAGAGATAATAATCTGCAGGCGTCTGGGCAGAGGTAGTCTGTGAGGCGGAAAATGTGATGACGGGGCAGGACAAGTCCTTTGTAATCTCCTGATAGTCAGGAATGTCTCCGTTGATAATCAGGCATCCGTCATCGGGCAGAAGACGGGCAAATTCATGGAAGGAATGCCGTATATCAGCCAAATCCTTAAAAAAGTCCATATGGTCTTCTTCTATATTAAGAATAATGCCGACCTTGGGGAAAAAGCTTAAAAAACTATTGGTATATTCGCAGGCTTCGGTCACAAAAAAGCCGGACTTGCCCACCCGGATATTACCGCCTATGGAGGGCAGAATGCCGCCAATGGACAAGGTTGGATCCGTATCTGCCGCAAGCAGGATTTCACTGACCATGGAAGTCGTGGTAGTTTTGCCATGGGTTCCGCTGATAGCGATGGGCATCTCGTAATTTTTCATAAGCTGCCCTAAGAGCTGCGCTCTGGTCAGAAAAGGAATGCCCTTTTCCATGGTGGCAATATATTCCGGATTATCCTTGCGGATGGCGCTGGTAAAGACCACGCAGTCAATGTCGTTGGTAATATTTTCGCTGCGCTGTCCATAAAAAATCGTAATGCCCCTTTGTTCAAGGGCTTCTGTGCAGGCATTTTTCTCGCGGTCGGAGCCGGACACCTGAAAGCCAGCATCGTCAAGGATTTCTGCCAGACCGCTCATGCTGATGCCGCCGATGCCTGCAAAATAAATGGATGAAGGGTGGTGAAAGTCTATTTTATACATAATAACACTTCCTTAAATAAAGGTTTTTATTATATTATATACATATTTTTTTAAAAAACCAATAATTATTTCTAACAATCCTTTCAGTTGTGAAAAATGTGAAAAAATTCAGGGGACAAAAACAAAATATTTGGTAAAAATTACAAAAGGCGATTTTCGACAAATTATATATATGTAAAAAATATCCAGAAAAAATTTATAAAATAAAGAAAATTTTGGCAATAAATATTCACTTTTTGAGACGAGTATGTTATAATCATAATACAACTCAGATATCAGACAGGAAGTATCCGCCAAAGCGGATAGATGGGAGCAAAATATGGTTAAGAAAGAAATGATTGCCATGCTGCTGGCAGGAGGTCAGGGAAGCCGATTGGGCGTATTGACATCCAAGATTGCAAAACCTGCAGTGGCATTTGGCGGAAAGTATCGGATTATCGATTTCCCGCTTTCCAATTGTATTAATTCCGGAGTAGACACCGTGGGAGTTTTGACACAGTATCAGCCCCTTCGGCTGAACTCTCATATCGGAATCGGTATTCCATGGGATTTGGATAGGAATATCGGAGGAGTGACGGTTTTGCCCCCCTATGAGAAGAGTACCAACAGTGAGTGGTATACGGGAACGGCAAATGCCATTTATCAAAATATTGAATATATGGAAAGCTTTAATCCGGACTATATACTGATTCTTTCCGGCGACCATATTTATAAGATGGACTATGAAGTGATGCTGGATTTCCATAAGGCAAACGGCGCGGAAGTTACCATAGCCGTTATGCCGGTTCCATTGGAAGAGGCAAGCCGTTTCGGCATTATGATAGCCGATGAAAATCGGAGGATTACAGAGTTTGAGGAGAAACCGGAGCATCCCAGAAGCAATCTGGCAAGTATGGGTATTTATATTTTTAATTGGAAAACCTTAAAGGATGCCTTGGTGGCCATGGCAGAACAGCCAGCATTAGATTTTGGCAAACATGTCATTCCTTATTGCCATGAGCAGGGCGCCCCTCTATATGCCTACGAATTTAACGGCTATTGGAAGGATGTGGGAACCTTAAATTCCTATTGGGAAGCCAATATGGAGTTAATAGATATTGTACCTGAGTTTAATTTGTATGAAGAATATTGGAAAATCTATACAAAGAGCGAAATTCAGCCACCCCAATATTTTGACCGTGACAGTGTGGTGGAGGGCAGCATTATCGGAGAGGGTTCCGATATTTATGGCAAAGTGTACAATTCGGTCATTGGCTGCGGCGTTACCATTGGAAAGAATGCGGTGGTCAGGGATTCCATTATTATGAATCACACTCAGATTGGCGCAGACTGCCAGCTGAATAAAGCGATTATAGCGGAGAACTCCGTGATAGGGGACAATGTTAAACTCGGCGTGGGTGAGGAAGTGGAAAATGACACGGCGCCGCATATTTATAATCATGGTATTGTGACCATAGGAGAGAAAAGCGTGATTCCTGCAGGCGTCTGCGTAGGAAAGAACTCCGTTATCTTTGGCATCACCACAGAGGCAGATTATGAGGACTTAAATCTTGCCAGCGGCAAAACATTGATTAAGGCAGGTGAACAGCAGTGAGAGCGATTGGAATTATTTTAGCAGGCGGCAACAATCACCGGATGAAAGAACTGTCTCAGCGCAGGGCGGTCTGTGCAATGCCCGTGGCAGGCAGCTACAGAAGCATTGATTTTACTCTGAGCAATATGTCCAATTCCCATATTCAGAAGGTGGCGGTATTCACCCAATACAATGCCAGAAGTCTGAATGAACATCTCAATTCTTCCAAGTGGTGGGATTTTGGGCGCAAACAGGGTGGTCTTTATATCCTGACTCCTACGGTTACTGCAGAAAACAGCAGCTGGTACAGGGGAACGGCGGATGCCATTTACCAGAACCTGCATTTTCTGAAAACTAGTCATGAACCCTATGTGGTGATTGCTTCAGGAGATGTGGTTTACAAGATGGATTTTAATAAGCTGTTGGAGTATCATATCCAGAAAAAAGCAGATATCACCGTGGTGTGCAAGGATATGGAGCCGGGCACTAATATTGAACGTTTTGGCACCATACGCATGAATGAGGAAAGCCGGATTGAAGAATTTGAAGAGAAGCCCATTCATGCGAAAACCAATACAATTTCCTGCGGAATCTATGTAATCCGCCGTCGTCTGTTGATTGATATGGTAGAAAAATGTGCCGAGGACGACAGATACGATTTTGTAAGAGATATCCTGATTCGTTACAGGGATTTAAAGAGAATGTATGGTTACAAAATAAAGGACTATTGGCGGAATATTGCATCCGTGGAGGATTATTTTTCCACCAACATGGATTTCCTCAAGCCGGAGGTTCGGGATTACTTTTTCAAACAATATCCGGATATTTATTCCAAGGTGGACGATTTGCCGCCTGCAAAGTATAATGTGGGGGCGAATGTGAAGAACAGTCTGGTGTCCAGCGGCTGTATCGTAAACGGAGTGGTTGAGGACTCGGTTATCTTTAAGAAGAGCTATATTGGCAATAATTGTGTCATAAAAAATTCCATTATTCTAAACGATGTCTATATTGGGGACAACACCCATATAGAAAACTGTATTGTTGAGAGCCGTGGGACAATACGGGCAAATTCAAGTTTTGTGGGAGATGATGGCATAAAAATTGTGGTAGAGCGTAACGAGAGGTATGTTATCTAAGTCATGATTAAGGGGGCGATCACAAATGACAATCACAGATGTTCGAGTGAGAAAAATTACCAAAGAAGGTAAGATGAAAGCCATCGTATCCATTACCTTGGATGATGAATTTGTGGTTCATGATATCAAGGTGATTGAGGGCGAAAAAGGCTTATTCATCGCAATGCCCAGCAAAAAGGCTTCGGATGGCGAGTACCGGGATATTGCACATCCCATCAACTCCTCAACCAGAGAGCTGATTCAGAAGATTATTTTAGACAATTACGAAAGGGCAGTAAACGAACCGACAATTGGTGAAGACTCATGAAAGGCAGCGGGGTATGACAAAATACGGCTAAAAGGCAAGAACCACGGTTTATAGACACGGGGTTCTTGCTTTTTTTGGAAAAAAGTGAGAAAATAGCGTGGGAAGTAAATAGCAGAAAAGGAACAAGGAATTCATGTACATCATAGTAGGTTTGGGCAATCCCGGAAAAGAATATGAAAATACAAGGCATAATATCGGTTTTCAGGCAATAGATAAATTAGCGGAACAGGAAAATATCGGGGTTCTGGAGAAAAAGCATAAGGCAGTATTTGGAAAGGGCTATGTGGCAGGTCAGAAATGTATTCTGGCCAAGCCCCAGACCTTTATGAATTTAAGCGGAGAGAGCATAAGAGAACTGATAGATTATTACAAGGTGGACGAAAAAACCCAGTTGATTGTGATTGTGGATGATATCTGTCTGGATGTGGGACAGATACGGGTACGCAAGAAAGGAAGCGCAGGCGGGCATAATGGATTAAAGAATATCATTTCTCATCTGGGGCATGATTCTTTTAACCGTATCCGAATAGGCGTGGGGGAAAAACCCAAGGGATATGAGCTGGTGGATTATGTGCTGGGACATTTTTCAAAAGAAGAGATGAAACTGATGGATGATGCTGCAGAGAAGGCTGCGGATGCAGTGCGCACCATCATTGCAGAGGGCGCAGACGCCGCCATGAATGAATTTAACAGAAAGCAGGATTCCAAGAGGTAATTGCGGAACTCATTATTTAGCAAGTGTCATTGTGCATATTGCACATTCCGCAGCAGACACGCTCTTGCTTCGTGAAAAACACAGCGGTACATAAGATGCCAAAGTACGGCATCTAAGTACCGGTGTTTTTCAAGAGTCTGCTTGCGAAACATACAATCTGCCCATTCGAAGCCAAGAAAGCAGAGTTTCGCAATCACCTCAATGATTATAATGTGGCAAGGAGGGGAAATATGCAGGCATTACTTGCACCCTTGAAGGAGCTGGCAGAATATGGGGCGATGAAGGATGCCATAAAGAAGCCCTCATCAAAAAATATGCCCATTGCTCTGACGGGCTGTGTGGACTCCCAAAAACTTCACATGATTTACGGACTGAGCGATGGCTTAAAAAACAAAGTCATCGTTACTTATAGTGATATCAGGGCAAAGGAAATTCTGGAGGAATACCGCTTTTATGACAGAAATGTCATGTTTTATCCCGCCAAGGATTTGATTTTCTTTCAGGCGGACATCCATGGAAATCAGCTGACCAGACAGCGGATTTGTACGCTGCGGCGTCTGATGGAAGGGAAGCCTGTCACCATCGTGACTACTTTTGCGGCATTGATGTCACCTCAGGTTTTGTGGAATAAAGACACAGATGTCATATCTGTACAGCGGGGAGATTCTTTAAGTGAAGCACGGCTGGCGGAAAAATTAGTGGCAATGGGATATGAAAAAACCTATCAGGTAGAAAATCCGGGGCAGTTTTCCATTCGGGGCGGCATTGTGGACATTTTTGATTTGACAGAGGAAAACCCTTACCGTATAGAGCTGTGGGGGGATGATGTGGATTCTATCCGAAGCTTTGATATTTTAAGCCAGCGCTCTATTGAGAATCTGGAAAGCGTAAGCATTTATCCTGCCACGGAGTTTGTGCTGTCCGAAGAAGAGCTGAAAAAGGGAATAGAGCGGATAAAGAAAGAGGCGGCGAAGCAGGAAAAGATTTTCAGAGACGCCCACAAGCCGGAGGAGGCTCACAGGATTGCCATTCAGGTGAAGGAACTAGCGGAGCAGATTCTGGAATTTCAAAGTAAGACCAATCTGGAAAGCTATGTAAAATATTTTTATGATAAAGTGGTATCTCTGCCGGAGCTTTTGCTTCATTTGACCACTCCCGTCTTTTTTATGGATGAACCAAACCGCATAAAGGAGCAGGCGGATGCTGTGGAGGCAGAATTTCGGGAAAGTATGGAGCAGCGCGTCTCCAAGGGCTATATCCTTCCGGGACAGATGCAGCTTCTTTACAGCGGGGAAGAGATAGCGGCAAGACTGCTCAAGGGAAGCGTGGTTACTCTGGCTGCCATGGAAAGCAGGGGCGGCTATTTTAAGCCTGCGCAAAAATGTGACATAAATGTCAGAAATGTGTCGCCTTACAATAACAGCTTTGAATCCTTGGTAAAAGACTTAAAACAATTTAAGAAAAAGGGCTACCGAGTGCTTTTGCTCTCCGGTTCCCGCACAAGGGCAAAGCGCCTTGCAGAGGATTTACGGGAGCAGGAGTTTACGGCAGTTTATACGGAAGACCCCATGAGGGAGGTGCTTCCCGGAGAGGTTCTGACTTATTATGGATATGTGGGCAGGGGCTTTGAATATCCTCTTTTAAAATTTGTGGTATTGACGGAGACAGATATTTTCGGAGCCGAAAAAAAGAAAAAGAAGAAGAAAAAGCATTATCAGGGACAGAAAATTAGTGACTTCAATGAACTGAAGGTGGGGGACTATGTGGTGCATGAAACCCACGGGCTGGGCATTTACCGGGGCATTGAAAAGGTAGAAATAGAAAAGACGGTGAAGGATTATATCAAGATAGAATATCGGGACGGCGGCAATCTCTATGTGCTGGCCACAGGTCTTGATGTCATCCAGAAATATGCCTCCGCAGATGCGAAAAAACCTAAGCTGAATAAATTGGGCAGCAAGGAATGGGAGCGGACCAAAACCAAAGTGCGGAGCGCCGTAAACGAGGTGGCAAGGGATCTGGTGGAATTATACGCTCTTCGCCAACAGGAAAGTGGATATCAGTATGGGCAGGATACTGTGTGGCAGAGGGAATTTGAAGAGATGTTTCCCTTTGAGGAGACGGAGGATCAGATAAGCGCCATTGCCGATACCAAGGCTGATATGGAAAGCACTAAGATTATGGATAGGCTGATTTGCGGAGATGTGGGATATGGAAAGACGGAGATTGCCATAAGGGCGGCTTTTAAAGCGGTTCAGGAGGGAAAACAGGTGGCATATCTGGTTCCCACTACCATTTTGGCGCAGCAGCATTATAATACCTTTTTACAGCGCATGAAGGATTTTCCGGTGCGGATTGATTTGATGAGCCGGTTTCGCACCGGAGCGGAGCTGAAAAAAACAGTGACAGATTTGCAAAAGGGCATGGTGGACATTGTGATCGGCACTCACCGGGTGCTTTCTGATGATGTGAAATTCAAGGATTTGGGGCTCTTGGTGATTGACGAGGAGCAGCGTTTCGGCGTTGCCCACAAGGAAAAAATTAAGAAACTTAAGGAAAATGTGGATGTGCTGACCCTGACCGCAACCCCCATTCCCAGAACCCTGCATATGAGCCTTGTGGGAATACGGGATATGAGTGTGCTGGAGGAGGCTCCCGGCGACCGCATGCCGATTCAGACCTTTGTGTGTGAATACAATGAAGAGATGGTAAGAGAAGCCATTTCCAGAGAACTTGCCAGAGGCGGACAGGTGTATTATGTATACAATCGGGTGAATAATATTGCGGATATCACGGCGCAGGTTGCAAAGCTGGTGCCTGAGGCAGCAGTGGCGTTTGCCCATGGACAGATGAAGGAAAGTGAGCTGGAACGAATTATGTACAGCTTTATTAACGGTGAAATTGATGTGTTGGTATCCACCACCATCATTGAGACAGGCTTGGATATCTCCAATGTCAATACCATGATTATCCATGATTCCGACAATATGGGGCTTGCCCAGCTCTATCAGCTCAGAGGACGTGTGGGACGTTCCAATCGCATGGCATACGCGTTTTTGATGTATAAGCGTGATAAGATGCTGAAGGAAGTGGCGGAGAAACGTCTGGAGGCTATCAGGGAATTTACCGACTTGGGCAGCGGTTTTAAGATTGCCATGAGGGATTTGGAAATCCGCGGCGCGGGAAATCTGCTGGGAATGAAGCAGCATGGACATATGGAGGCAGTGGGATATGATTTGTACTGCAAGATGTTAAATGAAGCAGTGCAGAATCTGAAAGGGTTTTCCGTGTCTAAAGACTTTGCCACCACCATTGATTTGGATGTGGATGCGTATATTCCGCCAGAATATATTATGAATGAAGTGCAGAAGCTGGATATTTATAAAAGAATTACCGGCATTGAGAACCCGAAGGAGAGGGATGACATGAAAGACGAGCTCTTAGACCGTTTTGGCGAAATCCCCAAATCCGTGGACAATCTGCTTCGGATTGCCCTGATCCGGGTGGCGGCCCATGCTCTTGATTTGACGGATGTGAAGGGCAAAAATGAGAGAATTATTTTCACCTTCCGCCCCGATGCGGATATCGATCCCGCAGGTATACCGAAGCTGATACAGGAATACGGGAAGGAAATGTCATTTACTGCCTATGAAAAAAAGCCTTATTTTACTTATAAGTATAAGAAAACCGGACTTGTGGAGACAGATGCGGAGCTTTTGCTGGAGAAGGCAGAAGAGATTCTGGGAAAGATGAAAGATATTTTTCGAACCCATGTTTGATTAAGAGAGTTTTAATGGACTCATAATATGTTATCTTCTTATTTAGAAAGACGAATCTGATAAGGAGGTAGCATTATGAAAGGATATACTACAGCGAGCGGTTATATGGGATTGGTAAATGGAGAATACATCCTGTTTGCCAGCGAGGAGGATTACAGGGAGTATGTGGAGGAATAAGTGCAAAGCGCTTGAGACAACGTCAAAAATATTAAAATACTTAGGTATACTTTTGTTTGTCTGTATGCCGCTTATTTCTGCGGTTCTGTTTTGCGCAGTGGATGGCAGGAGAATCAGCGATATCTATATTCCTCTGGGAGGCTGGAGTGATGAAATCGGCTATTATAAGCAGGTGGAAGGCATCTTGTCCCATGGCCTTCCAAGAGGATATTTTGGTTATAATCAGTCTAGAGCGCTATATGGTTCACTAGGTTCATGGGGTATTGTGCTTCTCATTCCCTATGTATTGTGGGGAGTTTTCGGCGGATGGAATTATTGTTCTCCCATCTATGCCAATATTTTTTTCTGTATGGTGGCATTGGCAGTGTTTTACTGTTTGCTCCGCCCCCGGCCGAAGCAGATGGGAATTTTGAGTCTGTTTTGGATTGCCAATCAGTTTTTAAATCGTTATGTGTTGTCCGGCGTAGTGGAAGCCGCCGTGATTATGGAATTGATGATTGTGACAGTCTGCGGAGAATATCTTTTGTCGGAGCATTTTCAACCTGTTTCATCCTTATCGGACACTGACAATGGCAGTCATTCCCTGAAGAAAAGCACGGCGGCAATGATATGTTGTAGTTTTTTTACCTGTCTTTTAACGCTGGCAAGGCCCTATTTTGCCGTGTTTTTTCTGATTCCTTTGTGGAAGGCTATAAGGGACAGAAATAAGATATGGATGGCAGTTCTGCCTTTTCTGGCCGTGGGAATGGAAGTAGTGTTTTTTCTGAACAGCCATTATTTTTGCGCTCCCTATTTTAAGGATATTCTTCCCTTTGATGAAGTGCGTTCGGCGGGAATCCTTGGTATGGTGACAAAATTTTTTGATAAACTTGTGGAAATTGCACGGCTGATATGGTATGCGCTGCGCTATCCGGGAGTTGGCGTGGGATGGTATTATCTGCTTTTGGCTGCGGAATTAGCGGCTATGTTTTTTTATGGTCTATGGTGCAAATACTGCCGCAGGAAGATTCCGCCCATGTTTTGTGTGGCTTTGATAGGGGATTTGCTGATTTTGCTCAGCATTATAGAGATATATGATTTGGGTGAGGGAGCCAGGCATATTTTATCGTTAATTGTGGTCAATGCAGTATTGCTGGCGCTGGAAATCAAATCCTTGATTCCGGGAGGAATCTTAACGGCAATCTGCATTCTTTCACTGTTTCGCACACAGGGCGCAGATGCCCCTCCATACAGAGACGCAGCATACGCAGCTTATATGAAAGAACTGCATCAGGAGTTTTCGGCAGTGGTAAAGGTGACAGAGGAAATATCTTATGACAATGTAGTTGCCATGCCTACCGCTGATGCGGACAGGAGTAATCCTGATCATATTGTCACTACATACTATGGGATTATGTATGCTATGCCGGCAGGTGTGGGGATTAGTCTGGATTACCAGGAATATTATGACGATCCTGATAATATTAAGGCAGGATATATTCTGGTGCACCCCGATGGAGAAATCCGTATGAAGCTGGAAGAGATGGGGATGGTATGCATATTTCAAAATGAGGAAATGATGGTCTATTCCCGCAGGTCTTGAGCCGGAAGATACAGCCGCTTTAACAGACGGTAAAGCGGTGTAAAAAACATTCGACACAGAGCGAAATTGGCGGCGCAGTGTATCAAATCATAGGGAATGCCAGCCACCCACCAATTGAAAGCGGCAATAGGACCGCCGATAAAGAGATAGGGAAGAGAGCAAAGCATTCCAAAGCAAAGTCCGAAACTTCCCGAAATAATGCTGAAAACCCATGGGGAAGTCCGGCTGCGAAAGAGAAACACGATAACTGCCAGAAAAGGCCAGATATACAGATAGGATATCCACCAGATGCCAAAGCCATAGGCAAAGCCCTCAAAAAGGATATAGGCCGCCAGCACATAGGTCACCTTCTTTCCTAAGACGAGGGTATAAAGAATGACAAGCAAAGTCACAGGCTCCACATTGGGAAGCGGAGCCATGAGATGTACGGAAACTTCTAATATAGCTGTCATAATGCCCATCAGGGCGATTTCCCTGATGGTAAGTTGTGCGGTTTGGCTGGTGTTCATTTGCGTCTCACTTTTCCTTATTTGGCAAGGGTGTATACAATGCGATAAGCCTGTCCGTTTTCAATGGGCTGCTGGTCAATGCCATAGTTGCAGTATTCGCCATTTAAATAAAATGACCAATAAGCGCCGTTGGTATTGTAATCTGCGGTCACGCCGTTTACGGTAGTTACCATCAGACCATAGGTGGATTCTGTTCCCTCAATGGTCAATCCCTTCGTTTCCTCCAATGCCTGCCGCAGATACTCTGCGTCTGTGCGGGTGGTGTAGGTTTTGGATGCAGCCTTGTCATCCACCACTTCAATGGAAATTTCTTTTGCTCCTGCGGTTGTCTTTGGGGCAAAGCGGACATAGATGATTCCAAAAATCAGTGCAAGAGCGGCAAGTATGAGGACTGCCGGCAGAATTTTATTTCCGTTGTTTTTGTTGTCTGCGGTATTGTTTGATTGACTAGTTTCGTTTTGTGTTTCTTTGTTCATGATTTTTCTCCTTTTGATTACTGTGCAATGTTTGTTTACAGGTATCTTGAGGAATCAAATTTGACAAAAAAAATACCCCTTGCAAGGCGCAAAGGGCATGGTAAAGCGTAGTATAGCTTATATGTAGCATAGCTGCTTTCGCTGTGTACCATGACCAATTCCTCGTGATCAATCAGTACCAAACAGATGCACATGTATTTGGGCGGCGCAGTAACTGTTTGTATTCAGGCAGGTCTTCTGACTCAAAGCTTAACGTCTCCTGCGCCTTCCCATTTCCTTGCGGACACAGTGGCATATGCAGGACACTTGCTTATTACAGCGACGAGATCGTACAGGATTTACACCTGTTTCCCTTTTCATCCGACCACATCCTTGATGCATCGGACACCTGAAAAGAATGTATGTTAAATTTAGCATGAGACGGGGGATTTGTCAACTGTATGTGGATTCCCCCATCTCCCAATCTTTCTTTACAGTCTCCGCCATTTCATCTATACTGCGTCTTTTTGGGCTGAGGAACACCGTGTGGCAGATGTCAAAATAGCTACGGTTCAGGCAGATTTAGATTTGCGGAACTGAACTAGTTGCTTCAAGCAACAGTTTCCGTAGCTGAGCGATTTCAGCATCTTTGCCAGCAATTTCAGCCTCTTTGTTAGCGATTTCCGCCTGTTTGTCAGCAAGTTCCGCCTGTATTTTGTCCAGAGCTTCCCATGCTTCACGCAGTTCAACGCTGGGCAGTTTAATCAATGGTTTTGTCACTTGCAGCACCTCCTCATGAAATTTGGGGTATTTTTGGAAGATATGCTTTGATGCATGGATGAGCAGCTGGATATAGTCGTAGGATTCCTGTCTGGTAAGATGACCGGAAGCCACATCTTCTTCTAAGATTACTATAATCTCATTTATGAAAGCTGTCAATTCCTCTTTTGTCAGCGGAGAGACATGTTTCAGTCTCGGTTTCAGGCGCAGGAGAGTATAGGGGAGGAAGAGGTTTTATAGAGTTTTTACAGATGTCGGAGAGGGCTGCTTACAATGTTTCCCCAAATGTAATGGCAATCATTGACATAATATGCTATACTGTATGGGGAATATTTTAATGATTTTGCAGGATTAGAGCGACAATTATTGAATAAGGAATCAACACGGTCGCTTTTGAGGAAGGTAATGAAACATGACCGGAAAAGAATATAAATTTATAGATTTATTTGCCGGTTGCGGCGGATTAAGCGAGGGTTTTTACCGTGAAGGATTTAAAGCCTTGCTGCATTTGGAAATAGATGCCGCTGCCTGCAAAACTTTATCTACAAGGATGAAGTATTATGGTTATAGCGAAAAGGAAATCGAAGATGCCATAATGTGTGACGATATCACAAGAGACGGTCTGATTGGCGACATGAAGAATCGCATTCATGAGCCCGTAGACATCATTATAGGCGGACCGCCATGCCAGGCTTTTTCTTCGGTGGGGCGAGCGCAATCCCCGGACGGAATGAGCAATGACCCGAGGAATTATCTGTTTGAATATTACATTCAAATTTTGAATCATTTTAAACCCAAGATGTTTATGTTTGAAAATGTAAAAGGGCTTCTTACGGCAAAACCCAAGGAAGTAAAAATATTCGACCTTATGGTGAAAAAAATGCAGAAGACCTATCATATAGTAAGCGAGCCCGATGTCATCCTGTTAAATGCCGCGGACTATGGCGTGCCGCAAATAAGAGAGAGAGTCATTATTATTGGAATCAGAAAAGATATCCCGATGAAACCGGAGGAGGTTTATAAGAGGATTCAAAAGACTCATTTTAATGATGGAACAGGTTCTGCCTATGTAACAGTCAGGGAAGCAATAGGCGATTTGCCCAAATTGCAGGCTGGGGAAGGGCAGGAGGTAATAGATTATTGCGTCACGGAAAGCAATGAGTTTCTAGATAAGATGAAAAGCAAAGAGGGAAAACTGTACAATCATGTTGCACGAAGGCATAATGACAAAGACAGGGAGCGTTATCGAATCCTCAGTGCAAATAATTGGCAGTTGAAAGACTTGCAGGAGACCAGACCGGATTTGATTCATCATGACCCCAAGCATTTTGGGAATAGGTACACTGTTCAGGAATATGACAAGCCGGGAAGAACTGTGGTGGCGCATTTGTATAAAGACGGGAATCTGTTTATCCATCCAGATTCGGAGCAGGCGAGGACATTTACGGTAAGGGAAGCTGCCAGAATACAGTCATTTCCCGATGATTTTATCTTTGAAGGTTCCAGAACGGATCAATACAAACAGGTGGGAAATGCGGTGCCGCCGCTTATGGCGGAGGCTGTTGCAAAAGCCATGAGAGAAGTGTTAAAGGAGATAGATACTTATGATTAATTTGGGCATAGGAAGAGTCCAGAATATTACGGCAAAAAATGTGTTCCTTCGGGAACGGTCATTATATGCCTTCATAGATTCTGCAAGAGGAAGAACCTATGATGAGGTTTATGACTATTGCGATGATTATTATGGGAAAGAACATAATCGAAAATATTTTGGACAGATTATCACGCCCATTAATTTACTAGGCCTGATACAGACAGATGAAAATGGGGTATTAGTAGAAAATGCCCTGTTGGCTGATATTTATGCTGCCAGAAATGAGCTGCTGGCAAATGATTATATGAATTATTTACTGTGTATGTGGCAGTATCCGCTGCCAAGCACACAGACATCTTCCGGGCGCAATATGAGGCTTTTTAAGCCCTATTGTCTGCTGTTAAAGATACTCTTAGAATTATATGCGATAGATCCTCAGGAAGCCTATTTATCCCCCTATGAATATTCATGGATTTTTTTAGATGTTGAGAATGAGAACGATGTGCCAGAATTGGATGAGATAAATGAGGATTATGTAGGCATTCTCTTGCAGGAACGTGCAGCGAGAACCGCAGAGGACATTTTGCAGGAAAATGGTTCCCTGACTTATATTATCAACACATTGGCTGAATCCTATCTTTTGACAAAAAATCAAGAAGATTATCCCGAGGCAAAAAATTTTTACATTGGTTTCAAAGACAGTCCTCAAAATTTGAAATTGGCTGAGTTTGTGATTCAGTCATATGGAGAAGAGTTTTTCAAATTTGATGTGAAGGAAAGCGCCGGTAAAAGAGATACCATGACAAAGTATTGTAAGTATCTCAACAACAGGACGAAATTTGAACAATGGAGGAGCTGTTACATGAGTATCCAGAGGATAGACGAATTCAAAAATTATTGTGAAAATAAAGGGTTCCATTATTCGGATGATTTAATCAGAAGATTTGTGATGTCCCTGGAAACCAAGCCCTTTTTGCTTTTGACGGGAATCAGCGGTTCCGGAAAAACCAAGATTGCAGAGCTGTGGTTAGGCTATCTTTCAGAAAAGGGGGAAGCGGAAGGATTGCATATAGCTGTGGGCAGCAATTGGACGGATAATAAGAAACTTTTGGGATTTAAAAATGTTTTGCTCGAGGAGAAAGATGCGTACCAATCAACAGAGTTGGTTGAGCTGATGGAAGAAGCAGAAAAGCAGGATAAAGAATATATTGTAATTTTAGATGAAATGAATTTATCCAGAGTGGAAATGTATTTTGCGGATTTTCTGTCTGCATTAGAGTCAATGGAGCATATCATCAAACTGCCAAATGGAAAGTCAGTAAAATGGAACCGTAATCTGAAAATCATAGGCACGGTGAATGTGGATGAGTCCACATATATGTTTTCTCCTAAAGTGCTGGACAGGGCAAATGTGATTGAAATGAATGGGGTATCGCCAAGAGAGTATATAGAAAATGTAAGGGAAAGCGATGAGAAAATTTATAAATCATTAAAAGACTATGATTGGTTTGCGGAATACATTGATTTGCTGGACGAAATATATGCGGATTTGAATGGTGAGTTTGCGTATCGCGTGATTGATGAGATTAGTGCATATGTAGCATTAAATATCAAAATGTACGGCGCAGACAAGTTGTTTGTATTTATGGATGAGCAGGTCAGCCAGAAAATTCTGCCCAAGCTGCATGGTTCAAAGGCGCAGCTTAAACCGAAATTGGACAGGCTGCAAGCTACCTTTGCAGATAAAGAATGTCCTCTGGTGAAAGAAAAACTAGAAAAAATGCAGGAAGATGTAAAGAAAGGGTATACCTCGTTTATAGGCGACTAGTGTGGAGGTTGAAATGCCAAATCATATCAAAGAATTTGAATGGATGATAGATGGGGCGTCCCATATGAAGATGGAGTCAGAGGATGCGCCTAAGAGAGATACCGTTAGGGAAGAAGTAACGGAAGAGAAAGTGTTTGAGTTGGAGAAAGGTTCTCTGAAGGTCTGTTTTGCAGACGAGGGAGATATGGAGTTTGACGACTCTTCCAATACGATCATTTTATATGACAATACAAGTTATTGGGTCTCCTATAATGAAAAAAGTCAGGACATGGATGTGGATGCCCTTGGCAGCCTGCTGACCATGAGAATTAAAAACAGAGGTATTTTAAACAGTAAAAATTATGTGGGCATTTTGGATATTGGGCAACTAGGCTTTCAAATCATAGTCAAGAGCAGGAAAGTAAATTATGATGAGGATTTTAACTATTTAAGGGAAAGCATCAGCGAGTTTTGCAGCGATTTACTCAGCAGAAGCAGCTCCTATTACAGCGAGCATTTCAGTAAGACGGAGGAATATGCCGGCGAAACAGTAAATTACACAGAACTTGCCTACTTAAAGGAAATGCTGCAGCCGGATTTGTTTCCGGCATGGATTGATTATTTGGTTTACCATGCAGAACACAGCTATGTTTCGGATATCAGACAAAAAGAACTTTCGGAAGCAGAAAGTGTGGACCCTGATTTTTATTTGAATGGGCTTATGTCAGGGGATGTGTTCCAAACCAATAAAATTCAGGGAAGAGCCGGAAAACTTAAAATTGCCCCAAGAGTCATCAATAGTTATGAATATGAGATAACTTATGACACAAAGGAAAATCAGTTTGTTAAAT
This sequence comes from uncultured Acetatifactor sp., assembly GCA_964524555.1. Classification (GTDB taxonomy): domain Bacteria; phylum Bacillota; class Clostridia; order Lachnospirales; family Lachnospiraceae; genus Acetatifactor. The sequence goes on from CAZGGA010000006.1 coordinate 87,651, forward strand.
TTTTTATTACATCTGTGAGAGAATACTTGGATGGAATGCTTGCTATCGCAAAACCATCCAATAAAAAACTAGTGAATGAACTGACAAAAATGCATGATATAGTGGATGAGAAATTGGCGCATCCATTTTGGAACAATATTGCGGATATGCAGAGCATCCCCTTTAACTCTCAGATATTGCAGAAAAAATATCCCTATCATTTGATTTTCCAGATGTATACTGATTTTTTGATGAAGTCCAATCTTAATCTTGGGGATATGGATAAGAAATACATGGCAGGGCAGAAAGATGCCCCGATGCTTTACCAATATTGGGTGTTTATCATGCTTTTTAATCATCTGTCAAAGAAGTACCCAAGCAAGTATGTAACCTCAGATTGGATTTCTTATCATAAGAGAAATCTTATTTTTACACTGAAAGAAGGGCGTAGAGCGTTTGCAAAATTTGCTATAGATGAGAGTACGGAACTGATTTTATTTTATAATAAAACATACGATTCACAACATGCCATTGCAGCCGGAAGGTCATATTCCCATGAGTTGAAGCCGGATATTTCCATAGAATTGTTTAAGGAGAAAGAATTGGTATCCATTCTCCATTTTGACGCGAAGTACCGTTTGGCGGGGAAAGGAACCGATATATCGGATGCGGTTGATAAGATGCATGCCTATAAGGATGGCATCATGGGAACCATTGGGGCATTTGTAATTTGCCTATCTGACAGACCTGTCATATATCATGAGGAAGAGTCCGGTTGGGAAGAGGATGGCGTATTTCCCGCAGTGGGTATTTGCCCATTAAATTTGAATTCGGAGATTTTAGGTGATGAGGTAAATTATATTTGTTATCTGGTAGATGAATTTACCAGAATAGATGTTGGAAATACAGCAAATAGATATTCTGCGCAAAGGGCAGAAAAGTATGATTCTCTTTTGAGGAGACTAATGAAACTAAGCACGGAGGAATGAGGAGTTAAGATGTACAATTTTATTGACTTGTTTTGCGGGGCGGGAGGATTTTCATACGGTCTGGAAATGGCGGGATTTCATTGCATTGGCGGAATAGAACTGCAGGAAACAATAGCCAAGACCCATGCATTAAACCATAAGAATTCAAAAACCATTTGCGGCGATATCAGGGAGATTTCACCACAGCAGTTTGCAAAAGAGATAGGTACCAGACATGTAGATGTAATCATTGGCGGTCCTCCGTGTCCTACCTTTTCAACGATTGGGGATGCAAAAATCCGGTCAGTGACAGGGAAGCCCACATCAGAAGACCCGAGAAACCAACTTTTTCTCGAGTATCTGAAATATGTGGATTATTTCAGACCGGAAATCTTTGTCATAGAAAATGTGCCTACTTTCATCACAAAATACAATGGCAAAATCTTTGATACGGCAGTGAAGATAATCGAAAATATAGGGAAAGATGATACCGGCGATGGAGAAGGCATCTATGAGGTCGAAAAGCCGGTTCAGGTTTTAAATGCAGTATATTATGGGGTGCCTCAAACCAGAAAAAGAATGATGCTGGTGGCACATAAAAAGAAAGGAGTTTCCTTTCATTACCCGGAGCCTACCCATTATTATGATCAGGAAGATGAGGAATCAAAAAAGTTAAAACACTTTGTGACAGTGGGGGATGCCATTGGCGACCTTCCCAATATTACGGATAATTGGAGAGTGTCGGAAGTCGAATATTCAAGGCATGAAAACCTTACGGAATACCAGCAATTAATGCGCAAAAATCATGGGCAAACGACAGTGAAAAATAACATATGCCGTATGTCAAACGATAGAGCCAAGAGGGTGTTTACGCATATGGCGCAGGGAAGCAAGTACATGGATTTGCCGCCGGAAATACGGCAGATACTTCCTTTCCGGGAAGATATTTTTCACGACAGACTGAAGAGGCTGATGGAAGACCAGCCCTCTTGGACTGTGCTTGCGCATATTGGCATGGATGGATATATGTATATCCATCCCACAGAAAACAGAACCCTTTCCGTGCGGGAGGCTGCACGAATTCAATCTTTTCCTGATGAGTTTGAATTTGTGGGCAACCAGCAGGATACTTATGTGCAGGTCGGCAATGCGGTGCCTCCGCTGCTGGGGAAAGCGGTGGGGGAGAGTATTGAGAGATATTTTAGAGAAGAGGGGAATAAAGATGGATAAAATTATGTGGGAAACCGTACAAGAGATGCTTAAAAATGGCATAATACAGAATGTTATTTTGTCTTTGATTGCTGGTTGTTTTAATTGGCTTAAGAGTAGATGTGGCCTTAAGAAGAAAAATAAAGACTTGGGGTATTGGGCAATTAAATACAAAGAACTTCCTTCGTTTAACGGCATAGCGATGGAAGTATACATAATGTTAGCCATAATACTATTTTGTTCAATGGTTATAGACCGAAGCGTTGCTTTATGGGGAAAGAATAATTTTTCGATTGTTATAGCAATTCTTTTCTATGTATTTGCAGGTGCAGTATGTATTATTTTAACTATTGGGAATAAAAAAACTAAGATAGAATGTTTGACAAATGGAAAAGAGAAGAAATTATTATTATTTTTACTATACATCATTTTTGGAATTACATTATGTTTAAACAAGTATATAGAATATCAATTTTTAGTAAGCATATTTTTGATCGTAAATTTATCAGTTTGGATATATTATATATTTAAGTATAGCCATAGAGTCATGGTTTTAGATAATAGATACGCCAATATATATATTAGGAATAGCGAAATGGCAGAATTTGCAGAAGCTGGAAGCATAAAACAGCAAGGAGAATGGATAATTGTCAATCGTTATGTAAATGGATTTGATGAAGAAATTCGAATTAGAGAAAATGACATAATAAGAATTGATTATTATGGAGAACCAATAGTTATAATTGAAGAGTATTTTCGCTTTTTCAGGAAAAGAAAGAGATAAAAAATTTTTATAAAAAATAGATGTTTGATTATGGATGATTTACTAAAGTTTTAAACAATGTGGGTAGTTTAAAATAATTGTCGAAATCTTCTTTATTGTGTAATAATATATAAACATATATTATTAGACGAGAGGTTATTTCTATTGTAACATTTATACTAAATCTAATACAGATATTAATATATAAGAATATTATTCCAGACTTACTTAATAGAAAAGATAAATAATTAATATAAACGCCTGCACATCAAATCATAGCTTCTGCGACTACATAGTATTTTGGGTAATTATGTTTGGGGCGGAATTTGGGTGAAAGCTGTTTGATAAAATATAAGCTGATGAGATGTTACATAGAGACCCATTAAGAAGCTCACTATCTTTGCAATTATCTTGAAAAAGAGTTTCAAGTTTTGTGTAAACTCAAAATCTGATATACAATAGGTAAATGGTTGCTTAAAGGGAAGAGACTAGATTTTTGGGCTCCGCCCCTTACCTGTATTATATAGGAGGTTGTAACATTGTCAATAAGAACTGCCCGGACGGCTTTCTTTACAGGTTCCTGCCCGATATCTGTACCATTTTCGATTCGGATATTGTTATTCTTCAGATAACCGCACATCATTTCCAGCATTGCTGTTTTTTGTGGACTTTCCTTTTGTCTTGCCATAATAAAACCTTCAGACTAAGTGATTTTATCTTACATCAGTTTGAAGGTTTACACAAACTTTGGGATAGCCGCATTATCTGTCATTTAATAAATGTCTATGCATCTTAACAGCTTAGTGACCTTTATATAGCAAATTTGTTAATTCAGTTACGGTAATCTCTCCTTTTAAATATTTTGACCATAGATTATCGTAATCAAGTCTTCTGATATGAGCAACTAGTGTGCCTGGAGATTCATTGTGCAGACATGTTGAAAATCCTTCATTTATTTTGTCTACGATGAAGTTCAAAGCCTTTATTCTGAATTTGTCTAAAAGGATTTTTCTATATAAAATGTAGCTATCCGAAAGACCATCATTTCCAAATGTCCACCCTACAGATCTTGTCTTCTTTAAGAAATCAAGTCGTTTTTTCTTTGAATGAGTATTATAATCGTATCCATCAGTATCTTCAGAGGTCATCAGCCCAGAAGATATCACATCACATTTTCCTAATTTTTTTATCAGATTAGGAAAATATTTTTTCTTATATCCAAGCTCTTTGATATTTAAGCTAATCAGTCCGTCAGTCCAAAGCTCTGTCTCTATGATATCGCCATTATATCCTAGGTTATAGAAAATACATTTATCGCCAATTCTTTGCTTAATAATTCCTTTAATTTCGCCAATATCTAAAGCAGAAATGGTTTGTTTGGTGGGTATTTTTTTATTTTCATCCGATTCTTGTTGTACATAGTGTGGGTGAAGATAAATATATGCATGTCCATACAATAACAAGCTGTGCATCGCCATATTAATAGTTTGCTCGATCTTATGGTCTAAATCATAGTGCCCCATAGTGCATAAAAGATTTGCAACCATACATCTGTTAGGTTCAAAAGTAAAAAAATCTTTGCCTTTATATTTCTCACCTAATATAAAAGAAAAACCTGTTGACAAATCTTCATAAAATTTATATGAATACAAATTATTTATGGGATGACAATATATTTTATTAACGCTTTTTTTCGTTATGAATGGATTAATCATTTAGTTTTTCCTCCCAGGAATACTTTGTATGAAATTTCTTCTCATCTGGCAACATCGGATTAATACAAAGTACCCAATATACTTCGGATGGATCTGTAGTAAAGCCCATATCTTCCAAGTCCTTGCAAAAAGCCTTTAGCAATTTGCTTTCCGTTTTTAACCGCGTACCATATATGTGGTACGCGGTTTGATATTCTTCAGACTCTCTAATTGCTTGAGCTACTTTTTGCTGCCATTCCGTTTCAAGAAAATTCCGATACCCAATACCAATCCAAAAATTATCTCTATTTTGAATGTATTTAATAATTGTTTCTGCTAACTCTATTCCTTTTGGAGCATCACCAAAGATTTCTGTAGTAGTAGTATCCACAATGCTTCGCCATTTTCTGTTTAATTTAAATTCACCCCATAATATAGCAAGGCCACCTATTTGAGCCCATTCAACTATAGGGGAAGTAAACATATAGTATGCAAATTCGTCTCTATACATATCCTTTTTCTTTAAAAAATCTGTTCTAATGTATTCTTGATATAAGAGCATAAGTTTGGACAGATTTTTAAAATCTATTTGGAATTGTAAAACATTATTTTGAGTAATAGCTTCAATCGCATCTTCACAAACATGGTTATAACATTCACCAAGGAAATCTGGATACTCATCTCTCATTTCCCATGTTTTTATCGTAAATTCACTTGAACATTTAAATAATAAAGACGGAATCTCATTTTTCCATTTTTCAATTGTTTGCTTTAACTTCCCGATTCGTGGTTTTTCCCAGACAAGTGCTTGATCAATATGGTATTCAGAAAGCTCTTCTTCTCTAAATTCTATTATTTCAATAAATCTAGAGAGTTTGGATTCATATTCATAAAATCTCATTAATATTATACAGGCTTCAAAAAGAAATTTTTTGTCGTAGAGGAATTGTCCTAGTTTAAATATATTATCTATACCTTCTCTAACTGCATCTTCTAAGCTATTTATATATATATAAGCTTCTCTGGCTACATGCTGTGCAATTATCCAATCTGGTGTAAGACGTTTTTTTTCGACTTGTACCTCAGTTATTATTTTATTGTAAAAGTCTAATTGCTCACTTCCTCTAAGCAGTTTGCACTTATCAAGTGATTTACCCTTATCAAGTGTATCAAGTGTATTTGATATAGTCTTTTTTAAATCAAAGTCTTTGTAAAATTTGCAAGATTCCAAGATAATGCCTAAATAAAGCAAGGAAATCAATTCAACCATTCCAGCAAAAATTTTGTTCTCTTCTTCATTTTTCCCATCAGTGTTTGTTGCTAACTTTTCAACAAGCTTGTTTAGGCAGTTAATCTGACCGACAAAGTAGTTTATTTCTTTATTCTTTATTGCAATTTCGCATAATACATCAAAGCATGATAAATATGTATATAAAGATGAATAATCATTGTTGTTGCACAAGTATACAATGCATTTCTGATTAATTGAGAATATTTCATTTTCAAACCACCAATAATCATGTTCATCCTTAGAGCGTAAGCATGTTCCAGTTCTAAGTGCAGATGAGATTTCTATATAGTCTGTAAGATGCCATTTTTTATATTTTTGTATATTTCTAAACCAATAAGAATCTCTAGCAATGCTTCTTTTGATGTTCCAATAAGTTCCTACAAGGGCAATATTTTTACACATAAATTGTACCATTGCGGCATTATTGTTTTCTCGCAAAGATTCATCAAACCTTTGAACTTCATTCAGAAGTTTAATCTGGCGTTCGCTAACCTTTTGGAAATAGTGTTGAAAACTTATATCTATGGAATATATTCCTGTATTTAAATTATGGGTGATAATTCGAAGCAAAAGTCTATAAGAATCATCTGCCACACTATAAACATCTGCTAACCGATAAGCTCTATTCCCAGCAATGCTGTAAGATATAATGACTATGATTGACCATAATATGGTTGCAAAAACAGTTCCAAAACTTAAAGAACAGTTAATGAGAACTTCTGTAATAACAATGAATCCGAAGATGATATAATCAATAATCGTGCCAATACATCGCTGGGTTAATCTATCATTTTGAAAAGCATTTGATACGGTTTCAGGAGCATTTGCATATTTAGATGAATATATGGAAGAGATATTCGCACAATACAAACCTAATATGACGCCTGTTATACTTAAGCAACCGATAACAACAGCAACAAAAATATCACCTTTAAGTTCAATAGAGCATCCCATTCTTAAGATCAGCCCATCTACAACTGATAATATAGCGGCAATGACAATTCCCTTGATAAGTCCTAGAATTGCTTTCTTGATAATTGCAAGTCCGAAAGGTCCATAATCCTTAGAAGTCTCTATTTTGCTAGTACTTTTGTATGCAAAAACCTTGCACTTAAATAACAAGTTTAATAATCTTTTTCGTATCTTCCAATATATTTTTCTGTTCATTGATACCTTCTTCCTATTACCGATTTGTTGCTTTAACCTCTATGATTCTGCTTTGCGGAATCTCAAATCAGTATAAAATGTCGTATTTTAGGCATCTTTGGTGTGAGCCTTGGAGTTTCTTTGTGAAACAGCATTTACTATGAGCATTAGAAGTTTTTCTTACACTAATTTTATCATTGCTAGTTTTTGACGTCAATGATAGTTGGTGAAATTGTCCATGTTTGTGCCCATGTCTAATAGTGTCAAAAATAAAAAGGGATTTTGCAAAATCTCTTCAGATACTTCCTGTGGCATAATGGAATAGAAGAATATGGCATTTTCATCTGTGCAATAATCAGAGGAAGGCATGTATCATGTATGTTAAAAAGTATTTTTTGATAAAAAGCTGATAGGAGTAAGGATATATGAAAGGTACAAAATGCATTGTTTGATAATGAAGCGACTAGCAGAACAGATGAAAGCAAAGCAAGGAGTGATGGAGTAGCTTAAAGTGAAAAATTAGATAAAGTGGTTGGAATGATGAATATATAAGGAATTATGTAGAGGAAGTTGTATTTCGATAAATGACTTGTTGTAATATTTTAGCTCTGTTATCCTAAAAATATCATCTATACCATAGGCTCTTGCTAATTCAGAAAAATCATGAAGACTCGACCATAGAAATTCAATTTCATCAATTCTCTGTCAGTGACAATAGTCATAAAAAGACATAATTATTCCTCTTGCGTGTCTATAAATAGTTTGTATGTTTCTATGTTGAATGCATCAGCAATGCGTTGGTCAAGAGCAATACTTCTCCGAAAACATTCTATAGCGCTGATATAGGTGCGGCGCCTACCACATTTATCAGCAAATTCTTCTTAGGAGAGCCCTAATGCAGTACGGTACTTTTTTCAGTTTGTACCAAAAACTTTAATGATGTCCATATAATATACCTCCATACTATATCATAATATTAGCTGACAATAAGTCGACAGATAATAAGTATAAAATCTATCAATATAGGAATTGATTAAATAATAAATATAAATATCGGCTAACCACATCAGTTTATCAAAGTAAAATATTTTGTTGATTGTTACAATGTTCTTGAGTATAATATAAAAAGGATAGTATGTCTAGGGCAAGTATACTGTCAGTATCAGACTTAAGAAACTAAAAAATGTCAGATTAGTGATCTTGTGTTTCTGACCCACAATGGCAGGAGGAAATTCGTGGTAATGTATATAGAAGATTATGAGCATGATAAAGTGCAAAAAGTTTCTGGAGAAATTGCATGAGGAAGAGGAAGTTGTTAGAAGCAGGAAGGGCTGGCTGAAAATGGATAAATTGAAGATTGTGGCTGGAGGGTAAATTTATGATACAATTGCGAATCAATCTGGTAGTGGCAAAAGATTTAAAAACAATTAAGAACTTCATTATATATAGAAGATAATGCTGATAATGCATTGGAAATGATACAAGAGGTTTATAAGCAGTTTGAGAATATACAACCATTTACCTATATTGGTGCGGATTTATAGAAGCGTGTGAGTTTTAAAACAGATTATAGGTATGTGGTGTGGAATGATTATGTTGTGTTGTATAAGGTGAGAAAAGAGGCAGTTGAGATTTAGCGGGTGGTGAATCGGTATTAGGATATTATGACGATTTTAATTAAAACAAATATTTGTGACAAAGGAGAAAAAATATGGATGTTTCATCAACAATTTTCCAACCAATTTTCGAAGGGGTCAAACAATATTTAGTGCCTTTATTTCAACGTTCTTATAGTTGGAATAAGAAGGAATGGACAACATTGTGGGAGGATTTAAAAGAACTTTATGAGTCAGAAAATCCAAGACAGCATTTTATGGGTTCGATTGTAACAATACCAGCAAAATCAGTACCAGAAGGAGTTGCAAAGTTTTTACTAATTGATGGACAACAAAGGATTACTACTGCATATTTAATTTTGATGGCGCTTAAAGATTTATATAATGAACGAGGTGAAGTAGAAAAATACGAAGAAATAAAAAATATTTATTTGGTAAATCCATACAAGCGAGGGAATGATTATTATAAGTTATTACCTACACAAGTTGATAGAGGAACCTTTAAAAGAATGATTGATTCACCTCAAGTAAAAATTGAACATGGTATGTGGGAAGCATATATATTTTTTAAAAGGAAATTGTCAGTTGGAATAGATTTAGATAGAATGAAATCAATAATTACAACAAAATTATCTATTGTAAGTATTGTTTTGGATGCAACAGACAATCCGTATTTAGTATTTGAGAGTTTAAATCATAAAGGGAAACCATTATCTGTAGCAGATTTAATACGCAATTATGTTTTTATGAATATTCATGTTGACCACCAAGAAGATATATATAATGATATTTGGAAACCTATGCAAAATAGATTAGGTGATACAATACCTGAATTTGTAAGACACTATTTGACTATGGATGGTGATTATATTAATACAGGTGATGTATATAATGTTTTGAAAGAACGAATTGATAGAGTCGGAGTAGAGGAATGTCTTAAAGCATTAGATAGATTTTCTAAATTTTATAGTATTCTTTTGAATCCGGAAAACGAAGAGAATGAAAAATTGCGCAAAGAATTACTGATATTGAAGAGACTAGATATTTCAACATCCTATCCTTTGCTATTGAATTTATATAATTTGTATGCTGAAGGGAACATTGATGTCAGCGAATTGGAAGAGATGTTGTGTGTGATTGAAAATTATATAATCCGTAGATTTGTTTGTGGAGTTCCAACGAATCAGTTAAATAAAGTCTTTCCACAAGTATTTATTCAAATGAAAAAAATGAAGGAAGGTTCCTGTTCTGATAAGTTAAAAGCAGTTTTACAATCCAAAAATTATCCAAAGGATTATGATTTTAGAGAAAGCCTAAAAACGGCTAAGTTGTATGGAAACGGTGATAGGGTTAAAAAGACGAAGATTATACTTGATAGAATAGAGCAGTCGTATGCACATAAGGAGATGAGTGTTTTGGAGGATTTAACGATAGAACATATCATGCCACAAACACTTACGGATGAGTGGAAAATTCATATAGGGGATGATTTTGAACAAACGCATGAGCTATATTTAAATTCGCTAGGTAATTTAACATTAACAGCTTATAATTCTGAACTCTCAAACAGTAGTTTTAAAAGAAAGTGTGAAATATACAAAGATTCACATTTAGAGATGAACAAGTATTTTCTAAATATGGAGAATTGGACAGAAATTGAAATGAAAAAGCGAGTAAGTGTTTTGGCTGAGAAAGTTCTAACAATATATCCATACTTTGGAGAGACAATAAGTGGTTATCAACTTGAAAGCGTAACAGGAACAAAACCCTATTCATTGATTGTTTTAGGACAAGAGTTCAATGTAAATTCATGGACGGATGTATTGTTTCATACCCTACAGGTAGTATCAGATCTTGTACCTGATAAATTAGAGTTAATTGAAAATGATTATCCATCTCTACTTGGACGAAGAACGAATTTTAGAAGGCCTAAGGAACTTGCAAACGGATATTATTATGAAACAAATTTGAGTGCTGGTCATATATACAATTTTTGCAAGCAATTGGTAAATATAATGGAACTATCTCAAGATGAGTGGAATGTTAATGTTGTTAATATATAGTGGAGATTGTGTACGGTTCTGAAAGAATATAGATGCCGAGAAAGGAGAAAATGGGGACAAGTAATGTTGTTCCTGTTTTTCTTTTAAGGTAAGTTGACAAAGGAAATAGAATGAATGCAAAAGAGATACTCTTAAAAATCACATATTGGAATTGTGTTTTAAGACAAATAGAAGTGGTGAGAAAGAGAAAATGGTGGAAATGTTAGACAAGATTGTTGGAGATTAATAGATAAATTGTAAATGATACTTGAGTAAAATGAGGTTAGGAGATATCATGGATGTCACTTCTTCCCACTGCCACAATGTTCACAGAGTGCCAATTGGTAGCAAAATGGAATAAAACTGTGATAAAATATGATTAAAGTAGATAAGAAAGACGAGGAAGGATATTATGTTTGCTGAAGATATAGTAAAAGATTTTACAGAAGCAGTTGAAAAATTGAATAATCAAGGAAATGATGATGGAAGTGGATTTGGACAACCAAGCCAGGAACTAATCAAAAAAGCAAAGAATGAATAAGTTACGTGCGAGTGGATTAATAAGCGCTCTGGCAGATTTGACGATCTGCAGAGTGCTTATTAGCACAAACCGGACACCGTCTTGATAAATCTTAAGGATGGTGTTTTGCATACAGTAATAGGATGTTTTGAAACAAAAATGATATAGGAATTTGTAGATTGCCTTGTTGGTTGTTTAGCATAGCAATGGAAACTGAACATAGGAACGGATTGGAAGATAAAGAAAATTAGGATTGTTTTTAGAATGCTATAGAATTTTAAAAGAGAGCAATCTTACATATTTTCGCATGGAGAATGTGGATGCCATGAAGAATGATGCTAGAAATTTTATAACAGAATACAATAATTTGATTGATATTTAATGCAAAATCAACAATATTTATTGTGAAAATAAAAATTATATAATTTTGGATAAAATGGTAATTTAAAATTTTGTAAGAATTTGCTATAATTAAAATAATAAAGAGGAATATTGCAATTTGGTGTAAGAATATTTATTTAGATATTGTTAGGGCCAGATTAATGGGTTCAGTAAATTTAGAAGGGGATGGGAAAGAGGATGAGGACATTAAACATTTTACATATTTCAGATGCACATATTCAAATGAAAGATAAAGAAGAAATAAAAGATATAATTGATAAACTGATGACAGATGTTATAGAGGTTCAAAAACAAGAGAAAATAAAGATAGATTTGATTTGCTTTACTGGGGATCTTATTCAACGGGGAGATAAAGCTTTTAATGATGAAAATCAATGGAATTTGGCTCAATCCATCTTAGTAGAACCATTGTTAAAAAGATTGGAGTTGACAAAAAACGAATACATTATGGTGCCAGGAAATCATGAGGTTGATACTTCAAAAATAGATTTAATTATTGAAAAAGGGTTACTAGTTAATTCATTAGAAGACATTAATTTCAATATTGAAAATATGCAGAGTATACATATGGAGAGATTGAAATATTTCTATGATTATATAAACAATAATTATCCTGATGTATGCATGGAAAAAGTAGGGTATGCTTTTATTAAAAATATTAATGGCATAAGGGTAGGATTTGCATGTTTAGATTCCTCGTGGCGGTCATCTGGAAAGGGAGATAAAGATAGGGGCATACTTTATGTTGGCGAGAGACAAATAAAGGAATTATATAAGCATATTAAAGATGCTGACATAAAAATATGCTTGATGCATCATACAACAGATTGGCTGTCGGGTTATGAAAGTTCTCAAATTGAAAAACAACTCAACAAGTTTAATTTAGTTTTATGTGGACATGTACATGAAAATGACACTAAAACAATATTGCGGAATGAAAGGAATACAATATATAGTGTGGCTGGTAAGTTGTATCCATTAGATTTTGCTTTTGGAAAGCGTGTAGATGGCTATAATGGCTATTCTATATTAAATATAAATTTAGATGCCAATTTATGTATAGTTTTTATAAGATCTTATTTTGCTAAAGAACGAAGAAGCTTTGATAGTGGAATAGACATTATTCCTGAGGGAAGAATAGAGTATCGCTTAAATAAAGATGTAGAGGAAATGCAAGTAGAACACGGCATTATTAAAGGACTAGAAAGTTTTTATCTTAAAATGTCAGAAACTCTTTCATTAATTAGGGAAATAGATTCTGTGGCACCAACGGGCATAAAGGAGGTTTATGTTGCCCCCATTTTGCTTGATAGGTCAGAATATGATAAAAAAGATAAAGAGCACAATATAAAATATTCTGAGTTATTAAATGAACAAAAAAATATTATGCTTATAGGGAAAAAAGAGAGCGGAAAAACGACCATTCTGCAAAATATAGGATTGGATTATATTTGTAGTTATGAAAAGAAAAGAATTATTCCTATATATATTGATATGCGCACACTTCCTAAAAAGGGTGATATTTTAATAAAATCTATAATACATTTTATAAGTGATTATGCTGAACCAAATACTAAAATAAGTAGGGAGAAGGTAGAAGAAATAATCAATAATGGTCAATGTATTTTTTTAATAGATAATCTTAAGATTGATAATTCAGACCATACAAAAATGATAAGTGATTTTATTAAAAGTTACTCATATAATAAATTTGTTCTAGCTATACAAGAAGATTTTTTAGAGAGTTTGGATGTAAAAAAGTTTCCTGATTATGGTAGCGAATTTAAAAAAATATATGTTGGTACATTTAGAAAAAATCAAGTAAGAGAGTTAGTGACTAAGTGGGCAAGTGAAAAGGAAAGTGTTAGAAATATAAAAGCAGTAGTTGAAAAGATAAATAGCTATTGTGATCAGCTAAATATGGCCAAAACACCTTTTAATATCTCAATTTTTATGGTTATTTGGGATTCTAATAGAAGTTTTATTCCGCAAAATGAAGCATATGTTATGGAAAATTATTTGGAGATAATACTAGATAAACTATCTTTTAGGGAAGGAGATAGAAGAACATATGCATTTCCAATAAAACAGGATTTTATGAGTAAGGTTGCGTATGCAATGTTTGAAAAAAATAAGGATTATTTTACAAAATTGGAATTTAATGATTTTATAAATGAATATCATAAGAAAAAAGGTTACAAAGTAGAAGATACAAGATTTGACACCTTATTTTTTGAAAAAAATATTTTACATTATTCAGATGAATGTATCTATTTTAGCCATACTAGCGTTTTTGAATACTATTTAGCTTTTTATGCAAAAAACAATAAAGAATTTCTTGATAAAATGATTAAAAAGGAAAATAGACTTTTCTTCCAACATGAAATATGTTTTTATTCAGGAATGGTATCAGATTGTAAAGAGCTACTTGACAAAATAGCCAATGAAATTATGACTGGGATTATTGAGGATATTGAATGTATTGATGATTTAAGCAAAATTGAAATTATAACGGATTTTAAATTAAATGGAGATGATATAGAGGAAAAAATATATGGAGCCAGACCTTCACAGGCTCAGATTGATGAATTATATGATTGTTCAATACAAGAAACAGAATCATTAAAAATTGATAAAATGGATAATGAAAAAGAGTTTAAAGAAGAGACAGAAGATTTCTTTTCGCTACTTCTAATGTATGGGAATGTATTGAAAAATGCAGAATTATTAGATAACATAGATAAAATTTATCATTTAGATAATTATATGTGTGCAATGAATATAATTCTGGTAAAACTGATTAAAATAGCAAAAGATGCAAAGCGTGATATTATTTTTGAAGAGGGGGATAGTAATCATCCAATAACAGAAACCGAAGTATATAAAATAAGGACACAAGTATATGACATTTTTCAAATTGCTTTTCCAATAGCAATTCAACAGGTTATTTATGAAAATGTTGGAACACCAAAATTAGAATTAGCAATAAATGATTTATTGCAGAAAAAACATGACAAACCATTTGAAAAATTTATGCTCAGTTTTTTGAAAAGTGATTTAGAAATAGGAAATATAATAAATGATTTACGAAAGTATATCAGGGAAGAAAATTCTCATAGTATATTAAAAATAATGGAAGTAAAAATACTGTTTTATATAATGATGCGAGTTTGGGATGAAGATAAAAAGAGAGAAAGTGAATTGTTTGATTTGCTAATGGAAATAAATTATAAGCTTTATCCCGAGCAAGCTGATTCTATGAGAAAAACATATAAAGGAGCAAGAGTTAATGTCCAGAAAAAACTTATACAAGATCTTTATAAGTTATAATCAATTATTTGGTTGTATTTTAGGGAGAGTTAATTGGATATTTTGATGTAAATTGTTACTAACGAGGCTCTCTAATTTTATAAGAATCCCCTTTTCGAGGTACCCCAATGACCCCAACCCTAACCTACTACAACCAAAATGCCCACCAATTCACCCAAGTAACCCTTTCCGTGGATTTTGCAGCCATGCAGCAGCGTTTTCTGGACAAGCTGCCTGCTGGAGGCTTAATTCTGGACTTCGGATGCGGTTCAGGCAGGGACACGAAAGCCTTTATAGACAAAGGTTTTCAAGCAGAAGCCATAGATGGTTCGGAAGAACTGTGCAAAATAGCTAGTGAATACACAGGGATTTCCGTGAGACAGATGCTCTTTCAAGAATTAGATGAGCTGGAGAAGTATGATGGAATCTGGGCGTGTTCCTCCATTTTACATATGAAGAGGCAGGAACTGCCGGACATAATTGAAAAAATGGTGCGCGCATTGAAGGTTCATGGTATTATATATACATCCTTTAAATATGGGACTTTTGAAGGGGAAAGAAATGGTCGGTATTTTACTGACATGACCGAAGACTTATTTCTAACCTTGATAAAGGATATGGATAATTTACAAATCGAAGAACAATGGATTACATCCGATGTAAGACCGGGACGAGGCGAAGAAAAATGGCTCAATTTGATTCTGCGGAAAAAGTAAATAGTAGTGATGCGCAGGAAGAAAGCATTCAACAAAATCATCAGGTAATAGAATTAACGGACGTGATGACGGGAGACAGAAATCAAAGCCGTTTTTTATATTATCAGCTACAAATGAGCATGATGAAAGCTAAGGAAATAGATATTATTGTGTCTTTTCTCATGGAATCCGGTGTCAGGATGATTTTGCAGGACTTAAAGGATGCCTTGGACAGGGGCGCGAGAATCAGGATTCTTACAGGAAATTATCTGGGCATTACACAGCCTTCAGCGCTTTATCTGATAAAGAGAGAATTGGGCAATCGTGTGGATTTGAGATTTTACAGTGATAAGGCTCGTTCTTTTCATCCCAAATCTTATATTTTCCATTATGAAAACATGAGTGAAATCTACATTGGATCGTCCAATATATCCAAGAGTGCATTGACATCTGGCATTGAGTGGAATTATCGTTTTAACAGCAGCATAGATAAGAGAAATTTTCAAATGTTCTTTGAGACGTTTGAAGATTTGTTTTTCAACCATTCCATTATTATAAATGACGAGGAATTGAAAAGATATTCCAATAATTGGCATAAACCGGCTGTGTCCAAGGACTTGGCAAGGTATGACAATCTGGAGGAAGAGGCTGAAGCTAAAGTTGAAAAGCTATTCCGGTCTCGGGGCGCACAGCTTGAGGCGCTTTATGCATTGGAGGACAGCAGGGCGGAAGGAGCGGTGAAAGGGCTTGTCCATGCAGCCACAGGTATCGGAAAAACCTATCTTGCGGCATTTGACTCTGCAAAATATGAACGGGTGTTGTTTGTTGCACATAGAGAGGAAATCTTAAAACAGGCGGTGGTATCTTTTCAAAATGTGAGGCAGTCTGAGGATTATGGATTTTTTGATGGGAAGCAGAAGGACACGGATAAGTCGGTTATTTTTGCTTCAGTGGCTACCCTTGGCAAAGCTGAGTTTCTGCGGGCGGAATATTTTGCGGAAGATTATTTTGATTATATCGTCATTGACGAATTTCATCATGCGGTCAATGAGCAGTACAGAAGAATTGTAAATTATTTCAAGCCGAAATTTTTGCTGGGGCTTACGGCTACGCCGGAGCGCATGGATGGCAAAAATATATATGAGCTTTGCGATTACAATGTACCCTATGAAATTTCCTTAAAGCAGGCAATTAACAAAGGCTTGCTTGTGCCGTTTCATTATTATGGCATTTACGACAGCACGGATTATTCGGGGCTGCGCCTTGTAAGGGGACATTATGATGAAAAGGAATTGACGGACATCTATAAAAGCAATGCCTCAAGAATGGATTTGATTTATAAATACTACAGGAAATACCGTTCCAAGCGGGCAATGGGATTCTGCTGTTCTAGGCAGCACGCAGAAGAAATGGCAAAGGAATTCTGTAAACGGGGCGTTCCGGCAGCAGCCGTTTACAGCCATGCCGCCGGAGAACATTCCACGAATCAAGATTCCATGAATAAGTATTCTATGGACAGGAACGAGGCAGTTGAACAGTTAAAAAATCAGGAAATCAAAGTGATTTTTTCCGTGGATATGTTTAATGAAGGCTTAGACATTGCTTCCTTGGATATGGTCATGTTTCTCAGACCCACAGAGTCCCCCACTGTGTTTCTGCAGCAGTTGGGCCGTGGGCTTCGCACCTGTAAGGGCAAGGAATATCTGACTGTTCTGGACTTTATTGGAAACTATGAAAAGGCAGGATTGGCGCCGTTATTGCTCAGTGGCGGGAAAACTTTTACAAAGGAAAGGGATTATGGTTCAGGCGATATAGAGTCCCCGGAGGAATATCCGGATGACTGTATTGTGGATTTTGATATGCAGTTGATTGATTTGTTTGAGAAGCTTCATAAAAAGTCCTTATCCATGAAAGAACAAATCAATCGGGAATATTATCGAATAAAAGAATTGCTGGGAGGGAAAGTCCCCGACAGAATGGAATTATTTACCTATATGGAGGATGCTGTCTATCAGTATTGCATGACCCATGCCAAGGAAAATCCTTTTCGCCAATACTTGGATTTTTTATTCGATTTGCATGAACTGTCCCCGGAGGAAGAGCAATTATATTCCGGCGTAGGCAGGGAATTTATTTCGGTTCTGGAAACCACGGATATGCAGAAGGTTTATAAAATGCCTATTTTGTACAGCCTATATCATCATGGCGCTCCCAGGCTGGAGGTCACGGAGGAAGAGGTATTGGAGAGCTGGAAGGAGTTTTTCGACACAGGCACCAATTGGAAGGATTTTTCGCCCGGCATATCTTATGAAGAATATCAAAATATGACGGACAAACAGCATATAAGCAAAGCCAAAACCATGCCAATCAAATTTTTAAAAGCTTCCGGCAAGGGTTTCTTTATTGACAAAGAAGGCTCTGCCATTGCACTTAGGGAGGACTTGAAAGATTGTCTGGACAATGATGCATTCAAGCGGCATATGAAGGATATCTTGGATTATCGAACCATGGAATATTATCGGCGGAGGTATTTGCATTTGGATGCATGAATTTGTTCTTTTTTGGCGCATAATTCCATTTATTTTCCACATACTAGCTCCATAGCAATGATTTGGAATCTCCCGATCATTGTAATATCACAAATCAGTATGGAGGAACAAAAAATGAAAGCAACCGGAATTGTGCGTAGAATAGATGATCTGGGACGTATTGTGATTCCAAAGGAGATTCGCAGAACCCTTCACATAAGGGAGAGCGACCCTCTTGAAATTTACACGGACAGGGAAGGACAGATTATCTTGAAAAAGTATTCTCCCCTTGGGGAAATGACCACTTTTGCAAAACAGTATGCGGAAAGTCTGGCGCAGGTGTCGGGCCATGCTGCCGTTATTGCGGACAGGGATCAGTTTGTGGCTGCGGCGGGAGGTTATAAGCAGCTGTTAAACAAATCCGTCAGCAAGCAGTTGGAAGATAAGGTCAATAACCGGGAGATGGTAGTGGCATCCAGAGGGGATCGGAGTTTTATCAATATTTGCGGTGAGATTGCGGATGAATATCAGCATCAGGCCATTGCTCCCATCATCTGCGAGGGTGATGTCATCGGCAGCGTAGCGCTCTTGGAAAATAACAACCGCGGCAAGATGGGTGAAGTAGAGCAGAAGCTGGTGCTGTCCGCCGCAGGCTTTTTGGGTCGGCAGATGGAGCAGTAAAGGCAACACTTATTAGAATGAATTTAACTTTTAAAACGCAAAAGCCTAGGAAGGATAAAAGGTATGTCTTTCTAGGTTTTTGTGTTGCACTACAACATAATTTAGAGTTAATAATAATGAGTTTTACATTAAGGTTAATAATAGAATAAAAATACTTCTATAAATTAACATAATTTAAATAATAATGAACAAAAAAGTTTGACTTCTCATAAAATGGATAATATAATAGTGAGAAATAGGAGGTTGCTTAATGAAAATTCAAAGTATAGCAGTAGGGGGATTTAGAAATCTAAATAAATCAAAGTTGGAACTTGGAAGTATTTGTGCTGTTATTTCACCTAATAATTATGGCAAATCAAACTTGTTAGAGGCAATCGATTTTGGTATTTGCTTTATCCATGCATCAAGGGAAGGAAGAAAAAGAATGATGAGTTGGGTAAGGGGAATTCCTTTGTGCCCGGCACTAGAAGATTCGGAATATTTTTTTGAGGTAGAATTTGATGATGAAACATTGGGTGAGTATAGATATGTAAAGTATGGGTTTTCCTTTAAATGGCATAGAGATGATGCAACAGGTGACTGCATTACCAATGAGTGGTTAGAAACGCGAGAAAGTACAAGTGTACGTTATACATCTTACTTAAAAAGAGCAGAACAAAAATATCGAAAAGGGAAAGATACATCTGCGTATAGGAAAATAGAATTAGATTCTCTGCAGCTTGCGATAGATGTACTTAGTTTAATAGAAAATATAGAGATTGCAGATGTAGTAAATTCTATACATAAGATAACCTTTAAGGTATGCTCTTCCTTAGATTTAAATGATAGTTATCGTCCGGCACCTATAGAATATATTGAGGATGAAAGCGAATTATTACAATTTGATGATGGAGATGTTCCCAAAGCTTTGGCAAAATTAAAGAGTAAGGCGCCCCATAGTTATGATATGTTTGAGGATGCATTAAAGACCTTATTTCCTGAATTTACGGCAATTAATTTGAAGGAATTTACATTGGTGGATGAAAATATAG
Organism: uncultured Acetatifactor sp.; assembly: GCA_964524555.1. Lineage (GTDB taxonomy): Bacteria > Bacillota > Clostridia > Lachnospirales > Lachnospiraceae > Acetatifactor. Next base: position 107,525 of record CAZGGA010000006.1, read on the forward strand.
AAAAAATGATGGTAACGGTTGGAGATAAAGAATTGTCTCAGGAAGAGGTGGAAAAAGAAATTCCGTTTAAACTGAGAGAACGTGTCTACAGATTGTTTGTAAAATCGGTATATTTAAATCAACCAATTAGTATCGCCGGTATGTCCGCCGGTACCAAAAGAGTGATTTGGCTTTTAACTAATGTGTTTATTGCAAATTATATAAAATCAGGCATTGTGGGGATAGAAGAAATCGAAACTAGTATTCATCCCAAAATGATTAGACAGTTATTGGAAGTTGTAATGGAGGCATTAGACGATACTCCGCTTATTATTTCTAGCCATTCACCGTTGTTGATTCAGTATTTAAAACCAGAGAAGATATATATAGGAATTCCAAACAGTGAAGGAGTGGCGGAGTTTAAAAAAATTCAAAGGGGTAAAATGCGATATATTATTGCCAATGCACGTGATATGGGGATGTCTGTAGGGGAATATATTTTTGAATTATTATCCGGCGATTCAGATGCCTATGAAATGTTGCAAAGGTTTCTGGAGGGTTAGATAATAAATGGATAAATTTACAGAGGGGATAGCCTTTATCATGGAAGGCAAGACAGAAAAAGTATTTTATAAGAGTTTCTTAGACAGTATATGCATATCTAATCCTAATATCAAATTTGGGAAAGAGTATTCTGATGATGGTGAGATATATTATGTTTGGTCAACCATAAGTAAAAGAATAATCATTAAAGTATTTGTGGTGGGAACAATTTCGCAGATTACAAATTCAAGTAGTTGGTTTGCAAATAAGTGCGCGAAAAAGATTAAGATTCCATGGACTGTGTATTTGTGCTATGATACAGATTCTTCTTCAGCGGAGATATCAAAGTTTTATGAGGGGGATTGGCAACTGTTGAGAGAAGAGTTAAAAAAGGCTCATGCGACAAAGGTAATAGACTTGGCAGCAAGCGCAGATATTGAGGATATTATGCTTTACGATCTTGAGGGAATATGCAGATTTTTGAATATTGCGGTACCTGAGAAGCTTGTAGGAAGAAAAGGTAAGGCAAAAATGAAAATGTTACATAGAAACTGTGGATTGACCTATCATGAAGCAGAAAGGGCAATGCCTCTTATAAAATCATTGGATTTTAATAAAATAGTGGAAAAGGGACCTATTGATTTAAGAATTTTAAAGCAGCACTTATTAGAATGAGTTTAACTTTTCAGACACAAAAAGTGCAACTCATTTTCAAAAAATGCCAAATACGAGGGAAAATGAAAATGAGTTGCACTTTTTATCTGTTTGCATTGTAATTTTGAGTTGATTCCTCTTACTTCTCACTCATCTGATCCAACAGTTCCAGCTTCACATCATAGAGTTTCTTGGACAAATCCACATATACTTCGTGGGGGTTTATCAGACGCTTGGTTTCATCCCACAGAGTGTCCAGCTCCTGCTTACAATATTCTCTGATTTCCATAACCTTAGGAGAAGTATAGCAGCATTCGCCATTCTTGAAAATCTGTTTCAGGATGGGACGGATGGTGTAGGTGCCGCCCTTTAATTTGGTCTTTTTCCAAGGCTCCAAGGGGTCAAAGAGCAGCAAATCTTCGGCCTCGTTATAGACTTCGTCTGCCAGACAGATTAAATCAGTCTTAATCTTCCCGCTTTCCTTTTCATAAATGCGGTAGATGATTTTGTCGCCGGGATTGGTGACTTTCTCGGAGTTTTCGGAAAGCTTAATCTTGGGGATAAAGGTTCCGTTCTCATCCTGAATGGCAGCAAGCTTGTACACACCGCCAAAGGAAGGATTGTCCTTGGAGGTAATCAGATTGGTGCCCACGCCCCATGAGGTGATGGTAGCGCCCTGTGCCTTTAAGCTGTCAATCAAAAATTCATCCAAATCGTTGGAGGCGGAGATGACCGCATCCGGGAAACCGGCAGCATCCAACATCTTGCGGGCTTTCTTGGACAGGTAAGCCAAGTCGCCGCTGTCTAAGCGGATGCCATAAAATGTGAGGGGAATACCCGCTTCGCGCATTTCCGTAAATACTTTGATGGCATTGGGAACGCCGGATTTGAGGGTGTCATAGGTATCCACCAGCAGAATGCAGGCGCTGGGGTACATATCCGCATAGGTCTTGAAAGCAGTGTATTCATCCGGGAAACTCATAATCCAGCTATGGGCATGGGTTCCCTTTACGGGAATGTCAAAAAGCTGTCCGGCAAGCACGTTGCTGGTGGCGATGCAGCCGCCGATGACTGCTGCCCTTGCGCCATAAGTTCCCGCATCAGGTCCCTGAGCACGCCGCAGACCGAACTCCATGATTCCGTCTCCGCGGGCTGCATAGCAGACTCTTGCGGCTTTGGTGGCAATCAGACTTTGGTGGTTGACGATGTTTAAGATAGCGGTTTCCACCAATTGGGCCTCCATAATGGGCGCAACCACCTTTACCATTGGCTCTCTGGGAAACATCACCGTTCCTTCCGGAATGGCATAGATATCACCGGAAAACTTGAAAGTGCTCAAATATTCCAGAAAATCCTCATCAAAAATGCCCAGAGATGCCAGATAGTCAATATCTTCCTTGTCAAAATGAAGTTCTTTGATATATTGAATCAGCTGCTCCAATCCGGCAGAGATGGAGTAGCCGCCACCGCAGGGATTATTGCGGAAAAAAGCGTCAAAGATAACCGTTTCGTTGCGGTCCTTGTTTTTGAAATATCCCTGCATCATAGTCAGTTCATAAAGGTCGGTAAGCAAAGTCAAATTCTGTCTGTCCATTATTCCTCCTTATTCTTTAAACAGGTGTCTCCCAATCTACAGTGTAAGGTCCATCCGACAGAGCGGAAATTCTTTCATAAATCGCCGCAAATTCTGCCTTTTTGTCAGCAATGCCGCTTTCCATTCCCACGCCTTCGATGTACTGCTCCGCAAATTCCTTCCAGGAATGGTATTTGGCGCGGATGACCTTGGCAATCTTGGAAGACTCGGCCATCAATTCTTCTTTGGACAAATGTCCTCCCAGATATCCTCTTGCCGCAATATTGGCTGCACAGCCATAATTAAAAGCCGCCTTCTTTTCTTGGTCGCCGGTATTGTTTTTTTCTGCAATCAGATAATCAACAGTTTCTACAACGCCCTGCTTGTTGGTAACGGCCCAATCGCGGTTCAGCACGCCCCTTGCCATGCTGGCATTGGAACGGTTTTTCTCATAACCGCCAAAGTATTTGTAAGAGCCTCCGCAGTATTCTGACCACAGAGCATAGATGCCCACAGTCCATTTCTCGGCATCGTTCTGCGGAAGAGAATCTGCAGGATCACTTTTGGAACCTCCGAATAAATCAAATAATCCCATAACGCATCCTCCTTTGATATTTGGTGAAACTGAAAATATAGTTTGATTATAGTACCCGCAGGAAGTTATAGCAATATTTTTTCATAAAGAATTTTTTGACGCCATTTACCTACAATTAATTTTATTTCCCGATAATTAACTACGGCTCTGTTGCGGACTTTTTATTTCTCTGGTATGCTGAAATCAGTAAAGGAGGAGTCTGATATGCAGATAGGTGAAACAATCAGAAAACATAGAAGAAACAAAAATATGACACAGGAGGAAATGGCAAAGTGGCTAGGAGTGACGGCTCCGGCAGTCAATAAATGGGAAAAGGGAAATTCTTATCCTGATATTATGCTGCTTGGACCCATTGCAAGGCTGTTAGATATTTCTTTAGATACGCTGTTGTCTTTTCAAAAGGAATTGACGGCGGAAGAAATTAATGGAATTGTCTGTGAATTGGATGCCATGTTGAAGGAAAAACCTTATGAGGAAGCATTTTTGTGGGCAAAGAAAAAGCTGGAGAAATACCCAGACTGTGAATTGCTGATTTGGCAGCTTGCAGTGATTCTGGACGCTCAGTGCGTCATACAAAAACTTCCTGAATCGGACAAATATGAGGAGTATGTGTATTCCCTGTATGTCCGTGTGTTGGAGAGCGAGAATGAGGAAATGCGCAGTCATGCGGCAGATTCCCTATTCGGTTTTTATATGCGAAAGAAACAGTATGATAAAGCAGAGGAATGTCTGAACTATTTTTCAGAGCAGAACCCGGAGCGGAAGCGAAAGCTGGCACAGCTTTACGGCGAGACAAACCGCATACAGGAAGCGTATAAAGCATATGAGGAATTGTTGTTTGAACAGCATAATATGATGGGTTTTATTTTATATGGGATGTATAGTCTGGCAGTACGGAATCAGGATATGGAAAGAGCCCATATGATTGTGAGCAAACAGGAAGAAATGGCGCGATTTTTTGAGATGGGAAAATATCATGAAATTTCAAACAGACTTGACCTTGCAACTTTAGAAAAGGATGAAGAGACCGTGGTTCAAATCATGGAGGAATTGCTTTCCAATGTGGATTCTATCTACGATTTTCGTAAATCCCCGCTCTATGAACATATGGAATTCAAAGAGGTAAGAGAAGAATTTGTGGCAGGGTTAAAAAAGAATCTGATGGACTGCTTTAGGGATGAAGAAAGCTGTGACTTTTTGAAAGAGAATAAAAGGTGGCAGGAGTTAGTTCACACATTTCCCACATAAACCTTTTTCAGATACCTTTCGGCCGTCCGGGCCAGGCGGTACAGCTGCTCCACATCCGTGGCATCTCTGTCCTGCATGCGGTACCTCGGGAAAAAACGGGTGATATGCAGGGGAATTGCAGGATGTATACCGGCAATCCATTTGGCTTGCTCCTCCATGTCCTCAAGGGAATCGTTTTCCCCCGGCACAATCAGAGTAGTCAGCTCCACATGGCAGCTTTCCGCCGCTTTGGCGATAAAGGTTTTGACTGTCTCCAAATCCCCGCCAAGCTTCTCATAATATTCCTGCCGAAAGCCCTTCAAATCAATGTTAATGGCGTCCATCCAGGGCAGCAGCTCATCAAGCACCTCCTGCGAGGCGGTGCCGTTGGACACAAGGATATTTACCATGCCATATTCCCTTACCAGCCGGGCCGTATCGCGGACAAATTCCCAGCCCACAAGGGGTTCGTTGTAGGTGTAGGCTACACCGATGTTTCCTGCTTTTTTCTGTTCTTTCCAGAGCAGCGCCATGTCCGCAAGCTGTTTGGGAGAGACATATTCTGCTTCAAGGGCTCCCCTGTCCGCCATGGAAATCTCATGATTCTGACAGAAGGGGCACCTTAAGTTGCAGCCATAGCTCCCCACGGACAAAATCATGCTTCCGGGATGGAAGTCCCGCAGCGGCTTTTTTTCAATGGGGTCCAGCGCTATGGAGGTAATCTGTCCGTAATTGTCGCAGATAATTTCCCCGCCCTGGTTTTTTCTGGCTCCGCACAGCCCCGTCTGTCCGGGCTCCAACGCGCAGTGATGCATACATACCTGACATATTGTTTTCATCGCAAAATAAACTCCTGTCTCTAATGGTGCCGTATTACTTCAAACCGTTCCAACTCCACACTCTCATGGGCTTTGATTCCCGCCTTCTGCTTGGCAATGGCAATCTGTTGCTCCACGGTGTCCACGCCCTCCAGATTCGGCAGCAGCAGTCCCCGCCTTGCGTCCTTGGTCACGATGACTCCGTACCGCACCACATCCAGTTCTTCGGGCGAGGAGATTTTTTCCTTCTCCCCCAGCACATCAACGCTGATTGTCAGCCGCTCCACTTCCCAGGCTTCCACAGGAGAAAATCTGGGGTCCTCTGAACAGGCGCTGACGGCATTGTGCATAATTTCTTCTGCCAGAGAACCGCGGACTGCCTGAATCGTGCCGATACAGCCTCTGAGCCTTCCATCCTCCTTCAGGGATACAAACGCGCCGGCTCTGGTGTGATATAATTCCTCCGGCAGCCCCTGAGGCATCTCAGGAAGCTTCCCTGTACCCACAAATGTTTCGATGGTGTGTCTTGCCAGCCTGACATAGGGGTCTTCCTGTTCCCGCAGGGCAAGAAGCCGTATCCGCTCCTTTTCTTCGTACTGTTTCAAGAAATTGCGTGTCTCATCGTGGCCGCCGGGCTGATAAGTGCAGATGCCATATCCCACCCCGAAAGGTCCCTCATAGGAAAGTTTCTCTGCTTCCACCGCAGTCTCATCGAAAGCCCCCGCCATAATGGTAAAGGAGCGATGTCCGCACTCTGCAGCCTTCTCGCAGAAATCCTCCGAAAATTCTAGTAGCTCCCCGAAAGCGCCCCTGCCCATTACATCCATAATCCGCATATCATAGGCGGGACCCTCTTCCTGATATCCGTAAGGGCCGTCCTCCTTCAGCTTATGGGACAAATCGCCGCTGGCAATCAATACTGTGTTTCGTCCAAGAGCCTGCGCCACAGTTTTAATACATTGTCCCAATCGGTAATGGGCCGACAGGGAAAATCCTGACAAACCGATTCTCACCAGACGGTATCCCGTCCAGTATTGATTCACAAAGTACAAGGGCACCATGGTGCCATGATCCAGCTTTTTCTCCCGCTCTCCCAGCGTCCCCGCCTGTATACCTGCCGCCTCCGCAGTTTCGCACAGCGCGCGGACAAATTCCGTGTCATAGGTGGTTTCCAAAGAAACATTTCCCGCCCGAAACTGCCCGAAATCCCCCCGTGCACTCTGTCCGGGAGATATGTGGAAATAGTCCGTATACATAGTCTGGTGCGGGGAAAGGAGCACGATGGTCTCCGGCTGCAGACGGCCTATGATCTCCGCTGCTCTATGGTATGCATCGATAGTCTTCTGAATTTTCTTTTCCTCACCACCGCCTACATCGGGTATGATGAGCGGCGGGTGGGGTACCATGAATCCTGCTGAAATTCCCATGATAATCTCCATTCTTGCTGAAACTGTGTGGTTGATTTAAGGATATCCATTTTCTTAAAAGTTTATCTGCAGACCGTAGAAAAGTCAATGCCCTTGGAATGTCTGCGCAGATAAATTGCATAATTTCTGTTAAGGTGGTATAATGATTTTACTTCGTAAAATTCAAGACAGCTTATGCTGTCTTGCCCCCACAAAGCAAAGAGCACTTTGTGGGGCATTATACCAAGCTTTATCCATGGCTTGAAAATCAAATGTCTGCTTCGCAGCCGCTTGATTTTCTGCGCACATGGTATAATGATTTTACTTCGTAATGTAGAATCAGATTGGCGCGTAGCCGAAAAGGAGGTATGGTATGCACTCACCCTTAGAGATTGCAAGAAATTATATTGAAGTAGGAATTCACAAGGTCAACTTGTCTATTTATAAAATGGTACTGCTGGGTTTTCTGGCAGGGTTATTTATCGGTTTTGCCGGCATTGCCTCCACTACGGCCTCAAGCACCATCACATCGCCGTCTGCGTCAAAGCTTCTTGGAGCGGCGGTATTTCCTGCGGGAATGGCAATGGTTCTGATTGCCGGAAGCGAGCTGTTTACCGGCAATATGCTGATTATTATTGCCGCGCTGGAAAAGAAGGTAACAATACCTAAGATGTTGAAGAATTGGCTTTTTGTCTATCTGGGTAATTTCTTGGGAGCTGCTTTGGTGGCAGCGCTGGTAGTGTATGGGCATACTCCCGAGTTGTTTGGGGGAAATCTGGCTCAGTCCATTGTCAATGCAGGAAAGGCCAGGACGGACTTGACTTTTGCAGAAGGTTTTATCAGGGGTATTCTCTGCAATATTTTGGTGTGTATCGCCACATGGATGTCCTTTGCGGCGAAGGAGGTTTCGGGTAAGCTGCTCACCAGCTTCTGGCCGGTATTTGTGTTTGTGCTCTGCGGCTTTGAACACAGTATTGCAGATATGTATTTTGGCGTTGCGGCGCTTCTTGCCTCCGCAGAGTATGGCATTGTAGCGGAAGGACTGACCTGGGGGAGATTCCTCTTTGGAAGTCTGCTGCCCGTGACTTTGGGAAATATTGTAGGCGGAGCGGGCATTGTAGGCTTTGGTTATTGGCTGACCTATCTGCATAAAACGCCGTATCTGCATACTACCGCAGAGGCTGAGCAGGAAGAAATTGATATTGCAGAGGAATATTGATTGGCACTTGTGGAAAAGATTGTGTAGGGAAATATTATAGGGGCTGCTTTTGCAGGACAAAAAAGAACAGGGTGAAATCAAATAGTCAAATAAATTGACATCACTATAAATAAGTGGTAAGATAATTGCATAAAAGGTACTGCCGATAGACGGTTAGTCCGCATTTATAGTGATACAAGAATAACCGCTAAGTTTGCAGACAGGGCGGTTATTTTTGTGTCTTGCTATTCTTACCAATCGAATAGCCGAGACTAAAGCAGGTCAAGCATAAGCTAATAACTGCAATTAAGCTTTCGATGGTGATCATATGCAAAATCCTCCTGATTATCAATTTCTGTAAACAGATTTCTATGTAATCGGAGGTCACAGTCCTCCGTAGAAGGACTAACCGCCTACCGTTATGGCAGTACCCATAACGATATTATAGCAAACACATATATGTAAATCAAGACAATGATTGTCTCATTTAAGATAATGGTTGTTAGGATAGGACTTCGGTAGTTTCAACAATCCATATTGACTTTGCCGGATGCCTTATGATAATATTCAGGCCAATAAATTGGGATTTCTAAGAAGGAGACGCAAATATGAAGGAGCATATAATGAATTTGAATCCTTCTCCATTAAAAGAAATGAGAAAAGGACGAAAAACTATAGAACTTCGCTTATATGATGATAAGAGAAAAAATATTTCTATTGGCGATACTATTATTTTTGTTAATACCGAAGATACAAATGATACTCTACATGTTATTGTTAAGGATTTGTTTGTATTTGCATCATTTGCGGAACTTTATGATAATTTACCGCTTTTGAAATGCGGTTACAATGAAGAGAATATAGACACAGCATCACCTGATGATATGGAATTATATTACTCTAAAGAAAAGCAAAGTCAATTTGGAGTAATTGGAATAGAAATATCCCTAAAATAGCTTTCGGTTTATTGGGCAGCTATCTGTCATGAATAGCCGCCCCTCCTGGCGCTTTGACGAAGAATTGGGGAAGCGGAGCATCAGCAACCACAATCTGAAAAGGGAGCAATGATTTATTATGATTTATTATTTTGGAACTTGACAATTTCAAGCCTGTCGATATATTATAATAAAAGATTGAGGCAACAATATACAAAAATGCAATGATGAAGAGAGTATCTGCCGCCCAAAAGGCAAAGCGAGCCGGTGATGGTGAAAGATCGGTGCGAGTAGGACCGCAGGGAAAATCACTTCTGAGCAGTCAAAGCGAAAGGAAACAAGTAGTTTTGAACGCAGTTCCGGCGTTATCGGAAACCATATAACTCCCATAAAACGGAAACTAAACTTTTTCAATCCGCATTTGGGAAGTATGTTGTAACAGGTGGTTTGCGAGCATAAAGCTTCGCCCTATTACAGGGCGGAGCTTTTTTAGTAACCTAAACAGAAAGGAAGAATACAATGTATCAACAGACATCTGCAAATCTGAATACCGTAGAACGGGAAAAAGCAGTAGAAAAGTTCTGGCGGGAGAATGACATTTTCAAAAAGAGCATGGAACAGCGAGAGGGCGGCGAGACTTACACCTTCTATGACGGACCGCCAACCGCCAACGGCAAACCCCATATTGGACATGTGGAGACCCGTACCATCAAGGATATGATTCCCAGATACCGCACCATGAAAGGCTATATGGTTCCCCGCAAGGCGGGCTGGGATACCCATGGACTGCCGGTGGAGCTGGAAGTGGAAAAGCTTCTGGGACTTGACGGCAAGGAGCAGATAGAAGAATATGGTCTGGATCCCTTTATCACCAAGTGCAAGGAAAGTGTGTGGAAATATAAGGGAATGTGGGAGGACTTTTCCAATACCATAGGTTTTTGGGCGGATATGGATGATCCCTATGTAACTTACAATGATGATTTTATTGAGTCTGAATGGTGGGCGTTAAAGACCATCTGGGATAAGGGGCTTTTGTATAAAGGCTTTAAGATTGTGCCTTACTGCCCCCGTTGTGGAACTCCCCTGTCCAGCCATGAGGTGGCACAGGGTTATAAGACGGTAAAAGAGCGTTCTGCGGTAGTGCGCTTTAAGGTAGTGGGAGAAGATGCTTATTTTCTGGCATGGACCACAACCCCTTGGACACTGCCCTCCAATGTGGCACTCTGTGTCAATCCGGAGGAAACTTACGTCAAGGTAAAGGCTGCGGATGGTTACACCTATTATATGGCCCAGGCATTATTGGACAAGGTGCTGGGCGCTTTGGCTGAAAATAACAAGGATTCCGAAGCTCAGGCAGCATACGAAGTGTTGGAGACCTATACCGGAAAAGATTTGGAATACAAAGAATACGAACCTCTCTTTGCCTGTGCAGGGGAATCTGCAGCAAAGCAGAACAAAAAAGGACATTATGTAACTTGTGACACATATGTCACAATGACAGATGGTACAGGTATTGTACACATTGCTCCTGCCTTTGGTGAGGACGATGCTCAGGTGGGCAGAAAGTATGACCTGCCCTTTGTACAGTTTGTGGACGGCAAGGGTGAAATGACCTCTGAGACACCCTATGCAGGCAAATTTGTGAAGGATGCAGACCCGGATATCCTGAAGGATTTGGACAAGGAGGGCAAGCTGTTCTCCGCACCCAAATTCGAGCATGATTATCCTTTCTGCTGGAGATGTGACACACCTCTCATTTATTATGCGAGAGAATCTTGGTTTATCAAGATGACTGCAGTGAGGGATGATTTGGTTCGCAACAATCAGACGATTAATTGGATTCCGCCTTCCATCGGCGAGGGCCGTTTCGGAAATTGGCTGGAGAATATTCAGGATTGGGGCGTGTCCCGCAATCGTTATTGGGGTACTCCGTTAAATATCTGGGAATGTGAATGCGGGCATATGCATTCCATAGGCAGCAGGGAAGAGCTGTACAATCTCAGCGGTGACGAGAAGGCAAAGACAGTGGAGTTTCACCGTCCTTATATTGATGAAATCCTTATTCCTTGTCCTGAATGCGGCAAGCAGATGAAGCGTGTACCCGAGGTAATCGACTGCTGGTTTGACTCCGGCGCAATGCCTTTTGCACAGCATCATTATCCTTTTGAAAATAAGGAATTGTTTGAAGCCCAATTCCCGGCGCAGTTCATTTCCGAGGCCGTGGACCAGACCAGAGGATGGTTCTATTCCCTGTTAGCCGAGTCCACCCTGTTGTTTAACAAGGCACCCTATGAGAATGTTATCGTAATGGGTCATGTGCAGGACGAGAACGGCCAGAAGATGAGCAAGACCAAGGGCAATGCAGTGGATCCTTTTGATGCATTGGAAGAATATGGCGCAGATGCCATTCGGTGGTATTTTTATACTTGTTCCGCACCTTGGTTGCCCAAGCGTTTTTCCGGCAAGTTAGTGATGGAGGGACAGCACAAGTTTTTGGATAAGCTTTGGAATACTTACACGTTCTTTGTGTTGTATGCCAATATTGATGATTTTGATGCCACAAAGTATCAGTTGGAATATGATAAGCTGCCCATCATGGATAAGTGGCTTTTGTCCAAACTCAACACGGTTGTGGGCGAAGTGGACAAAAACCTTGACAAGTACCGGATTCCCGAGGCAGGAAAGGCTCTGCAGGATTTTGTGGAGGAGATGAGTAATTGGTATGTGAGAAGAAGCCGTGAGCGTTTCTGGGCAAAGGGCATGGAGCAGGATAAAATCAATGCTTATATGACTCTGTACACTGCATTAGTGACCATCAGCAAAGCGGCAGCTCCCATGATTCCTTTTATGACAGAGGATATCTATCAGAGTCTGGTGAGAAGTATTGATAAGAATGCGCCCGAAAGCATTCATCTGTGTGACTTCCCCGCAGTGGAGCAGGCTTATATCAATAAGAAGCTGGAAGAAGATATGGAAGAGGTGCTGGAGGTGGTAGTCATGGGCCGTGCCTGCCGTAATGACGCCGCAATCAAGAACCGCCAGCCCATTGCCAAAATGTATATCAAGGCGCAGAATACGGCGTTGGATGTCTTTTACACGGATATTATTAAAGATGAGTTAAATGTCAAAGAGGTAATCTTTGCAGATGACGTGAGGGAATTCACTTCCTATACCTTTAAGCCCCAGCTTCGCACCGTAGGCCCTAAGTACGGCAAACAGCTGGGAGGCATTCAAAAATACCTTGCTGCCTTGGATGGAAATGCTGCAATGGATAAATTGAATGCAGAGGGAAAATTGAGCTTTGACATTGACGGCACGGCTGTGGAATTGACAAAGGATGACCTGCTTATCGATATGGCAAAGAAGGATGGCTATGTATCTCAGGAAGATAACCGGATGACCGTGGTGCTGGATATCAACCTGACCCCGGAACTGATTGAGGAAGGCTTTGTCAATGAGATTATCAGTAAGATTCAGACCATGCGTAAGGATGCGGGCTTTGAAGTGATGGATCACATCAGAGTGTCTGTAAATGGCAACGAAAAATTAGCTGACATCGCATCCCGCAACGAGCAGACTATCTCCGGCAAGGTTCTTGCAGAGGAACTGACAACAGGAAAAGATTTTGCAGTGGCAAAGGAATGGGAGGACATCAACGGAGAACGGGTTGTGATTGCGTTGGAAAGAATCTCATAGTTCTGAAAGGTATAGAAACGCTTGTTTGAAAGCTGGCATCGTAGAACAGATTGTAAAACGATGTCAGCTTTTAGTTTACAGAAAAGGCAATCTTTGATATAATGAAAAAGTAGTTTCAACATGAGGGAACGAAAGGAGAAGCATGGTGAAAAACATTATGAATGCAATCAATAGTACCGGAAACACCGGAAAGACAGGAAAAACGGGCAACTCAGGCAGTGCAAATGCAGCCGGAACAGTAAGCGGTAAAGTTAAATTTGATAAAGAACTTTTTAAGAGAAGTGTCCAATATAATGTAAAGACATTATACCGCAGGACATTGGAGGAGGCTACTCCACAGCAGATTTTTCAGGCAGTGTCCTATGCCATCAAGGATCAGATTGTAGAAAATTGGATGAATACACAGAAGGAATACGAAAAAAGGGATGCCAAAACCGTGTATTATATGTCCATGGAATTTTTGATGGGAAGAGCTCTGGGCAACAACCTGATTAATATGCAGGCATACAAGGAAGTAAAAGATGCCATGGAGGAATTGGGATTAAACTTAAATATGGTGGAGGATCAGGAGCCGGATGCAGCATTAGGCAACGGTGGTCTGGGCCGTTTGGCAGCCTGCTTTATGGATTCCTTGGCAACGCTGGGGTATCCGGCATATGGCTGCGGCATTCGTTATCGTTATGGTATGTTCAAACAGCAGATTCGCGACGGCTATCAGATTGAGGTGCCGGATAATTGGCTGATTGACGGCAATCCTTTTGAACTGCGCAGACCGGAGTATGCAAAAATCGTGAAATTCGGCGGTTATGTAAGTGTTCATACGGATGAGAACGGCAGAAATGTGTTTTCTCAGGAAGGCTATCAGTCAGTGAGGGCAATCCCCTTTGATTTCCCCATTGTGGGTTATGGCAACGGCATTGTAAACACCCTGCGTATCTGGGATGCGGAGTCCGTGGAGTGCTTCCAGCTGGATTCCTTTGACAAGGGCGATTATCATAAGGCTGTGGAGCAGGAGAACCTTGCAAGAAATATTGTGGAAGTACTTTATCCCAATGATAATCACTATGCAGGTAAAGAATTGCGCTTAAAGCAGCAGTATTTCTTTGTTTCAGCATCTGTTCAGGAAGCTGTGGAGAAGTACATGAGAAAGCACAAGGATATCCGCAAATTCCACGAGAAGGTGGCTTTTCAGTTAAATGATACCCATCCCACCGTGGCAATTGCAGAGCTGATGCGTGTGCTGATGGATGATTATTATCTGACATGGGAGGAAGCGTGGGAAGTTACCACCAAGACCTGTGCATACACCAACCATACCATTATGGCAGAAGCATTGGAAAAGTGGCCCATTGAGCTGTTCTCCAGACTGCTTCCCAGAGTTTACCAGATTGTGGAAGAAATCAACCGCCGCTTTATCATCGAGATTGAAAATAAGTACAGAGATGTGCCCGGCGTGGATGTGCAGGATAAAATCCGCAAGATGGCAGTTATTTATGACGGTCAGGTAAAGATGGCCAATATGGCAATCGTGGCAGGCTATTCCGTAAACGGCGTGGCTCGTCTGCATACAGAGATTTTGAAGAAGCAGGAGCTTAAGGACTTCTATGAGATGTATCCTGAGCGCTTCAACAATAAGACCAACGGCATTACCCAGAGACGTTTCCTGATGCATGGCAATCCTCTTTTGGCAGATTGGGTGACTGATCATATAGGAAATGATTGGATTACAGACCTGCCTCAGATTAGCAGACTGAAAGTATATGCTACAGATGAGAAGGCACAGCAGGAGTTCATGAATATCAAGTACCAGAACAAGGTACGCCTTGCAAAATACATTATGGAGCACAACGGTATTGAGGTAAATCCTCGTTCCATCTTTGATGTACAGGTAAAACGTCTCCATGAGTACAAGAGGCAGCTGTTAAATATCCTTCATGTAATGTATCTTTACAATGAGTTGAAGGAGCATCCGGATATGGATTTCTTCCCCAGAACATTTATCTTCGGTGCAAAGGCTGCAGCAGGTTATCACAATGCCAAGCTGACTATTAAGCTGATTAACTCCGTAGCGAATGTCATCAATAATGATGATTCCATAGACGGCAAGATTAAAGTAGTATTTATCGAAAACTATAATGTGTCCAATGCTGAGATTATTTTTGCGGCAGCAGATGTGTCCGAACAGATTTCTACCGCCAGCAAAGAGGCTTCCGGCACGGGCAACATGAAGTTTATGTTAAACGGAGCCCTTACCCTTGGCACCATGGACGGCGCAAATGTGGAAATCGTAGAAGAAGTGGGCGAGGAAAATGCATTTATCTTTGGCTTGAGTTCCGATGAAGTAATCCGTTATGAGAATTATGGCGGATACAATCCCATGGAAATCTTTAACGAGGACCAGGATATCCGCAAGGTGCTGATGCAGCTTATCAATGGATTTTATTCACCAAATGACCCTGAGCTGTTCCGCACATTGTATAACTCTCTGCTGAATACGCAGTCCTCCTCAAAGGCTGATACCTACTTTATCTTAAAGGATTTCAAGTCTTATGCAGAGGCTCAGAAGAGAGTGGAGGCAGCTTACAAGAATGAAGCTGGCTGGGCAGAGAGCGCTATCTTGAATGTGGCATGCTCCGGCAAGTTTACTTCCGACAGAACCATTCAGGAATATGTGGATGAAATCTGGCATCTGGATAAGGTAGTATTGAAATAGGTATTGTTATAAATAGTATTAAATAGTAAGTGTAGATTCTGACCTCTGCGTGGCAGCCTTCCCGATTCAGGATGGCAGCCATGCGGAGGTAACTACATTTATTGCTTATAAAGATCAGGGAGTATTGCATTTTATGAGCGAAAACAGTTATGAAGAATATAAAAAGAATTTCTCTCGTGACCAAAAGAAACACAGTGATCTTCACAGGGGAAAAGTCCTGATTTTACTTGGTCCGGCTTTTTTGCTATATCTTTTATGGATTCTTCCGTTCCATGTAGCCAATGTGAGTGAAATACACGGAGACGAGGTAAAAGCCGGGAAACAGTATTATCCTGTAAAAGTTTATTATATAGAAAAATTGCAGATTTTGCGCACAAGAAAGAATGCTGACGATGACAAGATTTACTGTATTGCAAAATTTCTTGATTGTGATCAAAACGAATGGATCATTTCTTTTACGCCCGGCAGAAATGAACGTCTGGCAGAGCAGATCAGGTTATCGACTCGTTTTGAAGATGAGCTCAGCCTGACCACAAGCGGATACTTTCAAATGCAATATTTGGAGGATCTTCCCTTTGCAGCGGATTCTTTCTATTCCGTATATGGCAGCAAGTACGCTGATGCCGAAGGCCGGAATATGCTAAGTCTGAATGCTGAATATTTGTGTGACAAAAACGACAATTATATGCAGCAGGTACTCTTGCATCCCGGTATCCCCTTGGGCAGCCTTGTGGCTGGTTTGGTTGCCACCGCGATTGGCGCATTTTTGTTGATTAAAAACCGAAAGCGTCAAGAAGCATAGATTGTTATGTTAAATTAAGAAAGGAGCGTGGAATAACATATGATCGCATCCACAGAACACAAACTCTATAAAAATATGATGAAGAAAGGAAATGAAAGCATCTTAAAATCCATACGCAGCAGCGTAGGCGCAGGAAAAGGCATGATTGCCGGGGGAATTGTCCTTTTGGTTTTTACACTTCCCATTACGATTCTTGGTCTGATAGCAAATGCAGGGGCTGTTACATCCATTCTCCTGTCAGTGCCCGGAGTTTTGCTGGTTGTATTTGGTATCCTGATGAAACGCAAGAGAACGGCTTCTTGGATGTCGTATTATCAGGAGCAGACCGGTTATTCGGAGGGAGAACTGCAGCAGATAGACCGTGAGCTGGCTTCTCCGTCTGTTACGATTGTTACCTGCCGGACTCCAAATGCTGCAGTTGATAATCACATTGCCTGCTTTTTCACGGAGCACTATATGGTCATGAACGGTGTATATCCCTATGTTCGGCGTCTGGAAGACATCATAGCGGTTGCATTCTCTGACAGCACAGATACTTGGTGCCTGGTAAGTTTGACAAAATTGGACAAAGAAACCATGGCAATTGGTCTTTTTACGGAAACCCAAAGAAAAGAAACTCTTTGCAGAGAGATTATGCAGGAGCTGTGCCGCCGGAATCCAGACATCCTCTGCGGTCAGGAAATTGTCTGCGACGGCAAGCTTTATATATTAGAGCGTGACGGTGCCCAAATCCTGCGCTTATATCAAGAAGGGCGCACGCTTGAGCTTGCAAGGCGATAAACATAACATTTCAATTGTAACAGTTCAGCACTAGTGAGGGCACTCCTTGGCTGGACTGTTACATTCAATCTTAATTTTCGTGAAAAAACCATTGACTCAAATTCACATCTATGTTATAGTAAACAAGCGAGATGAGATTTAGGTCTTTTTTTTATGTTTAAATTTTATGATCGGAAAATACGTGGAGGTAGACAAATGCGTACAAAAATCACTTTAGCATGTACTGAATGCAAGCAGCGTAATTACAATACTACCAAGGATAAGAAGACTCATCCTGATAGAATGGAATTCAAGAAGTATTGCAGATTCTGCAGAACGCATACATTGCACAAGGAAACCAAATAATCATCTTTTGGAGGTCAAACTATGGGAGATTCCGCTGATAAGCAGGCACGCCCCAGCTTTTTTTCAGGCGTGAAGGCTGAATTTAAAAAGATTTCATGGCCGGACAGACAATCTACATTGAAACAATCCCTGGTGGTTGTTGCAATATCCATCGTATTGGGACTCATTATAGCGGTACTTGACTATGTGATTCAATATGGTGTACAGTTCTTAATAAATTTGTAGAGCGAGGGTGATTGTATGGCAGAGGCAAAGTGGTATGTAGTTCATACCTATTCCGGATATGAAAATAAGGTCAAAGCCAATATTGAGAAAACCATTGAGAATAACAAGCACCTTGCAGAACAGATTCTGGAGGTCAGAGTTCCGATGGAGGATGTGGTGGAAATCAAGAATGGCGCAAAGAAAACGGTTTCCAGAAAGATGTTTCCCGGATATGTGCTTCTCAATATGGAAATGAATGACGACACATGGTACGTTGTGCGCAACACACGCGGAGTTACAGGATTTGTGGGACCGGGAAGTAAGCCTGTTCCCTTGACGGAAGCCGAGATGAAGCCCTTGGGCATCAAAGCGGATGTGGTTTCCATCGATTTTGCAGAAGGCGACAGCATTGCCGTGGTGGCAGGCGTCTGGAAGGATACCGTGGGCGTGGTGCAGAAGCTTGATTATGGCAAGCAGACTGCTACCATTAATGTAGAACTGTTTGGCAGGGAGACCCCTGTGGAAATCAGTTTTGCGGAAGTCAGAAGACTTTAAATTTTGTTTTAATTTCAGTCAGGTATTTCTCCGGAAGAAATTCCGGATAAATATATGTGCAGCCGATGAGCGGCGGCACATGCAGAAAGTGGGAGCAGGACGGTGAAAAGACCGAAACTGCGCCGAATTACCACATTATAGGAGGTGCCACAATGGCAAAGAAAGTAGAAGGATATATCAAGTTACAGATTCCTGCCGGCAAAGCAACACCGGCTCCACCAGTTGGTCCTGCACTTGGACAGCACGGCGTGAACATTGTTGAGTTCACAAAGCAGTTCAATGCACAGACAGCAGACAAGGGCGATGTAATCATCCCCGTCGTTATTACTGTATATGCAGACAGAAGCTTTAGTTTCATTACAAAGACTCCTCCTGCAGCAGTGTTGTTGAAGAAGGCCTGCAATATTAAATCCGGTTCAGGCGTTCCCAACAAGACAAAGGTTGCTACCATTTCCAAGGCAAAGATTCAGGAAATCGCTGAAACCAAAATGCCTGACTTAAATGCGGCAAGCCTTGAGGCAGCTATGAGCATGATTGCAGGAACGGCGCGCAGCATGGGTATTACCGTGGAAGAATAGTGACGGCATTGTATAAAAAGCTGCACAGAAACGAGAAGAAAATCGATAATTTGGGAGACAATTAAGATTGTCGCTGGAACCTAGGAGGTAAAATAAGAATGAAACATGGCAAGAAATATAATGAAGTTTCTAAGCTTGTAGATCGGGCGGCGCTTTATGAGCCGGAAGAGGCTATTGCGCTTGCAAAGAAGACTGCAACTGCAAAATTTGACGAGACTATTGAAGTGCATATCAGAACCGGCTGTGACGGACGTCATGCTGAACAGCAGATTCGTGGTGCAGTAGTACTTCCCAATGGAACAGGTAAGACCGTAAGGGTTTTGGTGTTCGCAAAGGGAGACAAGTTAAACGAGGCTGAGGCAGCCGGCGCTGACCATGTTGGAGGCGAGGAGCTGATTCCTAAGATTCAGAATGACGGCTGGCTTGATTTTGACGTAGTGGTAGCTACCCCGGACATGATGGGTGTGGTAGGTCGTCTTGGTAAGGTGTTGGGTCCCAAGGGTCTGATGCCCAATCCTAAGGCAGGCACAGTAACCATGGATGTGGCAAAGGCTATTGCTGAAATCAAGGCTGGTAAGATTGAGTACAGACTTGACAAGACCAACATCGTGCATGTTCCCATCGGAAAGGCATCCTTTACAGAGGAAGCTTTGCAGGAGAATTTCAATGCTCTGATGGATGCCATTGTAAAGGCAAGACCCAGCGCATTAAAGGGTCAGTATCTGAAGAGCATCACTCTGGCAAGCACCATGGGACCTGGAATCAGACTGAGTGTTGCAAAGTATTAAAAAATTCAAAAGATTTTAAGTTACAGGGGGTTGACAATTGTCTTCCCCCTGTGTTATGATTCTAAAGGTTATAAAACCAAGCCGAAGACAGCAGGTGCCTTTCATGTAAGTGACGGGCGTAAGTCCTGCCGAGGAGAAGATATTCATTAAGATTACTTCGTCTCTCTGAGTCTTCAGGGAGATTTTTTTCGGCTCCATTCTATAAGGAGGTTAAAAATGGCAAAGGTTGAATTAAAAAAGCCCATCGTAGATGAAATTTCTGCCAGCATTAAGGATGCGCAATCCGTAGTCGTAGTAGATTACCGTGGACTTACTGTGGAGCAGGACACAAAGCTTCGTAAGAATCTGCGTGAGGCAGGAATCACTTACAAGGTCTATAAGAACACTTTTTTGAATTTTGCATTCAAGGGAACAGAGTTTGAAGGCCTTACTCCGTATCTGGAGGGTCCTACCGCAGTTGCTATCTCCACTGAGGATGCAACGGCACCGGCAAGAGTTCTGGCACAGTTTGCCAAAACTGCGGATAAGCTGGAGATTAAGGCTGGCGTGGTAGAAGGAAATGTATATGATGCCAAGGGAATGGCAAGCATTGCAAGCATTCCTTCCAGAGACGAACTGCTTTCCAAGATGCTTGGAAGCCTGCAGAGCCCTATCACCAATTTTGCCCGTGTTATGAATCAGCTGGCAGAAAAAGGCGGCGCAGCGGGTGCAGCGTCTTCCGGTGAGGAAGCTCCCGCAGCTGAGGAGGCGCCTGCAGCAGAGGAAGCTCCTGCAGAAGCAGCTGCTACAGAAACTCCTGCAGCAGAGTAATGCAGGAAGATAAGAAACACAAAACGAAACAATAAAAATGAATGAAAATGGAGGAAATAAAAATGGCTAAATTATCAGCACAGGAACTTCTGGATGCTATCAAAGAGATGACAGTATTAGAGTTAAATGATTTTGTAAAACTTTGCGAGGAAGAGTTTGGCGTATCTGCAGCAGCAGGCGTTGTAGTTGCACAGGCAGCTGGCGGCGCAGCAGCAGCAGAAGAGCAGACTGAGTTTAATGTAGAGCTGACCGAGGTTGGCGGTGAGAAGGTAAAGGTTATCAAGGTGGTTCGTGAGGTAACCGGTCTTGGTCTTAAGGAAGCAAAGGATCTTGTTGAGAGCGCTCCCAAGGTTGTTAAGGAAGGCGCATCCAAGGAAGAGGCTGAGGAACTCAAGAAGAAGCTTGAGGAAGTTGGCGCAAAGGTTACTCTTAAGTAATCTGATTTTTGCTAAAGCAAATAAAATACATTTCGAGGCTGTCACATTGTGAGATGTGGCAGCTTCTTTGTTCTTATTTTTCAGAATATTTTCAGAACTTTCCCAAAATTTTTCTTGACGAGCCTTCCATATTGTGGTAACATGGATAGTGCACTATTGTGCAGAGCTAGGCTTATTTTTGCACAAATAAGGTTGCAAATTGGAAAGGACGGGGTGAATTGTCAATGGAAAAGAACAGAATACGCCCAATCGAAGGCACTAAGGTTATGCGTATGAGTTATGCGAGGCAGAAAGAAGTATTGGAGATGCCCAATCTGATCGAGGTTCAGAAGGACTCTTATCAGTGGTTTCTGGACGAAGGATTGCAGGAAGTTTTTGAGGATATTTCTCCCATCGCTGATTACAGCGGTTCTCTTAGCCTTGAGTTTGTGGATTTTACATTGTGCAGGGACGATGTAAAATATTCTATTGAGGAGTGTAAGGAGAGGGATGCCAATTATTCGGCGCCTTTGAAGGTGAAAGTTCGTCTCTACAACAAGGAAAAAGAAGAGATAAGCGAACATGAAATCTTCATGGGTGACTTACCCCTTATGACAGACACCGGTACTTTTATTATAAATGGGGCAGAGCGTGTTATCGTTAGTCAGTTGGTGCGTTCCCCTGGCATTTATTATGCTATAAGTCATGATAAGATTGGTAAAAAATTGTTCTCTTGTACCGTGATTCCCAACAGGGGTGCATGGTTGGAGTACGAGACGGATTCCAATGATGTATTTTATGTTCGTGTGGACAGAACCAGAAAGGTTCCTGTCACTGTGCTGATTCGCGCCCTGGGGGTTGGCACCAATGACGAAATCCGCGAGCTGTTTGGCGATGAGCCCAAGATTGAGGCAAGCTTTGCCAAGGACACTGCTGAAAATTATCAGGAGGGTCTGTTGGAGTTATACAAAAAAATCCGTCCCGGTGAGCCCTTGAGTGTTGAGAGCGCAGAAAGCCTTATCAATGCTATGTTCTTTGACCCCCGCAGATATGATTTGGCGAAGGTGGGCAGATATAAGTTTAATAAAAAGCTGGCGTTACGAAACCGTATCAGACATCAGATATTGGCTGCCGATGTAATCGATCCTTCCACAGGGGAGGTAATTGCTTCCGCAGGCGATAAGGTGACGGCTGAATTGGCGGATGAAATTCAGGACAGCGCAGTTCCTTTCGTATATATTCAGACAGAGGAGAGAAATGTCAAGGTACTGTCCAATATGACGGTGGACCTTTCACATTATGTGGACTGTAATCCCAGGGATTTTGGCATTAAGGAGAGAGTATATTATCCTGTGCTTGCAAAGATTCTTGAGGAATTTGGCGATGATCCCGAGAAGCTGGCTGAAGCTCTTAAGAAAAATTCTCACGAACTGGTACCCAAGCATATTACAAAGGAAGATATTATTGCTTCCATCAATTACAATATGCATTTGGAGTATGAATTGGGCAACGGGGATGATATTGACCATCTGGGCAACAGACGTATCCGTGCCGTGGGTGAGCTTTTGCAGAATCAGTACCGCATTGGTCTGTCCAGAATGGAGAGAGTGGTGCGCGAGCGCATGACAACTCATGATGCGGAGGAGATTTCTCCTCAGTCCTTAATCAACATTAAACCTGTGACCGCAGCCGTAAAGGAATTCTTTGGTTCCTCCCAGTTGTCACAGTTTATGGATCAGAATAACCCCTTGGGCGAGCTGACCCACAAGAGACGTTTGTCTGCATTGGGTCCCGGCGGTCTGTCAAGAGACCGTGCCGGATTCGAGGTTCGAGATGTGCATTATTCCCATTATGGAAGAATGTGCCCCATTGAGACTCCCGAAGGTCCTAATATCGGTCTGATAAATTCCCTTGCAAGCTATGCAAGGATTAATGAATATGGTTTTGTGGAGGCTCCTTATCGTAAGATTGATAAGTCAGACCCTAAGAACCCCAGAGTAACAGATGAAGTGGTATATATGACTGCTGATGAAGAGGATAATTATCATGTAGCGCAGGCCAGCGAGGCATTGGATGCAGAGGGGCACTTTGTCCGCAACAGCGTATCCGGCCGTTATCGTGAGGAGACTCAGGAGTATCCCAAGTCCATGTTTGATTATATGGATGTGTCTCCTAAAATGGTATTCTCCGTAGCTACAGCATTGATTCCCTTCCTGCAGAATGACGATGCGAACCGTGCGCTGATGGGATCTAACATGCAGCGTCAGGCAGTGCCTCTTTTGATGACGGAAGCGCCTGTGGTAGGTACCGGTATGGAGCCTAAGGCAGCAGTGGACTCTGGTGTCTGCGTGATTGCCCAGAAAGCAGGAACCGTAACTTATGTATCTTCCGAGTTAATCAGAATGACTTATGACGACGGAGAAAAAGCAGAGTTTAAACTGACAAAGTTTGCCCGCAGCAATCAGTCCAACTGTTATAATCAGAAGCCCATTGTGTTTAAGGGAGATCATGTGGAAGCTGGAGAGGTGATTGCGGATGGTTCTTCTACTTCCATGGGTGAGTTGGCGCTGGGCAAGAATCCGTTGATCGGCTTTATGACTTGGGAAGGTTATAACTACGAGGATGCGGTTCTTTTGAGTGAGAGATTGGTGCAGGAGGATGTTTATACTTCCGTGCATATTGAGGAATATGAGGCAGAGGCAAGGGACACCAAGTTAGGACCGGAAGAAATTACCAGAGACGTGCCTGGTGTGGGTGATGATGCCCTGAAGGATCTGGATGACAGGGGTATTATCCGCATTGGCGCCGAGGTTCGTGCCGGTGATATTCTGGTGGGTAAGGTGACTCCTAAGGGAGAGACGGAGCTGACTGCCGAGGAGAGACTGCTTCGAGCTATTTTCGGTGAGAAGGCAAGAGAGGTGCGCGACACTTCCCTGAAAGTTCCTCATGGCGAATATGGTATTGTTGTGGATGCAAAGGTATTTACCCGTGAGAACAGCGATGAGCTTTCACCCGGTGTAAATCAGTCAGTACGCATTTATATTGCACAGAAGAGAAAGATTTCCGTAGGCGACAAGATGGCAGGCCGCCACGGAAACAAGGGTGTGGTTTCCCGTGTGCTTCCGGTGGAGGATATGCCCTATCTGCCTAACGGACGGCCTCTGGATATCGTGTTGAATCCTTTGGGTGTGCCTTCTCGTATGAATATCGGACAGGTGTTGGAGATTCATTTGTCCCTTGCGGCAAAGGCGTTGGGCTTTAACGTAGCAACTCCTGTGTTCGACGGCGCAAACGAGCACGAGATTATGGATACTCTGGATTTGGCAAACGATTATGTGAATCTGGAGTGGGAAGAATTTGAGGCAAAGCATAAGGATGAACTGCTTCCGGAAGTATTGCAGTATTTGTCGGATAACAGAGAGCATAGAAAGGTTTGGAAGGGCGTGCCCATTTCCCGCGACGGAAAGGTCCGCTTAAGAGACGGCCGTACAGGTGAGTATTTTGACAGCCCCGTAACCATCGGGCATATGCATTATCTGAAGCTCCATCATCTGGTGGACGACAAGATTCATGCCCGTTCCACAGGACCGTACTCCCTTGTGACCCAGCAGCCCTTGGGCGGTAAGGCACAATTCGGTGGACAGCGTTTTGGTGAGATGGAAGTGTGGGCTTTGGAGGCATATGGTGCATCCTACACCTTGCAGGAGATTTTGACCGTAAAATCCGATGATATTGTGGGACGTGTAAAGACCTACGAAGCTATCATCAAGGGAGACAATATTCCGGCGCCCGGAATACCGGAGTCTTTCAAGGTGCTGCTTAAGGAAATGCAGGCTCTGGGCTTGGATATGAAAGTTCTGGGCGAGGATGGTACAGAAGTTGAATTAAAAGAAAATATTGACTACGGCAATATGGATTATCGTTATGAAATCGAAGGTGACCGCAAGTATGACGACCAATTGGACAATAATTCCTTGGGCGAGATGGGATATCAGGCACAGGAATTCCAAGAGGACGGCGAACTTGTGGACATAGAGGATGAAGATTACGATGATGAAGCGTACGATGATGATGGGTACGATGACGATTTGGAGAGTATTCCTGAGGATGACGAAGGAGAACTCTGATTTCAGACTTTGTGAGTGTAGCGTAGGAATGATAAATAATGAAAGGGAGTGCCATTAATGGAAACAACAAATGAAACTTATCAGCCCATAACATTCGATGCTATCAAAATCGGATTGGCTTCTCCGGACAAAATCCGCGAGTGGTCCCACGGCGAAGTGCTTAAGCCGGAAACCATCAACTATAGAACTTTAAAGCCTGAGAGAGACGGCTTGTTCTGTGAAAAGATTTTTGGTCCCAGCAAGGATTGGGAATGCCATTGCGGCAAATACAAAAAAATCAGATACAAGGGCGTAGTCTGTGACAGATGCGGTGTGGAAGTGACCAAGTCCAGCGTCCGCAGAGAGCGCATGGGGCATATTGAATTGGCTGCTCCGGTATCCCATATCTGGTATTTCAAGGGAATTCCCAGCCGTATGGGATTGATTCTGGATTTGTCCCCCAGAGTGCTGGAAAAGGTATTGTATTTTGCATCTTATATTGTATTGGATGCTGCAGACTCTAATCTGGAGTATAAGCAGATTTTGTCCGAGAAGGAATATCAGGATGCAAGGGAAGCTTTTGGCACCAAATTCCGTGTGGGAATGGGCGCCGAGGCAATCAAGGAACTGCTGCAGGCAATAGACCTGGAGGCAGAAGCAGAGGAATTGGGAGCTGAGTTAAAGGATTCCTCAGGACAGAAGCGTGCGCGTATTATTAAAAGATTGGAAGTAGTGGAAGCATTCCGTGAGTCAGGCAATAGACCTGAATGGATGATTATGGACGTGCTGCCGGTAATTCCGCCTGATTTGCGTGCAATGGTTCAGTTGGACGGCGGTCGTTTTGCGACTTCCGACTTAAACGATTTATACAGAAGAATTATCAATAGAAATAACCGTTTGAAGAGATTGTTGGAATTGGGCGCTCCGGACATTATCGTCCGCAACGAGAAGAGAATGCTGCAGGAGGCAGTGGACGCCCTGATTGACAACGGCAGAAGAGGACGCCCTGTTACGGGACCCGGCAACAGACCTTTAAAATCCCTTTCCGATATGTTGAAAGGTAAATCCGGTCGTTTCCGTCAGAACCTGTTGGGTAAGCGTGTGGATTACTCCGGCCGTTCCGTTATTGTGGTGGGACCTGAATTAAAGATTTACCAGTGCGGTCTGCCCAAGGAGATGGCAATTGAGCTGTTCAAGCCCTTTGTGATGAAGGAGCTTGTTTCAAGAGGCATCAGCCAGAATATCAAAAATGCCAAGAAATTGGTGGAAAGATGGGATAATCAGGTATGGGATGTGTTGGAGGAGGTTATCAAGGAGCATCCGGTAATGTTAAACCGTGCGCCTACTCTGCACAGACTTGGTATTCAGGCATTTGAGCCTATTTTGGTAGAGGGTAAGGCAA
>CAZGGA010000007.1:0-130416 GCA_964524555.1 uncultured Acetatifactor sp.
TTACAAAACACGATACATTGACAAGCTTTCCTGTCAGTTTCAATGTAAGTCCGAGTTCTTCTTGACAGCATGGTCTGTAAGTTAAGCTGTTACTTTACATTTAAAAACTGCGCTTAAACAACGTATTTACTTTAATAGTTTAACCTATAAACAATGATTTTGCAATATTTTCTTATAAATCACCTCAAAAAAGAATCATTTTGTATCTTTGACTGCTACAACTATATTTACCCAATGTCTGAAAACTGCCTTCCCCTTTGTATCCACGAGACCACATCAGCCAGTGCCATCTCACCTGCAATACAAAAAATATAAATAATTTGTTTTCCTCTTTCCTAAAGACAAAAAGAGCGTACTGTGATCCACATCTATTGTGAAACGCAGCACGCCCTTCGATAATGTATCACATTTCTTTTACCATTTTTAATGTATTACTGAAATTATATTGAGAAAATTAGTACACATTAAGCAAAAACGCCTTTTCTTCATGATTAATTATCAATTAATTTATCTTCATTATTCCAGCTATACAACTTACGGACTTCTGAACCGATAACTTCTGCCTGATGCTCTGAGGCCAGTTTTCTTAATGCGTTAAAATGAACCTGTCCTCCTGCAGACATTTCCAAAAGGAAATCTTTTGCAAAAGTTCCATCCTGAATATCTGATAAAACCTGCTTCATGGCTCTTTTCGTATCTTCTGTGATAATTTTAGATCCCGTGATATAATCACCATATTCTGCAGTATTAGATACAGAATATCTCATTCCTGCAAAACCCGACTGATAGATCAAATCTACAATCAACTTTACCTCATGGACACATTCAAAATAAGCGTTTCTTGCATCGTATCCTGCTTCAACAAGCGTTTCAAAACCAGCCTGCATCAACGCGCAAATACCACCGCATAAAACAACCTGCTCGCCAAAAAGGTCTGTTTCTGTTTCCGTACGGAAGGTTGTTTCCAAGACGCCCGCTCTTGCGCCGCCGATTGCCGCCGCATAAGCCAGCGCACGCTCTAATGCTTTTCCGGTAGCATCCTGCGCCACAGCTACCAAACATGGAACACCTTTACCTGCCTGATACTCACTTCTTACCGTATGTCCAGGTCCTTTGGGAGCAATCATGGTAACATCAACATTCTTAGGTGGTGTGATACAACCAAAATGAATATTGAAACCATGTGCAAACATCAACATGTTGCCTTCTTCTAAGTATGGCTCAATATCTTTCTTATACATATTAGCCTGCAGTTCATCGTTAATCAGAAGCATGATAATATCAGCTTTTTTAGCTGCTTCTGCTGCTGTATAGACCTCAAAACCCTGCGCCTCTGCTTTTGCCCATGATTTGCTTCCTTCATAGAGACCAATAATAACATTACATCCTGATTCCTTTGCATTCAGGGCATGAGCATGTCCCTGGCTTCCATAGCCGATAACTGCAATCGTCTTTCCTTCTAAAAGGCTTAGATTACAGTCTTCCTGATAATAAATTTTTGCGTTACTCATAATAACCTCCTTAAGTGATATGACATCATATTTAATGTTGTATGACAACTATACAACGCTTTAAATATCTTGTCAATACAATTTCTCTTTTCAGACAGAAAAAATGCCACACCTATTACAGTGTGGCAGCCCCCATTTATTCATATCACTTTTCTAGTTCTTCTGTAAGCATTGCGTTATTCAAGTGAATCTTAATTGCGCATTTAACAGCTTCCGGATTCCGCTGTTCTAAAAACTTCATGATCATAGCATGGTCTTCATATGCATCTTTCGCAATAATATGAAGATTATGATCCAAATCAAAGGTCTTTTCTATTGTTGCAGTCAATACCGGTAAAAACTGTCCGATAAACTCATTGTGAGATGCCTTGATAAGCGCTCCATGAAAGGCAATCTCCGATTCTATTCTCTGTTCACCGGTATGGCTTTTCTTTAAATTCTTTTGACATTGTTCCCCTAATTTTAATATATGCGCAATTTCTTCATCACTGGCTCTTATACATGCCAAAGCAGCTGCTTCCGGTTCAAAAATCATTCTTGTTTCATATAAATCCCGCAAGGTCACTTTTTTGCTGCTTATTTCCTGCAGGTCAATCCCACTATCCGCATGACGCTCCAACTGCTCTACAACAAAAGTACCTTTCCCTCTTTGAACATTCAGCAATCCCTCTGAGATCAGAATACGGATAGCTTCCCGAAGCGTTGTTCTGCTGACACTTAGTTCCCCGGAAAGCACATTTTCATTTGGAAGCTTATCCCCAAACTTATATATTTTTTCGGTAAGTATCAAATTTCTCAACTTGTCTGCGGTACGCTGCGCCAGGCTTTGCTCTTGCATATATTTATTTCCTTTCTGGTATGTACTTCCGCCATTTCCCTTAATTTATTGAGACAAGTATATCATTAAACCATTGATCATGCAAATAATCCAATCACATTAACACTCAAAAATTTTACAATTCCTACCATCCCTTTCCATTTCGTAGTTGCTTTTCACCCGATTCAGAGTTAACATACACCAACCGCGAAAGGAGGAAACGTTCTTATGGACAAAAAATCTACATTGTACCAACTGATGGGTATGCGTATGAATGGCATCATGAACAGGATCACGGAACAGGATGAGGACTACCAGGCACTGCTCCAGGAAGTTGACAAATACTCCGGCAGGCTGGAGTCCCTGCATCTTCCGGAGGAAACCACGAAACTGATCGACCGGTATGTGAGCGGGTACAACGCCATCGGGAGCCGCTATGGGATGCTGGCATACATGCTGGGGTTTTCCGACTGCCGGGAGCTGCTCTTAGATCCGGCACTTCTCTGAAAGGAGGCACTGACCGATGGACTCTTATAACCTTTCCTACACCCCTAGATTGGAACAGCAGAAAAGGCTCTCCGGCCTTGCCCTTACCAAAGGCACACCCCTGGCAGACCTGGACTATCAAGATATGTTCTAGTGCCTGCCTGCGGAAAAACAGCAGGAATTCATGGATAAACGGAAATATTTCCTTGACTGTTCCGGGATCACCCTCTGAGGCGCCTTATGAACATAAGCGAACGGATCAAACAGGGCGGCTCTCCCATCATCGGCTATAACATACGCCGCCTGCGGAACATGGACATGGTGGCAAAGCTGCAGCTGGAGGGCATCCCCATCAACACAAGCACACTCAGTAAGATCGAACAGGGAGTCTGCAACCCTACCACCGAACAGCTGATTGCCCTGCGGAAAATATTGGGATGCGATTACAGCGACTTCTTCCAGCCATGCTGAACAACACACTTCCTTGGTTCCCTGTTATACCAACACCCTTTTAACTTTTTCTTTCCCTGCCTATAAAATTATCTTAAAGTGATTCCTTCACTACATACGCCACCCTGGCATATCCCTTATGCCACCAAACAGGCGCACTTCCCCCTTGGTGGCATTCTTCTTTTTCAGTGAGTCCGCTCTCGGGAAAATAAAAAAATTTTAGATATTCAGTATCAGGTGTTACTTTTTTCTGCTCACATCCATGTCACCCACACGAATGCCTTGTTTCCTGCGGATTCCTTTCTTATGCCACCCAATTTTGCGGTACCCCGTATCTCTGGGTGGCATCTTTCATTCCCGCACGGCCTTGCCGGGCGGCATTTTCCGGGCGAGGGGGCTTGCAAAAGCCACCCGCCCTTTAACCTGCACACATTTCGACCCTGCCAGCCACCCCCGGTTTCCCCCATTTTGGCTGCCCTGCACTCCCTGACAGCAGGGTTTGGGGGCTGTTTTCGCCAAATCGCCCCAAACAGGGCAGAAAGGGTGCCGGGCGGTTTGTTTATCCACTTTTTCCAAACAAGGGCACAAATCGCCACACGAACGGCCACAGGTGGTAACAAGGCTTTCCTGCTCCCTATCCGAATTCACCAATTCCATAGTGGCAAAGGGCTGGATAGGCACTGTCGTATTTACAGAAATAGAAAAAAGCGCCTATCTTTCGATAAAACGCCTTGTCCCTGTTTCAGTCACTGCCAGCTCTGCGGTCTCATAGCATCCAAACCTCAGTATGCAGCGCAATCCCTGCTTGTTATCTGTTAATAGTTTCTCACCTGCTTTTGCAGATATTTGTTTTCTTTCTGGTTTTGTTTAGTCCTTTTTCTTACGCAAAAAGCCTATAAACATTGACGTCTACAGGCTTTTCCTAGCTCCCCGAGTAGGGCTCGAACCTACAACAACTCGGTTAACAGCCGAGTGCTCTACCATTGAGCTATCGAGGATTAGTGAATTTCTTATCGAAATTCTATTAAATTTTTCTTTCCCCAGATTCGCTTTTTTACGGTTGCATATCTATCAATGCTCTACCATTGAGCTATCGAGGAATATGCAGAATTTTTCTGCTTCTATAGTATAGTCACAGGATTCAAGGATTATGCATCTTATTATATATCTTAAGTGCTGCCTCCTGCGCTGCCCAAATACCACCGCTGGACAACATGACAATAACAACCATATAGGGCAGCACATATCTGCTTTTGGCCTCCCATAGAATACTGAACAAGAATCCCCCTATAATTGTCACAAACAACAAATATGACGGAATATCCCTGCCGCTATTTCCCTTAAGCATGGCGGCTGCCAAAAACATCCCGCAGGCATATAGCATAAATTGATAACGATCCATCCAATGCCCAATCAGAGCACGGCCTGTTCCGGTATATACCCGCTCTGACAGCCACGATATTTCTTCCGCCTCCTGAACGCCCCTTTCGGTTTCAAAATAGATATGAGAATCCGGCTCATTCCACTGACTTTCCACTTTTCTATAGAAAAAATCAACAGCACCGCCCTGCATCAATTCCTGAAGCCTGCTTCCTATTTCTTTTCTGCAGTAAGCAGCCGTAGCCTCAGTATCATAATTATGTTCCACATAAAGATTATAATTTAAGTTAGTCCACCATCCCGGACCTGCCTCCGTATCCTGCAGGCCCATTAAAATATGTGCTTCGCGGGGCATGCCCTTCCCAATCTTTAAGTTGGAAAGATGCTCATAATACCCCTTCACCCCTGCGGAGGCAGCCAGAACTCCTACTACTATACAGGCAATCATCAGCAGCGCTTTTATTTGTGAATGGCAACAGCCATAAAGCAGCAAAATCAGGCAGCATGCAATCACCAAAATCAGGGAATTCAATCTCAATTGACAGGCAATTCCCGCTGCACCCGCCATGCAGAAAACATTGCACTTTCCCTCTCTGCAGAAGCGCAGGGTCTGCCACATTAATATCATACAAAAAGTAATGGAGCTGATTTCCCCATAAACATAGGGCACATACAGCCATAAGGGCAAATATCCTATGATCAACAGCCAATAGTAAATGCATAATTCCTTCTTTTGAAAGGTATACCATACAATCCGGTATCCCGCAAAAACCAGCAGAGGCATAAGCAGAGCATTGAGAATCTGAAAAATCTCATAGTTCATCCCGCCGGAAAAATGATTGATAATCTGCAAAACAAGCACAAGCCCATACTGCTGTGGATAACAGCTCAAGTAGCCTGCCGGGGACATGACATCATATAATCCATTCTCTATCATATCCGCCATCGTACACAAATACCATCCGTCTCCATGAGGCGGTACACAGGAAAAAGATGACCATACAAGGCTGATTAACAGAGCATATACCACTCCCAGAATAGTCACAATACTCACAACCTTCGATAATACTTCTTCCTTTTTTAATAGAAAAAAACGAATGACAGAAAAAAGAGCCAGCATAACTGCCAGAAAAATCAAATTTCCCAGCACACTATCTGACTGTCGTACAGGTTTCTCGATTTCTACCATACATTCGGTATATACCATGCTGATACTTGTAAGAAAAACCATTATCAGAAGACTTAATACTCCTACCACCCGAACACTCCACTTTTTAAGCAAGCTAATCATTTTATCGTTTCTGCCCATTCTCCTTCTCCTCTTTCATGGCATGAATGTGAACTATAACTGTTTGGGGAGCTTCCCACTAATTTTTTCAAATTAGGTCTGGAAAAATTCCAGCGTATGTGGTACAATATGCATGTGTCCGTAGCAGGAAATGTTTGAACGGCCATAAAATAATTCATATGCAGATATAGTTCATTGGTAGAATGCTAGCTTCCCAAGCTGGAGAGGCGGGTTCGATTCCCGTTATCTGCTTAAAGATAACCTTAGTGGTTATCTTTTTTATGTCCCCAGATTCTTTAATTCCTCAAACAACTCCAAGTCAGATTTCAACACTTTCATATTGGTAGATACCGGTTCCTCGCCAGGTCTTTTTATGGTAATCTCTATAATCGTATCCTCTGGAATTCCTTTGGATCCAAACAGCACATTGCGAACGAAGGCTTCTACCTTGGGGTGGTTTTGTGTAAAGGTATTCTTGGCATTTAAAAGCTTCATTACCAAGCCCGGATTCATGTTCATATTCATACTTGCTCTCTACTTTCTTTTTGCATGTTATTTAAAATATTCCACGCCGCTCTCAAATATTTTCATATCCTGATTGCCGTAAATATTCATGGCAACCGCCTCGTCACGCCGCTCGGAGTGAGCCATTTTGCCAAAGCATCTGCCGTCCGGGGATGTGATTCCCTCAATGGCACAATAAGAACCGTTGATATTGTACTCCTCATCCATGGACACATTACCCTCAGGGTCTGCATACTGGGTGGCTACCTGTCCGTTTTCAAACAGCTTCTTAAGCCACTCGGCAGGAGCCACAAAGCGCCCCTCGCCATGGGAGGCGGGATTGCAGTAGGTTTCTCCAAGGACTGCTCCCTGAAGCCATGGGGATTTGTTGGACACCACCTTAAGGTATGCCATCTTGGAGATATGGCGGTTGATGGTGTTAAAGGTCAATGTAGGCGAATCTTCCTTCTGACCCGTTATCTCGCCATAAGGCACCAGCCCCAGCTTGATAAGAGCCTGAAAACCGTTGCAGATTCCCAGCGCCAGACCATCCCTCTCATGAAGCAGCCTGTTCACGGCTTCCTCAATCTTTTGGTTTCTAAATGCTGTGGCAAAAAACTTTGCGCTTCCGTCAGGTTCATCACCTGCAGAAAATCCGCCCGGGAACATAATAATCTGTGCCTGTTCAATAGCCTTTTCAAATGCATCCACGGATTCCCTGATATCTGCGGCATTCCGGTTCTTAAACACCCTGATAACCGTGTCCGCCCCCGCTCTTTCAAAAGCTTTCGCACTGTCATACTCACAGTTGCTTCCGGGAAATACGGGAATAAACACTGTAGGCCTTGCCACCTTATTTTTGCATGTATAAATAACATCTGTTTTGTAACAATCACTCTTCACAGGTGCTGTATCCTTTGACGCCTTGGTGGGGAACACCTTCTCCAGCTTGGAAGTCCATGCTTCCAATGCCTCCTCCATGGAAATGGTCATCTCGCCATAGGTAAACACAGGCTCTTTCGTCACGGTGCCAATCAGCGTATAAGAAAGTTCTTTTTCTTCCAGCACTGCCAGCTTGTCTGCAGGAATTTCCGCCAGCAGACCACCCAGACCGTTCTCAAAAAGCATCTCTGCCGTCACATCATTTTCAACAGCCACACCCAGCTTGTTTCCAAATGCCATTTTGGACAATGCAGCCGCCACACCCCTTGCATCCAGCGCATAAGCAGAGAGAATTGTTTTGTCCGCCGTCAGTTCATGAATTGCGGCATACAGCTCTGCCACAGCTTCATACATAGGAATGTCATAATCGTCCTTTTCTATATCAAATCTTACCAATTTATTTCCGGGCTGCTTTAACTCAGGAGTTACAATCTCACCGGATTTTGCAATATCCACCGCAAAGGATACCAGAGTGGGAGGCACATCAATATCATTGAAGGTGCCTGACATACTGTCCTTGCCGCCGATAGAGGGAAGTCCGAAGCCAATCTGTGCATCATAGGCTCCCAAGAGGGCCGCGAAGGGCTGGCTCCAGCGCGCAGGATCGCTTGTCATCCTGCGGAAATACTCCTGAAAGGTAAATCGAATCTTTGTGGCATCGCCCCCCGATGCTACGATTTTTGCCATAGATTCCACCACGGCATAAATAGCTCCGTGGTAAGGGCTCCATGATGACAGATAGGGATCAAAGCCGCAGCTCATCATAGTAACGGTATCTGTCTTTCCTTTTAATGTAGGAAGCTTTGCAATCATAGACTGTGTCTCTGTCAGCTGATACTTGCCGCCATAAGGCATCAGCACGCTTCCCGCGCCGATGGAGGCATCAAACATCTCCACTAATCCCTTCTGGGAACATACATTCAAATCATGTAAAAGGGCAAGCCATGCTCCCTTCACATCTTCTGCATCCAGCTTTTCCTGCACCGCAGAAACTGCATATTTATCGAAATAATTGTCCTCCTGTGAGGGAATGTCCACCTTTACGGCAGTTTCCTGATGCGCGCCGTTTGTGTCTAAAAACGCCCTCTTTAAGTTGACAATATCCTTTCCTCTCCAATTTAACACAAGCCTAGGCTCTTCAGTAACGGTTGCCACAGCCACAGCTTCCAGATTCTCCTGCGCCGCATAATCCAGAAAAGCCTCCACATTCCCCGGCTCCACCACTACTGCCATGCGCTCCTGAGACTCGGAAATGGCAAGCTCGGTGCCGTCCAATCCCGCATATTTTTTGGGTACCTTGTCCAAATCCACCCTAAGACCGTCAGCCAATTCTCCGATGGCAACAGATACGCCGCCGGCGCCAAAGTCGTTACATTTCTTAATGAGCCTGCTGACTTCCTCCCTGCGGAAAAGTCGCTGAATCTTGCGCTCCGTAGGAGCATTGCCCTTTTGTACCTCTGCGCCGCAGGTCTTGATGGAATTTTCCGTGTGTACTTTTGAGGAACCGGTTGCGCCGCCGCAGCCGTCACGGCCGGTGCGCCCGCCCAAAAGGATAATCACATCCCCGGGGTCTGAGGTTTCACGAATCACATTTTTTCTGGGAGCGGCACCCATCACAGCGCCGATTTCCATTCTTTTTGCCACATAAGCAGGGTGATAGATTTCTTTTACAAATCCGGTGGCAAGCCCAATCTGGTTGCCATAGGAAGAATATCCGCTTGCCGCGCCCCTCACCAGCTTCTTCTGGGGCAGTTTGCCCTTTAAGGTGTCAGATACGGGAACTGTAGGATCTGCCGCACCGGTCACTCTCATTGCCTGATAGAC
The DNA here is from genome assembly GCA_964524555.1 of uncultured Acetatifactor sp. GTDB lineage: Bacteria > Bacillota > Clostridia > Lachnospirales > Lachnospiraceae > Acetatifactor. Next base: position 9,203 of record CAZGGA010000007.1, read on the forward strand.
ATAACCACGTCCGCTTAAAGGGTCGCGAATGGCTCCTCCCAGACAGGTGGCAGCTCCTCCAAAAGGCTCAATTTCCGTAGGATGGTTATGAGTTTCGTTTTTAAAGAATACCAGCCATTCTTCTGTTTCCCTGTGGTCGCCATAATCCATCTCCACAGGAACCACAACGGAGCAGGCGTTGATTTCATCCGACTCCTCCATATCATCAAGTTTTCCGTCCCTCTTTAACTTACGCATTGCCATCAGCGCCAAGTCCATGAGGCAAACAAACTTGTCCTTCCGCCCTGCAAAAATTTCCTCTCTGGTGTCCAAATAGCTCTGGTAGGTAGTCTCGATGGGAGAACGATAATAACCCTCGCCAAATTCCACCTCCGTAAGTTCTGTGGAAAATGTAGTATGGCGGCAGTGGTCGGACCAATATGTGTCTAAAACCCTGATTTCCGTCATGGAAGGGTCTCTCTTTTCATCGTCATGGAAATATTTTTGAATATGAAGAAAATCCTTGAAGGTCATTGCCAAACCAAGGGAATCATATAATTTGTGTAAGTCTGCCTCCGCCATATCCTGAAAACCTGTCAATATCACTACATCCTCAGGTTCCTCAAAGACGGTAATCAAAGTATCCGGTTTGTCCTTATCTGCCTCTCTGGAATCCACAGGATTAATGCAGTAAGCCTTGATTTTGGCAAATTCATCCTCGGATATTGCGCCAATAATAACATATGTTATTGCCGTTCTGATAACCGGCTTTTCATTCTCATTTAAAAATTCAATACACTGTACGGCAGAATCCGCTCTCTGGTCAAACTGTCCCGGAAGATATTCCACTGAGAACACTTTTGCATTGTCAGGAATATCAATGCTCTCTTCATACAGATCATCCACAGGAGGCTCTGAGAAAACGGTTTTGCATGCCTTTGCATACACTTCATCCGAAATGCCTTCCACATCATAGCGAATAAACACACGAACCTGCTCTGCCTGAATGCCCAGATAATTTTTAAGTTCCTCGTGAAGCTCCTTTGCCTTGACTGCAAAAGGCTCCTTCTTTTCTACATAGATACGCCTTACATTTCCCATGTTACTCCTCCGAAGATATTATGTGCTTTTCTTTGATATATTAAATTGTATTTTAATTTTTGTACCTTAATCTTCTTCTACATCCAAACTCTTCAAAATAAACAGGATTTCTCTGTCCACTGCTTCCGCAGTGATGCCGATGGTCTGGGCAGATATCTTAAGCCCTTCCAGCACAAACATAATATTGCGCGCGGTCCCCTGACAATCCTCACAGGCAAATTCGCCGCTCTCCACCCCGATTTCAATCAGCTTTTCCAGAATCTTCACTGCTGAATCAAACTGTTTACGCAGAATATTATCTTTCTTGGAAATCTTGTTCTGAAAATAGAATTCATAGGTAGCCTGCGTCAGGGTATTTCCCTTACGCAACAATTCCTTCTTCTGTTCCTTCAAAAACAGCGCAAGAATATCCGATGCGGTGGCATCATCCGTGATGCTGCCCGAAAAAACATCATCCGCCTCTTCGCTTTCCATTTTCAGTACTTCCAGAAAAATCTGACTAGTATTCTCAAAGTACAGATACAATCCGCCCCGGCTGATATCACAGGCTTCCACGATGTCTTTCATGGTAACTTTCTTAAAGCCTTTTTCCATAAACACCTGTCTTGCCGTTTCTAAAATGTATCTTCGCTTTTGTATTGATTTCTCTCCCATTGTAACATACGCCTTCCTATCTCAATCTATCATCGGCGGACTTCCCCCAAAACTCGATGATTTCTTTCATTTTCTTCAGTACCAGATAAAAGATCTGTTCCTGAGCCGCTTCATTCCACAGAGTTGCCTTTACCCGTCCCCCCATGACATATTTGGATAAAATTCCTCTCAGAATATCCCATTCCTTCCATGTGGCCGAAGCGATGATTCTTTTTTCGTCATCATGTGTCTTAATATGATTACGAGTATATATATATTGATAATTCTTCTCCATCAGAGGACTTTTGGAAGCCTCCCTAATAAAACTCATCAAGGTGCCGTCATATATAGGGAAGGAAAGAGAACGCTCATTCACATCCTGCCCCTGATAATCCTTGCTGACCGAATGACCTGCATTCTGCGCCAGCCATGGCAGAAACCTAAGCAGCGGCAACAAAAGCTCTTTATTTGCTTCCATCAGTTGCTGCGTAGTATATTCCTTTTCCTGCTCCACAATAGCACCTCCCTTAAAAATGACACATATGTAGTTTTATTTTACCACATTTTTGACAAAAGTACAGCAAAAAAATACTCAAAAAACTCTTCTTTTTTGGTTGAAATTACCCTAAAGGAAGTATATAATTTAGTAATCAGGATATTTTTACCCCGTAAATCAGTGTAAAAATATCATGAAAAAATATGCAAAATACACAAAGGAAGAGTGAATCATGAAAGAAAATGAAAAGAAAAGTGGTGGCTGGCGCACCAATAAATGGTGTCGCGCAGCTATCCCCGCACTACTGCTTCACTGCAGCATCGGTACAGTTTACTGCTGGTCCATCTTTAGTCAGGAAATTGCTGATTACATCGGATTTTCCAAGGGAGCTACGGAGTGGGCATTCAGCTTTGCCATCTTTTTCCTGGGCATGTCCGCAGCATTTTTAGGCAATATTGTGGAGAAAGACATTCACAAATCCTCCCTGATTGCTTCCGTCTGCTTTGCCTGCGGTATGGCCGGCACGGGATTCTTCATTTACTATGGCGGTCTGCACAAAGGAAGCGTATTGGCATTAATCGGCATCTATGTGTGCTACGGTTTTATCATGGGCATTGGTCTGGGCACCGGATATTTGTCCCCCGTCAAAACCCTGATGCTCTGGTTTGAGGACAGGAAGGGACTTGCCACCGGTCTTGCAGTTGCAGGATTCGGCGCGGCAAAGGCAATCGCCAGCCCCATTATGCAGGCTATGCTTGACAACCTTGGCGAGGGCGGCATTTACCAAATGTTCCTGATTCTCGCTATCGTGTACTTCATTATGATGTTTGTAGGACATCTGTTGTTAAAGAAGCCCGACAGCTGGCATGAACCTCAAAAGACCGAGAAGGGGCAGAGCATGATAGCTGTCATCAAATCCAAACCTGTAACAAACTATATCGGCATTTGGCTGATGTTCTATATCAACATCACCTGCGGGCTTGCTTTGATTTCTCAGGAAAAAATGATTGTAAAATGTATCGGTCTCGCTGGTGCAGTGGGCATCATCTCCACGGTATCCGCCATCTTTAACGCAGGAGGCCGCCTTGGCTTCTCCGCATGGGCTGACACCATGAAGGACAGAAACACCATTTACAAACTTATTTTTGCCCTCTCCATTGTATTTACAGGAATCGTTATGGTGACAAGCGGCATCCAGAACGGTGAAGGAAATATGGTATTGATTGTTTTGGTACTGTGCCTGCTCTTCTTTGTAAATGCTGGCTATGGCGGCGGTTTCTCCAATGTGCCCACCCTGTTGTCCGACCACTATGGCATGGGCAACATCAGTGCGATCCATGGTCTGACCCTTTCCGCATGGGGCTTTGCAGGACTTACCGGCAATCAGCTTGCCAATTGGATTGTAAAGAACTTTGGTAATCCAATAGAAATTGAACACAAATTAGCAGACGGCTCTGTAGAGCTTTTAACCGTCAATCCCACCGGATACCAGCATGTGTTATATGCAACCATCGTTTTGTACATCATTGCATTGATTATCTGCCTTGTAATGGTAAGACCCACAGAAAAAGCTCTTGCCGCCAAGCAGGCAAAAGCTAAAAAGGCTTAAAAAAATTTTTTGAAAAATTTTTAAAATAAGTGTAGACAAATGTCGAATCTTATGATATAGTAATAATGTCAGCAGAGATGCTGGCCCACTATATAGTCGGAATTCCGGAAAATTCCCCTTTAACACAATTAGGCAGCTGTTGGTTTCCCCCGACAGCTGTCTAATTGTGTATGGTTTTATGAAAATTTCTCTACAAAGTCAGTGCCTGTCTCATTAATCATCTTTTCTTTAAAAGGCTTTGGATCCTCCTCCATCTGCAGCATAATATCAAATGCCGTAAGAAGCAGCCTTTCCTGACGATATCGGTTCATATCTTCCGGTCTGTCCATGTATGCCTTAAAATGGTCCACCTGCCACACCAGAATATCCGCTATAGTATAGCCTGCCACCTCGTATTTGCACAAAAACTTCCCATAATCATGGTAATAGGCAAACTCTTGCAAAACTCCCCCTGAACGACGGATTCTCTCCCACAGCTTTTCTCCATACTCCTTGGATTCCCCTGCCCGCTGTGCCAATGCCTCCACATAATTTTTCAAGGTATTTAAAGCTGCCTCCAGCTGTTCTTCCTGTGATAAATTGTTTTCCATCAAGATACTCCTTTCTATATATCAATTTTGCAATTCCCTATATCAATTTTCCAGAAAAGACTTGCAAACTGTCCCCTGACTGTGTTATAATAAGCTTCGTTGGCAGATAAGCCAACTCCATAGGGGAATAGTACAGCGGTAGTGCGGCGGTCTCCAAAACCGTTAACGGGGGTTCGATCCCCTCTTCCCCTGCTAAATTAATAGCTACTTATTAAAAAAGCTGCTGAAAAAATAAACATCGTTTAAGATGTTTATTTTTTTACTTTATTCTAATCCTTCTTAGCAGACTTCCCGCCACTTTCCGACTTCTTTTTCGTTTCCTTTTTCGGCTTTTCTTTTTTTGAGTTTTCCTTAGCTTCCTCTTCGGCTGCTTTCTTACCTGCTCCTTTTTTTATCTTTGCTTCCTTCAAGTTTTCCTCAGTTTCCTCTTCAGCCGCTTTCTCCGTCTCTTCCTCTTCTACCTTCTCATAAGTCTTGGCAAAAATACTCTGCTCTATCACATAAACATCCTGCAAATCATCCATGCTGACAGCCAGATAATCTCCTTCATTGCCCAATTCGTATTTATCCTTATCCCATGTGGTAAAGACCTTTACCCTATGATCCAGCTTCCTTACATAGATAAAGCTCTCGCCATTGGAAATACAAGTCTGCGCATAAGGAATCAGGGAGATGCTTTTGCCTTTTGCCACATCCCTGATAACAGGCTCATACTCTCCCTCAAACACATAGGGTTCTTCTAGTCTTTTGTAACTGCGCTCAAATTTTTCTTTATCATTAGGATGTACTTCTCCGTCAATGCCAATCATGATGTACAACTTATCATGAATCTGCACATCCAAATCCCCTCCCATAGTACGAATACAGATTTGAGTGCCCACAGGGCGCACACTGTCCGCCTGCACATATCCCACGGGAATCTGCTTTCTGCGGTATTTCTCCATCTGTGACAAGTCTACGGCATAGGATTCAGCATAAATAATCTCTACATTGTTGAAGTAATCCGTCATACGCCATTTCATAAAATCAGCTGCAACTTCTTTTAATTCCCTTACAGGCTCTTTGTCCTGCTCCTTGCAAAACTTCCTATAAGACCTGCGCAGCAGCTCCCTCTGGATAAATCCTCCGGCTTTTTCCAGATGCCCTCCGCCGGAACCGATGCCCTTGGTAATAAATCGGGCAACCTCATTTGCCATTACTTCCTTGATGCAGCTTCTGACGGAAAGCTTCACTCCAAAGGGCTGCACACTGTATACCAGACAAGTATCTACCGCATCCACTTCCAACATCAAATCGCTTATCATTCCCAGAATATTGGGGTCACAAGGATCTGTCGCTACCACGGCATACCGGAATTCCTCAACATAATGATAATTCATCAATGCCTTTCCTGCAATTTCCAGCTCCTCCAAAGACAGATTAGCATTGCGGAAACGATTGATCAAAACCCTGTCAAACTCAGCAATATCTCTTAAGTCCTTATCCAAAGGATGGGCAATCTCCGTAAAATTACTAGTATCCGTCAACAAGCCATAATACAGAGCCGTTGCCAGCATTTTGTCCTCGTTGATGTCATAGCCTTCTTTTCTCAAAAGACGCCATACCAGAGTGGAACAAGAGCCCAGATTACTCCTTACTTCCCGCAAATCCGGTAACTCTGCACTAATCTGATGATGATCAATAACAGCTGTTGTCTTTGCCTCAAAAAAAGTCACATTGCCTTCGCTGTACTGACAATCCACTGTGATTAAAAGATCTGGCGGCTCCAAGGTCTCCACATATTCAATGGGAATCCCAAGTTCTGAGACCATAAGTACCAGATTGCTCTTTTTTATCAAATACATTCCACCATAAACAAGCCTGACATTTTTCCCTCGGCTCTTAAAAAAATTATATACGCCAAAGCCGCTGGCTATGGCATCTGCGTCCGGATTGTCATGGCATTGTACCACAATGGAATCATATTCCAGCAAATCTTTTAATCTCATATCAACCTCACTTTAACGCCAACAATTTACAAAAAGCATAATGTCCCAATCAGAAGATTCCGACTGGGACAGCTTGTTAAAACAAATTTTTAATAACACCTGTTACTTTAGATACACCATCAACAGCTATTTTAGCCTTTACCCCGTCTATCACTTTCTCAACCATATCATCCGGCAAATCCACGCCAAGCACTTTCTCAATTACTTTGACAGGTTCTTTTTCAAACTGTTTCTTTAAATCATCATTCTTTGTGAGTTCTTCAACAATTTTTGAAATCTTCTCTTTAATATCCATCTTTGTCCTCTTTTACCCACTTTTCAGTGGCTTCTTAAAATTTTTATGCTTCTTCTACGATTTCTGCATCAGGTGCATTCTTCTTTACCGATTCCACACCATTTAAGCAGTTTGCCAGAGTGGTATAGCCCTCTCCCACAGCAATAATCTGTCCATTGGTAGCCTTTAAACGGAAGCGGAACTCTCCCTTTTTGTCCTTATATACTTCAAACTTCGGATTCTTCTCTGTAGCATATCCTTCCACAGTCTGATTTTCCACAGCAGCAATGGGCGCATTTTTCTTTACACTCTCAATTCCGTTCTTCATGGCTGCTTCAGAAGAATACACTTCTGAATTAGCAATAATTTGTCCATTGGTAGCCTTTAAATCAAATTTTATACCGGTCTTTGTCTTCTTTACCACAAACTTTCCCATTTTTCCTCTTTTCTGCGCAGTCCGTGTTTTTCTTTTGTAAGCAGGACCTGAAATACTGCGCAAAACAAATCCCGCCCTTATACTCTTATTTTAAAATAAAATAGGGCAATATGCAAGAAAATTATTCATGGATGGCAATTTTTGCAAGGGTCATACCCTTGAGAAATCAACTCATCCCTTGACCCGGTAAAGTACATTTTATTTTTCTCCTTCATCTTTTTCACACTAGCACAGGATAGATAGTGGAACTTCTTTGTGTTTGTGTTCGCTACATAATCCGTACCCGCTGTAGTGGAGATATCTTTCGACTCCTGAACGGATTCCGATACAGCAGGAGGTGCCGGGGAGTTGGAGGGTGCTGGCGGTACCGAAGATATCGCGGGGAGTGAAGGTATCGGTTCGCCCGAAGGTGCCGAAGGCTCACGGGATGCTTCCGTTGTTTCAGGCGTTTGAGATGCTGTAGGCGGCTCCGGTGTCTGGGATGCTGCAGATGTCTCTGGTGTCTGGGATGTTGCAGGCGGCTCCGGTGTCTGGGATGCTGCAGATGCCTCCGGTGTCTGGAATGTTGCAGATGCCTCATCGCCATCGTCGCCCGGAATCATAATTTCCTCTTTGCTTACAGCTTTGTCTGAAGATACAGAAACCGTCTGCCCATCAGATGTTACGAAAATATCTCCATTCAGGTCCGTTCGATACACAGTCACATCTGCGTCATCCAAAAGACGCAGAGTATCCTCTTTTGGATGCCCATAAGGATTGTCTTTCCCAACAGAAATAATGGCATACTGAGGCATAACTTCACGTAGAAACAAAGATGAGGTGCCGCTATCGTTTCCGTGATGACTGACTTTAAGAACTGTAGCCGTGAGATTAACACCTCTATTCAATATTGCCCGCTCTGCTTCACTCTCTGCATCTCCGGTAAAGAGGAACGCCGTACTGCCGTAGGTTATCTTCAAAACAATGGAAGTGTCATTGGGATCGCTGCCCTCATTTACACCGAGAATATCCACAGTAGCGCCGCCTAATTGGTAGCTGTCTCCTGCAGAAGGAATAGTAATTCCTCCTCCGCTTTTGTCAGCATATTTTTTGAAGTCCCTAAAAGCGTCGCTATCGTATTCGGAAACAGGACAGAGCGTAAGATCTGCCGTTGTATAATTGAAGGCTCCAGGCAGACCGCCGATGTGATCTTCGTGGGCATGGCTACCCACAACAATGTCCAGCCGACTTACAGCTGCACGCTTAAGAACAGAGTAGATAACATTTGAATCCCCTTTATTGCCCCCATCAATCAACATATAGTGACCATCACATTCCACCAAGGCGGCATCAGCCTGTCCCACATCTATGTAATGAATGGAGAATGTAGATTCTGCAGCGTATTCTTCCGTTTGCTCCGCAGTCAATTCTGCCTTGCTTTCATCCTTTTGGAAAACATAATAGTCTGAAGATGTTGTTTCCTGACCCGGACGCTCCTCATCACCCTCACATCCAATCAATAAAAAACACATAACAGCCATCAACAACACTGATAATAATCGTTTCATTCTATCCCCCCTATAACAGCTCAACTACTAATCATTTTATATCCCCTGATATTGTAATACTTAATACTGCGCATTACAAGGTGTTTAATAGAAATCTACCTAATCTTCCGGGAAAAAAACATGAATGCTTAATCTGCTGTTTTCATATTTTGCAGATATAGTTCCACCCATTTGTTCAACAAGAGTTTTGGAAATTGCCAAACCTAAACCTGTTGATTTTCTTGCCACTTCTACTGTATAGAAGCGGTCAAACAGTCTTCCCACCTGTATCTCATCCAATTTGGAAGCCTCATTGGAGAAGGTTATCTCTCCCTTTTCTGACAGGACGATTTTTAAATCCCCATCACTGTATTTGATAACATTGCTTATCAGATTAGAAAACACCCGGGATAAAGCTGAAGGGTCAAGCATCCGTATTACTTTTGTTTCAGGCATTTGTATCTTGGGCACAATATTTCGTTCCGTTAAAACGGCATAAAAGGCTGCAATGCTTTCTTCTAATACTGTATTGACAATAACCGGTTCCTTGGCTATAGTGTCTTTCGTTGACATAATAACGGAATATCCGAAAAGTTCCTCTGAAAGCTGTGTCAAAATGTCCACACGGTCTTTCATAATTCCGATATACCGACTGACAGTCTCGGACTTTTCTTCCTGTTCCAGCAGTTCTAAGTAGCCACAGATAGCAGTAAGCGGCGTCCGTAAATCGTGGGAGATATTTGTAACTGCATTTTTTAGTTCCAAGTCGCCTTGATGAAACCGATGCCGTTCTGCACGCAGTTTGCGAAGCTGCACATTGATAGTATCCGCCAAATGGCACATATGCTTGTCACTGCTGGAAATATCAATCAAAACATTGGTATCGGTTATGAGCCTGTCGGCAAAGGCAGTTTCAATTTCCCTTGCCGATTTTTGCAGCAGATGAATTTTGATCAATAAGACAATGATAATTGCAATCAAAATGCAAATAAAAGCCCATAACCTGATTTCCATAGCAAACTCCTTATTTTAAGTCTTTTTTCCTGAAGCAAAACAGCCCCGTCCCTGTTGTCACCAAGATAACGCCAAGGGAATAAACAGGAAGCCAATGCAAATCGCCAGAGCCTCTTTCCAAGCATTGCACCACCTGCCCGCCGGGAATCAGATTAAAAGCAAACTGAGCCGCCTGACGCTTCCATCCCTGCAAGTAATCAGGATTGGGAAAGTTTTCCACCGCCTGATAGGGTATTCCATTTTCATCATAGGCCGTTCCCGAAATGATTTCCGGCTGATTCAGCATTCCATTTAATTGATATCCCATATACAAAAAACAAAATGCCAACAAAATACACACGGAAGCAGCCACCGCCTTGCTCGTATTAAGCATCGCAATCAGATTGTAAATCGAGGCAAATGCCATGGAAAGCGCAATAACTGTCAGCGAAAACCAAAAGACGGTCTCCTCCCCCATATAGAAGGAACCCAGCAGCGGAATACCAATACCCAGATATGGGAGAAAAAAAGCGACACACAGCATCAGGCTGGCCAAAACACAGATGGCAAAATTTGCCAGATAAATATCCGTCCGCTTCTTCCCACAGATAATCTTGTTGCGGATTGTTCCGTTGCTATACTCTTTTCCCACAAAAAAGCTGCAGAAAACTGCAAGCGCCACGCCGATAAACATAGCAAACTGTCCAAATGCAGGGTCAAGGCTATAGTCAGGGTCGATGTTGCTAAATATGCCAAGCCGAATCTCCGCTATTTTGATAGAAATTGGAAATATCGCCCCCAATGCAAATAAAAAAGCACTTGTTATCCAAAAAACTTTTTCTCTCCATAACCGTATAATATTTGCAGACAATAATTTACTCATTCTCTTTCCCTCCTACCAGACTAACGTAATAGCTTTCCAGACTTTCATTTCTCTCCTGCATAGAAATCACTTCACAGTTTTCCCGGGCTAAAGCCAACGCCAGCTTGGAAACATTGATTTTGGCATATACATCAGCAGCATTGTCGGAAATAATGGTATATTCAACCTTCATTCCGTCCAACACACGGGACAGCGCCCGGGTATCAGACACTTCAAGTCGAACACACTTACGGCAGACAGCATCTAATTCTTTCGCACTGATTTCTTTGACAAGCTGTCCTTTATCAATAAATCCATAATGCGTTGCAAGCTTGGATAATTCGTCCAAAATATGGCTGGAAATCAAAACCGTAATCTGTTGTTCCCTATTGAGCTTTAAGATTAACTCTCTCATTTCAACAATTCCCTGTGGGTCAAGGCCATTGACAGGTTCATCCAAAACCAGAAAATCCGGGTCGCCGACTAATGCAATGGCAATACCTAATCGTTGCCGCATACCAAGGGAAAAGTTTTTGGCTTTCTTTTTTCCCGTGTTTTCCAGCCCCACCAATTTTAAAATCTCTTCTAATCCGTCATAGGATGGAAGCCCCAGAATACGGTACTGCTGTTTCAAATTATCCTCGGCTGTCATATCAAGATAGAGCGACGGCGTTTCCACAACTGCCCCCATTCTCCTGCGTGACTTTAAAATTTCCCTATCTGTGTTTTTTGTTCCATACAGCGTATATTCGCCGGATGTGGGCTCTTGCAAGCCGCAAACCAAACGGATCAATGTTGTTTTGCCAGCACCATTTTTCCCTACAAAGCCATAGATTGCTCCTTTGGGAACATTCATGGACAATCCGTTTAACGCTTTATAATCTTTGTACTTTTTACATAAAGCATTTGTTTTAAGAACATAATCCATAAAATGATAACCTCCTTGCTTAGTATGCTGGCATTATATCTGGAAACAGTATAGAAAACGGTAAAGAAAACCGTAAAGAAATGGTAAAGATTTATTCTGCCCTCATTTTGAAGCCAATTCCCCAGACCGATTCAATATAGTCTTTGTTATTTACTTCCCGCAGTTTTTTTCTTAAATTGCTGATATGCATTTTCAAGGAGGTTTCCGTGCAATCCGGAGTGTCTGTGCTAATATGGTCTAACAATAGCGATTTCGTAACAACTTGAGTAGGATTTTGCATAAGCAGTTTCAAGATGGCATATTCTGTCCTTGTCAATTTTATTTCCATATTATTGATTTGTACAGTATGTGTATTCGTATTAAGGACAATATCTTCAAATGCCAATTCTGAAGAAATGCGCATACTTTCCGCATTTCTAAGATGTACAGAAATTCTGGCTGACAGTTCTTTCATATTGAAGGGCTTGGTCACATAATCCACTGCGCCTCCAAGCAATAAATCCACTTTATTATCAACATCAACCTTGGCGCTTATTACAATAACAGGCGTTTTCTTTATTTGGGGAAGTACCTCCTCCCCATTTAATCCCGGCAGCATTAAATCAAGCAGTATAAGGTCCGGCTGTGATTGGGATAAAACCAATAGCGCTTCCGTCCCAGAATAAGCCCGTGAAACAATATACCCCTCTTTGGTAAGAGTTTCTTCAAGCATATTTCCAATATGGATATCATCATCAATAATTAAAATTTTTTTCATAGTTTATATCTCTATTTTACTCCATTTCCTCCATGGCTTCCTGCACGTTCCGCACCCCAATTACCTTGATTTTGCTGCCCTTTTTGCATTCCTCCGCACATACATAAGGCACGATACAGGTGTCAAAGCCCAGCTTTTCGGCCTCTGCCACCCTCTGCTTTGCCATACTCACGCCGCGCACTTCGCCGCTCAAGCCCACCTCGCCAAAAGCTGCCAGACGATGGCTCAGCGCCTTGTTCCGAAAGCTGGACAACACCGCCAGAACGATTCCTAAGTCAATGGCGGGCTCGAGAATCTTCATTCCCCCCGTGATATTCACATAGGCATCACAGCCGGAAAGCTGCACGCCCAGGCGCTTCTCCAGCACAGCCATCAAAAGGTTTACCCTGTTAAAATCTGTACCGGTAGCCTGTCTTCTGGGAATGCCAAAATTACTGTGGCATACTAATGCCTGTATCTCAATCAGCAAAGGTCTGGTGCCTTCCATAGTGCAGGCAACCACACAGCCGCTTGCGTTCTCCGGCCGGCCGCTCAGCATATACTCTGAAGGATTCTGCACCTCCATAAGCCCCTGCTCCCTCATTTCAAACACGCCGATCTCATTGGTGGAACCAAAACGGTTCTTCACTCCCCTAAGAATACGGTAGGAAGCATGCCTGTCCCCCTCAAAATAAAGGACGGTATCCACCATATGCTCCAGCACTCTGGGCCCCGCCACAGTACCTTCCTTTGTCACATGCCCTACGATAAAAACGGACACGCCAAGCCCCTTGGCAAGCTGCATCAAAATCCCCGTGGATTCCCGCACCTGTGACACACTGCCCGGTGCCGAGGAGACCTCTTCCTTATACATGGTCTGGATGGAGTCGATAACCACCATCTCAGGCTTGCTGTTTCTGATAACCTCAGCAATGGTATTTAATGACGTCTCGCACAGCAGTGTCATATTTTGAGAAAAGCTTCCGATACGGTCCGCCCGCATCTTAATCTGTACCTTGGATTCCTCACCAGATATATAGAGAACTTTATGCCCTTTTTCCGACAAGTTTCTGCACACCTGCAAAAGCAGGGTGGACTTGCCTATGCCGGGGTCTCCTCCCACCAAAGTCAGGGAGCCCTGCACAATGCCTCCCCCCAGCACACGGTCTAATTCTGCAATTCCTGTCAGTGTCTTATCCTCTTCTACAATGGGGATTTCAGACAAAACGCAGGGTTCTGTCCCTTCTGATCCTTTGTGGGACAGCCCCCTGCCGTTCTTAAGCTCTACCGCGCTTACCGTCTCCTCCACAAAGGTATTCCACTCCCGGCATCCCGGACATTGTCCCATCCATTTGGCAGATTCATACCCGCAGTTTTGACAATAAAATATGGTAGTATTCTTTCCTTTTGCCATAGTACTCCTTATTTCTGCACAATTTTTACATCTACTTCTCCGGCGTTTTGCAGCTCTACGCTCAGAGAAAGCTTACCGCCGAGTCCCGTCTTCATGGTTCCCATGCTTCTGCCCCCGATGAACACTTCATACTCTGTATCATCATTTAATCCCAATGTCACCTGGGCATCCTCATCGCCTTCCACCACAAATTCAACGCCGGTCTCCTTCTCCGTAAAATTAAGAACGCTGGTTCCCGGCACGGACTCATAGAGGAATAATCCGTTTTTCTCCAACTTGGTAATCTCCCGAAAGGTCTTTACCTTCAGCAAATCCCCGGAATGCTCAAAATCCTCCACCTTTTCCTTCTTGGCAAGCTTATGATTGCCAAAGCTGACTGTTCCGTCCGATTCATTGCGAAGTAACTCTTCTACGATTGCCATCTGTCCTTCCTCCTGTAATTTTATTTTTGATCTTTTTTAGTAAAAATAACGCTTCCATTTTTGTATCCCGCAGATACCCTGTCCCCCGGCTGAATCTTCTTTTTCAGAATTTCCTCTGCCAGCGCGTCCTCCACTACGGATTGGATGGCGCGCTTTAAGGGTCTGGCACCCATCTTATTGTCGGAATGTTTCTCCACCAGATGTTCCTTCAGGGCAGGTGTCATACTTAAGTGAATGTCCATCTGGGATTCGCAGCGCTTATAAAGATTGGCGGCAAGCAGATCCACAATTTCCTTCATATTATCTTTATTCAGCTGATGGAATACTATAATATCGTCTATACGATTAATAAACTCCGGCTTGAAGCTCTTTTTCACTTCTTCCATGACACCGGACTTCATTCTCTCATAATCCTGTTTTTCGCTGGTATCCGCAGCAAATCCCAGATTCTTGGGGTCTACGATGCGCTGTGCCCCGGCATTGGAGGTCATAATCAGTATCGTGTTTTTAAAGCTGACCTTTCTGCCCTTGGAATCAGTAATATGCCCGTCATCCAGCACCTGCAGCAGGATATTAAACACATCCGGATGTGCCTTCTCGATTTCGTCAAAAAGCACCACAGAATAAGGGTTTCTGCGCACTTTCTCGCTGAGTTGTCCGCCTTCTTCAAATCCCACATATCCCGGAGGGGAGCCTATCATCTTGGAAACAGAATGACCTTCCATGTACTCTGACATATCCACCCGGATCATGGCATCTTCGGAGCCAAACATTGCCTCTGCAAGAGCTTTGGACAGCTCTGTTTTGCCCACGCCAGTAGGTCCCAAAAAGAGAAAGGATCCAATGGGGCGGTTAGGGTCTTTGAGTCCTACTCTACCCCGGCGCATTGCCTTTGCCACAGACACCACTGCCTCATCCTGACCAATTACCCGCTTATGCAGAATGCCTTCCAGCTTTAACAGTCTTTCGCTTTCCTTCTCCGCCAGCTTCTGCACGGGAATCTTGGTCCACATGGCAACTACCTCGGCAATCTCGTTTTCACCGATCTGATAGCCGCCCTCCAGCTCCTTCGTTTCCCTGCGCTTTGCCATTCTTTCATATTTTTTGATTAATTCATCCTGTTTGTTTTTGATTTCCGCAGCCTGTGTGAAAACCTCCATGCGGATGGAGCGCTCAATCTGCAGATCCATTTTCTTGATCTGCTCCAGCAGTTCTTTTTGCTTCTCCGGCATATCCATGGCTTTCAGCTTTGCACTTGCAGATGCCTCATCAATCAAATCAATGGCCTTATCCGGCAGATTCCTGTCATTGATATAGCGGGCTGACAGCTTCACTGCCGCCCAGACAGCCTCGGAGGTAATAGTGACATGATGATGTTCCTCATACTTGCCCTTAATTCCCTCCAAAATACGGATTGCCTCATCCTCCGTAGGTTCTTCCACATTTACCGGCTGGAAACGTCGCTCCAAAGCCGCATCTTTTTCCACATATTTGCGGTATTCTGCAATGGTGGTGGCTCCAATCAGTTGGATTTCTCCCCTTGCAAGAGAAGGCTTCAAAATATTGGAAGCATCTATGGCGCCCTCGGCTCCACCGGCTCCGATAAGAGTGTGCAGTTCATCCAAAAACAAAATGACATTGCCTGCATCTATCACTTCTTTAATTACCCGTTTAATGCGTTCCTCAAATTCACCGCGGTATTTGCTGCCTGCCACCATGCCCGACAAATCCAGTGTAAGCACCCTTTTGTCCTGTACGGTGCGGGGCACCTCTCCCGCCACAATGCGAAGGGCCAATCCTTCCGCCACGGCAGTTTTTCCCACGCCGGGCTCTCCGATCAGGCAGGGATTATTTTTGGTGCGGCGGCTTAGAATCTGTATCACCCGTCTGATTTCATCCTCCCTGCCAATCACAGGGTCAAGCTTTCCGTCCCTTGCCAACGCCGTCAAATCCCTGCTATATTGGTCCAAAGTAGAATGCTTTCCCTTGCCGCCGGATGACTTTCGTCCCAAATCTTCTTTGTACAAATTAGCATCCTGACCCATAATGGCCAGCGTATCGGCATAAACCTTCTGACAATTGATGCCGATAGTATTCAAAAGCCGGACTGCCACATTCTCCCCTTCTTTAATCAAAGCTAACAGAATATGCTCCGTACCGGTCTGTTCCTGATGAAAGCGTTCCGCCTGCCTGTGAGCTTCCTCCAACACTTTCTTCGCTCTGGGTGAATAGCCTTCCCGCTCGCTGACTGCCACACCTCCCTCAAAGGAAATCAGTTCCCTTATCATCTCCATAACCTGTTCCACCGACACCTTGTTATCGGTCAATACCTTGGCGGCAACACCCGACTCTTCTTTCAAAAGTCCCACCAGAATATGCTCTGTGCCGATATATCCCTGTTTCAGGCTTTTTGCGCACCTTTCCGCCTGTTTTAGCGCGGCCTGTGCCTTCTGCGTGAAATGCGGCTGCATCTTCAAAATCCTCCATAATCTATATATTCTTCATATATCTCGTCTACCAGCTCATGTATCTCCTCTTTTGTAATATTTTTACAGGTTCCCTTTGCAAGTATGACCTGTAATTCCTTCTTTAATTCTTCTAAAGTCTGCATTCTGTCAATATCGATGGCAATTACTGCGCCCCTTCGCCTGTCAACCTTTACATAACCCTCCTGGCGCAACACCGTATACGCTTTATTTACCGTATGCATATTGATTCCTATGGTATCCGCCAATGAACGCACGCTGGGAAGGGAATCCCCCTCCCTGAATTGGGAAGTGGCGATTCCTCTGATAATCTGGTTGCAGAGCTGCAAATATAACGCTTCATCGCTGTTAAAATCTATTTCAATGATCATCTGCTGCCTCATTCTATTGCATTTAACCTATTCTTCATCCTCATCCCAACGCAAAAATTCAAATTCCTCTTCCTCATCATCCATAAAGTTTTTGGATTTCCATCCGGCCTTCTGGCTGCCGCCCTGATTACCCGGCTGAGGGCTGCGTTCCTGTGGTCTGACCGGTCCCCGCGGTTCGGATGCCTCTGAAAGATTCTGTACAGACCTTGGTCCCTGACCGGGTCTCTGACCTTGTCCTTGTACAGGTCTCTGACCCTGCCCCTGTACAGGTCTCTGACCCTGCCCCTGTACAGGTCTCTGACCCTGCCCCTGTACAGGTCTCTGGCCTTGTCCCTGTCCGGGTCTCGAACCCTGACCCTGTCTAGGTCTCTGGCCTTGTCCCTGTCCAGGTCTCTGGCCTTGTCCTTGTCCAGATCTCTGGCCTTGTCCTTGTGCTGGTCTTCCCTGTGGTCTGTCCGCACTTCTCCTTCGGACATTCTCTCTTTCCGCTTCTGCAAAATATGCAGCTTCATCCATCTCTCTCAGCTTAAAAATCAAAATCGTAATAACTGCTGCCAAGGCAATGGCTAACAGTACCAGAATCACTATCACTATCTTAAGATTATTTGCCGTTTTGGTGGCGCTGTTATATGCTTTCTGGTTATCTGATACAGTCTTAAACATATCTGCAATATTGTATCTCTTAGGAGTTAAGTGATCATCGCTGTATTGGCCAAGGCTGTCTATCAGCCACCATCCATCGCCGTCCTCCTGTACATTCCATGCCTTCGGCTCCTCCGGTTGTTCTGGTGTTACCGGTTCCGGTGCCTCGGGTGCAGGCTCCGTACTTCCGGACTCTGTAGGGTTGATGTCCTCCACATAATCAGAGCGGATGAAACCAACCACTTCCGTCCCGTCCACGGTATAGTTCACACGCCACCATTTATAATTGTCTGAATCAGTGGCCCATCCTGTGACAGTAAGGGCAAGCCCCGCCTCAACCCTGGCAAGAATCGGAGCGCTGGTGGAAGCATCGCTTCTCACTCTCACTGCCTTCAATACGGTAGCGCTGGTGGGATTGACTTCCGTTACCACCGCCTTAGGCGCTGTGCTTACATTCTGAGCCGTTGGAGGCGCTGTTGTCTGATTTACAGTGCCCGTAGTTGTAGTTGTCGTAGTCTCCGTAGTCGTAGGAGGCGTGCTGCCATCTGTAATACTCACAAGATTGGAACGGATAAATCCCAGCTGTTCGGAATCTACAAACACCTGATACCACACTGCCCCATCAGAGCCCTTGGTCTGCGCTTTAATGGATACCGTGTCATCCTTTTTGACACCGGCTAAAACTTCACTGTTGGGATCTGCGCTCTTTCTGATATTGGCACTGTTGGCTGTGACCTTCGCCGGACTCTCCGCCAGACTTACCATGGAAAATAAATCCACGCTCAGCCCCAATCCTGCTGCCAATATCAGAGAAAACATTCCCAGCATCAGTTTTTGGCAAAAATGTATTTTTCTTGTTTGCTTCATTTGTATACCTCCGAATTCCTTTTCGTATTTAGTGCTTCCGCATAAAGCGCCTCTGACCTTCCTCGCCTTCCTGCTGACGGCCATAAACCTTCATATCTTTATGTAACAGAGCTCTCTGTTGTTCTTCTATCTTCCGGTGCGCTTTCACTGCACATTCCGGACAATATTTTCCGCTCTTTAGCACCTTGCCGCACATCTCACAGTGAAGAACCGCCCGGGATCCTTCTGCCACCTCAATGCGGTCTTCCTTTAACATCCGCATAATATTCTTCTGGGACACTCCGGTCCCCTTTTCCACATCTGCCGCGGTGGCTCCCTTATGTCCCTCTATGTAAAGTCTCACCTTTCCATAGTCATCATAAGCCACTGCCCCACAGTCTTCACAGTGATACTCACCCACGCCCACAAATATCATGACGCCGCCGCACTCCACACAAGTAGTTGGAACATTATAATAATTCAATAAACTATCCATCCTGATGCTCCTCCTCTTCTTTATATGCTACTAAGCCTCATCTATCGCTTTTCCAATGTCATGTCGCATATATTTGTTGTCAAACTGTATCCACTGTGTGGCAGCATAGGCATTTGCCCTTGCTTCCTTCAAATCTTTTCCCTTAGCGGTAATGCCCAGAACCCGGCCTCCGTTTGTGACGATTCCCTGTTCGGTAAGCTTGGTTCCTGCATGGAAACAGTAATAACCATCATTTTGTTCAAAATGCTCCAGCCCTTCAATCACAAAACCCTTCTCATAAGAAACGGGATAGCCGTCACTTGCCAGCACCACACAGACTGCCGCATTATCCTCAAACTCTAATTGGATTTTGTCCAGAGTGCCCTCCACGCAGGCTTCCATCACCTCAAGAATATCATTCTTCATACGGGGAAGCACTACCTGAGCCTCCGGATCTCCAAATCTTGCATTGTATTCCAGCACCTTAGGGCCTGATTGGGTAATCATCAATCCAAAGAAAATGACTCCCTTGAAAGGTCTGCCCTCCGCCGCCATGGCATCTACTGTAGCCTGATAAATATATTTTTTGCAAAATTCGTCCACTTCTTTTGTATAGAAAGGGCTGGGGGAAAAGGTTCCCATTCCTCCTGTATTAAGCCCCTGATCTCCGTCCTTTGCACGCTTATGGTCCTGAGCGGAAGTCATGATTTGAATAGTCTTGCCATCCACAAAGGATAATACGCTGACCTCCCTGCCTTCCATAAACTCCTCAATCACCATTCTGCTTCCGGCGTCCCCAAACTTCTTGTCCGTCATGATGGTGCGCACTCCTTCGAGGGCCTCTTCTTTTGTATTGCAAATCAACACACCCTTGCCGAGAGCCAGACCGTCCGCCTTAAGCACAATGGGAAAGGATGCGTTCTCCTCCAGATACCGAATGGCATCCTCCGCATTATCAAAATTCTCGTAGGCCGCTGTGGGAATCCCATATTTCTTCATCAAATCCTTGGAAAATGCCTTGCTTCCTTCCAGAATTGCCGCATTCTTGCGGGGTCCGAACACTTTCAGCCCTTCCGCTTCCATAACGTCCACAAGTCCGCCTACCAGAGGGTCATCCATTCCTACAATAGTAAAGTCAATAGCCTGCTCCTTTGCAAAAGCTGTCAGTTTATCAAATTCCATAGCGCCGATTGGCACGCACTCTGCTATCTGGCCAATTCCCGCATTGCCCGGAGCGCAGTAAATTTTATCCACTTTGGGACTCTTTGCCACGCTAACGGCAATGGCATGCTCTCTTCCTCCGCTTCCCACGATTAAAACCTTCATTGATCGATTACCTCTCTTTATTTCTGTTACTTTTTATCCGTTCTTACTTCACTGTCACTTTACCGTCCGCCACAGATATTCTTCCGTTTGCGATATCGTCTATAGCCTTGGGAAGCAGAATCCACTCCGCCTGCTCCATCACGCGTCTCTGCAGTATTTCTGGCGTATCGCCTTCCTCCACATACACTGCCTTCTGGGCAATGATGGGACCTTCATCCATTCCCTCGGTGACAAAATGAACGGTGGCGCCTGTTACCTTCACGCCACGCTCCAAAGCCTTTTCATGAACCTTCAGTCCATAATATCCCACACCACAGAAAGATGGAATCAGGGAGGGATGGATATTGATGATTCGCCCGCTGTATTTTACCACCATTTCCTTGGGAATTGCCACCAAAAATCCGGCCAGCACAATCAAATCCGGCGCAAATTCATCCACTTTCTCCAAAAAAGCCTTATGAAACGCTTCCCTGTCTGCAAAATCCTTGGGGGAAACGCTGACTGCAGGAACTCCAGCCACCCTTGCCCTATCAAGGCTCTTTACCGTTTTGTTGTTGGAAATCACTGCTGCAAGCTCTGTATTGGTGATTCTTCCTGCTGCGATTCCATCAATAATCGCCTGTAAATTCGTACCTCCGCCGGATACCAAGACTAATACTCTTAACATAACTTCACACCCTTTTCTCCGGTCTCGCAGCTGCCCACCAGATAAGCGGTCTCTCCTGCAGCCTTAAGCGCCTCCATGGTTTTATCCGCATCCTCCGGGGATACGGCAAGCACCATGCCAAGTCCCATATTATATGTATTATACATCATCTGCTCTTCAATCTTTCCTGTTTGCTGCAACAGTTTAAAAATAGCCGGCACTTCATAGCTGTCCTTTTTCACTACTGCGCAGATGCCTTCCGGCAGCATTCTGGGAATATTTTCATAGAATCCGCCGCCGGTAATATGGCTGCATCCTTTTATAATAACACCTGTATTTTTAACAGTTGCCAATGCCTTTACATAGATTTTGGTAGGCGTAAGCAACGCCTCCCCCAAGGTGGTTCCCAGCTCTTCGTAATAGGTATCGAGGCTTTCCTTGGTCATATCAAACACCTTGCGCACAAGGGAAAAACCATTAGAATGTACGCCGGAAGAAGCAATGCCTATCAATGCATCCCCCGCCTTGATATTTTCTCCGGTAATCAAGTCCTTCTTGTCTGCCACTCCCACTGCAAAGCCTGCCAGATCATACTCCTCCTCCGGCATCAGTCCGGGATGCTCCGCCGTCTCACCGCCTACCAAAGCAGCCCCCGCCTGTTTACACCCTTCGGCAACACCCTTTACAATGGCGGCTATTTTCTCCGGATAATTCTTGCCGCATGCAATATAATCCAAGAAAAACAATGGTTCGCCTCCCGCACATGCCACATCATTGATGCACATTGCCACGCAGTCAATACCGATGGTGTCATGCTTATCCATGAGGAAAGCTAACTTCAGCTTGGTTCCCACGCCGTCCGTCCCGGACAAAAGCACGGGTTCTTCCATATTTTTGAAGGCTTCCATGGAAAATGCCCCAGAAAAGCCTCCCAAGCCCCCCATCACCTCGGGGCGCACTGTCTCTTTCACATATTTTTTCATCAGTTCCACTGACTGATAGCCTGCCTCTATATCCACTCCGGCCTTCTTATAATCCATAATGTTTTCTCCTGTGGTCTATATGTTTTTATTTCGTTATGTATTTCATCGTGTTTCCTTGAATTAGTTGAATTATGTTTTAACTTTTAGCCTAGTATTCCTTATATCCTACTTCCTGAAGCCTTGCATCCTTGGCCTCCACCTGCTCCTTGAGCTTCTCACTGTAAGCTTTTAACTTCTGCAAGAGTTCCTCATCCGACACGGCCAGAATCTTTGCTGCCAAAAGCCCTGCGTTGGCGCCGCCGTTGATGGCAACGGTTGCCACGGGAATACCGGAAGGCATCTGTACAATGGAGTACAGGGAATCCCTGCCCCCAAGGGAAGTGGTGTGCATGGGTATGCCTATGACGGGCAGCGGAAAAATCGCTGCGCACATTCCGGGCAGATGTGCCGCCATGCCTGCCCCTGCAATGATTACTTTAAGTCCCTTTTCTTCTGCGCTCTTTGCATATTCAAAAAATGTATCCGGTTCTCTGTGGGCGCTGATAATCCTCATCTCATACGAGATGCCCAATTCTTCCAGAATATCTGCTGCCTTTTTCATAACCGGCATATCAGAATCGCTTCCCATTACAATGCCTACTTTAGCCATGATGTCCTCCTTGATGAAATATTATCCTACCTTCTAGTTTACTAAAATTAGGGGTAGGATGCAACCTTTATCTTGGAATCTTTATGAATTTTTAAGAGTGGCAAATGCCTGATTTAATTCTTCCGTACCGGGCAGTACAAATCGTCCGCCTGCTATAATGGGAATCCGCTCTCCGCCTTCTTTTACGGCCGTCAATTCCCCTAATTCATCATAGGGGATGGTGATATCCGTATGGCAGTTAAAATACGCCTTTGCAGGATCAGTACCGCGAAGTCTGGAGCGTTCGTTGTCCTTGGCCACAATTTCTTTTCCGTCAGGATTGTAGACACGTACTTCTTCCCCATGGGAATAACAGGTGTCACCCACGGCAAAATGAGGACCTGTTTTTTCCGCAATCAGAATGGGAAACTTTCCTTCCACACCGTATTTTTTTGCCGTCACATAGGCCGTGGTGTTGGTGCCTATGGCAAATTCCCCCATGGGCAGCGTCTCGTGGCGAAACAGCACATTTTCTTTTATAAAACTTCGGTTATCTTCTTCTTTTTCAAAGTTATGGCAGTTATAGTCCTGCACCATACCGTCCTTAAAAGTAAGCTTCAGGTTTTTGTACTCCAAACCGTTTAAATAAACATGGCTTACCTGCAAAACACCCTCCGTGCCTGTAAGCACGGGAGAGGTAAACACTTCTCCCACTGGAATATTGACATCAGCCACGCAGTTTTCAAAAATCGTTTCTTTTTCAGGATTTTTTAATGGATAAAGCTGCACCCTAAGGTCTGTCTCGTTGCCGCCGCATCCTTTAATTTCACAGTATTTTGCCGTATTCAGGGCATCTATGAGAGTCTGCTGTATCTGCTGGTATTTTTTATAATCCAGCGTATTTAAGCGGATAATTTCCTGAAAAAACTCCCGAAAACAGGCATCCGTCTGCTCCGGCAAAGCTTCCTTAATCTCCGGCAGGGGAAAAGCGATAATCGTGAAGCTTCTCTCCTCCTCTATAATATAATTGCGCTGCTGTTCGCCTGCCTTGGAGCGGTATTCCACCCAGAGACTGTTCTGCTCTTTGGACATTTTGATGCTTTCCGGCTTATTCACCGGCTCAAAACCACGTTCTCCAAAGGTCTCCACCACAGCAGGTCCCGCATACCCTCTTGCCTGCTCTTTATAATCCTCAAAAGCAGTATGCATTACTTCCAGCTTCCGGTTGCAATAGTTTTTGTCCAGAAAAAGCGCTTTGTCATCCTTGTGGTCAAACTCATACTGTCTGTTGGGGGCGCTTGTGCAAAAACCGCTTTTAAACAAGGAAGGATTGTAAAGCTGGCTTACCGCCGCTCTGTAACATACGGGTTTAAGTCCCATTTTTCGGAAATTGTCCACTGCACGCCTCATCATGGGTTCAAAACCAATATGATAGCGGATATCCACCACACTTTTCTTGGACAAATCCTTATTGCCCACCTCAAATCCGATACGGTATCCCTCTGTATAGGTATCCGCCATGGCCGCAAGGGTATCCTGAGGCAGATTCATCAGAAATTCTGCCATGGCAAGCTCATTTTCTCCCACATACTCCCCATAGGCAAACAAGTACCTTAAATCTGCAAAGTCACTGTTTTCAATAATCTCTACGGCGAAATTATTTTCAGGGTCCACCAATTCCTTCACCCGCATCTCTGCCGCCATATCCGCATAGTCGCTTACAAACCAATAAAAAATCTTTCGGATATCCTCATAGGCAGGCAGCGAAGCATACTCCCGTCCTTCATAGACAAAGACCGTATAGATTTCCATGAAAAGCTCCGCCCTTATGACCATCTCCTCCAGACGGTCCTCATAGACAAAACCGATCAGGCTCCTCATCTCCGCATATATGGCAGATAAAAGCGCCCCAAAAGTTTCGCCCATTCTTGCCACGGCAAAGGCAGGATTGGCAAAGCTTTCCTCATAATGTGAGGGCAAAATATCTGTATACAACACATGGTTTCTTGTCTTTAACTCTTCAAGGGAGGCCTTCTTTAGCCCGCCCTGCTTTAAAAAGCTGCGGTTTTCCTCTATCAGGAGCACAAATTCCGCCACGCATCTAAAATAATCCGCCATGTCTGTCATGGGGGAACCTTCCCAAGATTCCTGCAAAATTTCTCTCATGCGCCCAAGGATCAACTGCCATCTTTCTTCCAACAGTTTATCCGTTCCTTGATTCTGGCTGTCATTATCCATCATTTACCCTTCCCGCCTTTTCTAGATTCTCTTTTCTCTATGTCTGCATCATTCATTTCTGCCTGTGCGTTTCGCCCTTCACGTTTCTACACATATACCCCCATATACAGGATCAGTCCTACTGCTCCCAATGCTATCAGATTAAGCAGAATTCCCAAACAGGGAAACAAACGGTAATAATCCTTTTCCTGCACGGTAATCACACCCAAGATAAAACCCACCAGAGAATAAATGGCAGCAAGCAATCCTGTTATGCCATAACCCACCGTGGCTGCCCCGCCATGTCTGTATGTCAGATATATGACTATGCTCAGAGAAGCTGTACTTATGATACCCAAAATGGTGGACATAATCGCTTTTTGCGAATGCCTTTTATTGGTAAAAATATAATTTCTTTTCTTCATATCTGGTCTCTACTCTTCCAATCCCCATTAAACTGTGAAAAAGGCATTCCCCTTCGGAAATGCCTTTTGCTTTCTCAATCAGAATAAAATTTTGGATTTATTTGCCAAAAGCTTTGCTCCGCTGATAATTAAAAGCACTCCTGCTGCCACACCCACTACCAGAGCAACCACGCCAACCGTGATATTTAAAGCTCCTGCACCACTCATGGTTTTATACACTTTTTGTTCCATATCTGACCTCTTTCCGTGCCCTTTGGCAACCTAAACTTATAATTGTCATATCGTATAACAGTTCAGCCATGCAGGCGTTACATCTGCTCCGCTCCATAGGTTTCATAGTATGCATCTATCTCCGCCTTCAAAGAATCATCAATATAAATCTGTCCCTTGTAAGGTTTGTTATACAGATGCTCAATCACTTCTTTCATCGTAACAATGGCATTTGCATCAAATCCGTACTTTTCCTTGATTTCGTCCAGAGCGCTCACCTTGCCTTCAAGGCCCTTCTCCATGCGATTCAAAGATACCATCAGTCCTTTGATTTCCACCTTTGCCTGAGAAGTAAGAATGGGAAAAGTCTCCTCAATGGACTTGCCAGAGGTGGTCACATCCTCAATAATCACTACTTTGTCGCCGTCCTTCAGCTTACTGCCCAAAAGAATCCCCACATCTCCATGGTCTTTGATTTCTTTGCGGTTGGAGCAATAACGAATCTCCTTTCCGTACAATTCGCTATAAGCAATGGTCGTAGCCACGCTCAAGGGAATCCCTTTATAAGCCGGGCCGAAAAGCACATCAAAATCATCCCCATAATTGTCATGGATTGCCTTTGCGTAATATTCACCCAGCTTCTTTAACTGTGCGCCAGTCACATAGGCGCCTGCATTCATAAAAAAGGGGGATTTCCGTCCGCTCTTTAAGGTAAATTCTCCAAACTTAAGGACATTGCAGTCCACCATGAACTCGATAAATTCCTGCTTGTAGCCTTCCATAAATCCGCATATTCTCCTTCTCAATATTTGTTTGATTTTACCATATTTACCCTATATATTCAACCAAATTTTTTTGAAAAAACACAGCCGTCGTTACTCTAACTCGCTTATCTCATGATATAAATCCGCATATCTTCCGTTTTGGCATAATAACTCCTCATGGGTTCCGCGTTCCATAATCCTCCCATGTTCCAGCACCATAATGGCATTTGCCTTTCTCACTGTGGAAAGACGATGGGCGATGACAAAAGTAGTTCTGTTTTCCATAAGCGCATCCATACCTTGTTCAATATGCTTTTCGGTTCTGGTATCCACCGAGCTGGTTGCCTCATCAAGAATCAGTATGGGCGCATGGCTGATGGCGGCGCGTGCAATTCCCAAGAGCTGCCTCTGTCCCTGAGAAAGATTTGCGCCATCATTTTCAAGAACCGTATGATATCCTTTTGGCAGTTGAAGAATAAAAGAATGTGCCGATGCGGTCATCGCCGCTTCCACTACCTCATCGTCCGTTGCATCCAGCCTGCCGTATCGGATATTTTCCATGACCGTCCCCGTAAACAAATGCGTATCCTGCAAAACCATGGCAATGTTGGAGCGCAGAAACCTCCGCTCTATTTTTTCGATAGGAATGCCGTCAATTGTAATTCTTCCCTTTTCGATGTCATAAAAGCGTGAAAGCAGATTCGTAACGGTAGTCTTTCCAGCGCCCGTAGAGCCCACAAAAGCAATTTTCTGCCCCGCCTTTGCATAAAGAGAAATATCTTGCAGTACGGGAACTCCCGGAACATAACCAAAGCATACTTTGTCAAGCACCACATTCCCTTTGATTTCCGACATATCCACGGTATCTGCATCCGGCTTTTCAGATGGCATATTTAACAGATGAAATACCCTTTCCGCACCGGCAAGTGCTGCAAACACGGTATTCATCTGCATGGAAATCTCGTTGATGGGCTGGTTAAATTTGCGGGTATAATTTAAGGAAATCGTCAGTCCGCCCACATCAAATCCCCTCGTAATCACTAAGATTCCGCCAATACAAGCAGTCAGGGCATAATTTAAATTACAGAGCTGGTGTGTAATCGGTCCCATAATACTTGAACGAAACTGCGCTTTAATCTGCGCCTCCACCAACTCATCATTGATATAATCAAATTCTTCCATGGCAGTCTGTTCGTGATTAAACACCTTTACCACTTTCTGACCGGAAATCATTTCCTCCGAAAACCCGCCCATCATACCAAGGGCCTGCTGTTGTGCCGCATATGCGTTTCTTCCGTTTTTGATAATCGTTTTACTGATAAGTGCAAGTATCGGCGCCATAATAAGGGTGATTGCCCCCAGCAAAAGATTAGTATAAAGCATGAGAAGAACCGTTCCCACAATCGTGATGGCTCCGGATATCATCTGAATAAGGGTTGTATTTAACATCTCCCCCACCACATCCACATCATTGGTAAAGCGACTCATAATATCCCCTACCGGATGAGTGTCAAAAAAGCTCACAGGCATTTCCTGAAGCTTATCCATCAATTGGCGGCGCATTTTCTTTAAAGACTGCTGGGATACCGTCAGCATAATGCGCTGCTGCAGCCATTGGGTTAAAACAGAAATTCCATAGACTACCGCCATAAAGATAAGCCCGCCTGTAAGAGCAGCAATCCTCCCCGTCAAATCCATTTCCTCAGGGTCATAATAAAGAAATCGATTCATAATAGGACGAAGCATATATGCTGCCATAAGCGCAGTAACTGCATGTATAATCACACAAATCATAGCAGTGACCAATAAAATACGTTCACCGGAAAGATAACGCAGCAGACTTTTTATGGTTTGTCCCATATTCTGAGGTTTTCCCTTGGCGCTCATGGCTGCGCCCATATTTCTTCTACTACCGACAGTTATTACCTTTTTATCACCTGAGGATGAAACTGAGGCGGCATATTTTTTTCTGAGACGTTCCTGTCTTGCGCTGTCCATAATCAGTCATCCTCCTTTTCTTCCCTATCTTTCTGTGACCAATATATTTCGGCGTACACCGGGCAGGAATCCATCAACTCATCATGTCTGCCGCATCCCACAATCTCACCATGATCAATGACAATTATTTTATCGGCATCCATCACAGAATTAATCCTCTGCGCAATAATCAGCTTGGTAATGCCGGTCAATTTTTCACGGAGGGCACGGCGTATGGAAGCATCCGTAGCCATGTCCACTGCGCTGGTGGAATCATCCAGAATCAATATTTTGGGCTTTTTCAGCAAAGCTCTTGCAATACAGAGGCGCTGTTTCTGCCCGCCGGACAGATTTGCGCCGCCATGTTCAAGCTCTGTAGCATAACCGTCCTTAAAGGAGCGGATAAAACCGTCTGCCTGGGCAATTTTTGCCGCTTCCACGATTTCCTCATCCGTAGCATTTTCATTGCCCCATCTTAAATTTTCTGCAACCGTCCCGGAAAACAGTGTATTATTCTGCAGTACCATGGAGATTCTTTCCCTCAGATGATAAAGCGGCCACTCCTTTATCAAACGTCCGTCAATAAAAATTTCTCCCTCGTCCGCATCATAAAGGCGCGGGATCAGGGAAACCAGCGTAGTTTTTCCACTGCCTGTAGAACCTATGATACCTACAAATTCTCCCGGCAGAATTTCAAGATTAATATTGTTAAGCACTTTTTCCGAATTATCTTTGAAATAGCGGAAAGATACTTTTTTAAACTCGATTTTCCCCTGCTTCGCAGAAGCATTCTTCGCAGAAGCATTCTCCACAGCGGCATCCATATCCCTTGCTCCGTCATCATTTAATTTCACTTCTGCATACAAAACCGCCTGAATACGTTTGTCGGAAGCCGCTGCCCTAGTTCCCTGCAGCACAATGTTTGCAAGGAAATTCAAGGCGTTTAAAATCTGTGTGAGATATGTAATAAATGCAGTCAGTGTGCCAAGCTCCATATCGCCCACCATAATCTGCCTGCCTGCGAACCAGACCACAAGAAGCGTCGTCACATTAATCGCCAAAGCCGAAAGCGGCTGTATTAACATCATCATTTTAAGTGCAGCAATGCTCTTGTCAACCAATTCGTCATTGACGGCGGAAAACTTTTCTTTTTCGTATTCTTCTCGGACAAAGGACTTAATCACCCGAATATTTGTGGCATTTTCCCGCACATTGATATTCAGTTTATCAATCTGCTCCTGCATTTTCGTATAACGGGGTGAAGCGGTGAGAATTATAAGTGCAATGACTGCCGCAAGAATCGGAATCACAACAAGAATAATCCATGCAATAGACCGATTCAAGGTAAATGACATGACGACTGCACCCACAAGCATAACGGGACTGCGAAACATCCCTCTAAGCAGCGACTGCGTAAAATTTTGTATCTGCGCCACATCATTGGTGATGCGGGTTATCAGTGAACCCGGAGTAAAATCATCAATATTTGAAAAAGAAAATTCTTGAATTTTATGAAAGGTATCCCGGCGGATGCCGCCTGCAAGTCTGGCGGCGCCGCGGATTGCAAAATTAGCGCCTAACACACCTGTAATCAGCATTCCAATGGCAATAACCGCCATGTAAATGCCATGTTTAACAATATATAAAATGTCACCGTTTGCAGCTCCCACATTAATGATATCGGCGCTGAGATAAGGTAAAATAAATTCGCCGCTGGCCTCCATAACCATGAAAAGCGGACCAAGAACAAAACAGTACCAATACTTCTTTACATAAGGTATATATTTCTTCATTGTCAAAACATCCTTTACTTTTCGGGGCACAATGCCTGTGCCAGAGCCTCTATCTGGGCAAGGGATGCCTCGTTCAATGTAGATTTAACTGTGACTGTAGGCTCCAGAATCGCAATTTCCTTCATTCCTGAGAGCGTTTCCTTCATGTGCTTTCCCGCCATGGGCGCCCAGCTTCCATTTTCTATGATGCCAACAATGCGCTTCTGATAATTCTTTGATTTCAAATGAGCAAGATAACTCTCCATACAAGGGAATAATCCGCCATCATAGGTAACAGATGCAAGCACCAGCCTGTCATAGCAAAAAGCATCTGCCACCGCCTCCGCCATGTCATCTCTGGCCAAGTCAGATACTTTCACCTTTTTCACGCCTTTTTCCCTAAGAATCTCCGCCAGCTTTTCGGCAGCGGTCCGGGTATTTCCATAAATAGAAGCATATGCTATGAAAATGCCCGATTCTTCCGGCTCATAGCTGCTCCATATTCCGTATAAGTCAATATAATATTTCAGGGGGCCAATTTTAAAGGGAGAGACAGATTCCCCGGTTTCCTTCAAAATCGGTCCGTGCAGCGGACATATAATTTGAATGTCCAAAGCCGCCGCTTTTTTTAACAACGTCTGAACCTGCGCCCCATATTTCCCCACAATATTAATATAATATCTTCTCGCCTCACAGACCCAATCTTCTTCCACATCCAATGCGCCGAATTTGCCAAAGGCGTCTGCGGAAAATAAAATTTTCTCCGTTTTCTCATAAGTCACCATGACTTCCGGCCAATGTACCATGGGCGCCATCACAAAAGTCAAAACATGCTTTCCAAGAGGCAGCTCTCCTCCTTCTGTTGCAGTTATACTCCTATCCTGCATATCCATGGAAAAAAACTGAGGCATCATACTCAGAGCTTTGGCGCTTGCCACAATCTGCGCATTCGGATACTTCTCCATAAAACATTGGATGCTTCCCGCATGATCAGGCTCCATGTGGGACACAATGAGATAATCCGGCTGTCTGCCTGAAAGCGCCTGTTCCAGATTGTCAAGCCATTCCTCCTTCGCCCTGATATCAACACTGTCCATCACGGCAGTCTTTTCGTCCATAATAACATAAGAATTATAGGAAACCCCCTTGGGAACGACATACTGACTTTCAAATAAATCAATGGTCTTATCATCGACGCCCACATATTGGATGGTCTCCGTAACAGCTACATTTCTCATAAACTCCTCATTTCTGCCCAAAGGGCCTGATCTTGGATATTAAAATGTGGATTTTATTTTAACCACATATGTATCTGATAATCAATCAGGCGCTTCCTGCTTCCTTCGTCTTCCAATATACTTGAGCCGTTATTAAATAATTTGATTACCGCATGATTGGTCAAAATAGAGTTGATGCTGAGGGCAGCCGCCTTAAAGTTCATATCCCGCACTTCTCCCTCCGCTGCTTTACGGCGGAATATCTCCTCTATATGCAGTCCTTCCAAGCCAAATATCTCTGTCAGGCGCTCATGCTTCACGTATTTTCGCACTTCAGCCTCCCATAGAATGACACGCATAATATCCAGATGTGTCCTCACAGTCTCCATAAAACTCAAATACACTACTTCCAGAAAATCTGCCAGAGGCATCTTGACACAGTCGTTCATCCCCAGAAGGCCACTTAAGGATCCGGAAACTTCTTTAATACTATTCTCCACGGCAGCCTCAAAAATCTCTTTCTTACCCTTGGGAAAATAATGGTATAACAAACTATCCGACAAATTCACATTGCGGGTGATCATTTTTACAGTGGTTCCTTTATATCCGTTTTCCGCAAAAAGCTTAACCGCCGAGTCTAGCAGTTTCTTTCTGGTATCCTCTGTATATTCCTCCAAATGAACATCTTTCGCTCTCGCTTTTTTCTCCATTTTTCTCCATTTCCGCACTTTTTGTTCTGGTGCTGCACATCATGCATATGATAAGTTTAGACAAGCCCTGTCGACTTTATGCTTCCAAATTTTAACCTGAAGATCTCATAACTAGAATGTCATATTTGAATATTTCGTTTGAATATTCACCTAATTTATTATAACATTTAGAAAATATAATGGCAACTGCTTTTGGAAAATAGCAGTAAAGTTCCTTTTATGCACTATGCAAACAACAAAAAATCTGTTAAAATATTAAGGAAACAGAGAGTGAACTTTTACGAATTACAAAGAAAATCATATAAAGACGGAGGTACTGTCATGTTAAACCAAAAATTAGAGGACATCATCAAGATTCTGCCCCTCATACAGCAGTTGTATACCGAGGGTGCATATGTCACGGTAGTGGACAAAGATTGTGTACTTCAAGGATTTTCTCTGCCAAGCGGAGTCACTCCCATGATGCAGATAGGGGAAACTTTTGTAGACCCTACGGGAGTCCTGAATGAAGTTCTCCGAACTGGAGTTACAAAGCACAACCGCCTTCCGGCCAATGAAAATGGAGAGATTTTTGACGGTATGCTGGTTCCCATTAAAGACGGTACCACTGTGGTAGGATGCATTACCTGCACCTATTCTGCAGCTATGAAAGCAGAAACCGAGAGATTTGCCATTCAGTTTCAGGAGTCCGTAGCTAGTATCAATCAGTCCATCCGAACCGTGGTACAGGGAATTGAAAATCTGTTCGAGATACTGACTGCCATGGATAACATGACTTCCAATGTGGAAGGGGATGTTCATAATGCCGTTGATGTGGTAAATAAGATTACGGCTAATGCTTCCCGCTCCAATATTCTGGCGTTAAACGCCTCTATTGAAGCGGCCCGCAGCGGCGAACACGGCAAAGGGTTTGCCGTAGTTGCCACTGAAATGGGAAAGCTTGCCCATGACAGTGGAAGTTCCGCATCTGCCATTAAAGCTACCCTAAATACCATTACAGAGCATCTTGTGTCCATTAACTCTTCTATCAAGAATTCCAATGATGTGGCAAAGGAACATCTGGAAAACATCAATTCCATCCAGAAGGTTTTGGAGGATTTGAATGCTTTTGCAGAACGACTTCAGCAGGATCTCAACAAGTAAGAGCCCCTGCAATGTCTTCTCTCATAGCGATTACCGCTGCTCTGGAGGCATCCGCATAATTTTCTGCGCCATATGCGGCATACTGTTCTTGCTGATATGCTGCAATAATGCCTCTGGAGGAGTTTACAATGGCTCCCAGCCCGTCTTTATCAAAGAAATGCACCAAATCTGCACCTTTTCCGCCCTGCGCTCCATACCCCGGCACCAAAATAAAGGCCTTCGGCATAATCTTTCGCAGCGCTTTTCCCTGTTCAGGATAAGTTGCGCCTACCACTGCGCCCACATAGCTATAAGAATCCCCCATGCACTGAGCTCCCCATTCTGCCACCGCTTCGCCCACGATTTCATATAAAGGTTTTTGGTCCTGCACCTTGCGATCCTGAAATTCTCCGCTGGAAGGGTTGGAGGTCTTTACCAGCACAAAAATTCCCTTCTTTTCTTCCTTACAGACCTTGATAAAGGGATTCACTCCATCAGAGCCCAAATAGGGATTTACCGTCACAAAATCTTCGTCAAAACCATAAAAAGAATTGCTTCCCACTTGCACTTTACCCAGATGACCCACTGCATAGGCCTCGGAGGTGGAACCGATATCCCCTCTCTTGATATCGCCAATCACTATCAAGCCTTTCTCTTTGCAGTAGTCCACCGTTTTCTTAAAGGTCACAAGCCCAGGAATGCCAAACTGCTCATACATGGCAATCTGGGGCTTCACTGCAGGCACCAAATCATAAATGGCATCCACGATTCCTTTATTGAACTGCCAGATAGCTTCCGCCGCACCTTCCAGAGTCTCGCCGTACTCCGCAAATGCGGCTTTCTTGATATGCTCCGGCACAAATTTCATCATGGGATCTAAACCCACCACAATGGGAGCGTTGGTTTTCTGTATCTTCTCCACTAATCTGTTAATCATTTCCCGTAAATCCTTTCTTTATTTATTGCTTTTTAGCGTGTTGACAAAAATTTCATTTCCCGCTGCGCCACTTCATCATCGGGATAAGATTTTAAATAATTCTCCAAAAGAACCGCCGCCTTCTGATACTCTCCCAGATATTCATAGGTCATGATTTCATTAAAAGATAAAACCTGTATCATTCCGCTGTTTGGAATCTGCATTCCCGCCTGAAAGGCTTCCAGCGCCTTTTGGTAATCCTGCTTTGCTATTTCGCAGAGCCCCAGCTGATTGTACATTTCCGCATTCTTGTCATCCTTTGCAATATAGCTGTTGTACACATTTGCAGCATAATTGTATTCACCTGAGGCCTCATATGATTTCCCCAGATACAAATAACATCCGGCTCCGCCTTTATTCTTAGCTTCCTCCAACTCCAGCGCTGCTTTCTGATACTCGCCCATGTAATAATACATCCGCCCTCTGTCATAGGCAGTAAGGGATTTATCTTCACTTTCCAAGGCTGTCTGCAAATATTCCATGCCAACGCTCTTGTATCCGTAACGCTCTAACACCTGATAGACCTGCACCAATCTATCATAATTCTTAGGTTCCATGGCCAAAACCTTGTCAAGATCCTCCTTGCCGTTCTCATAGCTGCCCTGAGCCAGCCTGATGCTTCCCCTCAGAAAACGGGCATCTTTCTCATTGCTTTTCATTGCCAGAATCGCATCATAAACAGCTTCCGCCTCCGCATACTGCCCGTTTTTTGTGTAAGCCGCCGCCATATAATAATTCAGGTCATAATCCATGGACTCCACAAAACCGCTGCTGTCAGACAGCGCTTCCTTAAAACATTCAATTGCCTGTGCATAGTCTGTAAGTCCCATATAGGCAATGCCTCTTCCTCTTGCAATCAGGCGGGCATTTTCTCCCTGGGCTGCCGCTGCCTCAAAACAGGAAAGTGCCTCCTGATACTCCAGATTTTGCACCAGCTGCATTCCTTCTTCGGTTTTTGCATTACTGCTTCCGCAGCCTGTCAGCATCCCTGAAAGGAACAGGCAGACTGCCGCGCATAAATATGCTTTTCTTCCGTAAAATTTCATCCATGATACCTCTTTTGCTTTGTAATCCGAAACAGCTGTCTCTATGCTTCAAGCTGTGATGTGCAATGAGGACATCTTGTTGCCTCAATGGAAATCTCGCTCTTACAGAAAGGACATTTCTTAGTGGTGGGCGCTGCAGGCTCCTCTTTCTTTTTAAACTTATCCCCTACACCGTTAATAACCTTTATCAGGCAAAAGATGACCAGCGCTGTAATCAAAAAATTGATAACTGCCGTAAGGAAGTTGCCATAGGACAGCACCGGCGCATTTTCGCCGCTTCCCAGCTTAAATTTCAGACTGCTGAAATCAGTTCCGCCAAAAATTCCCAAAATAGGCGTCAGAATATCTTCATTTAACGAGGTAACGATAGAAGTAAAAGCGCCGCCCACGATAACACCCACGGCCATATCCATTACATTGCCCCGCATGATAAATTTCTTGAATTCGCCGATAAATCCGTTCTTTTTTCCCATGGTACATCCTCCGTCATCCGGTTTTTTATTTTTTGATATAGCAAAAACTTTCCACATATTATAGTAACACAACACTTTCCCAATCTCAATAGCATCCGGCAGAACTTTTTAAGAATTGCAAGTTTCCCCACAATCTTATATACTATAGGTAAGGTGAGAGGAATTTCTAAATCTCACCCTGATAGGAGAGAACTTAATGAAGCAGGCAAACGAAAACCGAAAACATATGCAGAATATTACGGAGGATATCCGACAGGGCAGCTTTAAACGGGCGTATCTTCTCTGCGGGGAAGAGCGCTATCTGCGAAAGCAATATACAAAACGCCTGCAAAACGCTATGTGCAATGAAGGCGACACTATGAATACCCATTTTTATGATGGAAAGAACCTTCCCATAGGTGAAATCATTGATCTGGCAGAAACCATGCCCTTTCTTGCTGAGAGACGGGTTATCTTTATCAGCAACAGCGAACTTTTTAAATCAGGCGGCGAGCAGCTGGCGGAGTATCTCTCCTCACCCAATGAGTCCACCTATTTTATCTTTACGGAAGAAGTTGTGGACAAGCGCTGTAAACTGTACAAAGCTGTACAGTCAAAGGGATATGCGGCGGAATTTACCGAGCAGGACGAGGACACCCTAAAACTCTGGATTGCCCAGATTTTAAAGCAGGAAAACAAGAAAATCACAGAGAATACCGCACAGCTTTTTCTGGAAAGAACCGGAACGGACATGGAAAATATTCAGATGGAATTGGAAAAGCTCATTTGTTACTGCATGGACAGGGATGTAATTACCTCCGAAGATGTGGACGCCGTCTGTACCACCCGGATTAACAATCACATTTTCAGCATGATAGATGCCATTGCAGATAAGCAGCAAAAGAAAGCTCTGATGCTTTATTATGACCTGCTTGCCCTGAGGGAGCCCCCCATGCGAATTCTGATTTTGATTGCAAGGCAATTCAATCAGCTTCTCCAGATAAAGGAATTGCAGCAAAGCGGGTATGACAGTAGAACCATCGGGGAAAAAACAAAGCTTGCCCCCTTTATCGTGAAAAAATGCGCCGCACAAGCCGGGCGTTTCAAAGCCTCAGATTTAAAAAAAGCCCTTGTGCAATGTGTGGAAATGGAAGAAGCCATCAAAAGCGGCCGGTTGAATGACAATATCAGCGTAGAACTGCTTATTTTGTCCATTGTCTAATTGTCGTGGGTATCAGTTCAGATAGCAATAACCGGTCACACCCCTTTTGTCAAATTCCAAAGTGACGGCTCCCCGCTTTTCTGTTCTAAGTATACTGCTCCCTGC
This sequence comes from uncultured Acetatifactor sp., assembly GCA_964524555.1. GTDB lineage: Bacteria > Bacillota > Clostridia > Lachnospirales > Lachnospiraceae > Acetatifactor. The sequence continues at coordinate 45,808 of CAZGGA010000007.1, forward strand.
TTTTTCCAGCCGCTCTAACAACTCTTTATGGGGATGTCCATACCTGTTGCCCCGTCCGCAGGAAATCACAGTCAAATCCGGCATGACCCACTTTAAAAATTCTTCTGAAGTGGAGTTCTTAGAGCCGTGATGAGCTGCTTTTAATATGGTAATATTATGGATTTCCTTTTCCTGTAACTCCTTTAGCAGCCGCTTTTCTCCCTCTTTTTCCACATCTCCCGTCAACAACAGAGTATTTTCTCCAAAATCCACATAAAAGCATTGGGATGCCGCATTCCCCTCCATGGCAGAATCCTCCGCCGGATGCAGGCATGTCATGGTAATTCCGCCTGTCTTTAAGCTGTCTCCTTGATAAAGACAAATGGCAGAAATCGGCTTTTTGCCCAAAGAAGCCGCATTTATCAGATTTTCAAAGCCCAAAATCCTATCCTTTTGTTTTCCTTCACCACCTTCATCTATTGCAGGCGACAGATAAAGTTTTCCTATGGTAAATCCCCACTGCTCCCTGTTGGCCATAAGTTCCTCCAGCCCATTGCAATGATCCTCATCGGAATGGGATACAAAGATGCCGTCAATATGGCTGATTCCGTGGTATTTTAAAAACGGCTTCAGCACATATTTACCCACCTGACTGCGGCTGCTGCTTCCACAGTCAAAAAGATAGGTTTTGCCCTCCCGGGTTCTCAGGCAGATACAATCTCCCTGTCCCACATCCAAAAATGTCACTCTATTCTTATAGTCAAAATTTAGCGTTAAAATCAACATTAAAACGATGACCAGAACAGTCAATACAGCTTTCTTATGGGAAATATCACGTTTTTTTGCTTCCATGACTCCCAATGCACCCAAGAGAAGCAAATAATACAAAATAACCAGCCAAACCTTGGGCTGTCCCGGATTCCACAAAGAAAAGGGCAGCCTGTCAAAAAGCCTGCATAATCCCTCATATCCTTGTAAAATCAAGCAATCCACGGTTCCCAGAACACCCAATCCCGGCACCATCATAGCGACTAAACCGGTCAATATCACTAGTGTCATAAACGGAATCACCAATAGATTTAAGGCTGCAGAGTAGGTGGGAACCTCAAAATAGAACCAGAGCTGTATGGGAATTGTCATCATAGAAATGGACAGGCACGCCAATATTGACCGATACAGTCTATCTCCAAATTTTGCCAGAAGGTATCTGACAGTACCTCCCTGATTTTTTCTTTGAGCTTTGCCGCCCTCTTTCTCTTTTTCCAAAAAGACCGGATAACACACACCGATTCCAAAAATAGCGCCAAAGGACAACAAAAATCCGCTATGACTCAGATATAGGGGATTCTGCCACACCATTATCACTGCTAACAGGGCAGCCGCTGTCAGCATATCATAGGTGCGTCCCACTGCTTCGGCTGCCATGCGAATCAAATACATTCCCACCGCCCGGCAGGTAGACACCCCGAATCCTGTCATCACCCCGTATAACAGCAATATGCAGCCGCCGCAGACCGCCGCAAGATAAGGCGGCGCATTCACCCTGCGCAGCAACCCATAGATGCCCATTCCGACAATCGTAATATGAAGCCCTGAAATGCTTAAAATATGCACAATTCCGTTTCGCTGGTACAATTCCTTTATCTCCTGATCCAGCCCCTTTTTTTCACCCAAAAGCATGGTAGCCATAATGGAAGCTTCCTTCTCCGAAAAAATCCGAAAAAGCCTTTTCCGCCAATGTACCTTCAGCCCATACAAAATTTCTTTCCATTCGGAATAAGACGAACTTTTCGCAAGCAGTTTCGCATCTGTCAGTTTCCAGCCGATTTTCAAAGTCTTATAATACTTTGCGGCATCAAATTCACCTGGATTGGTGGCCTTATTAAAATTGCGAAGTGTTCCCTTCATCGTCACCCGGCTTCCCAATAAAAGCTCTTCCGGCGAAAATCCTTCTGCCTGCCCCATAATATGATAAGTAAGTGGTATAGTCTGCTGATAAGCAATACTTGATTGTTCAGAATTTGTTGATTGTAAAGAATTATCAATTCCTATAAAACATGAATTCAAATAAAAATAATCAATATCTTTTTGGTATACCCTGCCTGTAATAATCACTTCCTCGCCATCCTGCAGCAAAAAGCTATCCGGACCGCTGTACGCAGCCTCCCCCCATATCCACTGCTTAAACGCCGCGATTATAACCAGACAAAGGCAGACCCACATCAAAGGTCTTCTCATTTGTCTCCTCGTCTTTCCCAGAGTTTAAAATTTAAGGTTGCAATTTTGTCACATAGTCCAGATTTCTCTCAAAGGTATTGGTACTGAAAAAGTCCGTGGGCACCTCCCCGTTTACCAGAATCTGCACTTTGTTGACATTACTCAATTCAGTCAAAGAATCCACGATAGAATATACAGCCACCTCCACGGACACATTATTAGTCACATTGAGAAATCCGGAATCCAGATTCACATAACAGATTCCGTCCTTTGTCATGATGCTGATAAGCTTTGTATCCGGATTGATAGTAGGGTATAAACCTGAAGACTGGCTGCTGGGCCCTGCTATCAACTCTTCCACCACAAAGCGCTCCAGCGGTGTGTTTGTGGAATAATGCTTCTCCCGATAGGAGGCTATCAGTTTATCCCCCGTTTCGTTTGCAAAATAAAGTTTCTGTCTCACTAATTCATAGGTATTAATCTCGTTTCCGTCATTGTTGATAAACTGCTTGGCACTCATCCATCCCACCAGCTCGCCGGCATTATCATAAAGCTGCTGCCCCTCTACGGTAAGTCCCACATAACGGATTTCTTCAATCTGGGTCAGTGTGCGCACAATAGCCGCCCGCACCAATACCTCTGTGGTGGCAGGCATATCGCTGTATGCCTTATCCAGATCCAGCACTACTCTCCCATCCTCCATATACATGTCTAACACACGAAATCCCATCCCCAGCGGCACCTTATAATCCGGTCTCTCCGGCTGGGTGGACAGACAATCTATCAGTTCCTGCAGCTGTTCCTCCGCATTTCTTCCCTTGAGAACATATTCGTGATTCTCCACCTTTGTCTCAGAATTACTGATATAATAAACGGACACTTTATTTTCACTACTGTTTTCTTTTTTACCACAGCCAATGAACCCCATGACACATAAAATCATCAGGCCGAGCAAAAACAGAAATTGCCTGTACATCCTCTTCATAAGCCACTCCCTTATATCATATCTATTGCGCAATATAGTTTAAGGCAATCTTTACGGTAAAGCAGGAGCCCTCCCCTTCTGTGCTGGTCACCGTAATGGAGCCCCTGTGCATCAAAACCGCACTCTTGGTAATAGCAAGTCCTAGTCCCGTACCACCTATTTTTCTTGAATGAGATTTGTCCACCCTGTAAAAACGCTCATAGATATATGCCAGAGCATCCTCCGGAATCCCGATTCCGGAATCGCTGACCTCCAGCGTAAAAAACTGATGGTCGGCATCCAGCACCACCTTTACCCATCCGTGCTCCTTATTGTATTTAATGGCATTCTCCACCAGATTGCTGATAATCATGGTCATCTTCACTTCATCCACTTCCGCCACCACGGGACGGACGCTCTCAAACACCACTTCCACGTCTTTCCTGCGGGCGATAGGGCGCAGCCTCTTTAAAATCAGCTCTGTCAGTTCGTTAATATCCAAAGATACAATATTCAGCGCCTGCACCTTCTTATCCATCTTTACTAACGCCAGCAAATCCGTGATAATCTGGTTTTCCCTGTCAATCTCCGATACAATGTCCTCCATAAACTCCCGATACAGCTCCGCCGGAACTCCCTCTTGCGCCAGCAGGGAATCCGCCAGAACCTTCATGGAAGTCATTGGAGTTTTCAGCTCATGAGACACATTTGCCACAAATTCCTGTCTGGAATCATCCAAGGTTTTCATACGTTTTAGCAGTTGGTTGAATGCCTCCACAATATGCTCTGTCTCCGCATAGTCAGACACAGAAATACTCTCGTCGCTGTAACCGGCCTTTACCTTATTAATAGCGTCTGTAACGCGGTTGAAAGGTCGGGTCAGTGCCACGGACAGAACCATCGCCAATCCAAAAATGACGATAATCATAATAGTCTCCAAAATCAGGGAGTTTCTGTTCAGCAGATTCATGGTGCCAACAATACTTTCATTGGAAATGCTTGTCAGCATAACTCCTGTAACTACCCCCGCATTATCTGCTCCATCCCCGTTATTGGATGTACTTATAATGGGAGTAGTCATCTCAATATAGCCATGCTCTGGATCATAGTGGGAAATATTCTCCCCCTGAAAGCATTTGATAACCTCCTCGGAAATAATGGTTTTTCCCTCACTGATGCCATATGTATCTTTAATGATTTTAAAATTACTGTTGATAATCATCACACGGCCTTCATACAGATTGGAAAGCATCTCCAACTCTGCATTGATAACCGCCTTTGAATTTCGATATGCCTGCTCGTCCGAACGATAATTCGTCAGATAATTATTGTTCACCAAATGATTTGCAATAATCTTTAACTGATTCTGTACTGTGGTCGCACGCTGATTCACCGCGCGGCTTTCATAATTATTCACAATGCCATAACGCATCAAAATGCTGGGAATAATGCCTACGGTCAGCATTATCACGAAAATACGGGCGCGCAAACTTCTAAGCAACACCAGACTTCTTAGCTTTTGCTTTATTATTTCAATCATTTCAACCTTCCCATCAACTGTTTAAAAAATAATAACCAACGCCCCACTTGGTATGCACATACTTAGGCTCACTAGGACTTGCTTCAATCTTTTCCCGAAGTCTTCTGATATGTACATCCACAGTCCTCACATCCCCGGGATAATCCGCACCCCAAACCAGCTTTAAAAGGCTCTCCCTGCCGTACACCTTGTTGGGATTGCTCATCAAAAGCTCAAGCACCTCAAATTCCTTGGCAGTCAGACCAATCTCCTTACCGGATATGTAAGCTCTCCTTCCTTCACAATCCAAACGAAGTTCTCCGCTCTCAAGAACCTTTGACTCTGCCTCGACGGTCTTCTTTGGCTCTGTTCTGCGCATAATAGCCTTAATTCGCGCCTTTACCTCCAGAATATTGAAGGGTTTGGTAATATAGTCGTCTGCGCCGTATTCAAGCCCCAAAATCTTGTCCATGTCATCCCCTTTTGCCGTGAGCATGACAATGGGAACATTAGAAAACTCTCTAATCTGCTGGCAGACCTCAAATCCGGTAAGCTTTGGCAGCATAACATCCAACAAAATAATGTCATAGTGATAGTTTCTTGCATAAGCTAATGCCTCTTCTCCGTCATAGGCACAATCCACTTCCATGTCATCCTGCTCCAGACTGAAACGGATTCCCTTTACAATCAACTGCTCATCATCCACTACTAAGGCTCTCTTGGCTGCCATCTCTTCATCCTCCTGCTATTTTATTGTAATGCTATCACAAATTTTTTTATAAGCGTTTTCTTTGATACCCGGCACATTCATGATATCTTCCTTAGCCTGAAAGGGGCCGTTTTCTTCCCTATAGGCAACAATATCCCTTGCCCTTGCCTCCCCGATTCCGGAAAGAGTGCATAAGACATCCACTCCTGCCGTATTGATATTTACAAGCTTCGCCCCCTTTTCCTGCGCTGTTAAATAGGGCTCTTCCGTCACGCTGGGAAAGTACAATTTCTCGCCGTCCGTTACCTTTGCCGCCAGATTCACATAAGAAGTCTCTGCGTCCTCTGCAAAGCCTCCCGCCGCCTGCAACGCATCAGCTGCCCTGCTTTCTTCCGGCAGTTCCACTACCCCCGGCGAGACAACGGCTCCACATACATACACGGAAATCATTTTGGGTTCTGCAGTTTCTGTGAAATCCTTTACCAGCGTTTCTGTTTTTTCCTCTTTTACAGGAATTTCAATTGCTGCATCCCGCACGCCACAACCAAGTAAGGCATACAGCACCCCTAGAAGGAGAACTCCTGCCTTCCCAAAAAAGATTTGCTTTTCTTTCATCATAGTCCCTCTTTTCCGGCAATCTGCACTTGCCTTTGATAAGAGGGCTGCCTCCTATGCTGTATATTTAATTGTAAGATAAATATCAAGAATTTACAAGGGACTTTTATCTATTTCCATTTAAAAATAATAATTCCAATTATAGCAGCTGCCATACCGATCACCTTTCGCCATTCAAAGGGCTGCTTCTCCACTCCAAACCATCCCAGAAGCTCTATGACATATGCCACAAGAATCTGAGACACCACTATCAGCATAGCCGCCTTTGCAGGACCTAGCGCATCCATGCTCTTTATCACGGTATATGTGATAAAAGCCCCGATTGCGCCCCCAAGCAGCATATATTTGGGTTCTACGCTCATAACCTTTGTAAGAGAACTTCTGTCCGCTACCGCCCATGCTCCCAGACAGACCAAAAGCGCCGTAAACTGCACAAAAGCGCTTGCTGACCAGATGCTGGATGACTTTGTCACCTGTGTGTTAAATACTCCCTGTATGCTCATAAGCGCCCCTGAAATCAGGGCAATCAAAAAACCAATCATGGGATACCACCTTTCTGAGAATCTGTTGTTAGAATCTTACTCATATCGGTATCATATCCCACAATTGGTTATTTATTCTTAGAAATCCTGACAAGTAAAATAAAACTTAAATTTTGAAGAAGGAAACGCTTTCATCCAGCTGTTGCACTACCGTCTTCAGCTCAGTTGCCTGAGAACTTACTTCCTCTATATTGGCTCTCAGCTCCTCAGCGGAAGCATTAGCCTCCTCTGCACAGGCTGCATTTTCTTCGGAAATACCGGACAAATCCGTAACGGAATCCAGAATTCCAACCTTGTTTTTCTCGATGACAGCTACCAGCTCCGTAATCTTGTTGATTGCGTCCACTGCATTGGAAATATTGCCTTCCACATCGTCAAAGCTGCGGCTTACGCTCTTAAGCGCACCAGACTCCTGACCTACTGCATCCTGAATCTTACCTGCAATCTTGGTACATTCCTCGGTCTTGGAAGTAATCTTCTCGATAATGGTCTGAATCTCCTGTGCGGAAGAATTGGACTGCTCTGCCAGCTTCTGGATTTCGCTTGCCACCACCGCAAAGCCCCTTCCTGCTTCTCCTGCTCTTGCCGCCTCAATGCTTGCATTTAAGGACAAGAGATTGGTCTGGGTGGAAATATCCATAATCATCTGTGCTGCGGTGGTAATCTGTTTAACTGCATCGCTGACTTCGGAAATACTTGTGATAACATTATCTGCGCTTTCCGTGGTGTAACTGTTTGCTTTGATCAACTCGTTCAAATCCGTCTTTGCTGCTCCGCTCACCTCGGCAACCTTGGTATTCACTTCCTTGGTGGACTGAGAGCTGTCAGAAATCTCGGTGATATTGTTGGAAATCTGATCCATATCCACGGCTTCTTTTTCTACGGAACCCGCCATGCTCTGTGCACCATATGCCAACTCTTCCATAGTGGTGCTCAAATCCTTCACTGCGCTTGTACAGTTGTTAAGGGACTCATCAATGCTTTGTACAGAAGTCTCCACTGTCTTGGAACAGTTCAAAATCACATTTACTACTTCAGACAACTGATTCTTAAGATTCTCTGCTGCGGCTGCTACCTCATACACTTCCCTGATAATATTTTTATTCTGCATCTTAAAGTTCAGATTACCCTGAGACAGCTTCACGGTATCATCACGAAGCTCCTTAATATGCTTTGACAGCGCTCCTCCGATAATAAATGCTATAATAGCAATCACTACCAGAATAACAAGGCTGCAAATCAAAATGTAGGTGAAAAATTCAGCGGTTGCCTCGGTCAGATCAGAACTAGGCTTACCAGTAAAGCACATGGCAACTACCTCGCCGCCCTGCACAATGGGAATATAAAATCCGTAATAGTCCTTTCCGCCAATGGTAATATTTCTGGCAAAATAGGTCTCTCCCTGCTCCAAAACAACTTTTTTCACCTCATCAGAACATGAAGTTCCAATCATACGGTCACCGTTCTGGTCTTTTATCGTTGTCATGTAACGGGTATCTCCATAAAACAAAGTACACTCCACCTGAGTCTTTGACTGAATAGTATCCACAATATCATAACTCTTTGAGAGATTTGTTACACCCTTGTAGAGAACACCATCAAGCAGCATATAATCCCCCTGATCCGTAACCGTAAAGGTTTCCATTAATGTGTAACCGGTAGCCTCCAAGGTTGCTTTGATTTCATTTTCTGCCGTGGATTTCATATAACTGCTGGACAGAAGGACACTGAAGACAGCAAGAACGGTCGCTGGTATCAAGCATAACATAATAAAAATTGTGATAATACTGATTTTTTTCTTCATACATTTTCTCCTATGATGCATATTTAACTTTTAGCGATTGGGGAAAATCTGCTGTATCAGACATACTTCTTAATAGTCATTATCCCCCGAAACGACTGTGTCTGTATCATTATACACTATTGCTGTCGCAATTTAAAGAGTAATTTTTATTATTTAGGTATTTTTTTAATAAATATTTTATAATTTGTCGAAAAATACACGAAAAAATCAGGACTTCCAAAATCTTAAGAAGTCCTGATCTCCATGCTTGATGTATAGTAAGCAGCGCTTAATGCTCCATATCAACCACAATATGGCGGGGCTGTCCCGTAATCATGATAGGTGTCAGTTCTGCCTGAATCAGAGGTCTGATATAATCCACAAGCTGTTTGCTTACATTGGTTCCATTATCGGTAATCCACTCTAACGGAACCTTCTTTTCGATATTGGCAATCTTATGCACATCATAAAGGTCTGTGGTGCAGATATAAGGGTCAGAAGATACTCTCTTTAAGATAACCATCATTCCCGTCTCGCCGTCAAAGGCTGCCTTCACTGCAGAGCCGCCAACCTGATATGCCTCTGTGATATCCACGCGGGAGGTCAGATGTCCGGCACATCTTTGCAGAGTTGAAAGCTCGATAGCTCTGGATTTGCAGCCGAACTTCTCACTGCAAAGGGTTGCAAGGTATCTGGCTGTACCGCTCAACTGCTTATGACCAAAGGAGTCAACATACTCTGTATGGTCTGTCAACTCAAATACATATTTGCCTTCAGCGGTGATAATACCCTCGGAAACCGCAACTACGATGGAGTTCTTTTTCTCCAGCAAATCGCCCACTCTTCTGATAAAATCGTCCACATTGAAGGGAAGCTCAGGCAGATAAATCATATCCACGCCTTCGCAGTCCTCGCTCTTTGCAAGAGCTGCCGCACCAGTGAGCCAGCCGGCATTACGACCCATAACCTCAATGACAGTTACCTGCTTGATATCATATACCAGACCGTCCCTGATAATCTCCTTGGTAGCGGATGCAATGTACTTTGCTGCACTTCCAAATCCGGGAGTGTGATCTGTCACTGCCAAGTCGTTGTCAATGGTCTTGGGAACGCCCATGAAACGAATGGAACTTCCGATTTCATTTGCATAATCAGCAAGCTTTTTAATGGTATCCATGGAATCGTTTCCGCCAATATAAAAGAATGCGGTAATCTCATATTTCTTCAGAAGTTCAAAAATCTTGTCGTATAATTCCTTGTTGCTTTCTGCTTCCGGCAGCTTATATCTGCAGGAACCCAAGAATGCGGAAGGAGTTCTCTTAAGCAGCTCCAAATCCAAATCCGTGCGAATCTGTTCACTCATATCAACGATGTTCTCTTCCAGAAAACCCTTGATACCATGTCTCATGCCATATACTTTATCGGCACCGAGATCCTTTGCGGTCTTAAATACCCCCGCAAGACTGGAATTGATGACAGCTGTAGGTCCGCCAGACTGTCCAACGATAACATTTTTAGCCATATATACCTCCCAATGAATAAATTTTGCAGGACAAGTTTAGTATAACATATTAGGGCAGTTTGCACAATATTTTAAAACGAATTTGAAAAAAATTTAGAAAAAATTGGGAAAACATTCTATACCTGAACCAGCTCATATTCCCTTGAGCCATATCCCAATGCTGCCGCCGCTTCTATGGTATGCACTCCGTTCATGGACTCAATGCGCTCCACCAAATGGTCCCTGCCGGGGTCATCGGAGGCATACACCAGATCCAAACATGCCTGATCGATGGCTATGGGGTCTAAGGATGCCAATATGCCGATATCCTTCATACAGGGATCCTCTGCAACCGCGCAACAGTCGCAATCCACGGACATATTTTTCATAACATTGATATACACGATATTTCCCTTAAAATAATCCACTACAGACATTGCCGCATCCGCCATGGACTCCAGAAAGGAATCATGGTCGGAATCCCAAAATTTATCGGTATCCCCTGCGCCGTGGATATACGCCTTGCCCATGGAAGATGCCACACCAATGGAAAGCTGCTTTAAAGCTCCGCCGTAGCCTCCCATGGGATGCCCCTTAAAATGAGAAAGCACAAGCATGGAATCATAATTTTGCATATTTTTGCCCACATAATTTTTCTGAATCACCTTTCCGGCAGGAATAGAAAGCTCCAAATCCGGCCCTTCACCGTCCAGCAAATCCACTTGAAAATACTTACTCCATCCATGCTTTTCCAAAGTCTCCAGATGCTTCTTTGTGGTGTTTCTGCCGCCGTCATAAGCAGTGTTACACTCCGCTACCGTTCCCTTTACATACTCCACCACAGGTTGCCAGAATTCCGGTTTTAAGAAATTCTGGTTGCCGGGCTCGCCGGAGTGCAGTTTTACCGCCACCTTGCCGGGCAGTTCTTTCCCTGTCAACTTGTACAGTTCCACCACCTTCTCCGGTGTAATGTCTCTGGTAAAAAATACTTTTGCCGCCATGTCGCAACCTCCTGTAAATTTATTTTATTATTGTATACGGATTTTATCAAAAATGCAATCCCTTTCGCCTCTGATAGTATTATTGTGAAAGAGCCGTTAGTCTGGGCAGCACCCTCCAATCAATCCTATTTTCTTCCCCATCCATTCCCTCTGTAATACCAAGGCTTTTTCTGTTTTTTTCCACAAGCTCCCATGCTTTATCATCCGAGAGAATATCCGCCCCCAGAGAACTTTCCCTTTTCTGAATACACTCAAGAGCAGCCTGTCTCTCCGCCTCTGTGATATCAGCGCCATCTATATCATACGAATAAACAGTTTCGCCGCTTATGGAGTATGTCTTAGACTCTAATTGATATCTTCTTTTGTCATTTATATCCAAAAACTCCCATTCTGAGCCTCCGACCCACATATGACATTGAAAGCTTTCATGGTAAACTCCGTCTGCTTTGATGATTCCTTCCCACTCATGACCGCTGAAAGCCCCATCGCTTCCAAAACCGCACACATATCCATTTTTATACAAATCCGTGCTGCTCCTTGACCAAGCATCAACAGCATATACCATGAAAATTTTTCCGTCTTTATAGTCAAACACCATTGTGCATGTGCTGTCATCACATGTCCCCTCTATACCCAAACCATATGCGCGCAGTGCAAGCTGTTTTTTACCATCGCTTCCACAGTCAATCAACGCATACTGCACAGCCCAAATGCCATTGTCCCCATATGTTTCCTTGATAATCTCATCAATCAGGTCCTCAAAATAAAAGCCCTGTCCATCTTTATCCTTTACCTCAGGGTCGGTGGCAGTTATTCCTATATAAGAAGTTTCAGCATAAATATTATCATCTATATTCGCTGCAATCTTTCCGGTAAAAAAATCTTCGTATGCCTTTACCTCCTCGCCTGTTTCATTTTCATCAAAAATATTGGTATAGTCAAATTTACTTTTTTGAATCTTTCCAAAAGATATATGCCGCTTTCCCTCATTGTCCTCCACATACCAGGCTTTCACATATGCCTCCCCTCTTTCATTCCAATCAAACAAAAACACAGCACTTCCCAATACCACGTCACCAAGGTATATATATTCATATCCGGCAAGAAGCACCTCTCCCTGATACTCTTCCAGCGCAAGCTTATAATAACCACTCCTGCTCCAACCATATATCTCCTTCTGCTCTCCTACTTTTAATGCGACTTTTTCTGCAAGCCTCATATTGCGCACTTCATATACTCCCTCTTCTAACCCCTTTGCTACCCAAAGTTCTTCACCATAATCGTCTTTTGAGTACAGTCCATAGGGAAGTTCCATACGCTTTATTCCTTTATCCTTAGGCTTTACCACGAACTTTACACAGTCAATCTTCGTTCCCCCCACACAAAAGACAACCTCTATATTTTGGTCATGGTCTATGTCAGCTCCAAAATCGCCAAAAATATCACCGGATTTATAACAGCAGTACTCATCACGCATGTCATAAAGACTTTTACCGTTCATAAAAAGGTAAATGCAGCCGTCTGCATAAACATCACCTTTCTCATCGTACACCACACACACAATCATGTCTGTCTGACCATTTTGATCGTAATCATTTAGCGCCAAACCTGTCAACTGTCTGTTTTCCTCTTTTAATATTTTACTGTCCTTAATTTCTTGGTACAGTACCTGCAATTCTTCCTCGGATATATCATAATCGCAATCGTTTAATACCTTGTCGCGAAATTCATCCCAAGACAAGCTTATCTGTTCTTCTGCCTCTGTCATGTCAGAAGCAAAAATTGTTGCTGTATTTGTCATATCACCTTCTGCTATATCCGCACGATTGCCACATCCTAAGACCGCTATCATTAAAAAGCCGATACAAAGCAGTACCATAATTTTTGTTTTCATTTGAATGATTCCTCCATTTATCTATTTCTAAAGAACCGGCAGCACCCTCCAATCAATCTTATTTTCTTCCCCATCCATTCCCTCTGTAATGCCAAGGTTTTTTCTGTTTTTTTCCACAAACTCCCATGCTTTATCATCCGTGAAAAATTCCACTCCCAGATGTTCTTCATTTTTGCGGACATAGTCAAGGACAAGCTGTCTGTCCTCTGCTGTGACATCCTCATCTTCCCATATCCAATAAGCATAAATTGTCTTATCATTGATGGAATATTCCATAAAGCATGCCGGGCTGACCCTATCCCAAAAGTCATAAATGGAAGTCATTTCGTAGAAACCGCTGCCGTTCTCCTGATGGCACTTATAGCTTTCACGATAAACTCCGTCCGCACCGATGATTCCCTCCCATGTATAATGACAAGCAGCTCCTCCGCTTCCGCCTCCGAATACATATCCATTCTGATAAAGTTCCTCTTCACTCCTTGCCCATGAGTCAGCGGCGTATACCATGGAAACCTTCCCATTCTTATAATCAAACACCATGGTAAGATCACTGCTATCATTCCACGAATATATGCTCAAATCGTCGGCACGCAGCGCAAGCTGCTTTTTACCGTCATTTCCACAGTCAATCAGCGCATATTCCATATTCCCTGTATAAATGATATCCCTGTCCTGCATGGTTTCATTTGCAATCTCATTGATAAGTTTCTGAATATCAAATCCTTCACCTGCCTTGTCCATCACTTCCGAATCGGTGGCAGAGATTCCCCGATAAGAAAGATCCCTGTATATCTTATCATCAATATGCGCCGTCAGATTCCCGGTAAGGAACGCTTCATATGCCCTTACCTCTTCGCTGTTTTGTGTTTCGCCAAACAGGGGGGCTGTAATCTTGGCGGAGGGCAGATATATTTTCCCATCCCAATCTTCCACATACCAATCCTTTACATAAGCTGCACCGTTTTCATCCCAATCAAACAAAAACACAGCACTTCCCAATCCGTCTGCTATACTTCCGGCATAAATATATTCACACCCTGCGAGAAACTTTCCGTCCGTATGATATGCCATAAAAAAGCCATAATATCCCCTGCAGTTTGCACCGCTGCGATCCCTTTCCTCTTCCTCTTCCACCTTCAAAACCACCGTTTCGTCAAGGTAGGGACAATATACATGATACTCTCCTTTTTCCCCATCCCTTGTCACCTGAATCTGCAGACCCCAATCGTCCCTTTCTTCCGGAAAATCATTGGGAATCTCCATGCGCTCTATCTGCCCGTCCTTATATTTCAGCACAAATTTCTGGCAGTCTCCCGCACCGCCATTGCCCGTTCCCTGCACGCAGAAGACAATCTCTGTGTTCCCGTCATGGTCAACATCCTCCCCAAAATCGCCAAAAATCCATCCATGATAATAGCAGCAGCAATCGTCATAGATATAATACGGTTCCTCCTCATTCATAAAAAGATACAGGCAGCCGTCCTTATAATCGTCACTATCCTCTGTGTCTTTGTACAGACACACAAGCATGTCCCTCTCGCCGTTCCCATCATAATCATCGAACACCATACCCGTAAGGCGCATACTTTCTTCGTCAAGTATTTTGCTGTCCATAAGTTTTTGGTACATTTCCTGCGCTTCTTCCCTGGGTATCTCATAGGAAGTTACTGCCCTGTTGAAACATTTGAAAATCCGGTCATAATCCTCTAATTCCCCATGGCAGACCTCTCCCAACGATAATCCAATCGTTTCATCTGCCAATGCGTTTATCAGACTCCTTTCCTCTCTTGTGCAGCCGCCCAATGTCACTGCTAATATGCTTATGCAAAAAAGAACTGCTATTTTCACGTAACTCTCCTCCCTGATTCACTAGGTTGTCTCTAAAATAAGCTCCTTCCACAAAATCTTATTTTCGCGGAGATCTTCACGGAAATCTTCAACGCTATCTATTGCATCCGTAATTCCCAGCTTCTTTCTGTTTTCTTCCACAATCTCCCACGCTTTATCACCTGTGAGAAATTCCACTCCCATCTGTTCTTCATTTGCGTGGATACAATCAAAGATAGTCTGTCTTTCCTCCTCCGTAACATCTTCCTTCCATATTTCATAGGCATAAATGGTTTTATCACTCATGGAATATCTATACCAAGCTACTGAATCCATGCCATCAAACTCAGGCCAACCGCAGGGCATTTCGTACAAGGTAGAGTAAGACTCTACAAGACAATTAAAATTTTCATGATAAACTCCATCTGTCCCGATGATTCCTTCCCATGTGCCATTGGTGCTGGCTCCACTGCTTCCATGTCCAAACACATATCCGTCCTGATAGACATTATTCCTTTTTCTGGACCATGTATCAATGGCATATATCAGGGAAACCTTTCCCTCCTTATAATCAAACACCATGGTAAGGTCGCTCTCATCGCCTGACAGTTCTATGCTCAAACCATACATACGCAGTGCCAGCTGCTTTCTGCCGTCATTTCCGCAATCAATCAGCGCATACTGTATACTCCAGACGCCCTTTCCATAGCCCCTGATAAGCTCATCAGTCAAAGCCTCAAAGGAAATCCCCTTTCCGTCTTTATCCATCGTCTTAAGATTTTTGGTGGCTTCATAAGAAGCATCCATGTATATATGCTCATCAATATGACCTGTAATCTTTCCGGTCACAAAGTCATTATACGCTCTTAGTTCCTCACTGTTTTCATTTTCATCAAGTATATCCCGGACAGCAAAGGTGCCTTTTTGAATCATACCAAAGGGCTCATACCGCTTTTTATCTCCGTCCTCCACATACCAGTCTTTGATATATAGGTCTCCCTTTTCATCCCAATCAAACAAAAACACGGCATCTCCCACTTTGCTTTCACCAATATAAATAGACTGATATGCGGTAAGATACTCCTCTCCCTGATATTCTGTCATTGCAAGCATCTCATAAGAACCGCCATAGTCTCTGAGCTCCGTAATGCTCTCATCCTCCACTTTTAGAGTCACTTTTTCGTTAAAATATCTGCAATAGATATCATACATTCCCTCTTCCAAATTCTCATCCCTGCTTATTCTGACATCACAGCCACGTTCAGAAATCGTATTACTTGGAAGCAGAATCCGTCTTCCCTTACTCCCATACTTTATCACGAATGTCTGGCTGTCCTCTTTATCCATTCCCCTCACACAAAAGACAATTTCCGTATTTCCGTCATGGTCGATATCCGCTCCAAAGTCACCCACAATATCCCCCTTATAGTAACAGCAAAAATCATCGCGTATCAAGCAGGGGGCTTCCTCATTCATAAAAAGATAAAGACCGCCATTCTGATAATAATTCTTATTTGCTGCATCTAGGTACAGGCACACAAGCATGTCCCTCTGACCATTCCCATCGTAATCATTGAAAACCATTCCTGTAAGAAATCTGTTGGGTCTGTCAAGTATTTCGCTGTCCATAAGCTTTTGAAGCATTGCCTGCGCTTCTTCCTTGGGTATGCCATAGGAAGTTACTGCCCTGTTGAAACATTTAAATATCCGGTCATAATCCTCTAATGCCCAATCACAGACCTCTCCCAGCGATAATCCAATTGCTTCATCGCTTAAGCCGCATATCAGACTCCATTCCTCATTTGCTCCTATGCCTTTATTTGCTATTTTTCTGTCCTCGGTTCCAACACTAGCGACGCTTCCCGCCGCCATATCTCCAAGGCTTTTGCAGCCGCCCAATGTCACTGCTAATATACTTATGCAAAAAAGAACTGCCATTTTCGTTTGCATTTGTGTTTTCACGGAACTCTCCTCCTCTGTCCATATCGCAGGATTTTCTGTCATTATGCCTATTATAAAACACCAATGCATCATTTTTGCATCTTTCTTCTCGGTTTTTGAATCAAAAAGCCCCAGAGGCCGCGACTCTGAGGCTTTTGCTGCTAAAAATTATACCTTCTTACTTCATATACGCTGCATCATTTCTTGAGAGCAAATATAAGCAATATTGGTTCATACTGATACCTTCCTTTTTGGAATGTTCTGCCAGAAGACGATGCAGACTCTTGGGAATTCGAAGTTTAAATTGCCCCGAATAATCATCTATGCTATCCGGTTCGTGAATGATAATTCCCTCTTCCAGCGCTGCTTCCAGCCAGGCTTTTTTTGCATCTCTGGCATTCGCAACTGCACTCTCTATCGTTTCGCCACAAGTAATACACCCGGGAAGATCCGGGAATGACACAACAAAACCACCTTCTTCCTTATCCTCTACAATCTCCATTTTATAGGGAAGCGCCATATACTCATTTAATGTCTTCATCGTTATCTACCTCATTTTCGACAATCTGCTTTACCATCTCTACATAGACTCGCTTAATAGGTTCATGTCTTGGTATTGTAATCGGCTGACATCCTGCTTTCCGAAATGTGCAATGACTACTGCCGCCTCTTGGCTCATGCATCTCATATCCGCAGCTTTCCAATACATTTCTCAATTCATCAAAACGTATGTCTTTTGAAAGTGAGCAGATTTTTGATAACAGTTTATCCCACCTTGACATGAAAAATTCCCCCTACATTCATTATATGTGGTGTCATATTTGGTGTCAATGTTTTTGTGCCTTTGAGTAATAATTTGAACATACTACTATTCATATACATTTTTATTTCCATAATTAAAAGTAAACCTACAATGAGGATAATTACTACACCCAAAAAATTCACCATATTTTCCGTTTCGTATAACTAAACTATTTCCACATTGGGGACAAACTCCTAACCCTACTGAATCATAGAATTCCTCTTCTCTTTTTTCGTTAGAGTTCTTTATTCTCTCCTCTTTAGGTATACTAAAATCACATACATGTGCAATACGCTCTCTTCCCGAGCATAAAATGCCTCCATCTTTTGTCTTGCCTATAAGGTAATCACAGTATAAACAGTCATCACAAAAATTTGCATATGCTTTTTGTTTCCACATTCTTTTCTTTATTGGGCAATCCTCCACATGAAATGCATAGCTTCTAGTTACCATTATTTTCGCATCAGATACTTGTAAGAATTTCTTATATGTTTCCTCTCTTTTGCCATTATATATCCATTTTTTGGAATCATTCTTATCAATGAGTATTTCCCGCAAATCTTCCTCGCATATATTCCTTTCAAATTCACTCAGGTTAATTTCAATAGCAGGAATCCCCAATCGCTTAATTTTCTTTTTCTTTTCTGAATCCACCTCATGGGTCACATAAATTTCTACAATGATTTGCCCTATATCTGTTAATAATATAATATCTGGAATAATATCATTTACTTTCTTTTCTAAGACAACTTCTGATACATTCAAAATTCTTTCTTTTTCGATTAATTCTTCCTTATAAATTTCTGGAAACTTTAAAGAAAGCTCAGGTACACTTATTCTTCTATATTCAGAAATTATTTTTTTAGCTACCATATGCAAAGAAGTTTGATATCCATATTGGCATTCAATGGTGCTCTTGTGTGCAAAATGGTGCGCAACTTTATTACCTTTTCTTGCAATTAAAACTTCTCCACATGCAGGGCATACACAACCACATTTTAAACCGTTTTCTACTTCAGATACATGAACAAGTTTTCCATTTTTTTGCGCATATGTCAAATTCAAAGTATTTTTCTCCTTTCTTCCATCGATTCAAGATTCCAACTAATTAATTTCAAATCCTGCTTTCTTATTTCACTGCCATTAATATATATTTTTAAATCACCAAAATCTACTTTTCCTCCCAAAAGATAAGATAAATACATATATCCCTCTCCGAATTCTCCGACCAATGCATATATTGATGCTTTCAAATTGCAGACTATCGTATACCTAATAATCATGGATCTTTTTCTTTCCTAAAAATCTCCGTTCCCAGCTATAGAGGTACATTAAGATGATAAATTTCTTGACAGGTATAGAGCTAATGGGATATAATATTTGAGCATTGATAAGAATGCATAGCGGGGTGTGGCTCAGCTTGGCTAGAGCGCCTGGTTTGGGACCAGGAGGTCGCAGGTTCGAATCCTGTCACCCCGATTTTTTATTGCTACGAGCCGAGCGGAACCCGAAGTTTTTTCGAACTTTGCCTAGCGGAGATGATAGCAGGTAGCTATCCTAGGAATTAAGTCAAGAAGTTCTGATGTAAATAGTGAAGGGCAAATTGCTCTGCAAAATACCTAATCGGAAATCACCCCTCTACCCAAACAGATACTCCGTTCCTGCCTTCAACATCCCGTCATATTCCTCCCATGAAATAAATCTGCCCCCCATACTTTCCAAATGTTCTGTATGAAACTGACAGTCAATAAACAAAAACTCTTTCTGCTCTAACAGTTGGGCAAAGGCGATTAACGCCATCTTTGAACCATTTTCCTTTTCAGAAAACATGCTCTCGCCAAAAAAGCACCTTCCTATGATAACCCCATATAGTCCCCCGGAAAGCACGCCGTCTTCAAATATTTCCACGCTGACAGCATAACCCGTTTCATGAAGACAGCGGTATGCCTCTTCCATCTCATCTGAAATCCAAGTACCTTCATTAAATTCTCTTTTCATCCGGCACCGATGCATGGTATCCGCAAAATCTCTGTTTAACACAATGCGCAGTTCATGCTTCTTCATATATTTCTTCATGGAATGTGATATGTGTATCTCTTTTGGAAAGATTACAAAACGCTCCTTGGGACACCACCATAAAATTTCCTCTCCGGGAGAAAACCACGGAAAAATCCCATGTGTGTATGCCAGCAGCAGGCGCTCCACGCTCAAATCTCCCCCAATTGCCAGCAGTCCATCCTCGCATGCCAATGTCGGGTTTGGAAAAAATATTTCTTTTTCATCTAACCGATAAACAGGCATCGGGTTACCTCTTTCTCTTTTTTTCGGCGGGGAAGCTAATCTGAAACCTGTCATCCAAAACGCTCAGACGACACTTTCCTCCCTTCTTAAGTGCCCCGAACAAAATTTCATCTACTAACAGAGGCTTGATGTCCCCCTGTATCACCCGCTCTATCTCTCTTGCGCCAAATTCCGTGCTGATTCCTTTCTTTTTTATCAGCTTTTTGGCCTTCATGTCAGCAGACATCTCTACATTTTTCTGCAAAAGCATCTTCCCTAGTTCGCCCAGCTTCTTTTCAACAATCTGCTCTGCCATCTCCTCATTCATACTGTGGAACACTACAATTTTATTCAAGCGATTGCGAAACTCAGGCTGGAAAATCCTCTTTACCTCCTCCAGAATGACATCTGCCTTCACATCCTGCCCGCCAAAACCGATTCCGGGCTTTCCAATCCGGCTTGCACCAGCATTTGAAGTCATGATAATGATTACATTTCTGAAATCGGCTTTCCTGCCTTGATTATCCGTCAATGTCGCATAGTCCATCACCTGCAGGAGAATGTTGTAGATATCTGAGTGTGCCTTTTCAATCTCATCCAGCAAAAGAACTGCATGGGGATTCTTGCGGATTTCCTCCGTGAGAAGTCCTCCCTCCTCATATCCCACATATCCTGCAGGGGCGCCTATCAGCTTTGCCACAGTGTGTTTTTCTTCATATTCGCTCATGTCAAACCGAATCAGCTTAACGCCTAATTCTTCCGCAAGACTGCGGGCTATTTCCGTCTTTCCCACTCCGGTTGGCCCTACAAACAACAGACTTGCCAGAGGTTTTCCTTCCTCCAACAGTCCGGCTCTGGAAAATTTCACAGCATTGACTACCTGAGCAATTGCCTCGTTCTGACCATAAACACGGCTTTGCAGGCGTTCCTCCAATGTTGCGAGGACTTTCGTTTCATCCCTTTCCACTGTCTGTTTTGGAATGTTGCAAGTCTTTGCCAAGATTTCATCAATCAGCTCTTTTCCCACCCACTGACGCTTTTGATTCAGAGGATGCATGCGGCGGTAAGCCCCCGCCTCATCTATCAAATCAATGGCTTTATCTGGCAGATAGCGCTCGTTTATATACTTTGCGCTCATCCTGGCCGCATATTCCAGCACACCTTTTGCATAAGCGACATTGTGGAATTTTTCATAAGTCTTTTTCAGACCTTCCAAAATCTGTACGGCATCCGGAATACTTGGTTCTTTAATATCAATATTTTGAAACCGCCTGACCAGACTCTTGCTTTTCTCAAAATGTTTTTTGTACTCATCATAGGTAGTTGCACCGATGAACCGAATATGCCCTGCTGCCAGATAGGGCTTGAGCATGTTGGAAATGTCAAAGGCTCCGCCATTTACTGCGCCTGCGCCTACAATATTATGGATTTCATCAATATAAATAATGGGCTTTTCCTCACAGCTAATGCTGTCCATTACCCTTTTAAAGCGTTTCTCAAAGTCACCTCTGTATTGCGTGCCTGCCAGCAGGCTGCCCAAATCCAAAGAAAAAATCTTTGCCCCCGACAAAGGCTCAGGAACCCGGTTTTCATTTAATAATTTTGCAAGGCCATAAGCAATTGCCGTCTTTCCCACTCCCGGCTCCCCTATATGCAGAGGATTGTTTTTCTCCTTGCGGCAGAGTATCTGCATGGTTCTCTCCAGCTCCTGCTCCCGCCCAATCAGTGGATTAACCCCTTCCAATTCATCATTTAAGCAGGATGCATACTGCCTCCAAAAGCTTCCCAATACATCTGCATCCTCTTCTTCATCCTCCGCAGCATTTTCCCACCTGTCATCTGCTTCGGAAACAGCGCTTCTTCGCCGATTCTTATTTTTCCCGCCGATGCTCCTCTTATCTGCATCGCTTTCACAGGAGATTTCTTCATAAATGATAGTCATTTCCTGTAACAGCTGTGCCTGTTCCACACCTTGCGCACGCATGTAGTAAACGGCATAGCTTTCCTCTAGCCCATACATTGCATGTATAATATGGGGGAGCTCCACCACAGGCTTTCCGCTGTTCTGGGCGGCTTGCCACGCATATGCCAGCACATCGCCCATTCCCTGTGAAAGTTCCGGAATGTCCTCTAAATCCTCAGCTTCCGGTTCCATATATTCATCCAGATATGACCTTAAGTCATTTTCCAACTTCTTTACTTTTCCGTTACAATTTCCAAACGCTGCGGCAAATGCTTTGTTTTTACAAATCACATACAGCGCTAATTCCGGTGTCACAAAAGGAAAATGTTCACTTTTAGCCAAAGTAAACACTGTGTTTATGATTTCTGCCACTTCACCCGATACATGCATGGTCACGCCTCCTCAACAGTCATCCGGAAGGGGAAATTCTCCTCTTTCGCTCTTTTAGTAGCTGCCTGAACCTTTGTAACCGCAATATCATATGGGTACGCTCCCACTGCTGCCTTGCCGATTTCATGCACCATCAGCATCAAGCGCTGCGCCTCTGTTACATCCTTATGAAAAATATCTATCAAAATCTCCACCACAAATTCCATGGAGGTAAAATCATCATTATGCATGATCACCCGATAATGCTTGGGTTCCTGTATGTTTATTCTTGTCTTTTCTCTCGTCTCTCCCTGCAAAGACATGTTCATCTACTCCTTGATAATTGCCAAATCTCATGAACTAGTGAGTCTTTTCATCATATCCAGATAAGCCACAATTTCCTCATACAGCATCTCCGGCTGAAAGGAAGCGTCATAAAACCGTTCCGACATTAACCCATTGGCTGTAAATTCCAGCATCTTGCGAAGCTTATACACATCCGTGCCTTTGGGCAGACGCTCCTGCCTCACCTGCTTAAACACTTCATCATATGCCGCATTTAACAGTTCTCTCTTCTCCGCAATGGCTAACAAAGCTTCATTCACATTCTCCACCATACTGCGGTTTAAAAACTGCTGCATATAGGGATAGCCCCTCATGGCATGCATTTTGGCTTCCTCTGTCTGCTTCATGAGTTCGAATAAATCTGTTTCTTTAGGGTCAACCACAGTACCTAATTCCAAAGTCATATATCTTACACTGTAGTCATATACAAAGGTATACACTCCCAATTTACTTCCGAAATAATGAAATAAAAGTCCCTTGCTGATGGCAGCTTCCCGCACCATATCATCCGTGCTGGCATGACGGTAACCATTAAGCGCAAACACCTTCAACGCTGCATTGATCATTCTGTCCTGTTTTTCTTTTTTCAGATCAAAAAACTTACCGTTCATTCTTACACCCCCGCATACCGCAGGCTTTTGCCTGCAGTACTGCTGCCAATAACCCCATCTTCCGCAAGTATAACCGCATCCAGCTCTTGCAATCCTGCCGCACCGCCCTGACAAATGGTGCCATGGTATTAAGTGTAACACATATTGCAAGATTTTTCAAAAAATTTATGAATATTTCTCTTTTCATTTTCATAAAATAGTATTAATATACTTATATAACAAATTGTACCAAAATACTTAAGTAGGTATGAACGAAAGGAGTAACCCCATGGCAAACAAACTTGGCAAGTTCCTGCTCTTTACTGCAGCAGTGGGCACTGTTGCAGCCGCCGTGTACTACTACAGGCAAAAGAAGGAAAATGAGGCTTCCTTTGACGAGGATGACGACGATTACGACAACTTTTTCAGTGAGGACACAGGAGCGTCTTCCGATGTTTCCCGCAATTATGTTCCACTGACCCCCGAGACAGCACCGAATACCGAGCCAAATACCGAGCGTGTCTCCACAAATTTCTCCGTAAATCTCTCCGAAAAGATCTCTGAGGTTGCGGGAAAAGTTTCTGAGGTTGCTTCAAATGTCAAGGAGACTTTCACTCCTCTGGCAGAAAAAGCAGTAGCCGTTGTCCAGAGTGTACAGAACAAGACGGAAGAAACCGTGGAAGACTTTTTCGATGAGGGAGATCCCGATGAAGAGTCTGCCCCCATGGAAACCCGCACAGAGGAGAGTACTGAGCCCCTGTTTGATGATGCGGAGGATTTAGTTTAATCAGTTTGATACTTTCACCAATTCAGATTTTCCAAAGTTGTAGCTTTACAGCTTTGGAAAATTTTTTGTTCAAAAATCTCTCCAGACTTCCGTTAATCTCTTTGTTCCTTCTATAATCTCCCTTTCACCAAGTCCTCCAAATCCTAAAAGCACCGTAGCCTTTGTTGGACTTAAGTCCACCAGACTATCCGAAAGTCCGTAAACCTTTACATCCGCCCTGGCTGCCCCTTGAATCAATTCCTCTTCCGACCATGCCGGATTCCTTGCCGTCAGCAGAAGATGCAACCCTGCATCTTCGCCTGATACTACAAAGCTTCCTTCCAAATCCTGCAGGCACTCCAACAGCAAATCATGTTTTGTCCGGTAAAGCTTGCGCATCTTATTCAAATGCCTCTCAAAATAACCGTCCCTGATAAATTCATTCAAAATCCGCTGGTCAATACGGGACACCGTACAGGAATAAAAAGAGCACTCCCTGCGGTAGCGCGCTAGTAACGGCAGGGGCAGTACCATATAGCCGATGCGGATTGCCGGTGCAATCGCCTTGGAAAAGGTACCGATATAAATCACTTTTCCGTGTTTGTCCGAAGCTTGCAGGGAGGGAATGGGCTTTCCTCGATAACGGAATTCACTGTCATAATCATCCTCGATAATGTAGCGTTCTTCTCCCCTTGCCGCCCATCGCAGAAGTTCATTTCTTCTTCCCACAGGCATCACAGCTCCCGTAGGAAATTGATGGGAGGGCATCACATAAGCAGCACAAGCATCCTCATTCTCCAATCCTGCAACCTGCATTCCGCTTTTATCCGACTCTGCAGTGACAATCCGGTAGCCCAAAGCCTGAAAAATGCGGTAGGCTCTCTTATATGTCAGATTTTCCATGGCGATATGCATATGCATTCCAAATATCTGCTGAAGCAGCATCAGAAGGTAATCGTTTCCGGCGCCTATGACAATCTGTTCCGGTGTACAATTCACTCCCCTTGAGGAATGAAGATATCTGCCGATAGTACAACGCAAATCATAATCTCCCTGGGATTCCCCCAAGGCAAAAAGTTCACTGTTTCCGTCATTTAAAATATTTTTGGTAATCTTTTTCCAGACCCCAAAAGGAAATCCCGACATATCAATTCCGTGGGGGGAAAAATCATAGGCATATTTCCTTTCCTCTTTTTTTTTCTCCGGCCAAGCGACGCTTCCTGTCTTAAGACTTCCGTTTTCTTCCAGATGAAGAAGCTCTTCGATGGGACATACAAAATATCCCTTGTAAGGAACTGCCTCAATATATCCCTCACTGAGCAACTGGTCATAGGCATAATCCACCGTGCTTCTCGCCACCTGCAAATATTCTGCCAGAGAACGGGTAGAGGGAAGCCTCTCGCCAGCAAGAAGCTTCCCCTCCCTGATTTCCTGTCTGATATGTTCATAAATCTGCAAGTACAGACATTTTCCGCCATCCGTCTGCAGCTGTATGGTCATGTCATACATTTTCCGATTCTATCCCTCCGAATCTTTTGGGCAAATCTACCCTCAACCCTGTTTCTTCTTTTCCTCAACAATGCGGTCTTTCAAATCCCTTGCCTTATCTTTAATGCGGGGATTTGCATTGTGAGAGGTAAGAATCCCACTAAGCAGCTTATTAGCCTCATCATATTTTTTCAAATGAGCGGCAAGCTCTGCCATCAGATAATCCACTGTCACCTCATCCATACCACACATGGGGAATAATTCCGAAAGACAGGCTTCCTTAAATCCGTCATAAGCATTCTGAAGGTACACTTCCTCCTGCTCCTTCAATTCCTTATATTTGGAACTTTGTCCCTCTCCCTTTGCTTCCAGATACTCCGCATAACCTCTGCAAAGCCATGCGCTCTTTAAGCAGATATAAGCTTTCTCACTGTTTCTGGCGCGCTTCACCACTGCATTTGCCAGACAGAGGGTATAACGCTCCATAGCCTCCTCATATGTATAAATTTCATCATTATAAACATGCAGCTGCACATTTTTGCTGATATTTTCCCGAATCAGTTTCGCCGGCCCGATGCTGATATGGTCAAAATATCTGGTCAGAGCCGCATATCCGCAGTGAGGACAAAGGATGGCATCATATTTTACCACATCAATCCCTTCATATCTGGGACGGAGGTCAAAATCCGTTCCCACAAGCTTTGCCTTGCCCGTCTTCATAATTTTGACATTAAAACTATCATCGCATACCGGACAGCGCATATTCTTTTCATAAAGAAATTCCTTCTCCAAAGCTTCCGGAGTCTTTGTCTCCTTAACAGCCGCAGCATCCGCTTTCTCTTCTTTTTCAAAAACCTCTACTCTCGCCAGATTATTAAGCCCTAATCCTGCCAATCCATCTAACAATCCTGCCATTCTTTGTCTCCTCTTTTCTGTCCATATTATTTTATGTTGCACCTTATGTCGATTTCAATTATGACTATAATTTTGCAATTAAATCCCCAGATACTATTCCGCCTTTGGCAATACATAAGAACTCTTTAAAGATACGATTCTGTTGAACACAAGCCCGCTTTCTTTGTAGTCCACACAGAAAAATCCCTGCCGTACAAACTGAAAGCTGTCATAAGCCTTTGCCCCCGCAAGTGCAGGCTCCAGACGGCAGTCTTTCAATACCGTAAGAGAATTGGGATTTAAATTCAGACTTCCGTCCTCATTGTATACGCCCTTCTCCTCATCGATAATGTTCTCGTACAGCCTTACCTCAGCCCCTACTGCCTCTGCTGCCGATACCCAATGAATGGTACCCTTCACCTTTCTGCCATCCGGGCTGTTCCCGCCGTAAGATGCCGGATCATAAGTACAATGAATCTCCGTCACTCTGCCGCTTTCATCCTTCACACATCCCGTACAAGTGACAAAATAAGCATTCATCAGACGCACTTCATTGCCGGGAAACATTCGGAAATACTTTTTGGGCGGCTCCTCCATGAAGTCCTCCCTCTCAATATAAAGCTCCCTGCTAAAAGGAACCTTGCGGCTTCCCAGACTCTCATTTTCCAGATTGTTGGGAACTTCCAGATATTCCACCTGTCCCTCGGGATAATTGTCAACTATCAGCTTCACCGGATCAAGCACTGCCATCATGCGGGGCTTTTTTATCTTAAGATCCTCCCTGATACAATACTCAAGCATTGCATAATCCGTGGAGGCATTACTCTTGGACACGCCGCACAGCTCCACAAAACGCTTTATGGACTCCGGCGTAAAGCCCCTGCGCCGAAGCGCTGCAATAGACACAAGCCTGGGGTCATCCCAGCCGTCCACTATGCCCTCTTCCACCAATTTCTTGATGTAGCGCTTTCCCGTCACCACATTGGTCAGATAAAGCTTTGCAAACTCAATCTGTTTAGGAGGGTGAGGGTATTCCAATTCCTGTACCACCCAATTATAAAGAGGTCTGTGATCCTCAAATTCCAGAGTACAGATAGAATGGGTCACTCCCTCGATGGCATCCTCTATGGGATGTGCAAAATCATACATGGGATAAATACACCACTCATCGCCTGTATTGTGATGAGACATATGTGCCACGCGGTAAATCACGGGATCCCTCATATTGATATTGGGGGAAGCCATATCAATGCGGGCACGCAGTACCTTTTCACCATCCGCATATTTTCCCGCCTTCATATCCTCAAACATCTGAAGGTTCTCCTCGATGCTCCTTGTGATGGCAGGGTCATCCTTTCCTGGCTCTGTCAGACTTCCGCGGTATTCCCGGATTTGCTCTGCACTCAAATCCGATACATAGGCTTTGCCCTTCTTAATCAGCTTCACTGCCGCCTCATACATCTCGCCAAAATAATTGGAGGCAAAAAACAGCCTGTCTTCCCAATCTGCTCCCAGCCACTTCACATCAGCCTCAATGGCCTCCACAAACTCAACCTTTTCCTTGGTAGGGTTGGTGTCATCAAAGCGGAGATTAAAGCTACCATTATACTTCTTGGAGAGCCCATAATTCAACAAAATGCTCTTGGCGTGCCCAATATGCAGATAACCGTTAGGCTCCGGGGGAAATCTGGTATGAACGGTATCGTACACGCCTTCCGCCAAATCCTTCTCAATGATCTGCTCTATGAAATTCTTGCTCTCAGTCTTATTTTCTGCTTTGTTTTCAGGATTGACTGCATTCTCACCCATAGATTCCACCTCTTGTCTAAAAATATCCTTACCTATAATCCTACCACAAAAAAACAGTTTAATAAAGTGTTTTTTAATGATGGAACAAGCGGATGCCTGTAAATGCCATTACCATATTATATTTGTCACAACACTCGATCACTGCATCATCCCTTACGGAACCGCCGGGCTGTGCAATATATTTTACGCCGCTTTTGCGGGCTCTCTCGATATTATCGGAAAAAGGAAAGAATGCATCAGAGCCCAGAGTCACATCCTGCATCTTGTCAAGCCACGCTCTCTTCTGCTCCTGTGTAAACACGGGGGGCTTTACTTTAAAGATATGCTCCCACTTGCCGTCGGCCAGAATATCCATGTATTCCTCACCCATGTATACGTCAATGGCATTGTCTCTGTCCGCTCTGCCCAGAGAATCCACAAATTCAAGCCCCATCACCTGGGGAGACTGGCGCAGAAACCAATTATCCGCCTTGCTGCCCGCAAGTCTGGTGCAATGGATTCTGGACTGCTGCCCTGCGCCGATGCCGATCGCCTGTCCGTCCTTTACATAACACACAGAATTGGATTGGGTATATTTTAAGGTAATCAGGGCAATTTTCATGTCAATCAATGCCTTTTCGGGAATCTCCTTATTAACGGTAACAAGATTGGACAACAAATCGCCGTTTACGTCTAATTCATTTCTGCCCTGCTCAAAGGTGATGCCGTAAACCTGCTTCTTTTCCACAGGTTCAGGCACATAGGACTCATCTATCTGAATAATATTATAAGCGCCCTTTTTCTTTGCTTTTAACAGTTCCAGCGCTTCCTCCGTATATCCGGGAGCAATCACACCGTCCGACACCTCTCTCTTGATAAGCCTTGCCGTATCTGCATCGCAGACATCAGATAATGCAATAAAATCTCCAAAGGAGGACATTCTGTCAGCGCCCCTTGCCCTTGCATAAGCGCATGCCAGAGGGGACAATTCTCCCAAGTCATCCACCCAATAAATCTTAGCCAGAGTCTCTGAAAGGGGAAGTCCTACTGCCGCCCCTGCAGGAGATACATGCTTAAAAGATGTGGCTGCGGGAAGCCCTGTTGCCTGCTTCAATTCTTTGACTAACTGCCAGCCGTTGAAGGCATCCAGAAAGTTGATATATCCGGGTCTGCCGTTTAATACCTGAATGGGCAGCTCCGCTCCGTTCTCCATAAAAATTCTTGACGGTTTCTGATTAGGATTACAACCGTATTTTAACTCCAATTCCCTCATAATCTTTCTCCTCTATCTGTTTTTATTGATTATCCTGCTTTCATAGGTACCTGTTGCAATATCTATATATCTGACAAAAAGAGAAATCTTGTTGTCCTCATTCAGGCTTTCCCATATCAAATTCGTAAATTCATCAATATTCATATCAGGAATTGCCACATTCTTTGGCTCTCCCTCAAAGCTTGGCAGGGGATTGCCATCCTGCATATAAGTATGGATAAAATGTCCCTCGCCGTGCAAAGGATTTTCATAAGCATAAGTAAAGCGCAGACAGGAGGAAGCGTCCCCGTGATTACTCTTTAAAATGGACATGGCATAGCTGTATCTGCCCGCCTCCACGTGCAAAATCCCCGAAATTCTAGGGGTATAATTGGGCGCATCCGGTTCAAATTCCCGGCTGCGAAGGGACTGTTCAAAGGTAAGCTGTTTGTCCATTCCCGCATAAATCGTGTCCGTCTGGTCTCCGTTGGTCACAATGGTTTTATTTCCAAGAACCCGCACCGGCGCATAGATAATCAGGCTGGGGTCCTCCAGCTTGGAGGGGTCAAAAGCTTCCGTGCGGATACCCTGTCCCTCTTCCACAAAAATACGGTTTCTGCTGTTTGCGCTGCGTCCCATAATGAAATATGCCGTCACTGCATATTTTCCGTTTGCAGACTCTCCAATAACGATACCCCTGCCGGGATATGTGTTGCTCTTCAGTTCCTGTTCCAATGATAACATGGTTTTCCTCCTTCGTCCGGCTGTCAATGTCACTGTATTTACCTTACACGGTTCTATGCTTTTTTGCAAGGGTTTTTTGCCTGAACTTTCCCACTAGGTAAATGCCTCATATTGATAATCAGGGGAATTACCATAATCACCCACACAATGGGCTCTGACACAATAATTCCCCCATACCCTATCCGGGGCGCCAGAAAATAAGCGATAACCACTTTTCCAATCAACTCCAGAGAGCTGGAAAATATGGGGGTTTTGGTGTCTCCAAAGCCCTGCATACTGTTGCGAAACAGACAGATTACCGCAGGCACAAAATAAAAAGCAGTATTGACCCGCAGATAGAGGGACGCCGTCTCCACAATTTCCTGTTGGGAAGAGGCGGTAATCATGGAAATCAGCAGGGGAGACAGGGTGTATGCCACTACAATCACCCCCGCACACCAGACAAAGGTAAAAAGCACCGTATCCCGAATGCCCTTTTTGATTCTGTCATACTGCTCTGCACCCAGATTCTGTCCGCAGTAAGTGGCAAGAGTCGTGCCCAGCACGCCAAAGGGCAGCATAAACATGGAAGTGGCCTTTCTCGCCGCCGTATGCGCCACAATGATATTTTCTCCAAAGGTATTGATGCTGGTCTGCAATGCCAGAGTTCCCAGATTCACAAAGGATACCATAAATCCCATGGAAATTCCTGTAGAAAAAAGTTTCCCGTACAACTCCCCGGAAAGCTGCATATCCTCCTTGGAAAGCACCAGCAGGGGATATTTCCGTCTCATATAGATAAAACAGAAAAATGCCGACAGCGCCTGAGCGAGCACCGTGGCATATGCCGCCCCTGCCACTCCCATATGAAAATATAAAATAAAGGCATAATCCAGCCCTATGTTTAAAAAGGACGCCACAATCAAAAAGATGAGCGGTGTTAAAGAATCCCCCATGGCACGCAGAACAGCCGCGCATATATTGTAAAGGGCAGATGCCAAAAGTCCTGCGAGTATCACACTTATGTAACTCTTCGCCTCCGGAAACAGCTTATCTTCTATGTTCAAAAAAGACAGAATCGGATTCAGACACAAAAGACAGACGGCGCTGACCAGAACCGCAAAACCCGCTCCCAGCAAAACAGTGCCGCCTATCGCCTTCTTCATATTTTTTTCATCTTTTGCACCAAAATAGGTGGCGATAATAATCGCCGCCCCATTGGTAAATCCATTTATAAGCCCAATAAGCATATCGCTTAAAGTGGTGGTAGCACCAACCGCAGCAAGCGATGTCTCGCCCAATGTCTCCCCCACAATACGGGTATCCACCAGACTGTAAAACAGTTGGAAAAGCTGCCCGATAAAGAGTGGGAGCGCAAAGGCAAGTATAATTTTTAAAGGCTTTCCAGATGTCAGATTTTTCATGATTCTTATTTATCATCCACGCTATAGTTGGGAGCTTCCTTTGTGATATGGATATCGTGAGGATGACTCTCTTTTAAGGATGCAGCGGAAATCTTCACAAATCTGCCATTATCCATCAGTTCTTTAATGTTCTGGGCTCCGCAGTAACCCATACCGGAGCGCAGTCCGCCCATCAGCTGGAAAATGGTGTCCTCCACGCTTCCCTTGTAGGCCACCCTGCCTTCCACGCCTTCGGGAACCAGCTTCTTGGCATTTTCCTGAAAATAGCGATCCTTGCTGCCGTTCTCCATGGCAGAGATGGAACCCATTCCACGGTACACCTTATATTTCCTTCCCTGGAATAATTCAAACTCTCCGGGGCTTTCCTCGCAGCCTGCAAACATACTGCCCATCATGCAGACACTGCCGCCTGCCGCAATGGCCTTAGTGATATCGCCGGAATACTTGATACCGCCGTCTGCAATAATGGGAACTCCATGTTTCTTTGCCTCTTCATAGCAGTCCATCACCGCCGTAATCTGAGGAACACCGATACCCGCCACCACTCTGGTGGTACAGATAGAGCCGGGGCCAATGCCCACCTTTACCGCATCTGCGCCATACTCTATCAAATCCTTGGTAGCGGCGCCTGTTGCCACATTTCCTGCAATAACCTGTAAATCAGGATATTTCTCTTTAATCATTTTCAGACAATTCAAAACATTCTGGGAATGTCCATGTGCCGAATCCAATACGATCACATCCACCTTGGACTTCACAAGTTCGCCAACTCTGTCCAGCACATTTGCCGTGATGCCCACGCCTGCGCCGCAAAGCAGCCTTCCCTGTTCGTCCTTTGCCGCCAGAGGATATTTCACTGCCTTTTCAATATCTTTAATGGTAATGAGTCCTTTCAGATTAAAGTCCCCATCCACAATAGGAAGCTTCTCTTTTCTCGCCTTTGCCAGAATCTGCTTTGCCTCATCCAGAGTAGTGCCTTCCGGTGCAGTAATCAGCCCTTCGCTGGTCATGGATTCTTTAATTTTCTTGGTGAAATCTTTCTCGAATTTCAAATCACGATTGGTGATAATTCCCACCAATTTGCGTCCCTCGGTAACGGGAACGCCGGAGATGCGGTACTTTGCCATCAGGGCATCTGCATCCGCAAGAGTATGTTCAGGAGTCAAAGAAAAAGGATCTGTGATAACGCCGTTCTCAGAACGTTTAACCTTGTCCACTTCTTCCGCCTGCGCTTCAATAGACATGTTTTTGTGAATGATTCCGATGCCGCCCTGCCTTGCCATGGCAATCGCCATGCGGTGTTCTGTCACGGTGTCCATTCCCGCGCTCATCATGGGGATGTTAAGCTTAATCTTCTTCGTCAGCCAAGTGGTCAAATCCACCTGATTGGGAATGACCTGAGAATATGCCGGAACCAACAGCACATCATCAAAAGTAATGCCTTCGCCAATAATCTGTCCCATTTTCTTTCCTCCTGTGTTGTCTTTCTGTATAAGGTTGCCAAGTTAATGATTTCCAATGAGTTTATCAGAATTAAGATGCGCTGTCAACACGATTTTTCATTATTCCGAAAATACCTTTCTGGGAGCGACATTTTTGATTGCTTTAACAAGCTCCTCGGAAGGGCTTAACAGAATCTTCTGCCCGCCGCAGTACATGGCATAACGCTTGTCGGGCTTTAATTCCTCCCCAATACTGTAATCCTTTACGGGCACTTTGCGGTTCCTGTAACTGTCCAGATGATAGGAACTGACAGGAGCCAATACCTCCATATTTTCTATAGAATAAACCGCCACTCTCTTGCGTTTGGTTTTTCCCATAATCTTATCCACAGAAAGTTCCTTGTCCAGATAAAGATACTCATACTCCAAATCCGTATAAACGCCCACAAAATAAGCTCCCACGCCGGTCACAACGGAAATTAACAGGGTGAATGTCCCCAAAAAAGGAATCGCCAAGATGCCCAATGCCGTGAGTACTATTAAAAACATTTTAAAAAATCCGCCTGCAGCCGAAGGTTTTGCCTTCACCAGACATTCTACATAAACATCACTCATATGTTCCCACCTTTCTTACTTCATTTTTATGATATACCAACTTTTGCAAAGTTGCAAGGATAAGATGCGGTTTGTTCCTTATTATAATTTTAGATTATAATTTTAGAATACTTTTAGAATGCTTTCATTGACTTTATTGCCGAAAGATTTTATGATAATAACTATCATTTTGTTTAAAAGAGTCGGGAGGGTTTGATATATGCCTGTAATGGATGAGTTTAGAGAAGAGAGAGAAGCTTTGAAAAACGGGACTTTCAAGCAGAAATTCCAATACTTCATGGATTATTACAAATGGCCTACCATAGCAGTTGTAATTGGCATATGCTGTGCGGTCTCCCTGATACATCACTATGTCACTTACAGGGAGCCGACATTTTCCGTTGTCCTGTTAAACAGCACTGCCATGAAACCCTCTCAGGACTATACTTCTGCATTCATGGACTATGCGGGGCTCAACCCTGCAGACCAGCAGATAAGCTTTGATACTTCCCTGTACATTACCTTTGACGCTTCCAGCCCCGAAGCCCTTGACGAAATCTACTCTTCTTCCCGGGAAAAGCTCAATCTTATGATAGCGGTAGGACAATTAGACGTCATGGTTTCCAATGACGAACTGTTCAGTCATTTTGCCAACTCCGGCGTTTTCGACGATTTAAGACTCTATCTCTTACCAGAACAGATAGAAGCCTATGCACCTTATCTTTATTATGTGGACGAGCCTCTGGTAGAACAGATAAACGCGGCGGAACTTAACATGGATAACAGCTTTCATCCGGAAATCCCCGACCCCGCCAAACCAGAACTGATGCAAAAACCGGTTCCTGTGGGCATCTATGTGGAAAATAATGAAGAACTGACCCAGAGCTTTTATATCCGCGGGGATGGCCCCGTAGTGATGGGCATAGCTTCCAATGCCCCGCACCCGGAGGTTGCTGCAAAGTATGTGGAGTATCTCATGAAATAAACTTCCCATGAAAAAGCCCTGCTCTTATCAATGCATTGCGGACCGCTTTTCCCAAGATAGAGACAATCAGAATCTTGACCACGTCAAGAAGAAGAAAGGGAAATACACAGGTGGTCAGCGCATACCAGACTTCACACTGCATTTGTAAAACAAACCAGACCGTACCAACGAGATAAGCGGCCAGCATAGCTGCCGCCATACCAAAAATCGTAATGACGGTATGCGCATTAAACCGTTCCATGACAAAGCCGGCAATCAGTGCCGCAAGAATGAATCCCACCAGATATCCTCCCGTAGGGCCTGCAAATTTTGCCAATCCTCCCTGATAGCCTGAAAAAACAGGCAGCCCCACCGCACCTAATAACAGGTAAACAAGGTAGCTGATTGTGCCGTCTTTCATTCCAAGAAGATAAACCGAAAGGAAAACCGCAAAATTTGTTAACGATACCGGAATCGGTCCCACGGGAATTGACATGGGACCAAGAATACACATTAATGCCGTCATCAAGG
This sequence comes from uncultured Acetatifactor sp., assembly GCA_964524555.1. Classification (GTDB taxonomy): domain Bacteria; phylum Bacillota; class Clostridia; order Lachnospirales; family Lachnospiraceae; genus Acetatifactor. Next base: position 80,515 of record CAZGGA010000007.1, read on the forward strand.
CACAGGTGGTCAGTTGATAAATTTTTTGCTTTTGCATAGAAAACCTCCATGTAAATCATACAACAGTATTATATACATTTGGGCTTTCTATTGTCAACCTGTTATTTTTAGTGGTTTACACTCTCACAGTAATTCCTTTAAAAGCAGATTCACGCTTGCGGGATCCGCCTTTCCTCCCATAAGTTTCATGGTCTGTCCCACCAAAAATCCTATGGCTCTTTCTTTTCCGTTTCGGTAATCCGCCACGGACCCAGGATTAGATGCAATGACTTCCTCCACCGCCTTACGCAGGGCATCCTCGTCATATACCGTTTTCAGTCCCCTGTCCTCCACATATTGCAGGGGGTCTGTATCATGTTCAAATATAACCTCAAATACTTCCTTTGCAATGGTAGAATTAATGATATTTTGCTCCGTCATGTCAATCAGCGCTGCCAGATTTTTAGGCGAGAAGCGGATATCCTCCGGCTCCATTTCTTTCTCTTTTAACAGGCGCAAAGTCTCCCCCATAAGCCAATTCGCCGCCTTCTTGGGCTGTCCGCAAAGGGCCGTGGTCTCCTCAAAAAGTTCCGCCAGATGCCTGCTTTGTGTAATGATGGAAATATCATAATCGGAAAGAGCAAATTCCTCCTTGTAACGCCTCCTCTTTTCGTCCGGAAGCTCCGGCTGTCCTGCCCTGATACGCTCAAGCCAATCTTCCTCAACAAATACCGGCAAAAGATCTGGCTCCGGAAAATAACGATAATCCTGCGCATCCTCCTTGGAGCGCATCACATAGGAACAATCCGCCCCTTCATCCCATCTTCTGGTCTCCTGAACTACCTTTTGTCCTGCCTCAAGCAATGCAATCTGCCGCCTGCTCTCCCATTCAATGGCCCGCATGACTGCCCTGAAAGAGCTCAGGTTTTTCATCTCCGTGCGGGTGCCTAATTCTTTACTTCCCGCTTCCCTGACGGACAAATTCACATCCGCTCTCATGGAGCCCTCCTGCATTTTGCAGTCAGAAGCCCTCAGATAGCGTATGACCATGCGAAGTTTATCCAGATAGGCAATGACCTCCTCCCCGTTTCGCATATCCGGCTCGGACACAATCTCAATCAAGGGCACTCCGGCACGGTTAAAATCTACCAGAGAACAGCTTTCTCCCTCCTCATGAATCAGCTTTCCCGCATCCTCCTCCATGTGAATCTCACGGATGCGGATTTTCCTGTCCCCTTCTATCTCCACATAACCATCCCTGCAGATGGGCTGATATAGCTGTGAAATCTGATAACTTTGGGGATTGTCCGGATAAAAATAATTCTTTCTGTCAAACCGGCTGAGGCGTGCAATGCTGCAATTTGTAGCAAGTCCTACCGATACGGCATATTCCACCGCCTGTCTGTTTAACACGGGCAATGCTCCCGGCATTCCCATGCATACCGGGCAGACATGGGTATTGGGGGCTGCCCCGAACGCAGTGGAACACCCGCAGAAAATCTTGGTTTTGGTTGAAAGCTCCACATGGACTTCCAGCCCTATGACAGTCTCATACTGTTTTTCTCCTATTGTTTTTGAATGTTGAATAGCCATACCTTTTCCCGACTCCGGTTTATCCGTTATAATTTCTGTGGTATATTTTCCATAACAAAACGGAACACCCAATCAGAGCAGGCAGAAAGATACTCCAGGCTGGAGCCCATCTTAGGAAAGAACAACGCGGCACCGCAAGGGCAATATCATCTTTGTAATACATTTTTATCGTATCTTCATCATGAATTGCATTCATCTGAGTGATATTAAAATAGTAATAGACGCCGTTTTCATCTGTGTAGCTGGCAGCCTCATGACCATTCGCTACCATGTATTTTGCTATAACATAGTTATCACTGTGGGTCAGATTAAATTCATGTATTTGGTGATATGCGGTGTATATAAGTATAGCAAGCGAAATCAGCCAAAGAACCCACCAGATTGCGGCATCATAGTTTTGTTCATCCTTTTTTGATTCAAATGTACGGTATCTTCCCATAGACCTCTCCCTTCCTGTGCTATGTCTTTAATGTCTGTTCATAAACGTATGCCGCTCTAAACAGTTTCTTTTCCTGAAAACAATCCCCCATCAGCTGTATCCCTACGGGAAGGGATTCCATATCAGACAGAAAAATTCTGTCTGGAATACTGATTGCGGGCAGCCCTGCCAGATTGGCCGGAACCGTAAAAATATCTCCCAGATACATCCTGATGGGGTCCGAAAGGCTTTCCCCCAGCTTTGGCGCCGTGGCAGGCGCTGTAGGTCCCAGAATCAGGTCATATTTTGCAAAGGCCCTGTCAAAAGCTCTTTTTATCAAAGTCCTGACACGCAGCGCTTTCAGATAGTAGGCGTCATAATAACCGGAGCTCAACACAAAGGTGCCCAGCATAATACGCCTTTTTACCTCTGTCCCAAAACCTTCCCCGCGGCTTTTCCGATACAGCAGCTCAAGTTCCCCCGCATCTTTGGCGCGATAACCGTATTTTACGCCGTCAAACCGTCCCAGATTAGAGCTTGCCTCAGCTGCGGCAATGGTGTAATAGGCGGGCACCGCATATTCCGCCAGCCCCAAATCAAATTCCTCCACAATGGCGCCGCAGCCCTTAAAAACCTCCAAGGCCCTAAGCACTGCCCCCCGCACTTCCTCTGTCAGACCTTCTCCGAGGTATTCTTTAGGAATCCCGATTCGCATGCCCTTTATATCACCTGTCAATGCGGAAGTAAAGTCCACGTCCTGCCTTTTCACGGAGGTGGAATCCTTGGCATCATAAGAAGCAATGGCTTCTAAAACTGCCGCACAATCTGTCACGTCCTTAGTGATGGGACCAATCTGGTCTAAAGAAGAAGCATACGCCACCAGCCCGTAACGGGACACAGTTCCATAGGTGGGTTTCATACCCACTACCCCGCAATATGCGGCAGGCAGCCTGACGGAGCCCCCCGTATCAGAGCCCAGCGCCGCAAAACACTCCCCTGCCGCCACCGCTGCGGCAGAACCTCCTGAAGAACCGCCGGGAACATACTCCTCATTGTGGGGATTGCGTGTAATCCCATAATAAGAAGTCTCCGTGGTGCTTCCCATGGCAAATTCATCCATATTGGCTTTACCGATAATAATTGCACCCGCCTTTTCCAGCCCTGCCACGGCCTCTGCGCTATAGGAAGGCACAAAGTCCTGCAGCATTTTAGAACCGCAGGTAGTCCTTATCCCCCGGGTACACAGATTATCCTTAATGGCAAAGGGTACGCCTGCAAGAGGTCCCGTCAAAGTTCCGGCATCCACCGCTTCCTGCACCTGTGCGCCCCTTTCCATGGCTCTTTCTTTTTCCAAAGTAATATAGCAGTTTAACTGCTGCTCTTTCTCTCCGATGGCGGCAAACACTGCCTCCACTGCATCCAATACCTTGATTTCACCCTGTTTGATTTTCCGTGACAGTTCCACTGCCGTATCATCCAAAATGTTCATGGAAGACTATTCCTGTTCCTTTTTTCGTATACTCTTGTAACAGTTCAGCCATTCCATTCATAAGCTGCCCAATGTACATTTTCATCAAATTTGACAATATTGCTGGCCGCTTATTTCATGTCGGGCGTTCGCCCTATAGAAATGATTGTACAAATTGCTCTTAGTGAGCAAGCTCCCACGAGCAGTTTGCACAATCATTTCTGCATGGCTGAACTGCTACATACTCTTTAAAATGTCTCCGGCACTACCACCATACTATCTCTGCTCTGGGGGGCATTCTGCAACATATTTTCGCTGTCATCCCCATTTGTGACTATATCCTCACGAAATACATTCTGCATGGGAAATACATGGGACATAGGTTCCACCCCGTCCGTGTCAAGTTCGTTCAATTTATCAATATAATCCAGCATATTTTCCATATCCTGCTTTGCCTGTTCCCTTTCTGCTTCTGAGAGTTCAAGCTTTGCCAAAGCTGCTATGCTGTCCACTGTACGATTCGATATTCCGTTTCCTGCCCTGCCCAACTTCATTTCCTCATTTCTAAAATATGGTTTTATTTTATATAAATGCAGCGTACTTGTCAAAGGGTGTTTTTTGCGTGTATAATATTTATATTATACCAAGGAAAAGGTGACTATCATTTTTCAGGAGGACAGCGTATGCTTGAGCAGGTAAAGGCACTTGTTTTAGAGGCAGGCAGATTCTGCGATAAAGAACAAATTTCCATCTATTCCAAAGGCGGCAATTCTAATTATGTGACCACCGCCGATTTAGCTGTAGAAGCTTTCCTAAAAGAAAAACTGCCCCCACTTCTTCCGGGGAGCTGCTTTATCGGGGAAGAAAGCGATCATAAAGATTACTCCCATGAGTATTTGTGGATTGTGGACCCCATTGACGGTACTTCAAATTTTATTCGAAATTTGAACTTAAGTGCTATTTCCGTGGGTCTGCTTCACAATGGAGAACCCATCCTGGGCGTGGTATACAATCCCTTCACCAAGGATATGTACTATGCCGAAAAAGGACAGGGCGCCTTTTTAAACGGAACGCCCATTCATGTGTCAGAGCGTGATTTTGCCCACGGGCATTTCTGTACTGCTTTCAGCCTATACAAAAAAGAACTTGCACAGCCCTGCTTCCGCATTTTGGAAAGGGTTTACAAAGAATGTGACGATATGCGCCGGCTTGGTTCAGCGGCCTTGGAATTATGCACCTTAGCCTGCGGCGGCACAGAATTGTATTTTGAAATCCGGCTGTTTCCATGGGATTACTGCGGCGCATTAGCAATCTTAAAAGAAGCGGGAGGCTATTATACCGCCGTTCCCGCAAGTCAGGAGCTCTTTCACAGTCCCACTCCTTTAGTGGCTGCCAACTCCAAAGAAAATTTTGAACGCCTACTAGAGATTGTAAATGAAGAACTGCTCCTCACACTATCCAACCCCAGCAAATAGCAAGATATTCTCCCAAAAAGAACATTCCTCTAAGCCAAATCAAAATTCCTATGCCAAAGACAGGAAAAAGCAGATTTTTCCGCTCCTTTAACATCCTTTGCCACAGGGACAATATCACGCAAATTACAAGCACCATGGTGCCAAATGAGGCTCTGTCCGGATAATGGGGCGACAGTATCATGGCTCCCCAGGACAACAGAGCGCAGAGTAATAACAAAAGATTTTTCCTGCCCACAGGAAGTTTTAAAACTCCTCTGCTGATAAAAAGTGTCATAACAAGGCAGAGCAGGGCAGGAAATAAATACTCCAGCGCTCCTTTGCTCTCCCCATAACAACGCAGAAAAATCCGCCACAGAATCCCATATTGATTCTCTGGCACCTGCGCGCTTCTCACAAAATTCCCCGGTGCTATAATCATCATAATGCTTCCGAAAAGACAGACCAGATTTCCCAGAATCATCCAGGGCGCTATCCGCCTGCCCTCTCTTACTTTCAGCAAAATCACAGCAAGGCTTATGAGCCAGACAGCAGGCCCCATATTCTCATTGCTCCAGCCCGCCAAAATGCCCAGAAGTATTATCCAAAGTGTAATTCCGGGGAGAGCGGGACATACCGCCCCTTCCTCTGGAATTTCTCTCAGATAGCACCACAAAAACAACAGAACAAACACCGTAATATACAAATAATTGGCGGCTCCCGCCTGCCAGAACATACTCATCTTCCAATTGGCATTGAATCCAAGCAGCATACTGACTGCCGCCCAGAGCCCGAAAAATTTCCCCTTTTTTCCCCGGACTCCTGCCGCCAGACAAATCACCAGCCCAAGCAGCAAAGTCACCGCCACATTTAAGATATCCGCCGCACCTTCCCCTGCAAGCAGGGTCAGCTGCAAAATGCCGTGGGTCATGCTTCTGCCGCCCCAATTCAAATAATGCCATATCTGGCTTTCAACAATGTCATACAGATTGGTAATGGGCTCCTCTGAGGACAGCTTTGTGGCATACCATAAATCATCCATCATAAAGGGAACTTCTCTGTGGGTTCTATACATCACAACAATGGACAAAACCATCAGGATTCCCACTGCCGCCCACAAGATAAGGGACTTCTTTTCTTTCTCGTTCATACAAGACCTCAATTCAGCTTAAATTTATTCACTTCCAGCCCCAGCTGCTCTGCTACATCTCTGTTGCTTGCCGCCTCTCTGTTAATATCTTCTATTCCGCGGGTCAAATCGGAGGCCTGTTCAGTAACACTCACAATGCCCTTGGTACTTTCTTCAACGGCAAGATTTACCGCTTCTACCGCTTCCTTGATACTGTCAATATTGCCGCGGAGCTCCTGGCTCTCCCGCGAGAAGGATTCCATCATTTCGCTGAGACGCTCCACATCGGTCTGATAATCCCGACTGTTCTGTAATAGCATCTCATAGCCTGTCATGGCCGTTTCATTCATGAACCGAATCATAGATTCGGCTTCTCTTGCCAAGTCGTTCACGGCATCCACTACTTCCTGACTTACCTTCTGAATTTCTTCTGCTGCCTTAGCAGAATTTACAGCCAGAGAGCCGATTTCTCCTGCCACCACTGCAAATCCCTTTCCTGCTTCACCGGCCCGTGCTGCCTCAATGCTGGCATTCAGGGATAAAAGGCTGGTCTGGTCTGTGATATTAATGATTTCCTCTGTCAATGCCTCAATCTGCTTCACGGCTTTGGAGCGCTCAATTCGGTCATTCACCCTTACGGACATCTCCGCAGCCTGCCTTGCCGCATCCCTGCGGTCTGTCCCTGCTTTAGAATAAACATCCTGAACTTTTTTAACCGTATTGCCGGAAGCCTGACTTTCCTCCGAAGCCTTCTGGGCAATGAAGTTTACCGTACGTCCAATCTCGTATATGGATTCGTTCACCTGGAAGAGGGACGCACTAGTTTCCTCCATGGCAGCGCTCATCTCCTCCATTGTGGCGGATACATCTGAAATGTTGTCTTTCGACCGGATCAGACTGTTCACTACGCTTCCTGCAGATTCATTCAATTGATCCGAATTGGCAGATATCTGTAGCATAATCGTTCTTATATGTTCCAAAAGAGCATTTACATTGTCTGCTATCAGCTCCAACTCATCTCCTGAGCGGATATCCAGCTTCTGTGTCAAATCCCCCTCATGGTTGACCAAATCATAGATTTTCTGATCCACTTTTCGCAGTCTCCGCATAATGACACCTGCGATTGCGTTCAGCACCAGAAGCGCCAGCACAAACAGAAATACACTAATCTGCAAGGTACTTTTGAAGGAAGCCTTCATTCTGTCCACCACATAGGCAGCATCATAATCACAGCCAAGAATACCTATCACCTGTCCGTTGCTGTCATATATCGGAAGATAAGCCGAAATCAAATCGCCATCCGCCGTCTCATCTATATAATCCTGTACATAGGGGTTGCCCTTAAAGGCATCTGCAAAATCCTCATAAGACATCTTTGCCAAATCTCCCGGCATCATCTGATTATCGGAAGTGTCCGTATCTATTCCATAGTAAAGATTTCCGTTTCCATCGGTATAGAGTGTATAAAGATAGGCTATTCCACACAATTTCTGCATAGAGCGAAGTTCTTCCAACATCTGTTTATACTCCGGAGTGTCCTCCGCCCCATCTTTAATCGACAACAGAGAATCCCCATTTATACAGGAATAAGCTACATTTGCAGCCATCTCCGCCTGCTGAACCCCCATTGCTACCATACCGTCCCTGATTCTCATGAAAGCATTCATGCCAAGCAGAACACAGATGACCAATGCCAATGCCCCTGCAGGAATCAAAATCTGAAACCGGATACTTAATTTCCTTACTTTACTCTTCATACTTCTCCTATCCGTCCACTTCAGTGGGCTTGCAAAATCTATTCAGAGTTCACATTGCCTCTCTATAATAATAATAGTCTTTTAAATCCAAAAAAACAATGGATTTTTAGATTTTAATGCAAAACTTGATAAACGCAAACATTCATGGTAACATAAAAATATTCAACACAGTAAAATCTTACAAAAAGGAGAACATCATGTCAGAAAAGGAAATAAACATCTATGTCAATACCCCCGGTCAGGAACCGAATTTTGCCACCATTGCTCAGGCCCTTGCCTCCGTGGAGGGCGGAATCAGCGCAGCCGATGATTCGGATATGTTGCAAGAACTTCCTTCTCCCGAAAAGCACTTTCCGGAGGAATACTCTGATTTACCGCCGGTGGTGGTACATATCGGGGAAGGCACCTATCAGGAAAAGCTGGTAGTCACAAGACCCAATATCACCTTTCTCGGAGCGGGGCGCGACAAAACGGTTTTAGTATATGGTCAGGGTGCAAAAGAAGTTATGCCGGACGGCACAAACCGCGGCACTTTCCGCACAGCATCCCTGCGAATCGATACCCATGATTTTACGGCAAAGCATCTGACCATACAAAATAATGCCGGATTCGGCCACACTGTGGGTCAGGCGCTGGCTCTCTATGTGGACGGAGATCGGAATTTCTTTGAGGATTGTGCGCTCCTTTCCAGCCAGGATACCATATTCACCGCCCCCCTTCCCCTTAAAGAGGCAAAGCCCGGTGGCTTTATCGGTCCCGGCGAACACACGCCCAGAGTGCTGGGACGGCATTACTTCAAAAACTGTTATCTCAGAGGAGACGTGGATTTCCTTTTTGGCGGCGGTATTGCTTACTATGAGAACTGCACTGTATTTTCACAAAAACCCGCAGACCGCAAGCCTCCGGAAAACCCGGATGATGAAGTTATCTACGGCTATATCACTGCCGCTTCTACCTTTGAAGGTCTTCCTTACGGATATGTCTTGAAGGACTGCCGTTTGATCAGCGACTGTCCTCCTGCCAGTGTCTATCTGGGCAGACCTTGGAGAGAATTTGCCAAAACGGTATTTTTACACTGCGAAATGGGAGAACACATTCATCCCCTTGGCTGGACAGATTGGAACAAACCACATGGGCATTTTTACTATGGGGAATATGATTCCTACGGACCGGGTGCCAATCCTGCCGCAAGAGCGGATTTTTCCCACCAGCTCACCGAGGAGGAAGCAAAAGAATATACCATTGAAAAGGTATTGCAGGGATGGGTACCTGACCTGTAAAGATAAAATAAATCGCCAGAGATGTAGAATGCATCTCTGGCGTTCTATGTTCCACCAAAACCTATCAATCCGGGCAGTTATACTGAGGCGTCCACATTTGCGCCTTCTACCATGACAGGAATCACTGTCTGCACCGGCACGTCTACGCCTCCAAATTCCAGAGAAACTCCGTCAGAAGGAGAGAAATTTACGGAAGGTCCCTCCCTCTTTTCCTGTTCCAATTTGTGAAACAGCACCTGAAGATATTTCATGTCGGCTTCCGTAATCTCCTGAAGTTCCTTAGCCCTGTGCTTCCTTTTTAAACTCTTTAAATCCTCTGGGTCCATCTCTCTGGGCGCTGCCCCTGTCAGTTCTTCCGAAAGCTCGCTAAGCTCCATAGCTTCCGAAAATTCATCCCTGCTTTCTTCCATGAGAGATGCCATCAGTTCTTCAAATTCCCGCATGAGCGCTTGCCATTCTTCTCTGCTCATGCTTTCTTCCTGCCCGTCTTCTGTAATGATACTGATTTCCTCTATTCCTTCAAGTTCATCCGACTCCTGCTCCTCCAACTCTCCCATGCAGGGACCGCCCTTCTTTGCCATTTCCTCTTCCTGCATATGCTTCATCCGTTTTCTGGCGATGCGCTCCATCTTTCTTGCATGAAGAATTGCATTAGCTACTTCCTTATCATCATATTCCCCGTTTTTCAGCTTCTTTACAAGCGAAGCAATCACACCTCTGGCTTTTGCCGCCGCCCGCCTTGCGCCGCTTGATGTTTTGGACGATAAAATCTGATTGGAAATCTGTTTAAAATTATATTGCAAACGCTTTTTCTTTTTCTGCTTATTTTTTGACTTACTCTTTGCAGTCCTTTTTGTAACGCTAAAAGTTGCCGCTGTAGTCCCATCTGCGTTTTTGATGGTATAAACAGTCCTGTCAGAATAATTTGTTCCAATCGCCATTCCCATGCCGTCATCCTCCTTGATATCAGCCATGCCGAATAAATTTTACGCTCGGCAATTCCTTTTGCCGGACGCGCTCTGCGCTTATAATATCCTATTTCATATATCGGCAGATAGGAGTCTAAACTTTAGATACTTCTCTGCGTGTTTCGCTGCGAGTTTTCGCTGCGCCCCTTAAAAATCCACACCAGCATAATAACAGCTGCCACAGACAAGAGCAGCTCCGCACTGAATTGGGCATAGGCAAGCCCATACAGGGGAAAGAAATAATTCAAGGCGTATAAAAACGGTATCTCAAATACAATTTTCCGCAGCAGTGCAAATACAAAGGACGCCTTTCCGAATCCGATTGCCTGAAAAACTCCCACAGCCAGAAAATCAACAAACAAAAAGCTCAGTCCCAGACAAAATCCCCTGAGAAACCGGGAACCATATGCAATCACCGCCTCATTGTCGATAAAAAATCCAATCAGGGCATCCGATGCCAGATAAAGTCCTACCGTGGCAAGCACCACAACCGGCAGCATGATTTCCAGCACAAAGACCAACGCCGATTTCATCCTTTTTCGGTTTCCGCTGGAATAATTATATCCGATTAAAGGCATGATGCCTTGAGATACCCCCAAAGAAATCTGCATGGGCACCATGTTGATTTTCTGGGCAATCCCCATGGCTGCCACCGCATCCGCCCCATAGGCAGAGGTAAAATTGTTTAATATCGTCATACCCGTGACATTTAAAAGATTCTGGATGGCGGCGGGCACTCCCACGCCGCAGATTCCCATTACAATGGGCTTCTGCCACGAAAACTGCTTGGCTGAAAGGCTGATATAGGTATTATTCTTTTTACACCACAGCAAAACAAAGAAATACAGACAGGCAACACAGTTGGACAAAAATGTGGCAAGTCCCGCTCCTGCAGCCCCCATATTAAGCCCCTTGGGCAGAATAAAAATCGGGTCTAAAATAATGTTTAACAGACAGCCGCTCATGGTCCCCAGGCTGGCATGGAGGGCGGCTCCCTCCGAGCGCACCATATAAGCCAGCACCACATTCAAAATAGAGGGCACAGCTCCACAGGTCACAGCCCACACCAAATAATTTTCCGTTGCGGAAGCGGTGACAGCATCTGCACCCAAAAGACCTAACAGCGCCGGCCGAAACAGGGTACAGATAAGTGACAGCAGCACTCCACAGCCCAGAGCCATGTAAAAGCCAAACGCTGAACTTTTCCGCACTGTGTCATACTCCTTCATGCCGAGAGCTCTGCTCATCATGCTGGAACTGCCCACACCAAAGAGATTGTTCACCGCATTGAAAGATAAGAGAACCGGCGCGGACAATGCGACAGCCGCATTCTGCACCGGGTCATTCAGTATACCCACAAAATAAGTATCCGCCATACTGTACAATATCATTACAAGTGAGCTGAGTACCGTGGGAATGGCTAATTTTGCCACTGCCGCTGGAATCGGAGTCTGCTCAAAAATTGCTGTTCTTGTATCACTGCTCATATCAACCTCCATGATTTTATGATAAAACATCCCTGCCCGTGAGGGCAGGGATGCTTTTCCATCATTTCTGAAGTTCACCCAATTGGGGAGAATTTCTTCCTTACTGAAGATTAATCTGCTGACCCGGAAGAATCAGATCTATGTTCTTAATCTGAGGGTTCGCGGTAACCAGCTTCTTTAAGGTAGTGCCTGCTCTTCCCGCAATACGTGAAAGAGTGTCACCCTTTTGTACAATATACTTGCCCTTTAATGCTACAGGCTTATCTGATACTGCAATGATGTACTCATCACCACGGTAAATGGCAAACATTGCCTGACCGTCAGCGGTAACACGGAAGGAGCCTGCAACCACCATGGAGTTGCTCTGCTCATCATAGTAGTACAAATATGCCATCTTGCCTGCGTTCTCTTTTCCGAGATTTGCATGTACATGTACCCGGAAAGGATATGCAGATTTGTCAGCCATAGCAAATGACTTGCTTGTGGATGCCGTTGCCAGCACCTGATTTGCTACGTTTGCAGGAATTACATCCTCATGGGACATTGCCATTCTGAAAGGCGCTGTTGCCTTCTTGAAATCTGTTCCAGAGATACTTAAAGTAATTCCGTCGCCTGAATGCAGTCCTAAGGTTACCTTCTTGCCTGCAATCTTGTTCAATACGCTTACAGGAACTTCATAACGGTCGCCAGCGTTCACATTCACATTCTGAGCTTTTCCGGATTTCACAGCTGTATCTTCAAGAGCTTCCACAGCCGCCCAATCCACATCTGTGATGTACTCTGCCGCACCGCCGCCTGCGGAACCTGAACCGGAACCTACATTCTCATAACTGCTCTCAAACTCAGGCAGGGGTACTTCTTCGGACGCTATTCCGCTGTCTTCCAATCTTGCACCTGCATCAGCCGGCACCTTATCGGTCAACTCCAGGAATCCGTTCATGTTGATGGTTCCGTCTGCATTTCTGGTGATACCGCCATGGATAGCCGCATCTACGTCCATATTTACAAACCAATCATCAGCTACGGTAACCTTTGCCGTATTGGAGGATTTAGAACCATCCCAATAATAATTGGTCGCATTCTTTACCTTACTCTCCTCCTGCGTGCCCTTAAACTTAAAGTTCTCGCCTGTCTTGTATCCTTTGTTTCCTACTGCTTCTGTCTTATAAGAGATAATTCCCTCTGCTGCAAAGTCCGTATTCTTGGCATCATTGGTATAGAATGCCACATTGTAAGACTCATTATTGAAAGAGGTACTATTCTTTACCTGAATATCCGGGCAGCTGTTGGAGTCGATACCCTTTGCCTTGTTGGCAAACGCAACACTGTTCTCCAATGTGTGATATCCTGTTATGCTGGAACCACCCATCTTAAAGCCGTTTCCGTTTCCTGCATTAATCTCTGAGCCATCCTCTGCAATATCATATCCATTCTTAAATGCCAGACAGTTTCTGATAACTACCTTGCCGATAGGACCGCTCTCAATCTTTGCAAACAAATCCCAGCCGTCGTCTGCATTATATGCTGCAATACAGCCATCAAATACATTGCCGTCAGCTATGGTCAGCTTAGCTGCGAAACCGTCAGCATCCTCATAGCCGGGGTCTGCATTCAGATAAGAGGTACAGTTCAAAATCAGGTTGTTAGAAGGCCAATCTTCCCATGTGTCAGAACTCATGTAACGAGCAATCTGGATACCCGTATTTTTATTTCTGTATGCCCTGACATTATCTACAATATTATTATCTCCAGATACCTGAACACCCTTGCCGGTAGACTTTGTCACATCAAAGCCCTGAAGATACCAATAATCACCTGCTAATGTCAGTCCTGCAGCATAATTGTTAAAGTCGAGCACGGGTCTAGTCTTTGCCTCAGGGTCTGCTATCATGTAAATCTTATCATTCTCTGTTCCGTTCATACCCCTGTCAATCACAACATTCTGGGTCAAATCATAAGTTCCTTCCATCAACAGAATCCTGTCGCCCGGCTTCGCATCGCGGATAGCCGCATAAATGTTCTGAGGATTCTGCTTGGTGCCGTCACCTGCTGCGCTGGGATCAGAACATACATAGTGAATATTCTGATGATTAGGACTATAACTTACCTGAATCTTAAAGTCGACTCCGTCGTAATTGTCCAATAACTCATACTTGGAAGGCTTGAAATCTGCATTGGGCTTAATAAATCCTCTAAATTCATTAACGCCGGGCTGCAAAACCATGTTGAAACGAGCTTTCTCATTTGCCTTCACTGGAATATTTTCTGCTACAGTTCCTTCCTCATCCGAAATGGTAAGCATACCGTCTGTATTGCCGTAGTATACCAACTCATAATTAGGAGTATTGGAAATCTTGGAAGATTCAAATCCTGCCTTCAAAGATACATATTCAATGGGTCTTTCTTCCTTAGGCGCATCATTCTCAGGTGCAATCACAGTAAGTGTTGCATTCTTAACACTAATCTTGCATGTTCTGGAAGCAAAGAAACCTACATAGATATTGTTGGGGTCAAGCTTAGCCAGCTCATCGCCATCATCACCATGATAGAATTTCTTAGTGGTGGTCACACCGTTTGCATCCGTATAGCTTAAGAAATATCCTGTGTTATTTCTCTGGAGTACCATATGGAAAGTTGTTGCTGCTGTCGGGAGAGTATATCCATCCACCTCTTCATTCGCTGCATAGTTACCTACAATATTGTAGGTTCCTGCAGGCAGATTCTCGCTGTTCGCATCAAGAGCCGTTGCAGCGCTGGTTTCCAATGTGTACATATTGGTTCTGAAGTCATTGATAGCACTTCCATCCTCCATGCCTGAAAGATTTTCGGGAGTAACACCAGTCTTCTCCTGAGCGCCGATTCCCATCTTCATGCTATACTTTTTGCCGCTGTCAGATACCCTATTTTCTGTGGAATCCCACAGATATTCTACCTTGGTACCGGAGAGCATATAGGAGTTATTCCAGAATACAGAGGAATCTCCATGTGTTCCCACACGATCCGCAGCCATCAGACCAAAGCCTTCCTGACCATTGGTGAACTGCCACTCATCCACTACCACATCAGCTTCTAAGGTAAAGTTCTCTGTCTCAGCATCAATAGTGGTATAGTAGAATACCAATCCGTCTGTGCTGGCAGGACCAATCTTACCCTTGGTGTTTAAGTTCCAAAGTGACAGGTCTTTTCCATCAAAAGTACCAGAGTAACCACAGTCCTTACTATTAGAGTTTACGCCCTGTCCAAATGCGGAGAACTGCCAATTCTTCTTTGCCTCATTGGTAACAGATGCTTTCAAAGAAGCTCGCTCGGATACATCATTGTTACCTACTGCCTCTACCGCAAAAGTATGCTCGCCTGCGGTCAGAGCGGAGAAACGATAATATACCTCTGTCGTGCTGCCTGCCTTAGTGCCATCCACATATACATTATATGAAGCTGCCTCAGTCACTGCCTGCCAGCTAAACTTCACATTGCCGGAGCCCTGACTCTCAGCATTTACAATTACAGGCGTTGCCATAGGAAGAATAAAGCCTGTCAGAGTCACGGCAGCGCTCTTCTTTGTTGCCTCTCCGCTTCTCTTTAACATTGCCTGAATCTGATAGTCACCGCTCTTGGGAAGACCTGCAATCGTAGCAGTACCTGCCCAATCATTTGTAATACTTGTCTCGTCCGTAATCTCAACTTCTTTAATAATCTCACCATTCTGTAAAGCCTGAATTACCAGACTGTCAGAGTATATACCGCCAATCTGTGCCTGATAGGATACAGTCACGGTACCCTCATTCGCATCACCGGGCCTTGCAGCCGTAACTGCAGTCACCACAGGAGTGGATACGGTACTCCAATCTACAGCGGGACGGTAATCCACGGTAATATTCGTAATTTCAATATTACTGCCAGCTGCATAGAAATAATAGGTCTCACCTGCCTCGACCTTATAGGATACGGTACCCCCATTAGCTCCGTCAACTGTATTTACCACACTTGACTCGGTAACAAAAAATACCGTCTTGGTAGGTCTATAGTTGATTTTCAACCGTCCGTCCTGCTTTGGTGTCACTACAACCGCAGCACCGCTTACAGGCAGGAAATTTTCTGTGGTGGGAGTTTTACCCTCTGAGTTTTTAGGATTACTACTGCCCTTCACATATCCATTGGCATTATAAGGGAAATTTGCTGTAACAGAAATTGCTCCATCAGCATAGGTTTCATCTTTCAGCAATCCGCCTGTCAAATCAACCACATACAAACCTTCTGTAACTTTACCCAATTCCACATTCAATGCCGTGGTGTTCTTATCAGCTGTTACGCTCGTTCCGCCATTGAGTGCAACCGTCAGCTCCGCATCAGCGGGGTCGGTGGTCATCGTCAATGTGTACTTGGTTCCGATGGTCAGCTCCACAGTTGTGGCAGTCTTCAAATCCACACTGAAACCCTTGCCATCACTTAGCGTCAGCGCCGTCACCTGACTCAATACGCTATCCGCATCAAAAATTTTTACAGTCGCATTGACCACAGTGGACTCCACCGCAATCACCAGCTCAGTCATGCCTGCTTCTGCCTTAAACTCCGTCTTGTTGCTACCTACGGTAGCCTTTGTCTTGGAGCCGCTTTCGGTGCTCAACACATAGGTTGCATCGATTGTCAGTTTTACTGTGCTGTCCAGATTTGCACTTGTAAGTTCAATCTTATCGTTCGCATCAGTCTTATTTGTAAGAGTAATCTTATTTCCCGCAGCAAGAGCAAGACTATCTGTCGCCAGCTTCACGATGGGATTTACATAGGCAGTGGAAACTACGAAAGTAATTGCCTCATTTTCTTTGCCGACTTTGTAAGTCGTCTTGTCATTAACAGTTACTCTATAGTCAGCATTAACCGTACCATCAGCATTCTTTACTACCAGATCATATGAAGTACCGCTGGTCAACTCCATAGCAGTTCCATTTACCACAGCAGTCAGAGTATCGCCTTTCTTTAATGCCACTGCCGCACCAGAAGGCAATGCACCTGAAACTGTGGGGGTTACTGTGACTTTCTCTGTGGAAGCACCCTTCGTCTCTCTCACTATAACAGTATACAGCCGGATGCCACGCTCTGAGGTACTCTGTTGCTTTTGTTCATCCGTCTTGCCTGTCTCCGGTCCAACTGTAGTCAAACCCGGTGACACAATCTTATAAGTACCCGCTTCCAAATCCGTATATGTTACGGTAGTCTTGCTAGTACCTGTCATTGTATCAACATCTTGACCCTTAGAGTTGGTCACTCTGTTACCGGACGCATCCACCAATGCCACATCCGATGCATTGCTTCCGCCAGTACTCGAATATTGCAATGTCACCGTTGCCGTACCCTCTACGGTAAACTGCATAGCAGAGCCAGATAACTTTGCAAGCTCCATGCTGGTAACTGCATCCTTCTTGGTACGTAAGGTTGTACCGTCTCCCACTATGGTAAAATATCCATCCCCATAGGGTGTACCTGCTGCCACTGCAGCCTTATCCGCTACACCCTTACCATCCAGATCTGCCACATCGAAGGAATGCATTCCATCCTCCTCTGCGCTCAGCAAACTGATGTCCTCCCCAGGTGCGGCTTCCGTCGTACCCTCAGCAGGTGTTGTGACATCGTCCGTTCCCGTTGTCACATTAGCCGATTCAACAGGTGCCGTCTCATCAACTACTGCGTCCACAACCTCACTAGATGCTACGGTTTCCCCTGTTTCGCCTTCCGATGTCTCAGCCAGAACGGGAACTGTATACAGATTTGCAAGCAGTAACGCCAAAGACATCGTGCCCGCAAGCATACGTTTCCATCCACGCTGTTTCATGGATTTCTTAAACATCTTCTTTTTCCTCCTCCTTATTTATTTTTTGGTTCTTCAGATACAAGAAAAAACTACTATATCCTCATATTATCAGACCACTTTAAATGTAACATTTTTTTGCCCAAAAAGCAATTGCGCCCCTCTTATTTATGATAAATTTGTATATTTTTAATAATTTTAGTTCTATATTTTTAGGCAATCTGCCATAGGAGACACAGAATAGTCTTTTCATCCGAAATCGGCTTTGTCCCATGGAACCTCTTCCGCCCCGAAGACACCTTTTTGTCCGAGAGTATTATTGTTATTAACCCTCGCGGCATAGCTCATTGTTGGCAGAATAAAAGGAGCCGGAATCCCCTCCGGCTCCCACAACTACAGCAAAGCTTCTTTATCCTGCCGCAGCGCATCATTGTGAAGTGTGCTCTGCCGACTTTCCCGTGCCTTTTACCCGTGCAAGTTCTTCTTTCAGCTTTGCGATTTCTTCTGACTGCTTTGTGATTTCCTCTGCCTGTTTTGCGTTTTCTTTCGTCAGTTCTGTGATTTCCTCCGCCTGTTTAGCATTTTCCCGTGCCATTTTCATAATGTCTTCTACCATCTGTATGTGCATTTCTGTCACCTCCGGGTCTTCCTTTACGGTCTCCACCATTCTGTGGATTTCACGCAGTTCTTTGTTCACAGCATTTTCATAGGTCGTATCTTCCATGTAGTGCAGCAGCTGCCTCACCGCCTCGCTGGGAATTCCTATCGTCCCCCTTGTATACAGAAACAGGGTGCTTGCCCCGTCTTCGTATTCCATCTCCGGCACTTCCACGCATTTGTTCTTCATGGTGTATACCATGCGATCCAGACCGAAAGGGTCATAGGGCATGATCATTATGATGATGACATCCTTCAGGCTGTTGTAGTCTGCTCCTGAACTCAGGCTTCTGGCGACGATTTTTCCGTGATAAAAACGCACCCTGCGGGGCAGCTCCTTTTTATCGAAGGAGTTGTCGTTCCGGTCAGGCTCTATATCATAAACAGCAGCCTTCCCTTCAGGCGCTTCCTTTTCCGGCTCTATATACACATCCAGCCTTGCGCCGTGCAGTTTGGTATCTGCGCCATAAAATACTTTCTGGGCCGTGACTGTCAGGTGCTTGAACTCCCTGCCGAAAATGGTCTTCAGAAGGCTTCTTACAAACCTTTCTCCGATTTCCGGATAAAAAACCACTGAACCAAACAGAAAGTCGTCCAGCAGATTCATCTCCTCCAGAGTCTTTCTTTGTGCGGTCTGTTTCTTGACAGATGCTTTTTCTGCAATCTGCTCCATTACATCATTTGTTTTCATACAGTTCTCCTTTCGTATTCAGCGGAAAGAAGAATTGGTATGATAACTGACAATGCAGCCCTTTATCGCACCATTTCCTGCAATCCGCCATATTCATTTGTTATACAGGGATTGTCAGCCGAAATGGTTTGAAATAGATGATTCCCTAGATGTATGTTATTATAACAGGTAATGTTCGTAAAGTCAATCAAAATTTAATTGAGGTTTATGATAGTTTAGTATATTTCTAATAACTAGGGTTCTTCATTTTTGGAAATTCTGCCATAGGAGATAGGAGCGGTCTTTTCATCCGGAATCGGCTTTGTCTCGTGGAACCGCTTCCGCCCCGGAGACATCTTTTTGTCCAAGAGTATTATCGTCATTAACCCTTGCGGCACGGTTCATTGTTGGCAGAATGAAAGGAGCCGGAATCCCCTCCGGCTCCTTCGTATTCAGTGAAAAAGAGAGGCTTTACACTGTCTGTACACTGTACATGGCGAAGTACTCCTGTGCCTTCTCCAAAGATATCTGCATTTTCTGCTGCAGTTTCTCCAGAATGGCGCTTTCGGACAGACCGAAGTCAAGTCCTGTCTCTATGATGCCCTCGGCTTTGCCTTTCTCTATACCTTCCGCTATTCCCTCTGCTTTTCCTTCCGCCTTCCATTCCTTCCTCATCTCATCAACCGCAAGACACATACTATATCCTCCTTCTTTGTTTTCATAATCTTCCAATTTATTCAGTATCTCCACACTGTCTGTCAGCACTGCTATGGTCTCTGCCGTATCCCTGTCTATATGGGAGAATTCCTCCTGTTCCCACAGCCGCAGCAAAGCTTCTTTGTCCTGCCGCAGCTTGAGCACTTCCAACAGCAGCCTAAGCCCCGTTTTAAACCGCTCCAGATCTCCCGGCTCGTCTGCACAGAACAATGTCATGCCATAGTCGTGGAAATACTCTTTCCACAGGGAATCCTCACCCTCTGGGAACTCCATCATGTCCTTCAGGCTTCTGGGACCGTCCCACGCCTGAGTGCCGTGGTAAAAACAGATGGTGTAGACAGGATGAAGGCGCTCACTTTTTGCCATGCGCTCCGTCCAGCTGCTTGGGGGCAGCCCTGCCGCCTGCCTCTTCTTTCGCTTCTCCCTCTTGAGCTCATCCAGCTGCCTTCCGTACTCCATCTGATCGTATCTCATGATACGCCATGGCATCATCATATCTGCCCATAATCCTCCTTCTGCAGAGGATTTCTGGCCTCTGCCGTTTTATTTTCCGTCTTTCAAGTGAAATTGCTACGGCAGAAACGCCTGAAAAAACTTGAATTAAGACATTTGAAATTTAATATGATTTGATTGTAATATAACGTTTATCTTTTGTCAAGCAGTATTTTATGAAATTCCGCAAATCGGAGTTCTTACACTTTAATGATATACTTAAAGGCAATTGAAAAAGCTTTCCAGCCCTTTCAATTGCCTTTTTTCAATCACTCTGCTAGTATGCTTAGCCCATACCCGCTTCCAGCTCTGCCACCTGTTCCGGCACGTCTGCACCGTTCCACACCTTGGAAAACAAAATTTCAAGCCTCATCCAGAAATTGGCGGTCTCCATCATCTTAGGCATGGGTATACTCTTTCCGTACTCCATGGCAAATACCCGCAAAGGTTCATTCATGGCATTGGCTTCGCTGTTTGCGGGAACTTTGCCGCTCCGCTCATACAAGCTGCCCGCATATTCGTCCGTCAGATATGCCGCGAAACGATTGGCAAGCTCTTTTTTGGCGGAATATCCGTTGACCGCCACCACATTGGTCACAGACAGGGAACGGCTCTTTAACTCATCGCTCACATCCGGCATAGTAATCAGACCATATTCATAGGCAAAGCTTCCCTCCGCCTTAGCATCCTCCAGCCGTTTCACAATGTCCGTGGTTCCTATGGTAAACACAATCTTTCCGTCTATAAAATCCTGCACCACGCCGTCATAGGTCACCTTGTCCGACTCAATAAAGAAAAATTGATTTAACGCCTCGTAAGTCTCCAGACATTGAATAGTCTCGGTATTATTGATTTGAATGTTTGCCTTATCGTCACCGGCATCTCCGCCTACAATCATATAGTTGCCCACGACCCAATAATTATAAAAAATATCCGAAACATCCCATTCCATAACGCCTTCCACGCCTTCCGGCACCTCATAAGTGTCCGCAATATTCAAGAGTTCTCCTATGGTGGAGGGCAGGGCATCCAAAAAATTCTCTTTTTCATTCTGCTCAGCCCACTCTTGAAGGTAATTGGCATTATACACCAGCACGCTGGTCTCATAGTACAGGGGATATCCCACTTTTTTGCCGTGGTAAGTCGCCGCAGACAAAGCCGCCTGCGGAAAATATTGTTCATTGCAGATGTCTCCCTCATCGGAAATCTCCGCTGCAAGTCCTGCCAGATATGCCTTTTCCAGAGAATCATTGCTCACAAGATAAGCATCGGGCGCCTGTTCCTCCGCCATGGATGCCTCATTGATTGCCTCAAGGTAGGCGCTCTCTGAGGTAAGCTTTGGAATGACCCTGACGTCCTCCTTTTCGCTGAAAGCCACGGCCGCACTGTTGATATAATCGCTCAGCGCCTCCTCGGAATACCAGAAATAAATGGTTTCTTCCGTATTGCTAAACCATGTCAGCTGGCTTTTCTCTGCACTTTTGATTTCAAGCGTGCTTCCATAAATTGCAGCGCCTGCCACAGCCGCAACAGCCACGGCCGCAAGAAGCCTGTTTTTCAAATTCATAATGTAATGCAGTCCTCCAAAATTGTAACCATCTCATCAATATTTTCTTTTGTGATAATCAGGGGCGGCACAAAACGAATAATATTGGGTCCCGCGTTAATCAGTATCAGCCCCTTCTCCACAGCCCTGTTAATAATATCCGCCACAGGCCTGTCAAATACAAGCCCCTGCATGAGTCCCACTCCTCTTCTCTCCAGAACGCAGTCATATTTTGCCGCCAATTTTTCAAGTTCCTGTTCCAGATAGGGGGAAACTTCCCTTACATGTTCTATTATGTGATTTTTTTCAAATAAATCAAGCACTTTTTCCACAGCCGCCGCCGCCAGAGGATTTCCCCCATAGGTGGTTCCATGGTCTCCGGCTGTCAGCGAATTCTGCGCCACTTTTTCCGTCATCAAAAACGCCCCCACCGGCACGCCGCAGCCCAATGCCTTTGCCGTAGTCATAATGTCCGGCTTGATGCCATAACGCTGCCACGCATACTGATATCCAGTACGTCCCATACCGCACTGCACTTCGTCAAAAATCAAAAGGATATCCCTCTCGTCACAAAGGGTCCGCACATTCTTTAAAAATTCCTCCGTTGCGGGGAACAGACCTCCCTCTCCCTGCACCGGTTCTAACATAATGGCACAGGTTTTGTCCGTCACCTGTGACAGCACGCTCTCAAAATCGTTCAGGTCCGCAAATTTTATATGGCCAATCAAAGGCTCGAAGGGCTCCCTGTATTTGGGATTGCCGGTCACAGCCAAAGCCCCCATGGTTCTTCCGTGGAAAGAATGATTCATGGCAATGATTTCATGATCCCTGCCGCCGTCCTTTAAATAAGCATATTTTCTGGCTGCTTTGATGGCGCCCTCGCAGGCCTCCGCCCCGGAATTAGTGAAAAACACCCTGTCCATGCCAGATACCTTTTTCACTTTCTTTGCGGCTTCGATGGCGGGCATATTATAATAATAGTTGGAAGTATGAATCAGCTTGTCGATTTGTGCTTTTAAGGCATTGTTATATTCTTCGTTGTGGTAGCCCAAAGCAAAAACGGCAATTCCTGCCACAAAGTCCAGATATTTTTTCCCGTCCATATCATAGAGGTAAACCCCTTCCCCCTTGTCCAGCACAATCTGGTAGCGGTTATAAGTATGGAGCAGGGCGGCTTCCGCCTCTTCAATATAATTTTTCATAGCTTCGCTCATGATATTTCCCTTTCTCAATTCCGTATAATCAGGCAGTTTCAAAATCACAGTTCTGTCATCAGCTTTTAGAGTGGATGACTGTTACAAAACTTATCCCGCTGAATGCCCAGAGCCAGATTGTCATCATCGGAGATAATGGCGGTGCCGATGCCGTCCTTGGTAAAAATCTCCAGAAGCAGGCAGTGGGGCACCCGTCCGTCCAGAATATGGACACGGCTGACTCCGGCCCGGATTGCCTCCGTGCAGTTGTGTAATTTCGGCAGCATACCGCCTCCGATAATGCCGCTTTCTATCAGTTTATCCGCTTCCGATGCAGTCAGTCTTGAGATAAAGGAACTTTTATCCTCAATATTACGGTACAGTCCCTCAATATCCGTCAAAAATACCAATTTGTCCGCCCCCACTGCCTTGGCAATGGCACAGGCAGCATCGTCCGCATTAATATTATAGGTGTCAAAATCATCATTCAAACCCACAGGCGCCACAATAGGCAGGAAATCATTTTCCAAAAGATCATAGAGAATCTTGGTGTCCACTTCCTTGATATCTCCCACATATCCGATATCCTTGCCGTCCGAATATTTCTTGTCCACCGTGAGCAGTCCGCCGTCCTTGCCGCTGATTCCCACAGCTTTTACCCCTAGCTCCTGCACCATCTTCACCAGATTTTTATTGACCCTGCCAAGAACCATCTCCGCAATTTCCATGGTTTCTTCATCAGTCACACGGAGTCCGTTTACAAACATGGGCTCCTTGCCCACTTTAGCTACCCAGCTGCTGATGGCCTTGCCTCCCCCATGTACGATAATGGGCTTAAAGCCCACTAATTTCAACAAAGTGACATCCTTAATCACATTTTTCTGCAATTCCTCGTCACTCATGGCGCTGCCGCCGTATTTTACAACGATGATTTTACGGTTAAAACGCTGAATATAGGGTAGCGCTTCAATCAAAACCTCCGCTTTCTGCATGATTTTCTGCATATCCTTCTCTTCCATGTTTGATTCCTCTTCCTTGATTGTTTACTTTATTGTTTGCTCTCTACGAACGGTAATCCGCATTGATTTTTACATAATCATAGCTTAAATCGCAGCCCCAGGCAACCGCTTCGCTGTCACCCATATGCATATTGACTAAGGCAGTCACTTCTGGTTCTGACAAGATTTTGGTAGCTTCCTCCTCACTGTAGTCACAGGCTACGCCTCCACTGCATATATGGACGCTTCCTGCCTTGCTCTCAAGATAAATATCCACATTTTCCGGGTCAAACTTCGCCCCGGAATATCCTAAAGCGCAGAGAATGCGCCCCCAATTGGCATCATGTCCGAACACTGCCGCCTTGGTCAAAGAAGAACAGATAACGGACTTTGCAAGAATTCTGGCGTCTTCCTTATTAGCTGCGCCCGTGACTTTGCACTCAAACAACGCCGTGGCGCCTTCCCCGTCCCCTGCCATCTTTTTTGCCAGATAAGCAGTCACCTCATGGAGCGCCTCGCAAAATGCCTCATAGTCCGCACCCTCCGCTGTAATTTCCTCGTTTTCGGCAAGTCCGTTGGCCATCACCACAAAAGTATCATTGGTGGAGGTATCCCCGTCCACGGAAATCATATTAAAAGAATCCACCACATCCGCACTCACTGCCTTTTGCAGCATCTCCTTGGAAATACACACATCCGTGGTAACAAATCCAAGCATGGTACACATATTAGGGTGAATCATGCCTGAACCCTTGCACATTCCGCCCAGAGTGACGGTCTTGCCCGACAAAGTAAGCTGTACCGCAATCTCCTTGTGTACCGTATCGGTGGTCATGATTGCCTTGGCGGCATCCGTCCCGGCCTCTTTTGTATCTGCCTTCATCGCTGCAAGCTTTTCAATGCCTGCCTCTATTCTCTCCATGGGAAGCTGCATTCCGATGACTCCCGTTGAGCCCACCAGCACCGCCTCTTTGGGCAGTCCCAGAATCTTTCCTGCGCATTCCGCCATCTTTTCACAATTTTCTCTTCCCTGACTGCCTGTGCCTGCGTTGGCAATTCCGGTATTGACTACTACCGCCTGCACAAAGGGGGAATTCTGCACTGCTTCCCTGTCCCAGAGCACCGGCGCCGCCTTCACCACATTGCTGGTAAACACTGCCGCCGCCCGGCAGGGAGCCTCACTGAAAACTAACGCCATGTCCTTTCTGTTCTGATACTTTACACCTGCCTCCGTGCCTGCTGCCAAAAATCCTTTTGCTGCGGTTACTCCGCCTTCTATAATCTGCATATTTCCTCCGCTCCTTCTCTTTCTATATCATTATCAGGCCGGGTGATTGTGAAACTCAGTTTTTCGTAATTCGAATTGTGCAGATTGTATGTTCCATAAGCAGACCCTTGAACAAACGCATACGATTTTATAAATCGATTGCGCTTAGCGAGGTATTAAGCCGAATGAAATTCGGCATGAGCTTAGCACCGTTGCGTTTTTCGCGGAGCGAAAGCGTGTCTGCGTTGGAATGTGCAATATGCACAATGAAACTTGCTAAATAATGAGTTTCACAATCACCCGTCTTATTGGTTAAACGCCGTGATATTTTCCTCATTCAATGTAAAATCATAATAATTCAAATCCTCTCTCTTTGTCCAGCCGATGCAGTTCCAAAACGCATTTCCCACATCATTTCTGGTAAAGGCAATCAGACTGACCTTGTTGATTTTTTCCGCCTTCAAAGCATTCATGCAGTGTACCACCATAGCCTTGCCGATGCCCATGCGCCTGTAATCCGCCCGGACACATACATGATACAGACAGCCCCGTCTGCCGTCATGTCCGCAGAGAATGCCGCCCACCACGGCGCCGTCCGATGCCACCGCCACCACGCTGGTGGAGGGATTTCTTCTAATAAAACGCTCCACGCCCTCTCTGGAGTCATCAATGCTTCGGATGCCAAAGCCCTTAATGGTCATCCACAGCGCCTTCAATCCATCATAATCTTCTATTTCCATAGTGCGTATGGTAAAATTTTTATCGCTCATAATATCCTCGTTTCTAAACTTTGGGCAAAATTCCCTGCGCAAAGCCTCATTCCTGTACAACCTAATCCCTCTTCTTATGGGAAACAAGGCACCAGATTCAGTCCTTCATCCTCCTTAAGCCCAAACAAAAGGTTCATGTTCTGCACGGCCTGCCCTGCAGCGCCCTTTACCAGATTGTCCAAAGCTCCCATCATAATAATGCGGCCAGTGCGCTCGTCAATCACAAAATTAATATCCACATAGTTGCTGCCTTCCACCCATTTGGTTTCCGGGCAGACACCTTTGTCCAACACTCTTATAAATTTCTCATTTTCATAATATTTGTCGTAAGCCGCCCTTATCTCCTCATAAGAAGGCAGAGAGCCGTCCGGCTTTCTCTTTAAATTCGCATACTCCGTTGCCAAAATTCCTCTGTTCATGGGCACCAGATGAGGTGTAAAATTGATGGTCACCTGATGGTTTCCCGCATATCCCAACTGTTCCTCTATCTCCGGCGTGTGCCTGTGACTTGCCACACCATATGCCTTCATATTTTCGTTGACCTCGCAGAAAAGATTGGGCACCTTGGCGCTGCGCCCCGCTCCGGAAGTGCCGGATTTGGCGTCCACAATCAAAGTGTCCGTCTCTATCAGCCCTTCTTTCACCAAAGGGTATGCCGTCAGAATAGAACAAGTGGTGTAACAGCCGGGGTTCGCCACCAGACGGGTCTTTTCCGTAATCTTATCCCTGTTTATCTCACAAAGTCCATAAACCGCTTCTTCGATAAACTGTGGAGATTTATGTTCAATGCCGTACCATTTCTCATAGACAGCCACATCCTTGATGCGGTAATCCGCCGACAAATCTACAATCTTTACCTTGGACAGAATCTCCTCCGAGAGAATCCCCGCCAGAAATCCCTGCGGTGTTGCCGTAAAAATCACATCCACCTGCTCCGCCAGCTCCTGCAGATTGTCATCCTTACAGACATCCTCCACAATGCGGAACATATTTTGGTAAACTTCACTGTACTTCTTATCTATGTAGCTTCGGGAGCCATACCATACAATCTGTGCTTCCCTGTGATTTGCAAGTATCCTCACCAGCTCGCCCCCGGCATATCCGGTAGCGCCTATAATGCCAACCTTAATCATAAATTAACCTCCCGCTGAAAATCCCTTATCAATCGCTCTTTTGTAATCATACCACTTTTTTACAAAATGTCTACTACTTTTTTACTTTTTATGCATAAATTTTGTATATTTTAAACGTATTCTGCATATTTATTCATTTTTAAGTGTATATTCATCGGATTTGTGTATAAATATGTTTCGTTGCAATATATTACCGAAACCCCTTCACCAATTTCCTCGCCATAACAAAGCTTATGGCTATAATCACTATAAAGACGGCAGCTATCACAACCACGGCGCCCTGTTTCCCTGCCAAAACGCCGTCTTCCTGCCATAGGTCAGAATACCATGACTCTAAATTTCCTGCGGCCAGATAATCCGGCGCATCCTGCCCCAAAGCAAATCTTACGTTTCCGCTGCCGTTTCCAACCATCTGCAATGCCCCTATATTGTTCCACATCCGCCTGCCGGCTTCCTCCATACGCTCTTTCAGCGCCAGAGCCGCCGCTGATTCCTCTTCCTGCTCCCTGTAAGTCTTTATATTGTCCAGCAGATCGTTTCCCGAATCAGAGCCCGCCTTCGTCCGATACAGCCCGAAATCGGCGCAGCTGTATTCATAGTCATCGGACACATAAAACCAGCACCACTGCTGGGAAACATGCTTTTTATAGGCGTCCGCCGCAATTTCCAACGCCGTCCTGCCGCCCATTTCATCTATTGGCTTTCTCAAATCCAGCCTGATTTTATTCTCCTTATACAGATGCAGATAAGTCTTGGGAACATCCCAAGAACCGTAGGCATCCAAGGATGCGCTATAGGCCGTCTCATCCGCGGCAGCCTCCACCGCCGTGACCACTGCCTTGGAAGTAAGCATATGAAAACCGTGGCCGTACTCACCGTTTTTATCATGGGTGACAATCACCTGAGGCTTGCACCTTCTGATTTCCCCCACCAGATATTCCACCATATCCTCAAAAGAATATTGCTTTTCCGCAGTCTGTATATCCTTGGAATACACATCCTTAAAATTGCCGCAGACCGGATAATTCCTAAGCCCCGCCTCCCACAAACCGTCCAGCTTTTCATGCTCCCTGACTTTCGTGGTAGACCAAAACTCAGCCATATATACCACCTGAATCTCGGCTTCCCTGACCACTGCATAGGTGGGAATGATTCCTCCCAAAAATAAAATCTCGTCATCGGCATGAGCGGCAACCAGCATAATATCCGCATTCTTCACAGGAAGGTTCCAAACCTGTACATCCTCAGGCAGCTCTCCGTCCCCAAATATCCGAATATCGCTGATACGCATTCCGCCATCCGGAATATGGATTACAGCAGAAGCCGTGGGAATCTCCAAGGGGATATATTCATGCAGAAAGCCATATTCCCCGCAGGAAATATCGCCGCTGTCCACAGTCATCCTCCATGGCTTTACGGGACTGTCCCAGATAATATAAATGCCGGATATGGGGGTACCGTCCTTAGAGGTGACCGTGATGTCCGCACCCCCTGCAAAGGTCTGTCCAGTGCTGTAGCTGCCGTCCTGAAGCCCCTTGCTGTCCCCGTTTTTCGGAAGCTCTATGCGGGGACTTAATTCTTCCGCCGATACGGACATGACCGGAATCATGACAAACCAAAAAATGGTAAGCAATAAAAAAATTTTCTTGTTCATGTGACACTCTTTCTGATTTTCTATTACCTATTATACCTATTACTCTAACATATCGCTAATTGCCTTCTTCTTGCTGACACTCATTGTATCACAGAAATCACCCTGACACAACAAGGACGGCTCTTGCTTTTCCAAAAAGAATGTTGTATAGTAAATTGAGGTTATAAAAGCAATCTAATACATATGTGACGGAGGCATTTATTTATGAAAGAAAAAGTTATCTTGGCGTATTCCGGCGGTCTTGATACCACCGCCATCATTCCATGGCTGAAAGAAAATTACGATTATGAGGTGATTTGTGTCTGCGTGGACTGCGGACAGGCGGAGGAGCTGGATGGCTTGGAGGAGCGTGCCAAATCCTGCGGCGCTTCCAAGCTTTACATTGAAAATGTCATTGACGAGTTCTGCGACGACTATATCATGCCCTGCGTACAGGCAAATGCCGTTTATGAAAACAAATACCTTCTGGGCACTTCCATGGCAAGACCTTTAATTGCCAAGAAGCTGGTAGAGATTGCCAGAAAAGAGGGCGCTGTTGCCATCTGTCACGGCGCTACCGGCAAGGGCAACGACCAGATTCGTTTTGAGCTGGGCATCAAGGCTTTGGCTCCCGACATTAAGATTATTGCTGCATGGAGAAGCGATAAGTGGACCATGGATTCCCGTGAATCCGAGATTGCATATTGTCAGGCACACGGCATCCACCTTCCCTTCTCCGCAGATTCTTCCTACAGCCGCGACCGCAATATCTGGCATATCAGCCACGAAGGTCTGGAGCTGGAAGACCCTGCCAACGAGCCCAATTTCGACCATCTGCTGGTGCTTGGCACCACTCCCGAAAAAGCTCCCGAAGAGGGCGAGTATGTGACCCTGACTTTTGAGAAGGGCATTCCCACCTCTGTAAACGGCAAGAAGATGAAGGTTTCCGAAATCATCGGCGCCTTAAATGAATTGGGCGGCAAGCACGGCATCGGCATTGTGGACATTGTGGAAAACCGTGTGGTGGGCATGAAGTCCAGAGGCGTTTATGAGACTCCCGGCGGCACCATCCTGATGGAGGCTCATCAGCAGTTAGAAGAGCTGATTTTGGACCGTGACACCTATTCCGTGAAAAAGGAAATCGGCAGCAAGTTTGCAAGCCTTGTATATGAGGGCAAATGGTTCACTCCCCTGCGCGAGGCAGAACAGGCTTTCATCGAAAAGACACAGGAGTATGTAACCGGCGAAGTAAAATTCAAGCTTTATAAGGGCAATATCATCAAAGCTGGAACTACCTCTCCTTACACCCTGTACAACGAAAGCATTGCTTCCTTCACCACCGGTGACTTGTACGATCATCACGATGCAGAGGGCTTTATCAATCTCTTTGGTCTCTCCTGCAAGGTTCGTGCAATGAAAATGCAGGAACAGGGCGAAAAGTTAATCTAATCATGAAAACATTATTCATAATTTACCTAATCATTGTAAATATTGTGGGATTTACCATGATGGGCATTGATAAAAAAAGAGCCATCCGAGGTGCCTGGCGCATCTCGGAGGCTTCTCTTTTTATGGCGGCTCTGATAGGGGGAAGCCTTGGCTGTATCTTGGGAATGAGGTGCTTCCGCCACAAAACCAGACATCCCAAATTTAAGTATGGGCTGCCAGCTATTTTTATTGCCCAGATTTGTATTTTACTACTTTTCTAAAATCAAATTGTCACCACAATGCCCCCATCGCTTGCATACAGGCTTCCCACGCCCCTTGTATCCACGATATGGGTTTTTTTGAATTCCGCCCTCTTCATAATCATCTCCTGCACCTGTTTTGCCCTCTCTGGCGCATTGCAGTGGGATATCATCAGCGTGCAGTCTTTTCTGCCCGCAAGAGCCTCAATTACCATGTCTACCATTTTAATCAAAGCTTTCTTGGTGCCTATGCACTGACCTTTCTGGACAATGACTCCCTTCTCCGCCGACATGACTGGTTTGATATTCAGGGCGGATGCCGCTAAAGATTTTATACCTGTAAGACGTCCATTTTTCCTCAATGCATCCAAATTGTCCAGCACAAAATAAATGCACATATTGTCCCGAAAGGCTTCTATCTGCTTTACCACCTCTTCAAAGGAAAGTCCCTGCTCCTCCAATTCCATGAGCTTTAGGGCAATCTGCCCTTCCCCACAGCAGGCAGACTCCGAGTCCACCACATGAATCTGCTTCTCCCCATATTTCTCATGATAAAGGTTTTTTCCAAGCATCGCGCTGTTGTGGCTTCCGCTCAAATGAGAGGACAAGGTCACTACATAAATGCGCTCCGCATCCGCACAATATGCCTCCCTGTATCTCTCCGGCGAAGGACAGGAAGACTTTGGGCAATCGGGATACTCCGCCACTTTCCGCAAAAACTCCGCCTGGTCAAAGGTTTCATCATCCACAATCCGGCTCTCCCCCACCTGCAGCTCCAGAGGTACGCTTTCTATCCTGCTGTCTTTATATAATTCTTTCGGCAGCTCGCAGCAGCTGTCAACCACTATTTTATAACTCATCTCCAATTTCCCTTTCCTGCTATTAGCGTTACCGTTTTTCTACACTTTAGTCATTCTTCTAAAGTTGGTTACCTTATTTTGTAACTTTAATAGACTTGTGACATAGTTTTTATTACTACTTATCATATCATAGATTTATATGTCTGTAAAGGGAAATATAATTTTTCTGTCAAAAACTCGATATTACGCCCATAAACAGAGTTTCTCCCTCCGGCGATTTGATTTCGTAAAGAAAGGGGCTGTTTACGACAAATTCTATGATTTCCTCTTCTTCTATTACAAAATCTGCGCCATCTGTCATCTCTACAATCGTTACGGCGGCTGCCTCCGTTCCCTTTTCATCACATATGATTTTGGAAGCATGAATGACATCCGAAATATACAGAACCCTATCTTCTGCATTTTCTGCAATCATGCCGCCAAAATCTGCATTATGCGGGTCAAAAGCCTGTGTGATTCCCATGATTGCAAGTGTATTTTTTAATGACTCATTGTAATCGCATTCAAATTTGGGCAGGGTCAGATTCACCTTTTTTTCATGGTTATACTCCAAATCCATCGCCTCCGCCAGCTCTCCCGGAGTAAGCTTTTCCAATATTTGGGCAAGGCTTTCCGATTCATTCTCAGGCAGGTACAGATTCATTTTTGAGCCATCCACATAATAAAGACTCACAGACCTGAACACATCCCCCTTGGCATAATCCATATAAGCGCTGCGATGCATTCCTTTCGCCGTGGCATCGCTTTTTGTGCCGTGGAAAATCATATCTCCGGTTTCCTCGGGAGCGAATTGGTATTTCCAATCGTTTTTAAAATAAAGGGCGTTCACCAATATCATTCTGACATCCATCGAAAAAGGCTCGTCAATCATTTTGGGAATCAGCCCCTTTGTCCGCTTGTCAATCCAGCCGTTAAATTCTTTTACGATTTCTCGCTCAGAAAGATTTCTGTGAAAGACCTCCGCACTGAAAATCTTCTCCGCCTCATCCACATATTCTTTACCGATTTTGTCCTTTTTATTGTCAACCCACAGGGAATTATTTACGGAAATGCTGCCATCCTCCCGATTCAGTGCGGTCATAAGAGCCTGACTGTCCTTTTGCATCTGTGTAGAATCCCCATACCCAAACAGTTTTAAAAGTTCCTTCTCGGTGTCGTTTTCGGCTCCCAATGCTGCCATATTCAGCGCAAGCTTTACACTGAGCGGAGATATTACAAAATTTTCTTTCTCCTTTGCCGTTTCTTTCAAAAAAGCCGCCCGAAACAAATTATCATCCGAGAGCTCTCCCGCCGCATAAAGGGGCGAAACTGTCTCCAAATTCCCGTTGCCGGGCGCTTCGGGCGAAACCACCTCCGAATTCCCGCTGCCACACCCTGTCATTCTCATGCACATCACAAAAGCTAATGTGCCGCATAAAAACCTTTTAATACCACATTTTCTATTCATCATCCATAACCTCCGTTTCCCTCAGCATTTTTCCTTTCCTTATAACAAGACGACAAAAAAGGAAAAAGGTTTCCGCAGGCAGACATGATTTGTTTTTGATTGCCATACCCCGTTTTTTCTGTTATACTAATTACAAATCACACTGAGCGCATTTACTTGCGCAGAAACGAGGTTAAACATGACATATGAAGAGTTGGTAGAAACCTTAAAACAGGCATACAGCGCTGCAGATGCCAGCAAGATTAAAGAGCAGGTGGCCATTCAGTTTAATGTAACCGGAGAGGGTGCTGGGGCGCTCTATGTGAAAATTGCAGACGGACAGATAGACATCCAGCCCTATGAATACTATGACAGGGATGTGCTTGTGACCACCTCCGCAGAGAATCTGATTGCCATCGCAGAGGGAAAATTAGACCCCGTAAACGCTTATCTGACCGGCAAAATCAAAGCTTCCGGTGATTTGGGCAAGGCTGTTTTGTTAAAGGAAATTGTTCCGAAGCAGCCAAAGACCAGAGGGCGCAAACCCAAGAAATAAGGAGAGCCCTCAGATGCGCAAAATGGAATTTAAAATGGAAAGGTCCGGCTTCCTGGAAGTGGGACAAAAAATCCATGTGACGGAAGGCGTATTACCCAGCAATTACTATTACACCATTGACCCGTCCTTGGCCATGTCCGCCAACATTCCTTTCAGGGACAGGCTGCAGACTAGAGACGGCATTGTGACAGACATTGCGGAAAACGACAGAGGCTTTTATGTGACGGCAGAATTTGACGAACCGCAGCCGCAGTAACGGTCTGCCGAAACCAACAGACATTTAAACGAACAAGGAGGCATACAAATGTTAAATAAAATTTCTACAGAAAAGGCACCCGCTGCAATCGGGCCTTATTCTCAGGGCATTATCACAGGCAATCTGCTCTTTGCATCGGGACAGATTGCAATTAATCCCGCAAACGGCGAGATTGAAGGAAACGACATTGTTTCCCAGACCAGACAGGTCATGAAAAATATCGGCGCGCTCTTGGAAGCGGCGGGCACCGATTATACAAAAGTGGTAAAAACCACCTGCTTCTTGGCGGATATGGGCGATTTTGCCACCTTCAATGAAATTTATGCAGAATATTTTACGGAAAAGCCTGCCAGAAGCTGCGTTGCCGTAAAAACCCTTCCCAAAAATGTGCTTTGCGAAGTGGAAGTCATTGCAGAAATCTAAACGGCTATGAACAGCAAAACCACAAGAAACAGTTTTTTGTTATTTATGACAGCGTTTATCTGGGGTATGGCATTTGTGTTCCAAAGCAAGGCAATGGACTTTATGCATCCCCTAACCTTTAACGGAGTGCGCTCATTGATTGGAGCGCTCTCCATTTTTGTGTATCTGATCATTTCCCGCCGGATTTTGGGGCAGAAACCGGAACCCTCCGACCGGAAAATCACAATCCGTGCAGGTATCCTCTGCGGCATCGCCCTGACCGTTGCAAGCACTCTGCAGCAGTTCGGCATCCAATATACCACCGTGGGCAAGTCCGGCTTTATCACCGCTCTTTATATTATTTTCGTTCCCATTGCCGGAATCTTCTTTCGCAAAAAAGTGTCCGGCTTCGTGTGGTTTGCGGCATTCCTTGCTGCGGTGGGAATGTATCTTTTGTGCATAACGGAAAGCTTCCGCCTTAACAAAGGAGATATTCTGGTATTTTTGTGTGCCATAGGATTTACCGCCCACATTATGCTGGTGGATTATTATTCATCTAAAATGGACGGCGTTATGGTTTCCTGCATCCAATTTTGCATTTGCGGCATTCTATGCAGTGTGGGTTCGCTGATTTGGGAACAGCCGAATTTCTCCCAGCTTACGGAAGGCATGAGTACGCTGCTGTATGCTGGAATCATGAGCTGTGGCGTGGCATACACCCTGCAGATTATCGGGCAGAAAAACTTTAATCCCACCATTGCGGCGCTGATTTTAAGTCTGGAATCCGTGATTGCTACCGTCATGGCATGGCTTTGCTACAAAATCGGATTTTTAAAAACCGACCAGAGCATGACTCCCAGACAGATAGCCGGATGTGTCATTGTCTTTGCGGCGGTACTCATAGTGCAGCTGCCGCCGGAATGGTTTCATTTTAAATCTTCCACATTTACATAAAACCACTCCATTCTGCCCATACTACTCTCATACGAATCAAAAAAGGAGTATGTGAAATGGATTATGTAAATGCTTTCTGGGTTGGGGGTCTGATTTGCGCTCTGGTGCAGATTCTCATGGAAAAGACCAAGATGATGCCCGGACGAATCATGGTTCTTTTAGTGGTGACCGGCGCAGTCATCAGCGTATTCGGATGGTATGAACCCTTTATGGAATTTGCCGGAGCCGGTGCAAGCGTACCACTGCTTGGATTTGGCAATATTTTGATGAAGGGAGTCAAAGAAGCGGTAAATGAACAGGGATTTTTAGGGCTCTTTGCCGGAGGCTTTAAGGCAGGCGCCGTGGGAACCGCCGCCGCTTTGATTTTCGGATACCTTGCCAGCGTGATTTTCAAACCCAAAATGAAAAAATAAGAAAAAGAAGAAATCAAAAAATCAAAGTTCTTCAAAATCAATGCCTTTTCCGGCAAGATATTGAAGCACTGCCCTATCCCAAATTCTTTCAGGCTCTCTGTCCATGACGAAAGTATTGTAAGCAATGCCGGTAGTCAGCAGAGCGCCTTTTTCATCATATTTCACCGTCAGCGCCAGAGCCTTTACCACGGAGGGGTCCGCCACCTGCTCTTTTGCAAAAAGTTTTACGGTCTGTTCCGGCTTCAAATGCAGGACAAACTTAAAGTGTAAAGGGGTCCGCCTGCCTTTAATCAGGTCAAAGCACAGCCCCTTTACCTCACTCCAAGGCTTTAACTCATAGGGCAGCATATCGGCGCCCCGCTCCTCTTCGGGGTAAAATTCTTTGTGAATATGCCCGTCAATGGTATAGGTAACTGCCATGGCAATAACCGCCTCCTCCAACAAAAAAGGATCAAAGACATCGCCTGTAAGCAGCTGATTCATGAAATTTTTTAAGGAAGTAATCCGTAACGCCAGCATAATTTCTCCTTTCATACATTGTCATTGTACTATATGGAGAAAAAATTTTCTAGTCTTACTTCTCCAGCACCAGCGCATGGGCAATGCCCGGCACGCTCTTTCCCTCATTAAAGCTGGTCTTGCTGAGAAGAGCTCCCGTAGGCATGAACAGCACCTTTTTCCAATTGCCTTCCTCCAGTTGCTTTAAAATATAAGCAGAAAGAGTAACCGCACTGCAGCCGCAGCCGCTTCCTCCGGCATGAGTGTCCTGAGTCTGAGAATCAAAAATTTCAATTCCGCAGTCCATATGCTGGTCGGAAATATCATATCCCTTTTTCCGAAGCAAATCAATCAAAACCTTTTGTCCCACAGAGCCCAAATCCCCTGTGATTATTTTATCGTAGTCCTCTGGTTGACTATTAAAGTCAATAAAGTGCTGTTCCAAGGTGGATGCCGCTGCCGGAGCCATACATGCCCCCATATTCATGGAATCCTTTAAGCCATAATCCACAATTTTGCCCACTGTCATGCCCACAATACGGGCTCTGGCGCTGCTTCCCTCCAACGGTTGACTGCCTAGGACAAAAGCGCCGCTGCCCGTTACCGTCCATGTGGCAGATAAAGGCCTCTGATTACCATATTCCAAAGGAAAACGGAATTCTTTCTCCGCGCTGGCAAAGTGGCTGGAAGTCACGCATACCACCTTATCCGCATAGCCTCCTGCAATAGTCATGGCTCCCAGCGCCAGAGATTCCCCGCAGGTGGAGCAGGCTCCGTATACGCCAAACAACGGAATATTGTAAGATGAGATTCCGAAGGATGTTGCGATGGATTGACCCAGTAAGTCACCCGCATAGATAAAGGAAATATCCTCTGCGCTGACTCCCGCCTTGCTTAAAGCCAGATACACCGCATCCTTCTGTAAACTGCTCTCCGCTTCCTCCCAACTATTACAGCCAAAGAGGTCATCTTCCCCAACCATATCAAATAAGAGCCCCAGCGGACCTTCACCTTCCTTTTTGCCAACGATGCTGGCACTGTTCAAAATGTATACGCTGTTTTCCAGCTTAATGCTGGCTTTTCCTAATTTTTGATTCATGTTGCTCTCCTTTTCTGCACTGCCCGATTTTGCTGAAATCATTTGGTATCTATTATTCCCCATTTTTTATATTTTATTTGAAATTTTCGGGGTTAAGGCATAAAAATAGCGGACCAAAACTTCTGGTCCGCCATCCATATACCGTATTCAAAACTCCACTGCATCCTAGTGTGCTGTACCGCTCACTAGACGGACTCCTCGCCGTACTTTGCGCTCTGCATGCGAATCAGCTCTTCGTCCTCAAAATAATTGATACGCATTGCGGTCTTAACTTCCGACAGAGTCCGGGCAGCCACTTGCCTTGCATCCTCGCTGCCCTTTTTAAGGATATCATAAATTGCAGGAATATCCTTCTCCAGCTCTTTTCTGCGGGTTCGAATCGGCTCTAAAGTCTCCTGCATCACATTGTTCAAGAATTTTTTCACCTTCACATCACCCAGACCGCCCCTCTGGTAATGCGCTTTCAATTCGTCCAAATCCGTATAATCCGGCAGGTAACGTTCAAAATGTTCCTGCTTGCAGAAAGCATCCAGATAGGTAAACACCGTATTTCCTTCCAGATGCCCCGGATCGCTCACCTGCAAATGCAGCGGATCCGTAAACATGCTCATAATCTTTGTCCGCACCTCATCTGCCGTGTCCGACAGATAAATGCAGTTCCCGAGAGATTTGCTCATCTTTGCCTTTCCGTCAATGCCGGGCAGTCTCTGGCATGCCTCATTTTGCGGCAAAAGCGCTGAGGGCTCCACCAGCACGGGAGCATACACCGTGTTGAATTTGTGTACAATTTCTCTGGTCTGTTCAATCATGGGAAGCTGATCTCCGCCCACCGGCACCGTAGTAGCCTTAAATGCGGTAATATCCGCCGCCTGACTGATAGGATAGGTAAAAAATCCCACCGGAATGCTGGCTTCAAAATTACGCATCTGAATCTCACTCTTTACGGTGGGATTTCTCTGTAAGCG
The DNA here is from genome assembly GCA_964524555.1 of uncultured Acetatifactor sp. GTDB lineage: Bacteria > Bacillota > Clostridia > Lachnospirales > Lachnospiraceae > Acetatifactor. The sequence continues at coordinate 118,041 of CAZGGA010000007.1, forward strand.
GGCCACCGTCACCAAATCCATATAATAAAAGGTCAGCTCGCACAGTTCTGAAATCTGGGACTGAATAAACAGAGTTGCCTTCTCAGGGTCAAGCCCGCAGGAAAGATAATCCAATGCCACCTCTATAATATTCTGCCTTACTTTTTCCGGATTCTCGATATTGTCCGTAAGAGCCTGAGCATCGGCAATCATAATAAAAGTCTTTTTATATTCTCCAGAATTTTGCAATTCCACACGCCTGCGCAAAGAACCTACATAATGCCCCACATGCAGCCTTCCGGTAGGTCTGTCCCCAGTTAAAATAATCTTATCCATTTCCTGCTCCTTATCTGTTGCTCATATTTACTTCCTTTATCATATCATTTTTTTCGCCATTGGCAAATAGTTTTTACAAAAACCATGATTTCATGTGCAAAAAGCGGAAATGCCGACAGGATGGCGAGCATTTTCCATTCCTGAAAACTTAAGTGGGTAGTTCCGAATGCCCTGATTAAAAAAGGCACTTCCGTCACGGCAAACTGCAGTGCAAAACCCACTACGCATGCCAATATCATCAGAGGATTCTTGAAATGGTTCATACGAAACACAGATGTATGTACATCCCTCATTCCCACTGCATGAAAAAGCTGGGACATACCAAGTACGGTAAAAGCATAGGTCTGGGCTTTGGAAAGAATGACATCCTGTTTTAGTACAATGGCAAGATTTTCAACGGTCAATGGAAACTCCTGTACCTGAAGCCATGCGCAGGGCAGCATTAAAAATGCCCCCAGACTAGCGCAGGCAATCAGCGCCCCATAGAAACAGGTGCAGGCAAGTCCCCCTCTGGAAAACAGACTCTCATCCGCTTTTCTGGGGCTGTTTTGCATCAGACTCCTTCCATCATTATAGTCAATTCCCAAAGCAAGGGCAGGCAGGGAGTCCGTAATCAGGTTAATCCACAGGATATGGCTGGATTTTAAGGGAGCCGCCAGACCACATAACACTGCAAAAAACATGGTCATAATTTCCCCCAGATTGGAGGAGAGCAAGAATATTACGGATTTCCGTATATTTTCATACACTCCCCTGCCCTCCTCAATGGCTTTTTCAATGGTAGCAAAATTGTCATCCGTCAAAATCATGTCCGACGCCTGCTTTGCCACATCCGTCCCCGCCATTCCCATGGCGATGCCGATATCCGCCGCCTTTAAGGAAGGCGCATCATTGACCCCGTCCCCCGTCATTGCCACGATTTGTCCCTTTTTCTGGAATCCCTTCACAATCTGCACCTTTTGGACAGGGGATACTCTGGCAAAAACCCTTGTATGGTCTAACTGCTGCAAAAATGCCTCTTCTCCAAGCTCCTGCATTTGTTTTCCCGTCATGCACTGTTCCTCATGCTGTACAATGCCCAACTGACTGCCTATGGCAAAAGCGGTGTCCACATGATCTCCGGTAATCATCACCGTTGTAACACCGGCTTTTTTAAAGATTTCCACTGCCTCCCCAGCTTCCGGTCTTGCCGGATCCTTCATTCCTACTATTCCCAGAAATACAAGCTCTCTCTCCACAGGTTCCCCAGCGCACTCCTGCATTGCCACCGCCAGCGTGCGCAGTGCCTGCGTGGACATCCGTGAAACGGCCTCTTCAATCTGCTTTCGATACTCCTTGGTCAAACTTCTGTTTTTCCCCTGTATTCTGATATGGCTGCATCTTTTCAACACTTCATCAGGAGCCCCCTTGGTATAAGATGTACCATTATTATGATAAGTCGTCATGAGCTTTCTGTCGGAATCAAAAGGAAGCTCCCCCATCCTCTTTAAAGAACGGTTCAAACTCTCCTTATCTATTCCGAACAAAGCTCCCATGTCAAGCAGGGCAAGCTCCGTAGGGTCGCCGATGCGGTTTCCGGCTTCTATGGAGGCATCATTGCAAAGCACCATCCCCTGCAGAAAATCCCTGTCCGGCAGCCGCCTTCCTTCCAGATTCTTTGCTTTCACAGCCGCCGCTTCCAATTGAGCATTCTGAGATTTGACAGTCCCTGTCTGCTTCGAAATCTCCTCCAAGGCAGTCAGTTTTCCCTCCTGCCAATATACTTCCACCGTCATTTTGTTTTGTGTTAAAGTCCCCGTCTTGTCGGAGCATACCACACTCACCGCCCCCAAAGTTTCCACGGAGGGCAGCCTTCTGATAATAGTATTCACCTTCACCATCTTGGTGACGGACAGCGCCAGACAAATGGTGACCACCGCCGGAAGCCCTTCCGGCACTGCTGCCACCGCCAGAGAGATTGCCGTAATCAACATATCGGGGATATTGCGATTCTGTAAAACCGCAATAACAAACAATGCCCCGCACAGCAGAAGGGACAAGAAGCTCAATACCTTTCCCAGCTCTCCCAGACGTTTCTGTAAAGGAGTCATCTCCTCCCCCGTCTCTGTAATCATGGCGGCAATCTGCCCTATCTGGGTATTCATTCCGGTAGCGGACACCACCCCCATGCCCCTGCCATAGGTCACAATAGTGGACATGTACGCCATATTCCGCCTGTCCCCCAGAGGAATCTCCCCTGCGCATCCCACCTGAAATCGGGAATCCTTCTCCACAGGCAGCGTCTCCCCTGTCAGAGCAGACTCCTCAATTTTTAGATTTACTGTCTCTATCAACCTCATATCTGCAGGCACTTGGCATCCTGCCTCCAATAACACAATATCCCCCTCTGTAAGTTCTGCCGCCGGAATTTCCCTGCGCACCCCATCCCTTATGACAAATGCATGAGGAGTGGTAAGCTTCTTTAAGGCTTCCAGCGCTTTTCTTGCCTTCCCTTCCTGTATCACACCTATTAAGGCATTCATAAACACAACCACAGCAATGATAACCGCATCTCCTACTTCTTGCAAAAGTATGGATATCACCGCCGCCACAATCAATACATAAATCAGCGGATCATTTAACTGCGCCAGAAAATTTTCCACCGCCGTCTTTTTCCTCGCCTCCTTCAATTCGTTTTTTCCGTAGCGGATAAGCCGTCTTTCAGCTTCCGCTGTTGTCAATCCACATCTCCCATCGCTTTTTTGCCTGTCTAGCGCTTCCTGTTCACTGAGCTTTTCAAACACAAACACACCTCCTGCAAGCTTGTTTCACAACCGCCTATTACTATCTATGCTTGCTTTCGGCAAAGTATGTCCTTAAAAAATCCTTAAAAAATCTAAAATTCCCTATTGACAGAAAGCCCCCTATAATATATCCTAGTTTAGGAAATGTTTATAAAAATTTTATACACCAAAGGAGATTTTAAAAATGATTAAAGAAAGAAACATTGGCTTGTGCATCATTTTATCCATCGTTACCTGCGGCATCTATGGTCTCTATTGGTATATCTGTCTGACAGATGACACCAATACTGCTGCAAATGCTGAAGGTCCTTCCGGCATTGTTGCTCTTTTGCTTACTCTGGTGACCTGTAATCTTTACAGCATCTATTGGGGCTACAAGCAGGGCGAGAAGATTGATGCTGCAAAGCAGAGCCGCGGTATGGAAAGCAGTGACAGCAAGGTTCTTTATCTGATTCTTTGCCTGTTCATTCCTATCGTAGCATGGGTATTAATGCAGAATGAGTTAAACAAGATGGCAACTCCTGCTGCTTAAGCTTTTACATACTATGATGAAAAAGCGACTGTGGGATGTTCTTCGCATTATCGCCGTCCTGCTTATTGCAGGGGGCGCATACGGAATTTGGGTTTCCCATACAGGCATTGCCCTGCCATGTCCCATTTGGTTTGTGACAGGTCTTAAATGCCCCGGATGCGGAGTCACTCACCTGTGCATTGCTTTAATGCATCTTGATTTTGCGGCAGCCTTTGCCGCCAATCCGGCACTACTATTGTTAAGCCCCTTGCTTATCATAGTGTTTGCCCAATATTGTGTAAATTACATTCGAAAAGGATGCCGGAAACTGCATCCTTTTCAAAATGTAATTTTATGGATTTGTATTGTAGTTCTGCTTGCATTTGGAGTGGTGAGAAATGTGTGCTAGACGGACTCTGCAAGCAAAAGCTTAGTGTAATCTTCCTTGGGATGCCCGAATACCTCTTCCGTATCCCCCATCTCCACAATTCTGCCTTCCTTCATCACCATAATTCTGTCACTCATCCGGTAAATCACATTAATATCATGGGAGATAAACAAATAGGACAAGTGAAGCTCCTCCTGCAGGCTTTGCATCAGCTCCATTATCTGCGCCTGCAAGGTCACATCCAGAGCAGACACCGGTTCGTCTGCGATTACAAACTCTGGTCTTGTAATGAGCGCCTGTCCAATACTGACTCTCTGGCGCTGCCCACCGCTTAATTGCGAGGGCTTTCTATGGAAATAAAACTCCTCCATGCCTACTTTTTTAAGCATCTCATAAGCCGCCGCCTCCATATCTCCAGCAGACAGCTTCTTTTCAGGCTCCCGCTTTCCCTGGGCCCGCAAAGGCTCCTGCAAAAGCCAGCCGATGGTCTTTGCCGGATTTAAACTACTGTAAGGGTCTTGGAAAATCATCTGGGGACACTTGAAATAATTCACTACTTCCCCCTGAATATCCTTATTCATTCCAAGGATAGCCTTTGACAGCGAGGTTTTCCCACAGCCGCTCTCCCCCACGAGCCCCATGATTTCCCCCTTCTTAATGTCAAAAGTGGCATTTTCCACCACTCTTCGCTTCTTATCCCTGCCAAACAGACTGTTACTGCCCTCCTGATAATAGACATTCAGATTCTGTACCCTCAAAATAAGGTTGTCTTCCTGCGCCTGTTCCTTTCGATGTTTCTTCATCCGCGAGGGAACCGCCTCTATCAGCCTTTTGGTGTAGTCCTCCCCGGGATTGTCAAAAACATCATTTGTATTTCCGATTTCTACCATTTGCCCATCTTTCATCACGGCAATACGATGACAAATACGCTTTGCCAGATTCAGGTCATGCGTGATAAACAGCATGGTACTTTTCTGCTCTTTGTTAATCTCTGCCAAGAGCTTTATAATCTGATTCTGAACGGTTACATCCAGAGCAGTGGTGGGCTCATCCGCCACAATCAGCTTTGGACACAAAATCACTGCCATGGCAATCATCACTCTCTGACGCATACCGCCGGAAAGCTGGTGGGGATAGCTTGCATAAACGCTCTCCGCATTTGTGAGTCCCACCGAAACAAAGGCTTCCAACACTTTTTTTCGCATTTCTTCCTGACTTAAGCTTGTGTGGAGCTTTAACATTTCCTCCACCTGCCTGCCCACTCTCTGGGTAGGATTTAAGGAAGTCATGGGTTCCTGAAATACCATGGACATTCTGTCTCCCTGATATTTCCGGTAAAGCGCTTCGTCTTTTGCTTTTCCAGCCTCCAAAAGCGTCTTGCCGTCAAAAAGAATACGCCCGGAAACAATCTGTGCCTCCTCGTTTAAAAGCCCCATCAAAGTCAGCGCCGTCACGGACTTTCCGGAACCAGACTCCCCTACGATGCCCAATATCTCGCCGTCCTGCAATGTTAAATTAAGATTTTTCACAGCAGCCTTTCCTGAAAATGCCACTGTCAGGTTTTCTATTTGAATCATATAGCCTCATTTCTTCTCTGCTCAAAGCACCTTGCAGTTTCACACTTGTATCCTTCTGACGCCCTCGCTCAGAAGGGAAAATCCCAGCACAATCCACACAATGGTAAGCCCCGGTGCCAGCGCATACCAAGGCGCCGTTATCAGATATCCCTGCGCATCCGAAAGCATTTTTCCCAGGCTGGCATCCGGGGGCTGTACACCGATTCCCAAATAGCTCATGCCCGATTCCGCCAAAATCGCATTGTTAAATCCAATCATCACGGACACCCAAAAAGTGGAAAAGATATTTGGAAGGATATGCACAAACAAAATACGCATCCGTCCCACCCCCATCAGTCTTGCCCGATTGATATAATCCGCATCCCGAAGCCTGATGAATTCACTCCTCACAATCCTCACAAAGCTCGGCACAAAGACGATTCCCAGAGAAAGAATCAGATTCTGCTTTCCCGGTGCTAAAATACTGATAATCACTAATGCCAGCAAAATGCTGGGAAAACCATTGATTGCATCCGTAAAACGCATGATAATCTCATCCACAATTCCGCCAAAATAGCCGGTGACCGCTCCCACCAAGATTCCGATGCCTCCGGAGAAAAGCACCACCAAAGCCCCAATCATGATAGTGGTTCCCATTCCCTTCATAACTCTGGAAAAAATATCCCGGCCAAAGTTATCCGTTCCGAAAAGATGACGAAAGGAGGGCGCTGTAAACTTTTCCGTTGCCGACATTGCCGTTGTGCTGCAGGGAGTCCAAAATACGCCCACCACGGCAATCAGCACTGCCGCCGCAGTCATAATCAGACCGGCTGTGAAATAAAAATTCCACTTTTTTCCAAACCGCTTCTCCATGCATCCTCCTTACTTGCTGCTGATTCTGGGGTCTATCACTCTATATAAAATGTCCACCAGAAAATAAACAAAAATCACCACGAATGTAATATATAAAATCAGGATTTCCACTACAGGAAAATCTCTGGTTGATATCGAACTAATTAAAAGCCTGCCCACTCCCGGCAGCCCGAATACCTGCTCCACCACAATGCTTCCTGCCACCACTTCCGCAATAATCATGCCTAAGAATGTGACCACCGGCATTAAAGCATTCCTCAAAATATGCCCATACATCACCTGATCTCTGGTGCAGCCCTTACTATATGCCGTCCTCACATAATCCGCCTTCATCTCGGTCAGCATAGAATTGCGCAAAAATCTGGCTGTCATGCCAATCTTGGGTATGGCAACGGAAATTGCCGGAAATATCAGATATCCCAAAAATCCCGCAAAATCCTTGCGGTAACTGATATAGCCCCCAGGCGTAAACCATTTACACACCATCCCGAAAATATAAGTTACTAAAATACCCAGAAAAAAGGAAGGAACCGCCATGGACAGCTGGGTAATCACTCCCAGCGCCACATCCAGAATATGGCTTTTACTCCTTGCCCACCACACCCCAAGGGGAATGGACACTACCACAATCAGAATAAGAGACAAAAATGCCAGCCACAAAGTCACCGGAAGCTTGTCTCCGATTAACTCTGCCACCGGCATCATCTCATTCATGCTTTTGGAGTAACGGTAACTGACTCCTAAATCTCCTCTCGCCACATCCGTTATCCAATTGATATATCGTTCCGCCGCAGGTTTATCCAACCCTAATTCCGCCCGAAGCTGCTCCTCCCTCTCGGGAGTAGCTTCCGTGCCCAGAATGGAAGTAACCACATCGCCGGGAATAATCTGAAAGGCAATGAAGGCAGCCAAGGATACTACAAACAATGTCATAATGAGAGTGATTAGTTTTTTCAAAAAATATTTCATGGCTGCCTCCTCCTTTCTGTTTACTTATGTTTTCACACTATTACTTCACAAATTGAACTGTGCTCATATCCTGCACATAAACAGGATAAAACTTGTAGCCTGTCAGTTTTTTGTTTATGGCTATGGTGATGGGAGGAACCTGAATAAATGCTGTTCCTGCATCCTCACACAGAATCTGCTGCAGCTGTTTGTAATACTCCGCCTTCTGCTTCAGATCAAGCGCCGCCTGTGCCTTCTTATAAATGCCGTCATACTCCCCGTTCTTGAAGTTGATAAAATTCTTCTTGGAATCGGTCTGGAATCTGTTTAACAGATATCCCGGAGTCATGTCGCAGGTGATTCCGCTGATGGTGGCCTGATACTGCCTTCCGTTGTAGCACTGATCCAGCCAGGTGCTCCACTCCACGGGATTGATGGTGGCATTGATGCCTGCTGCCTGCAGCTGCTGCTCTACAACCTCTGCAGTCTGCATATGGAACTCATAATTGGAAGGCACCGTAATCACCAGATCAAATCCGTCCGGATAACCCGCTTCTGTCAGGAGTTTCTTGGCTTCCTCAATGTTGGCTCCTGTTCCGTAAACGCTGTTTAAATCCACATAATAATCCTTTAATGTGGGAAGCATGGCGGAGCTGATAGGCGTTCCATTGCCGCCGGCCACGAAATCATTCACCCCATCCTTGTCAAGAGCATAGCAGATTGCCTGACGCACCTTGACATTGTTCAAAGGCTCCGACTCGTTGTTTAGATAAAGGGCCTGCACCACATTGGAGGGCGCCGACAGTATCTGGAAAGAATCCTTAAGCTCATTCGCCTGGGAATCCGTCAGGTAAGGATAAATATCAATGGAACCTCCCTTCAAATCCAGAAGCGCCGTGTCAGGACTGTTCACAATCTTGAAATTTACCTCATCCAGATAAGGCAGTCCCTTCTGCCAATAATCCGGGTTCTTTGCCACTACAATACCCTCCTGGGGCGTATAAGAGACAAAAGAAAACGGTCCTGTTCCTATGGGCTTTGCCGCCTCATCCTCACCGCTTCCGCTGGGAATGATAGCTGCCGTAAAGCTGTAAATCAGCTCCGTGTTGGCGCTGCCCACTGTTACCTGAACCGTTTTTTCGTCGATAATATCTACGCTTTGTATCGTGCTCATAGTTGACATGAGTGCAGTGCCGTCCAAAAGACCGGAAACTCTCTCCAGAGAATATTTTACGTCTTCTGCCGTCACCGTTTCCCCATTGTGGAATTTCACATTCTCACGAAGGGTAAAGGTGTATACCAATCCGTCATCAGAAATGGTATAATCGCTAGCTACTGCATTCATTAAATTGCCGTTTTCATCCGGTTTTACCAAACCTTCAAAAATGTTAAATAAAATCTCTTTAGTTCCTGCCGCAGTTGCTTTGTGTGGGTCAAGACTATCAATATCCTGCTGGATACCTACAACAATAGAGGACTTATCCTCCGAAGACTCTCCTGTGCCACCTGCGCATCCGCCCAGTGCAGCCATTGTCAGAAGTGCCATAAACAAGTAGCAAAATCGCTTCTTCATAATTATGTTCTTCTCCTCTTCGATTCATAGGCCTCTCACTATTCTATTGTCGCCTCTATTGTACCATAGCTGCCGCAGATTGCAAGTTTTTTTACAGGTACAATCCCTTTTTTGTGGGTTGTAAACTTTTAGGACAAAATGACTCTCCCCAGATGTCTGTTGCCAACAAAAATATGGATAAAAATACCAAAACCCTCTAAATTCCATTAAAAAAAGTGTACCGTGCCTTTTTCCTGCAACTTTTCAAGAATCCCGATAATGATTTCTATAGGTACTCTCGTTGCTGTAATAGCGTTCCAATCGCTCTCTCCAATCCTGATAAACATGGAAATGTCAACATACATTCCAAGGGTCAGCCCCGGCGCTTCTTTCTGCTCACGAATTTTTTGTGCCTACAGCTGGAACTGCGAGGTAATGTCCGACAGCTGCCGTGCGAAAACCTTCTCGCTTGACGTTTTACGAAAGGCTTCAGCCGTGAGGTCAACAACATCCGTTGTCTTTTTGGCAATATCGGAGATGCCCGCGGAACAATCACTGATATTGTTATTAATGTCCGACATCGTGCCGGTAATCTCATCAATAAAATGTTTCAGCTCCAGAACCTCATCGTTCGCCTGATTCATAAATTCCTCAATGGATTCGGCTACCGCACTATAATCATCGCTAGACTGCATGAAATCGTTGTAGTCATTCATCACCTTATGCTCAAGAAAATCCAAGGCATCTATCAGACATCCCTTCAAAGTCTCCACAGATGAATTGACATCATTTACGATTGCTGAGATATTTGCCCCAGCCTTTGTGGACTGTGCTGCAAGTGTGGCAATTTCGCTGGCAACAACGCCAAAGCCTTTTCCCTCCTCCCCGGCTCTTGCCGCCTCGATCGAGGCATTCAGGGAGAGCAGGTTCGTCTGATCCGCGATATCCTGGATGGTATTTGCAAGTTCGTTAATCTGAGCTGCCTTCTGCGCTTTTATAATTGCATCCTGTGAGGTTTTCTGTATTTTATCATACACCTGGAAAGTCTCTTCCCTGGAAGTGCCGGTTCTCTCGTGGATGAGCGCACTCTTTTTGCGCGCATCCGCAGAAAGCTGCGTCCCTGCAAGGATGTGCTCGGCAACAGCTGCTGCATTTCTGTTCATGCCCTTAACATGGTCTGTGACGGATTCCATGGATGCGGATGTCTCCTCCATGACAACTGCCATTTTCTGGTTAATGGCGGAATTGTTGGCAGAAGCCTCATTCACTCCCTCTGAAATCTCATAGAGGGAGTCCGAATCCTCCACCAGCTTGTCTGAAATGTGGTTCAGCTCCGAAACGATGCCCAGCAATCGGTTCTTCATGTGAATGACTGCACTGCCCATCGTGCCGACCTCATCATGCGTGACCGGAATTGCGCAGCCATCCTGCATATTCAGCTCCGAGATGGAATTGATGACAGATGTCAACGCCCTGATCGGCCGCGTAATCATCTGCGTGACTAGGATTGCAACGCCAAGAGCCGCCAAAAGCAGCGCCAGCCCTATAATCACACATATAGCCGCAATATCATTGACAGGTTTCATGACATCCGCTTTATCTGCCTGCACGAATATGACCCAATCATTGACCGTGCACATAAAGGCAATATAAATTTCTTTGCCGTCCACCGTACATTCCCTAACATCCGCCGTCGTAATCATACCTGTCTGCAGTGTAGCCAGGACATCCTGAATTACAGCATTTCCCTCAATCTGCTGACCGATCATCGCAGGATCATCATGGTACAGGTATGTCCCCTGTGTATCCACCAGATAAGCCTTGCTTGACTGCATGGTATTAATTCCTACATTATTCAGAACATAATCTAATCTTTTAAGTCCCACATCCATGTTGCTTCTCTCGGTATCGCTGTAAAAACATTCATACAGCGTGTCCGAGGCGCTGACGCAGGTATCGTACAAATAGCTCTCGCACAGCTCCGTGATATTCTTCTTATTTACCATATAGGATACCGTTAAAATCCCAACGATCAGAATAATAGAAGTAAATGTAATTAGTATCGCAATCTTGCTGCGTATGGACTTCATTTGTTCTCTCCTTTAAACATTACTTTTTCGTGCAGCTAGTGCAGAAGGCGTGACAATCTGCCGAACGATTACTCCGCCGCCTTCCCAGATGCCCAGTTTTTCTTTGTGGATTGTACCACCTGATTCCAGCTTACTTTCCCGATACAGTACTCATGGAGCATTTTTGCTAGTTCATTCTTAAAGCTCTCATTTGGAAATGCCGTAAAATCCCAATTCACCGATTTTTTGGAGGTATCGTTGATATAGGATACCACCTGCCTTGCCAGCGGGTCGCTGGGACTTTCCTCATAGGAAAAGGTGCTAAATGGGGAAATAAAACCTAAGGAATTCGTAACATATTTCTTCCCTTCCTCGGAGCCGTACAGCCATTCCAGGAAATCAATGGACGCCTGCTGATCCGCCTCGCTTGCAAGGCTGCTCACGCAGATGTAACTCTCCGTGCCAATGCACAGTCCCTGTTCCTCCTCGCCGTCTACACCTATATAAATCGGCAGGAATTTCACATCCGTCTCCTTCACCTGGTTGCCGTCGATCTGTGAAATCTGACCCCATGCCCAATTGCCGTTCTGCACCATCGCCACCTTTTTCAGTGCGAACTCCTCCATAGAGTTATCCACGGTCTTTGAGGCAAGCTCCTCGGGAGCAGCGCAGGAATTATTAATGTACAGGTCGAAAATGTTTTTAAAGTTCTCTTCATAGCTGAAATCTAATTCTGGCTCATCCGCAATCCCTTTCTCGGTAAACTCATAGTAAACCGGGAGATTCATCAAATGCGTCTTCCAGCGCCATTCCTCCCCTTCGCTGAACGAGGTTGACGCAAACACCCCTTCAATGCCCAGCTCGTCCAGATGCTCTGACATATCTTCCACCAATGCCTTGAGCTTACTGAAATTATTGACTTCCTCCATGCCCTTAAAATCTGTCTTTCTGGATGTCAGCGAAAAATACTTCTGCATCACGCTATCGTTGTAGATAATGCCGTATCCCTCCACTACATAAGGAATCCCATAGACACCGTTTTCTCCCGTGACTGCCATATCCGGCTCGATCAACCAGGAATAAAATTCGGTATCGCTCAAATCCCTGCAGTAATTCTTCCATTTCGCATAATCGACAGGACCGTTAATCTGAAACAGCGTGGGCGCACCCTGCTTTGCGATCTCCGATTTCAGCGTCTGCTCATAGCTGCCGCTGGCCGCTGTCAGGATTCTGACCTCTACGCCTGTCTTCTCTTCATAAACCTCAGCAATCTCTTTCCAGGCATCCGTCGATTCCGGCTTGTAATTCAAATAGTATATTCTGGCAGTATCCTCCTCCTTCTGTCCACATCCTGCTAAGCTTCCCAACGCCAGACAGGCGG
>CAZGGA010000008.1:0-128349 GCA_964524555.1 uncultured Acetatifactor sp.
TGTTCTGATACTTGAAGCCGGAAAAAATAGAATAGCACTTTTTCCATTAAGAAAATCACTATATTTTCTAGCGCTGATTTCGTCTGCAATATTGAATATTTCGTATACTTCGCTTGATTGTAAATCAGTTAATCTAGTTAAGTTTCTCATTTTGTACCACCTTTTTCAGTTTCAAAAATGTGTAACTTTTTGTTATTCACGCAAGCATGACATTTTCATCGCTATTCGCATAAAATATTTCAAGGACTATGTTGCTTGCCATAGTCCTTGAATGTAGTGTCATCGTAGCGATGCTAACGCTTTTGAACATCCTCTTGTTGGCAGGGCTCTCCTTTAATAGTATAATACCACATATAACAAAATAGTCAATTTTGCTTTTTTACTTTTGGCAATATTCAAGCATTCCATGAACTATTATTGCAAATACCTGCTGACATCCTTGGGTACCCACGCCGCATAGGTCATGGTGCCGTCTTCATTTAAGGTGAATGTCGTGATCACCAGAGCCTTCATGCCGTCTTCGCTGGAACTATAACCGTCAATATGCGGCACTCCCACTGCATAATACTCAGAATTATAATATTTTGAATTAAATGATGCCTTACTTCCCTCAGTATCAGACTCCTCCTTGTTCACATGATATGGAGGTATGACATAATTGCCGTCTTTATCCACACTTACCGTCTGCACCGTATGTTCCAGACGCACACAATACTCTGCGATATTCTCCGATGTAAGTTTCCCTGCCCACTCCATGGCCTCCTTAGCAAGCTGCGGCACTTCGATTTCCGTTTCCTCATTCTGGTTATTTCCGGAAAGATTATCATCTATTTCGGCAATCAGTGCCTGTGCCTTAACCGGATCTGCTAAGGAAGTATCCACCTTCAGGTCAAACAGCGCATTCAATCCTTCATATTCCGTATTTCTGGAAATGCTTCCATCCGCCTCATTGTAGTGATAACAAAGGCTGTCATAAAAGGTAGTGTCCGTAACGCACAAATACAACTTTCGGTCCGCAAAATATTCGATGTTATCACACTCCAACAGTCTGTACAGAACGCCGTTTTCCACAAATTCACTATAATTTCCGCAGAGCGTTACCGCATTGTACAGTCCTGGATTTAACCCGCCTATAAGGGGCGACACAAAATAATTTCCCTGTTCTGCATCCATGGCAGTGCCGTCCTCCCTTTCAATCGCCACTGCGCAATAGGTTCTGTCATCTCTCATCTCCCCGTTTGCAATATGTTTCTTTTCCGTTAAATCCTTGCCGGATACAAGTCCCAGCATAGTCACCTTATAACCGCCAAAACTCTGACTTTCGCCCTCAACCTGACTCTTCTTTTCACCGTCCATGGTGCCATTCATATCCACAGTCTGCTGTGTAAAAGCTTTTGCCACTCCCTCTTCCCCCAGCTTATCCGCCACCTCCGCTGAGCTTAGATACTGCCATGCGGCAAATGCAGTAATAGAGCTGGCTGCCACAAGAGCTGCCGCAATCACAGCTGCGGAAGCCTTCCTATACTTTTTCTGTCTCATATTTTCCTTCTCCTTTACCTGTTCTATGATTTTCCGATTTAAGATATCACCGGGCTCCTCCCTGGGTGTAAGAACACATCTCAAAAGCTCATCCAAATCATTTTTCATTTAAAATACCCTCCAATTTCTTTTTCAAAAGCAGCCGTGCCTGATACAAACGGCTTTTTACGGTTCCAACCGGTATGTCCGCCGCCTCCGCAATCTGTGCCAGATTTAAGTCCTGCATATAATACAGAAGCACCACCATTTTCATTTTTTCCGGCAGAGCGTTTACGGCATTCCATACCAGATAGTCCCTCTCCTTCTCCAAAATCTGTTCTTCCGAAGTAGCTCTGTCATCAGGAATATATTCCTGCCCCTCTTCGTCCAGATAATCCCGTGTCCCTGCAATGCGCTTTCTCCAAGCAAATTTACGCTTTTTATTTTTCCAAAGCTTTAGGGCCACAGAGAGACAATAGCTTTTCACATTCCCCATGGAATCAATAGTTTCCAGCTTCTCCACCACTTTCAGCCATGTATCCTGATACAGCTCGTCCGCTTCCTGTACATTGGGGACAAGATGCCTGCAAAAGGAATAGATATCCCTCCCATATGTATCAATGCATTTTGCCAACTCTTGTTTTGTCATGATTGTCTCCAGCTTCTTTTTGCCTTCCAAAGATATCTTTGTGAAGGAGTATGTCCTTCACTTATATATCGTAACAAGGTAAAAAAAGGTTCAAAAACTTTTTTACAAAGAAAAAGGCAGCCCACACATGGAGGACTGCCCTGATTGATATTTTTCTAAATATGTATATATTAATGAAACTCCGCTATTCTTCCTTCAGATATTCCAAAGGTAATATAATGAGTATATAAAGCTATTTTATTATAGCCAAATGCCTTTTTTACATCTGCATATCTATCCGCATAGGCTATATAGTCAAATTTAGCCAAGTCATCTTTTTCATATGATGAGTAGTTAAACTCCGCTATTCTTCCTTCTGATATTCCAAATGTGACATAATGAGTAAATAAAGCTGTTTTATCATAGCCGAATGCCTCTTTTACATCAGCATACCTGTCCGCATAGGCCACATAGTCAAATCCGGATACAAGCCATGGATTGTTGATATGGATATTAGTCGGATCCCAATTTCTATAGGGTGAATCTTCCGGTATTTTCACAGTCGACGGTTTAACAGCATCTCCTATGATTTCATCTCCGGAATACACTACAACAGTCGTTCCAACCTTACAATTATCATAAATCCATTTTGCGTCAGCTACCGATAAACGGACACAGCCAAGGGATGCATTCTGTCCTAAAAGATTATACTGGTCCCATTCCAAGGTATCATCCGATGCCTTTAGATAGGGCACTGAATGGAATAATATTGACTTGTTGAATCTTACGGAATATTTTCCATAGGTTCCGTCTACCATAGCACACCATTCATAATAACCAGATGTTTTAAATACCCCTTCAGGAGTTTCATGTCCCTCTCTTCCACAGGAACAAGTCATAGCCTTGGCAAGCTCAGAAGTTCCATCGTCTTTCTGCTCCATAACCGTAACGCAGTTTTGCGTCCTGTTCACATAGACAGTATATGTAGGTCTTAAATCCGGTGTGGGTTCCTTTGCCTGAAGCAACATATCAAATTTGAATAAAAACAACACGCTAAAACTTATAAGTACTAGTTTCTTAATAATTTTTTTCATAACATTTCTCTCCTAATAAGTATCATACTTAATCTCTCTGTGTTCTGTACACATATAACTTTCTCATTATACCAACACTTTCGTCCTTGTACAAGAGATACATCAAAAAAATTTTTTAATATTAGATGAAAACTTATAGAGAAGTTACAGACAGCGGGAAATTCACAGTAAAAAGGCAGCCCCTTGGAGGACTGCCTTGTTTATTATTTCATGCCATTGCCATTCTCACAGCGGTCAAAGCCGGGATTGAAGGCATAGAAATTCTTAGAATTCAATTTATCCTGAGTGATGCGCAGCGCTTCACCGAAACGCTGGAAGTGAACGATTTCACGCGCTCTCAAAAACTTAATCGGCTCCCGTACATCCGGACAGTCTTCCACTAAACGTAGGATATTGTCATAGGTGGAACGGGCCTTCTGCTCTGCCGCCATATCTTCCGTCAAATCCGTAATGATATCGCCTTTCACCTGAAACTCACAAGCGTTAAAGGGAACGCCCCCTGCTGCCTGGGGCCACACACCTATCGTGTGATCCACATAATAATTGGCAAATCCGCTTTTTTCAATCTCCTCCATGGACAGATTTCTGGTGAGCTGATGCACAATGGTTGCCACCATCTCCAGATGCGCCAATTCTTCCGTACCGATGTCGGTCAATACTCCCGCCACCTCACGGTAAGGCATTGCATAACGCTGAGATAAATAACGCATACTAGCGCCCATCTCGCCGTCAGGTCCACCGTATTGGGAAATAATCGCCTGTGCCAATTTGGCATTGGGTTCCTTAATGTTTACCGGATACTGTAATCTCTTCTCATAATTCCACATTTAACCGCACGCTCCTTCCCAAGGCAGGGGAGCCATGCCCCAACGCCAATCTTTACTGCAATCTGCCATATCCGTAGTCAACGGATAATACTTCTGTGAAAATTCCTTGGTCAGTTGGTTTTTGATGCGGTTGTAATGATTAAAGTATTCTATTGCGTTCCTGTCATAGGGATGGGTATCCAGATAAAGAGTCAACTCCACCACTACAAAGCTCACAATGCCAATATCCTTTAACATCTGTTCCTGACTGTTCATGATACACATCTCCTTCCCGTGAAAGGTTTATTTAATTCCGGGAAGATTGTTCCGACATTGTATGCCTTTTCCAGGTCATCGTACATTTTATCAAAACGCTGCCAGGGAACATATGCCATAGCAAGCGGATATTTATCAAACTGCTCATCGCTTCTGCGGTCCTGCATAAATCACATTCCTCGTTTTATTGTTTTTACTATTATATGAAAATCCGAGGGTTGCGTTCATATCACTTTGGTCCCGTTCCGGGCAGTCTTCTCCTGATAAGTCTGTTTTTCAATCTCTTTCCATCAAAGGGAATCAACGGATAGATATAGCTTCCGTGGGAAATGGTTCTGTTGCAGGCAATGGACAAAACCGTGATAAGAATACCTGCTGCATATCCCCATACGCCAAAAAGCTGTGTCAATATCAGGTTCAGAATCCTCATAAATTTTAAGGCATAACCCAGCTCATAATTTGCCTGTGTATAGTTTGCGATTGCCACAAAGGCCATATACAGCATGACTTCCGGACTAAACCATCCGCTGTTCACGGAAAATTCTCCCAAGACCAGCGCCGCCATAACGCTTAACGGAGTGCTCAACATATTGGGAGTGTTGATTGCCGCAAGCTTTAGTCCGTCTATGGCAAGCTCTAAGAGTAAAAACTGCCAGATAAGAGGTATATTAGGAGTTTCCTTCAACAAAATAAAGGAAAGGCCTTCCGGCACCCACTGCGGATACATGGCAAGAAGCAGATAGGTGGGCGTAAGCAGATAAGTCAAAAGCGCAATTAAAAAACGGGTCAGGCGCAGATAAGTTCCTGTAATGGGCGGAAAATAATAGTCGTCCGCTTCCTCCACCACATCGAATATGGTGGTGGGCAGAATCATGGCGGATGGAGAATTATCCACTAAAATCACAATATTCCCCTCAAGTACCTGTGCTGCCGCGGCATCGGGTCTCTCCGTGTATTTAAACTTGGGAAAAGGATTATACCATTTCCTTTGATAAAGGCATTCCGCAAGACTTTCCTGATTCATGGTCAGGGAATCTACCTGTATCTTCTCAATTTTGCGCCGGATATTTTCCAAAAATGTCTTGTCCACCCTCTCTTCCATATAACACAGCACAATATCCGTCTTGGAACTTTCCCCTGCATTCATGATTTCCATACGAAGATCAGTGCTGCGGATTCTCCTGCGAATCAAAGCGGTGTTAAAAATTATGGTCTCCACAAATCCGTCCTTGGAACCCCTTAAAACCTTGTCCTTTTCCGGCTCTTCCACACCTCTTGCAGGATAGGTCCTGGAATCAATTAACAGTGCTTCCGTATATCCGTCCACCAACAGGATAAAGATACCGGACAGCAGCGAATTTATAATTTTCTCCCACTGCTCTGAGATATCCACCTCCACATAGGAAATATGCTGTTTCGACATGGCATGGGCATCTTTTGGCATCTTGTCCGGCGTTAAATCCAAAAATTGTTGTAAAAGCTTTTGTATCAGGTCATCTTTGCAAAAGCCGTCCACAAAGTACATACATGCTTCTTTCCCGCCTATGTGAATGGTACGGTACACAATATCAAAATTTTTTCCCACTCCCAGAATATGATTCAGGTACTGCATATCCTCTTTCAGATTTCCTGAGATTTTGGTCTTTTCATTCTTTGCTGTTTGATGCTCTGTCTCTTGATTCTCTATTTTTTTATTCAAAACAATTACTCCCTTTCCGACTGATTATCATTTTTGTGATAGTTTAGCCGAAAAGGGAGTATCTCATTCCCGTTTTATTGTATTTTTCAATTCTTTGTGGTGCTTCCAAAACCGCCGTTTCGGATGCCCTCTGCGTCATCATCCACGGTGATTCCGTACTCCAGAAAAATTCCCTGCACAAAGCCTGTACCCGCTCCAATCTCCACAGTTTTACCCTCATTGGAATCATTGGTCAGCTTCACAAATATATGGCCTTCATTGTCAGAATAAAAATAATCGCTGTCAATAATCCCTACAGTATTATTCATTTGAAGCCGGTATTTGAAGCCCAGACCGCTTCTGGGATACAGCTTAAGCACCCAATCTTCCTCCATCTCTACCCTGATTCCCGTGGGAATCTTAATGGTCTGACCCGGCGCCAACGAAAAGGCAAAGGGGGCATAAAAATCATAACCCGCGCTGCCCTTGGTGGCTCTTTTGGGAAGCTGAAGAGCCGCATACATTTTCTGCGCTTCCTCTTTCGTATATTGGGAAAAATCCTCTAATATGGCATCTATAAATTTGTCTTCGCTGACTTTATGGAACTTTGCTATTCTGCGCATTATTGCTCCTGTTATTTTCTTTACTCTAATTTCTCAATTGTCTGATTTGTAATCTCCACAGTGTAGAATGGGCATCTCCGGATTTTCACTATGCAAAGTTTTCTGTACATCAATAACTCTCTGGTTTTTGCTCCCTTTCCACAAAAGCTTTACATCACATTCTTCCACATGAAATTCTCCGTCCACCAGCACATCCACATACTGCATCACAGGATAGTTTTTGATATCCTCCCAGCTTGCGCCGGTGTAAAGCCAGATGGTTTTGTGGGGATATTTTTGCTTAATCTCGGCTGCCAATTCTCTTACATCCTGACGATTTCCGGCATACAAGGGATCACCCCCCGAAAAAGTAATGCCGGAAATATAGTCCTTATCCAACTGTTCAAAAATCTCCTGCCTGGCCGCCTCATCAAACAAAAGCCCGCCATCCGGATCCCAAGTCACGGGATTATGGCACTCCTTACAACAATGATCACAGCCTGCCACCCAGAGAACTACTCTTAATCCGTCTCCATTCCGCATATCATCCTTGGTAATATTGTGATATCTCATAATAATTTCACATATGTGAAACTTTGCGCTTTGCGCAAACATCATTCGCTACGGCTTTGGCTTCACATACTCTTCCTTTCTGCAATTTCAGCCATCTTGGCATCGTTGAGTCTGGTATTTCCGTGTACGCGGGAATAAGACAAATATCCATTCATTCGATCGATTTTTGTAAGGTTGCTGCTGCCGCATTTGGGGCACACATCCATCTCCAATTCCTGATGTCCGCAGTCATCGCAGTAAGCAAGGGACAGATTAACCCCTTCATAAAAGCCCAAATCCATGGCACGGCGAATCAGTGTCTTCACTGCCTCTATATTATAATCGATGGGATATTTCACATACTGAATCTTGCCGCCGTTGCTCAAATCCCAGAATCTGTTCTCCAAATCCTGTTTCTGGATGGGGGTGATATCCTCCGTCACATGGCAGTGGAAACTGTTGCTGACATATTCCCTGTCAGACACGCCCTCCACAATACCGTATTTCTTACGGAACTGCTTTACCTGAAGTCCGCAGAGACTCTCCGCCGGAGTTCCATAAATGGCATAAAGATTGCCGTCCTCTTCCTTAAATTCATTAATTTTCTGGTTGATATGGTCGAGCACCTCCACGGCAAAAGCTCCATCCTCCACCAGAGATTTCCCGTTATACAGCTCCTGCAGTTCATTTAAGGCAGTAATGCCAAAACTTGCGGTAGCCGACTTTAAAAGCGGTTTAATCTTGTCCGTAAGCTTTAAATTCCCTCCCAGAAATCCGCCTTCACAGTACGCCAAAGGATTAGTGGAAGCCCGCATCTCCCCCAGATATGCATAGGTACGAATGTGAAGCTGGCGAATCAGATTCAGATAATAGTCCAGCACTTCATAAAAATCCCTGCTCTCTTTTCTCGCCTTTGCCAAAATCATGGGAAGGTGCAGGGATACCGCTCCTATATTAAAACGCCCTACAAATACAGGCTCATCCTTATCATCTGCAGGATGCATGCCGCCCCTCACATACCAGGGGGACAAAAAGGCACGGCAGCCCATGGGTGAAATAACCTTGCCATACTGCTTATATATGCTTGCCACATATCCCTTTCCAGTGAGGCTCAGCCAATCCGGATACATGGACTTGGCAGAACACTCCACCCCTGCCTCAAACACATCCTCCAAAGGCTTTCCCGGTCCATGCAGATTCTCGTCATACAAAAATACAATCTTCGGAAACAGCACCGGTTTTTTGCATTCCTTCTTGCCCTGTCCATTTTTCCTCACATTTAACATGGTAATGGTGGCAAGCTTTGCAAATCTGCCCGTTCCGGTTCCTGCCGTCACGGTGATAAAGGGATAATCCCCCCTGCTGCTGGCCACTGTGTTAAATTTATACTCCCAGCCCTGAAAGCCCTGCTCAAACTCCTTTGTCACATCCTGATATGCCACTTCCTCAGCTTTTTCCCTGTCAATGCCAAGCCCCACATATTTTTCAATATTCCGCTTGTAGGATTTTTCTGCATAGGGCTCCAGAATCATATCCACGCTGGGCACGGTAAACCCTCCATACTGCTGGCTTGCGGCGCTTAACACAATATCGCCGATGACATCAAATGCCACATCCAGAGTCTTGGGCTCATTGTACCAGATATTGCCCATCTCAAAGCCGCCGGAGAGCACATTGTTGACATCAAAGAGACAGCAGTTCATGGTATCCCTTCTGGCAGACATATCATGCACATAAATATAGCCGTCCCTGCAAGCCTGAATCTCCTCCGTTGTCAAAAAGAACTTTTGGTATAACTCTTTATTTAACTGATTAAAAATCAAACTTCTCTTGGTAGATACCAGCGCCGAATCCGTGTTGGCATTTTCCTTATCTCCAATGTACATGATGGATTGGCTCTTTTTATAAACATCATCCAGCATCCGCACAAAGTCCTGCTTGTAATTGCGGTAATCCCTATAGCTCTTTGCCACCACCGGCTTTACCTGTTCCAAAGCGCTCTCCACAATATTGTGCATGATGGGAATAGGCACCTCGTCCGCATCCAATTCGTTTACCTTATCTATCACATATTGGCAGATATCACATTTCTCCTGCTCCGTAAACTTGGTCAACGCTCTGTATGCACTCTTGCCCACCGCATTGATAACCTTCTGCACATTAAAGGCTTCCACACTGCCATCCTTTTTGATGACAACCACCTTTCTGTCCGGCTTGTATCGCATACTGTAATCCACAACATCCTTGTCCGCCAAATCAAAATTACTGCTCATTTTAACCATTCCTCTCCTCAAATTAACATTGGTAGTATCTTGGCATGCATTGTACTATATATGGATGCTTTATCCTTTTGTAAAGCAACATATTGTGCCTTTACATATCAGTATATAAAAAGAAAGGGGGATTTGTCAATGTGGGAATCGATTAAAAAATAGCCAAAAAGACAGACTGAAATTTAGATATCTTTTTAATGGATTTCCTCTTGACTGCTTTTGATTTTCGAGAAACTGAGAGTTTTAATCTATTGACTTGTTTGGTCATTATTAAGAGTATTTTGTTGACCATTTAGGTCAATCTTATTTCATTAAATATGCTGTATTATGCATTCTGGTTATTCACAATATCCATCAGCCACTGTCTATAGCTCTCCTTCACGGATTCTGGTGCGGCAATTTTAGCTTCCTTCCCGATGCCGGCAAGCCAGCCAAAAAACTGTCCGCTGACTATCACCTTGGTGCGGATACGAAAACATCCGTCCTCCAACGGCCGGATATCCGCATCCTTGCCAAAACGGTCTAACACCACTCCGATAAAGCGGTTGGGAAATATCAGGGAGACCGTCTCCTCCTCTCCCCCAAACATTCCAAAAATGCGATTGGCATAAGATGCCACATCCGACTGTTCAAACTTTTTTACGCCTTCTCTTTCTTCCGTTGTCACAGTCACCTGTCCCATCTTGTCCACCCGGTAATGCTTGATAATATCGTCTTTACTGTCATATGCCGCCAGATAATAATTCTCTTCCCGCCAGATTAACACCCACGGACTGACTTTTCTTAAGCCTTCTTCTCTGGGAACCAGCTCCTTTTTCAGATTCCAATCCAGATAGGAAAAAGATATCTGCTTATTCTCTTGAATCGCCCTATGTATATTGTCTATATTATAATATATGCTTTCATTTTCTGTCTTAATGCGTCCCGCCACATATACCTGTCTCTGTAGTTTGCCCGCATCGTGCTTTCCTGCCTTCAGCTCTAATTTTCCTATTAATTCCCTTGATTTTCGGGTGGTGATAAAGCGGGATGCCTGCACGGCATCCACCAAAAGCTTCAGTTCCGGCAGCTCAAATTCTCTGGATGCCATATAATAACCGCCGCCCAGCCTGCTCTGCACCTGAATAATATCATATCCAAAATCACACAATTTTTCTATATCATCATAGATACTCTTCCTCTCCGAATGAATCCCATAACCTTCCAACCGCTCAATCAGCTCCGCCGTACTCATGACATGGCTTTCATCCGTATTTTCTTCCAATATCTGCGCAATATATATAAGCTTTAATTTCTGTCCTGATGATTTTGGCATCCTTACGCCTCCTGTTCTTTCCACCACATACTCTATATGTCCGCAAATCCCAGCACTTCCCCAATCAAGTGCAAATTGCTTATCTCATAATCAGGCTTCCACGGAGATAAATTCTCCGTTCCCTCTGGGCGATACCAGCAAGTGGGAATCCCTGCCTGCACGCCGCCCTTGATGTCACTTGAAAGGGAATCTCCCACTAACAAGATTCTTCTTTTGTCATTTTCCTCTATATGTTCCAAGCAATAATCAAAAAATCCCTTCTGAGGCTTTGGCGCTCCAATGGACTCCGAAATAAAAAGCCCGTCCATAACATCATACAATCCGGAAAGTTTAAGCTTACTCAACTGAGTTTTGGTGACGCCGTTTGTCACCACATACTGTTTCATCCGGCCCTTAAGTTTTTTGCATATTTCCAGAGAATCATCTATCAAACAGTATATTTGCCCCAGATTTTCCTGATATTCCTCCGCCATAGCCTGGGCATCCACATCCTGCATTCCGCATTCCTCAAAGAGGGTCTGAAATCTCCCAATAAAAAGTTCTTCCTTGGTGACTTCCCCAAGCTCCAGCCGTTTCCAATACCTGTCATTAATTTGTGTATAGCGTTCTAATATCTCCTCTGTAATTTCCTTTCCGATTGTTTCAAAACATTTCCTCATGGCATGCCTCTGCGCATACAAAAAATCCAAAAGCGTTCCGTCAACATCCCACAATATTGTGGTAAACTGCCCCATATTTTCCTCCATTTCCGCACATACATAAATCTCAAAATTAAAATTTTAAAAAAATGAGGCTGCCCCATTATGATCTTCCATCTGTCAATTCATAATGTAACAGCCCTGCTCTTACTCTCTGATTTTCTATTTACTGCGCCTGTTTTCCATCACTATCCATATCAGAACAACGGCGGGAATCCTCCTATTTCACCTCTGCCTGCGCATCCGACGCTACAGGCTGAGACACCTCTGCAGCCTGAAGGGAAGAATTCTTTGCTTTGCGAAGAGTAATGCCGATAAAAACTCCAATGCCAGCTAATACCACAATTACTAATAACAGCATCAAATAAGATAAAAAAGCATTTGCAAATAATATTCCTTCCATATTTCAAACCTCTCCTTCTTTTTATAGTATACCTTTTCCAAATGCATTCCGTCAAGAAAAACATTTTTTACGAAAACTTTTTCACGAAATTTTTTTCGTTAGCTGCTCCGCCATATCAAAGGCTCTCTGTATAATTTCTTCCTCGTATCCCATGATTTCCAATAACCTGATGGCATTTCTGGTAGTGGATTTCCCATGCAGAAGCTGATAGGGAAATACTACATCCCCATCCCTGATTTCCTCTTCAAAGTGATAATTTTCATACACATCCTGCAAAAGTTCCGTAAGCTCAATATCATGGGTGGCAGCAAAACACAGCGTTCCTCTGTCATACAGACTCCGCAGTATCTGGGTGGATGCCGCAATTCTCTCAATGGTGTTGGTTCCCCTGAGAACCTCGTCCACAAAACAGATAACCGGCATGGTATTCTCCCTTGTACCGTCCAAAATCCGCTTAATGGCACGGATTTCCACCATATAATAGCTCTCGCCGCTCTGTATGTCATCCCTGAGACTCATGGAGGAATACACCCGATAAAGCGGCGCACTGTAATAGGATGCCATACAGGTGTGAAGCGTCTGCGCCAGAATCACATTAAGAGCCACTGTCTTTAAAAATGTGGACTTGCCCGAAGCATTGGAGCCGGTCAGCAAAATCCCTTTATTCGCCGTATCAATACTGTTTTTCACAGGTTCTTCAAGCAACGGATGATAGCTTTCCTTTAGGCAAATCCCCTTTACCCCGTCCTTGTCCGAAAATTCAGGAATACAATACCCATGCTTTAAAGAAGCACGAAATGCCCCAATGCAAATTGCCGTCTCCACATATCCTATCAGAGTTATCAACGTATCTGCCGCCTCCATATTATTTTGCAGCCTCTCAAGCATAGTATTAAACTGTATCAAATCCAAATGAAAGGTCATGCGCAGATAATCCACCAAAATATCAAGGGGATTGCCCGATGTGCTGTAACGGTTTTTAGAAAATACAAAATAAGAATGCCTGCTGATGTTTCTCAACCGTTCCAGACTTTCCTGCATTCTCTGCCATTCTTCCCTGCAGGGCGGCACTTCTATTTTTACCATTTTATCACAAGCGTTAAGCAGTCTCACCAAGTACGCAAAACTGATAATATAGGGTTCAATTTCTCCTTTTTCTTTAAAATAAGTTAATATATTATAGCAAATCAGAATAGAAATTCCACAGAGCGCCAGCGAGAGTTTAAACGGAGCCAGCAGAATAAGGGGCAAAAACATGATATCCAAAAAAATATGTTTTTTGTTGGAACGCTTTCCTAAAATATCCAAATTCTCCAGATATTCATAGAGGGAGTATTTTCCTGTATGCCCTAGTTTTGCCATCAGATATTGGATTTTTACACGCTCATCCGGATGCTCTGTAAAATATCCCACAACCTCTTCCAAATGCTCCAATTCTCTTTTGGAAACGCCAGCACTTCTAAGGGTATAATACAAATACTCTTCCCCCGATGCAGAAAAAGCATAATTCACCCTCTTAAAAATATCATCCATGTTCAAATCGTTCCAAGTGATGTCATCTATCAGACCGTCTTGCTTGTGCCTGCGAAAATAGCTGTCTATATGGGCATAACGCTCCAGAGTGTACTCTTTATTGGGAAGCTTGCCAAAATCGGCATACAGCTCCTGCACAAACTTCCGCTCCTTACAACGCGCCGTATATGCTTCCCTCACAAAGACTACTGCCACAAAGAGCACCAGCACCAATATGAAAACCAAATACTCCACTTATTCCCTCCTTGCAGCCTCTGTGGCATCTCACACTAGGCCACCAAAAAGAATTTAACCAGAAAAATTACCGACAACACATAAGTCAGCACGGAAACTTCCTTAGCCTTTCCGGTAAAGAGCTTCATCACAGAATATGCAATCAATCCAATACCGATAGCATGTCCGATAGAACCGGAAATCGGCATTGCAACCACCATCAGCGCAACAGGCACCGACTGATAAATATCCTCAAAATTCACATTCTTCAAGCCTGTAATCATAAGCACTCCCACATAAATCAATGCTGAGGAAGTAGCAGCTGCAGGAATAATCGCTGCAATGGGAGCAATAAACATACAAAGCAGGAACATAATGCCTGTGGTAAGCGCCGTCAGACCTGTGCGCCCGCCTGCCTCCACACCGGATGCAGACTCTATGAAAGTTGTCACCGTAGAAGTACCGGTAGCTGCCCCTGCCACAGTACCCACTGCATCCGAAAGCAGGGCTTCCTTCATCTTGGGCATCTTGCCGCTTTTGTCCAGCATTCCGGCACGGCTTGCAGTACCCACCAAAGTTCCGATAGTATCAAACATATCAATGATACAGAATGTAACAATCAGCGTTATCACGGTAAACCAGCCAATCTTCACAAAACCTCCGAAATTAAACTTAAACAGCGTGGTAGATACCATATCTCCCACAGGAGGAATAAAGGATGCAGAAGCCAGAGTTTCAAAAGGATTAATTTTGAGGAAAATTGCTTCTCCTGCCCAATAAATAATGCTTGCCGCCAGCATTCCCAAAATCACTGCCGCCTTGATGCCTTTCTGTGCCAGAATCACAATGACAAACAGGCCGATAAACATAGTTACCACCGTCAAAACCATAGCTGCATATCCGCTGCCCATGCTGGTCTTTGCAAGGCTGGGGGTCAAGGCGCCAAAGAAATCACGCATTACATAAAAAGGACCTCCCTCCTCAGAATAAACCCCCGCATTGGAACCAACTCCGATATTCAATAACATCAGACCGATAGCAGGCGCAATGCCCAGCCGTACCCCTAAGGGAATCGCCTCAACAATTTTCTCACGCACATTTAACACGGAAAGAATAATAAATACAATGCCTTCCACTAAAATAATGCAGAGTGCTGCCTGAAAAGATTCCACATAGCTTAAAGCGGTGAGATTGGCAATATTTGCCACCACAACGGCAAAAAAGCTGTTAAGTCCCATGCCGGGTGCCATTGCAAAGGGCTTGTTTGCCAGAAAAGCCATGGTAATGGTGCCCACTGCAGATGCAATACAGGTTGCCAGAAACACTCCGTTCCAGAGAGCCGGCGTCCCCTGCGACCCAAAGCCTGTGAGCAGATTGGGATTCAGTGCGATAATATAGGCCATAGTCATAAATGTGGTCAACCCGGCAATAATCTCCGTTCTGACGGTAGTGTTGTTTTCCTTAAGCTTAAATAATTTTTGTAACATCTTTTTCCTCCTTATTGTGCAGTCATCCTTTTCACTATCTTATTGCACTTTTCATAGATATATCCGGGGTCTTCCCCCACATTATACTCACCCTTCCAATAGAGAATCCTTCCTCCTATCATGGTCATTGCTACATTGGCTCTGCTGCCGCTGTAAACCAGATTATTGGGGATGTTGTGGATGGGCTGCATATTGGGCTGATTCAAATCAATCATAATAATATCCGCATACTTGCCTTTGGTAAGCGTATCCGCCCGGTGAAGCTTCATTGCTTTTGCGCCATGCACAGTTGCCATTCTAAGCACCCTGCCCGCACTCATGCTGGCGGCATCCTCTTCACGAACCTTGCTTAAACCTGATACCAAAAACATTTCCTTGAACATATCCAGACTATTATTGCTGGCCGGTCCGTCCGTGCCGATAGCTACAGGAATTTTGTGCCGTTCAAACTCTGCTATAGGTGCAATGCCGCTTGCAAGCTTCAGGTTGGAGGCAGGATTGGTAATGGCATACATACGCCTCATGCGAAGCACATCCATGTCCTCCTTCGTCATGTGTACACAGTGGAAGCCGCCGCCGCCAAATTCAAATATGCCCAGAGAGTCCAAATACATGGCCGGAGTCATGCCATAGTGTGCCTTACACTCCTCCACCTCTTGCCGTGTCTCTGCCAGATGAGTGTACACAGGCGCCCGAAATTCATGGGCAAGGGCTGCTATCTGGCATAGAAGTTCTTGGGAACAGGTATATTCTGCATGAAATCCTAATTGATAACTAATCAGGGAATTCTTTTTATTCCACTTCCGATATTCCTTCTCAACCTGCTTGATGGATGAAGTAAAATCATTCAACCCCGGCACCAGCACACAGCGCATACCCATGTCCATGCAGGCTTCCGCCACCGATTCCGGTGACAGATACATATCGCAGACTGCCGTAATTCCGGAAGAAAGATATTCCAGAATCGCCAATTTACTCAATTCATAAATATCCTCTGTGGTAAGAAGCTTCTCCATGGGAAAAATTTTCTCATTCAGCCACTGCTTCAAGGGCATATCATCCCCATAGGAGCGTAGGAAGGTCATTGCCGAATGGGTATGAGCATTCTTAAAGCCCGGCATCAGCAAATTGTTTTTACAATCCACCTCAATATCCCAATAAATCCTTGGAATATCCGTCTTATTCCAATCGCTGTCCAACTCTTCCACGCTTGCCACATAGGCAATTTTATCGTTTCTGACCCAGATTTCTCCACAGAAGACATCTCGGTTTTTCTCCATGGTAAGAATTCTTGCATTATACAGCCTGATATTCACCTTTCCGCTTCATCTCCCTTTCTTTTTCTTTCTTTTAAATAATTGTAAACCTCAACTATCTATCACTAGTTCTTTCCATTTTCAACAAAAATTTTTAGGCAAAAATTTACAGTGAAAATGCAAAAGGCAATATCTCTTCTAGTGTAAACTCCTTGGATTCTCCGGCATTTTTCACCAGAAATATCCGAAAATCCTTCCCGCAAAACTCATGCATTACCTGCCTGCAAATACCGCAGGGCGAAGCATAGTCTGCAGGATCCTCTCCCTCGGGGCCGCCGGCAATAGCAATCGCCACAAATTCTCTCTCTCCTTGGCTCACCGCCTTGAAAAACGCCGTCCTCTCCGCACAGTTGGTTGCGCCGAAGGAAGCATTTTCAATATTACAGCCCTCATAAATCTTACCCCCTGCCGTAAGGAGCGCAGCTCCCACCGCATAATGGGAATAAGGGGCATAAGCATGGTTTCTTGCCGCCAATGCCCGCCCCATCAATTCAAACTTATCATGCTCTTCCCTTTTGTCCATCCGCAAGCCTCTTAAAACCTTTCACCGACTCTGTTACCAATTCCTTGAAGACAGGCGCCGCCTTGTCCGCCGCCTCCTGCACTTCCCGATGGCTTAAAGAACGGTCTGAGATACCTGCCGCCTGATTACTGATACAGGATATACCGCAGACTTTCATTCCGCAGTGGCTTGCTGCAATAGCTTCTACCACAGTGCTCATGCCCACTGCATCACATCCAAGCGTTTGCAATAAGCGCACATCTGCCGGAGATTCAAAAGAAGGTCCTGTCACCTGAGCATAAACTCCTTCTTTTAGGGTAATCTTCTTTTCCTTTGCCTTATTGCGTATAATATTCTGCAACTTTCTATCATAAACATGGCTCATATCAGGAAATCTTGTCCCCAACTCCTCAATATTTTCTCCAATCAAAGGATTGGGTGCGAACAAAGAGATATGGTCTGTAATCAACATCAAATCCCCCGCCTGAAAAGATGAATTCACTCCTCCTGCAGCATTTGTCAAAAACAGAATATTGGCGCCCAAAAGCTTCATTAACCGAATGGGCAGCACCACATCCGTCACATCATACCCCTCATAATAGTGCACTCTGCCGCTCATGCAGACCACAGGAATGCCCCCGATAGTTCCAAAAATAAATTTACCTGCATGTCCAGCCACTGTGGACACGGGAAAATCTTTAATATCCTCATATGGAATCTCTTCTTCTACGCAGATACTTCCTGCATAACCGCCCAGACCAGAGCCAAGCACAATACCTATCTTGGGCTCAAAATCAGTCTTCTTTCTCACACTAGCATAACAATTTTGTAATTTTTCATATGCTGATACTGTTTTTACTGACGCTGTTTTTTCCATCCCTGCTATCTCCTCTCAGTGAATTCTTCTCTTTCGTTGCCTAAAAAACCTAGCCTCGTAATTATCTATCATTATACAAAATTTCCATAAAAAAAGCAATCCGTATTCACAAAAAGCCCATGAAGAGCCATCCTTCGGATGCCTCCCCACAGGCCTGTGTATTGCTGTTGCGTTTTGGATTAAATAATAATGCAGACCATTCCTCCATTGCTGTCATTGACAATTTTCTGCATGGTTTCCTGAAGCTTCACCTGACTTTCCTCGCCAATGGAAGCAATCTTGGTTGTAATTCCGTCATTCACCAACTGTTCTACCGTTTTTCCAAAAATATTGGTGTCCCAGATTGCCTGTTCTCTGTCCGCCTGGTCGATATAGACAATTAAATCGTCCGCCTGCTCTTTTGTTCCTACAATGGGAGCAATTTCCGTCTCTATGTTTGCCCTTATCATATGTATGGAAGGGCTGCTGGCCTTGATTTTTACGCCAAATTTATTGCCATGCTTGATAATCTCCGGCTTGTCGAGAGTGATTTCCTCTTTCTCCGGCATCACCACACCGTATCCCCGGATTCGCACCATATTTACGGCATTTAATACTTTGTCGTACTCCTTCTTCATGACGGAAAACTCTTTCAGTTTACGAATCAGTTGGTACTCATCTGAGATTTCTTCTCCCACCATCTCTGTCAGCATCTCATAATAATAAGCGTCATCCACATCCAGCTGGACTTTTACAATTCCGTCATAAAGCCGTATACTGTCCATTTTACAGCGTTTTACATAATTGCTCTCCAGCAAAACTCCCTTATCCTGCACATCCCTTATGGTGTCATACTGTGTCATGAGCATCCGCACGCCGTCTATCATATCCTTCTTCATATGATTGTCTGCAGGCAGCATTTCCACCCATTTAGGCATATAAAATTCCATGGAAGAAATGGGGAATTCATACAAAATTCTCTCTAAAATCTGGTGGATATCATCTTTCTTCAACTGTTCACAGTTGACAGTAAGTACGGATACATCGTACTTTTCCTCAATTTGGGCTGCAACTCGTTTCGCCTCGTCAGAATGTGGCTTCTTACTGTTCACCAACACCAAGAATGGTTTGCCGGTCTTTTTTAATGCGAAAATCGTTTTTTCTTCCGCATCCAGATAATTCTCCCGTGGAATCTCCCCAATACTTCCGTCCGTTGTAATGACAAGCCCTATGGTGGAATGTTCCTTCATGACTCTGTCCGTACCGATTTCCGCAGCCTGAGTAAAAGGAATTTCATAGTCAAACCATGGTGTTTTCACCATACGCTCTTCCTCTTCCTCCAGATGTCCTGCGGCTCCTTCCACCATATAACCCACGCAGTCGATAAGACGCACGGACACATGGGTATCCTCATTTAATGCCACCTCTGCGGCATCATTGGGAATAAACTTGGGCTCCGTGGTAGTGATGGTGCGCCCGCCTGCGCTTTGAGGCATCTCATCCTGCGCTCTGGTCTTCTGATTTTCATCTTCCATGTAGGGCAGCACCAATTCCTCCATAAAACGCTTGATGAATGTGGACTTACCCGTTCTCACCGGTCCCAGCACACCTATGTATATTTCCCCTCCGGTGCGCTTCTGTATGTCATAATAGAGATCATATGTATCCACTGCATATTCCATATAACAATACCATCCCTTTCCATACCTCTGATATTACTGTTATATGTATATGCAGTGGAATCTCGCTTCATGCAGGCTATTTTAAGATAATAGCCTCTTTTAAATCCACCAGCTTCACTTCTAAAGGATATTCAAACACATAAAAAACTGCCAAATCCCCATGAAGCTCTACATGAATATCTATCTCCCTGTCCCAATCATATACCTCGCTGGTGTCCTGTTCCAAATCATAGAACAATATTTTTGCATCCTCACCAAAAATCCTTGCAAAAACATATTTGCTGTTGTATGTCAGTATGTAGACAGATTCATTATTTTCAGTCCTAAACAGCACCTCCCCATTCTTTTGAATTTCTGTGGATTCCTGATTGATATAAATATCCGGGCTTGCATATCCATAATTAATACTATCTGGTTCAAACTTTTTGCCTTTGCCGTCCTCTACCTCATAGATGGTATCGTTTATCTTTACATTCCCATCCTTCGACACAAAGTCTCTTACAAACAAATCATTATCTGTGATTCCCAGAGCATCGTTGCTTATTATATCCCCATCAATCAAAAATACATCCTTTCCGTCAACAGAGAGGCTGCACAATCGATATGCCCCGCTTCCATTCACCCTTTCTATAAAATATAGGTAATCCTGATATTTTCCCATAGCACGCGGGCGGGCTTCTTCACTTTGATAAATGGTTTCTTCTTCACCCGTCGCCCGGTCATACTTGCATATTTCCTCACCATAAATATAGTAAATGTATTTTTCATCCACCTGAGAATAATTATAATAATTATAGCTAAGCGAAGGCGCAATTAATTCGGTATCAGAATCTGACATTTTCTCCTGCTCATCCGCCATGGAATCAGAATTTGTTCTTCTGTCAGTTGAGCAGGATACCAAAGAGCCAGATACCAATAGCAAGAACATCAAAATAATAAAGATTGAACCTCTTTTTTTCATCAATGTGATGTAACCACCCTCTTAAAATTCTTCTTGCCCCGCTTCACGATAACACCCTCGCCAGCAAACTGCTCCGGGGTATAGACTGTCTTAATATCCGTTACTTTCTGACTGTCAACAGTGACTCCTCCCTGCTCAACCGCACGTCTCGCCTCGGAGCGGGACTGAGTCAGGCCTGCCTTTACCAACACCCCAAGGATGTCAATCTGTCCATCTGTAAAATCTTCCTCTGTCAGCTGGGCAGTGGGCATATCAGCGGCATTTCCTCCGGTAAAGAGTGCCCTTGCGCTCTCCTTTGCCTTCTCTGCCTCGTCCTGTCCATGTATCATCTTAGTCAGCTCATAAGCCAGAATTTCTTTCGCCTCATTTAATTGGCTGCCCTCCCACTTATCCATTTCGTCAATCTGCTCCAAGGGCAGGAAGGTCAGCATACGCAGGCATTTCAACACATCCTTGTCTCCCACGTTTCTCCAATACTGATAGAACTCAAAGGGCGAGGTCTTTTCAGGGTCAAGCCACACGGCACCTTTCTGGGTCTTTCCCATCTTTTTGCCCTCGGAATTTAACAGCAGGGTGATGGTCATGGCATAGGCATCTTTCCCCAACTTTCTGCGAATCAACTCCGTGCCGCCCAACATATTGCTCCATTGGTCGTCTCCTCCGAACTGCATGTTACAGCCATATCTCTCATACAGGCACAAAAAGTCATAGCTCTGCATAATCATGTAATTGAACTCAAGAAAACTCAACCCCTTCTCCATGCGCTGTTTATAACACTCGGCAGTGAGCATACGGTTCACGGAAAAATGTGCGCCTATATCCCGGATGAATTCAATATAATTCAAATCCCTCAGCCAATCCGCATTGTTCACCATCATGGCTTTTCCCTCGCCAAACTCAATGAACTTGCTCATCTGTTTCTTAAAACACTCGCAGTTGTGGTCAATGGTCTCTGTGGTCATCATATTCCGCATATCCGTCCGCCCGCTGGGGTCTCCAATCATGGCCGTGCCGCCGCCAATCAGCGCAATGGGCTTGTTTCCCGCCATCTGCAGTCTCTTCATCAGGCAAAGCGCCATGAAATGCCCTACATGCAGACTGTCTGCAGTGGGGTCAAAACCGATATAAAACACCGCTTTCCCATTGTTGACCAGCTCCTTGATTTCCTCCTCGTCCGTAAGCTGGGCTAAGAGTCCTCTTGCTTTTAATTCGTCAAATACTGTCATTGTTTTTCTCTCCTTTTTATTTCTTAAACTATAGTGGTTGAAATAAATCTAAAAATAAAAACCCCGTCCTTGAAAGGACGAGGTTAAAACCCGTGTTACCACCTAACTTTACAGACAGCTCACGCCGCCTGCCTTGCCAAGTACAATCGCATTTCCCTAAACTCTGCAATGATACTCTCCTGCTATAACGTGCATTCCTCCGTCATGACCTACTAAAATCCAAGCTCCCGCCAAGGATAAAATCCTGCATAAGCTTCCTTCATTCTGCCATGAGACTCCAAGATGTATTCATAAAAGACTTCCCGCACGCCTCTCATCAACCGGCTGTTTTCTGTTCGTTCCATCCTTTACTACTTGTTCTTATCAACGTCTTTTTTGTGTCTTATTAAATTATGTTCTCTTGCATAACCAAGATTAACTGTCTTGTATCTTAACGGATATTTAGAGTTTTGTCAAGCCGAAATTTTTATGTTCCTTTTCATGTCACTTTGATACTATTTAATTGCCACATATCCCGTATCAGAAACAATTTGCTGTCCCTGTGGACCAACCATCCATTCAAGAAACGGTTTCATTGTGCTTTTTGCATCTGCCCGATTCCCCACAGTAATGGCATAAAGCTGTGTAGTATATGGATACTCCCCTGATTGAATCGTTTTGGTATCCGGATAAACACCATCCACTGCAAGCAGCTTAATACCTGCCACATCTTCGCCAGAACCAGCCATCATGATGGTTGTATAATAACGAAAACTGTAACCCAGGGAGGACTCGCTGTTTTCATAGTTAGCTGTTTCTCTTACAACACCGCCCATACCCGGTTCATATTCAGCCTGCAAGGGTTCTCTTAAAGGCTTATCGCCCATAAAATATTCCATCATGGTCTGTGAACCGGAATTCTCAGGACGCTGAAAAGCAAGAATTTTTTTATTTGCACCCCCAACATTACGCCAATTATTTATTTGACCGGAGTATATGTCACGGAGCTGCTCAGAGCTAAGATTATCCACCGGATTTTCCTCATTTACGAAGAAAACAAATGCTTCTTTCCCAATTGGAGTCAATTCCAGCTCCACTCCTGCCTCTTCCGCCATTTTTAACTGCGCTTCCGAAGGTCTTGCACCAAAGAAAATATCAATCTCCCCTGATAATAGTTTTTCATAGGCATATATTGTGTTTGTAAACTGAATCGGCTTGACTGTATCCGATTTGGATTTATTTGCCTTTCTCTGAATCTCGCTAATATTAGTATAGCAGGCGTTTGCAAAGGCAGAATAAACGGGATAAGCCGCTTCTGCCCCATCCATAATAGGCATTTCCTGCGGATCGTCTATGCGAAAGGCAGCCGGTTCCTCTAGTTTAGCCAGAATATTCTCTTCATTTTCCACGGAATAGGGACGCAAATCAATGCTGGAATAGCCTCCTGCATAAGAGAAATTGTAAGAAGGACGTGCCGATTCCACAATATTTTCACGCTGTTTAAAGAGAACAAATTCGCTCAGCGCATAGGCAGAAAAAACAACAACCATAACTGTCATTATAATCTTTTTGTGATAGGCAAAGGGTTTTCTCTCCACACCCGTCTTTTTTACTGCAAGGCGCTCTCCCACTGCAAATCCCAGAATGAGAACAGCATCATAAATCAAGTTTACAAGCAAGGTGGAATGCCATGCATCAAGTCCAAAGATTCCCTCTTCAAGAAAAGCTCCAAATAGATGTAAACTCCTGAATCCAAGAGTTCCTCTTGCCCAGCTATCGATATTATTTGTTACATTACATATTCCCGTATTCAGCAAATACCATATAATCGGCAAAACCAAAGGTAAATAGAGCCCCACCCTGCTGAGCGGTTTACGGGGCTCCTTTGCCTTAATAATCACATATCCATATCCGCACATTGTCAAAAAACACAAAATTAGTGAAATCGGAATACCTGCATATAGTGAGATAGAATCTACACCTGCCATCTGAGCTATCATTACCTCAAAAATCAATTCAAATAATGGGAGCATGAAGGTTACCAGCAATGCAATTATCAATGTCAGGAAAAAATATACCATACTAAATTCTCTTTCTTATCTCTGTACTTTTGCCGCCCATGCTTCACAAATATAATTTTTACTTATTCACCATGAGCCTCTCCATGGCGCGGTTCAGTCCGTCCACGGTAAGCTTGAACATGGGAAACATCTCCTTGATAGCGGTCTCCGCTTCCCTCCATGGAGCTCTGCCCGGAGCCATCTTGGGATTCAGCCACACTACTTTCTTATAATGGCGCTTCACCAGCTTCAGCCACTCATAGCCAGAGAGACCGCCGTTTGGTCCCCTGTAATTGCCTGTGTCGGAATACAGCTCCTCCGGCGCCATTGCCGCATCTCCCACGATAATTACCTTGTAATCGCTGTCCAGATTACGGAACATCCACTCCGTGTCCACCCAATCCCCGTTTTCGCATTCCGGGGTCTTGTAAAGCTTACTGTAAATACAGTTATGGAAATAATATGCCTTTACATCTTTATAATGATTGGACTTATGAACTGCCTGAAACAAATCATTTAACAGGGAGCTATAGGGAATCATGGTGCCGCCGCTGTCCATCAAAAGCAACAGTTTTACCGCATTTTTTCTGGGCTTTTGCATCACAATCTGCAGGCATCCCCCGTTATTACAGGTCTTATCCACGGTGCCGTTGATGTCAAGCTCTGTCTCCGGCACATCAAGTCTGCTGGAAAACTGCCGCAGCTTCCGAAATGCCATCTGGAACTGCCGGTTGTCAAGAACTCTGTCATCCCTGAAATCCTTGTACTTTCTGGCACCTACCACGGAAAATGCCGACTGATATCCGGTCTGTCCGCCAACCCGGACGCCGCCCACATTGCCGCCCATATTTCCAAAAGAAGTCTTTCCCATGGTGCCAATCCAGAAACTGCCGCCATTGTGCTCTTCATTCTGATCCTTCAGACGCTGCTTGAAGGTTTCCTCCACATCCTCTTTGTCAATCTGCAAGTCTTCCATCCGATTCAAATGATCTCTTGCCTCCTCATGGGCAAGTTCCATCATATCGGATTTATCCAGCCATCTGAGCATCTGTGCCCCCACTTCCGGCTCTTTCTGCACAGCCTTGAAGCACTCC
The DNA here is from genome assembly GCA_964524555.1 of uncultured Acetatifactor sp. Classification (GTDB taxonomy): domain Bacteria; phylum Bacillota; class Clostridia; order Lachnospirales; family Lachnospiraceae; genus Acetatifactor. The sequence continues at coordinate 24,753 of CAZGGA010000008.1, forward strand.
TCAAAAGCCATGTCAAATTTATCAAAATCCGTCTCGCTCTTTACTAAAATCATCCGGGCAACATAATAAAACTGCGTGAGGGAGCTTCCGCACAATCCCCTGTCCAAGGCATCCTGCAGCGTAAGCCACTCTCCTAAGGTCACTCTGATTCCTTTATCCCGCAAGGTATGAAAAAAATCTATAAACATGATGCCCTCCCATTACCCATTCTTTTCCGCAAAACAAACTTTATTGCAAAACATATTATCAAGGTGATAAGTGTCACTATTCCATATACCAAAATGCTGGTATACCAAGGCGCAGACCGCATGGCATATAAATCGGAATGTGATTTATAATCCAAGTATACATATACTCCATGCCCTATCAACACTCCCACAGAACTGCCCATGATAATGTTCAACACTTTATTGATTTGTTCCAGCATCCCATAAACCTCCTCAATACCAAAACAGATAACACCTCACAGCCATCAAACAAAGCTGACTTTACGACAAGTCAGAATGCTTCACCAGCTCCAAATCCTCATCCTTCTTTACCACAACCCCTACAAAAGGAAGGGCACTTCTTATGGTATCCGCAGGAATCCCTCCAATCTGCAAAGCATTCACCCAATCAATCAATTCCGATGTGCTGGGCTTTTTGCGGATATCCCTGATGCTTCTGATATTATAAAATACCTCCATGGCATTCTGCAAAAGATGCTCCTCCACATCGGGGAAATGCACCTTCACAATCTGCTCCATCAGTTCCTTGTCCGGAAATTCGATATAGTGGAAAATACAGCGGCGCAAAAAGGCATCAGGAAGCTCTTTTTCCGCATTTGAGGTAATCATCACAATAGGTCTGTGCTTTGCCTTCACAGTCCTCTTGGTCTCATTGATATAAAATTCCATCTGGTCAAGCTCCCACAAAAGGTCATTAGGAAATTCCAAATCTGCCTTGTCTATCTCATCAATCAAAAGCACTACCTGCTCCTCGCTGTCAAAAGCCTCGCCTAACTTTCCAAGCTTAATATATCGTGCGATATCATCCACGCCTTCCTCGCCAAACTGTCCATCATAGAGGCGCTGGATAGTGTCATATACATAAAGTCCCTCCTGCGCCTTGGTGGTGGATTTGATATTCCAGATAATTAATTTTTTGCCTAACGCCCTTGCCACGGCATCTGCCAACTGAGTCTTTCCCGTACCCGGTTCGCCCTTGATTAAAAGCGGCTTCTGCAAAGCTATGGCAATATTAACGCTTGCCATCAGCTCCTCGCTTGCCACATATTCGCTTGTCCCCTGAAATTCCTGTGTTTCCATATTTACTCATTTACCTCTCATTCTGCCGCTTTAACGGCTGTCTACATAATTTTATGTTACGATATTCTTATTGCAAAAGCAAGAAAAAAGTACAAGTTCGCAATCTTGATTCCAAAAAACGGCTGCCAGGAAATCAGTCTTCCTTGCAGCCGCTTTGAAATTCTAAAAATCAATTCCTATTGTTTCTACGATAAAATGCCATGGAGCACATTACAGACAGAATTGCTATAAGCATAAGTTCATAATCCGCCTGACCTTCGCCCGTCTGGGGTGATTTGGGAAGCGATGCAGCAACAGGTTCCTCATCAACATCGTCATCATCATCATTGTCATCGTCATCGTTATTGTTCTTATCATCTTCTTCAGCTTTATAAAGTGCAGTATATGTCGCATCCTCGGTAATCTTATCGGGAAAACTTGTTACAATCTCATTTTTTATTTTGTCATACCAACCGACAAAGATGTATCCGTCCGCAGGCTTCGGTGTCGGAATCTTCGGATAAACTGAGCCATATTTTTCAGAAACGGAAATCTTATTGTTCGGGGCGTCACTGATACTGCCGTGGTCTCCGCCGTCGAATGTAACTGTGTGAGAATCAAGGGCGTAATACAGCTTCAGTGTCAATACCTTACCTGAAACAAGAAAACCACTAACAATAGAATGCTCTGTGTTCAAATGGTAGCCAACGGTATCCTGCGCCTTCAAAGAAGGTGCCGTAATCTCCGTGCCAATCGGCTGCTCATCTCCTTCTATTTTCAAATCTTGATTCTGGTTATAGGTACCATCCAACTGTTCAAAGTAGTATTCAACCCTGTATGGTGCGTATTTGATTATTTCCGTCCATGTTCCAACAATTGTAACAGGCTTTGCCGGCATGGTGAATTTATTGTCTGTGACTTTAAGCTCTTTATCCTCAAGCTCCCAGCCATTAAAGGTATAGGTTCTGCCGTCATCAGTAGTAACCTTGTCACCAATCTTTAATGTGGCATCAACAGATACCTTGTCGCCAATCTTGTGAGAAACCGGATTACCCTTGTTCGGAAGACCAGCCTTATTTTTAATTTCCTCGGGTGTATCATCAGCATAAACATAAGTCACATTAAAGGGCTTCGGCGACCACTTTCCTGTAAAAACAACGTCCTCATCCGGCATGGTAAAGCTGCCATCTTTTGCATCCTCTTTTACGGCTGCACTTGTACCGATTACAGGCTCCCAGCCGCTAAAGACATAAACCTTGCCGTCCTTGGTCGTGATCTCGCGATACTCTTCAGCCATGGTTTGCACTGTTACCATGCTGCCAACCTTGTACTTGACCTCGTCTGGCAGGTCGGGAACTATTAATTTAAGTTCATCCGTCAAATCGCTGTAGATGTAAGAGACATTTTTCATATTCTCCCCAGAAGGCACTTCCGTCCATGTTCCAACGATTGTAACGTCCTTTGCCGGCATGGTGAATTTATTGTCTGTGACTTTAAGCTCTTTATCCTCAGGCTCCCAACCAGAGAAAATATAGGTTTTGCCATTCACTTCAATAGTTTTGCCCTTTGTGTACGTAGCATCAACAGAAACATTGGTGTTTGCCTTAACAATGGATTCTTTGGGTGTTTTTACCTCGGCCAAAACATCCTGGTCCGTGTCCTTGTACTCGTATGTTACAGAATAAGAATCCGTTTCAGATACTACACCCACTGTCAAAGGAATCGTGTTTCCACTGCCTATAAATGCCTTGCGTCCACCAGACGCAAGTTGTGCAAAATTCACTATATTTGCACCCTCACCATTCTTATCCTCCTCTGAAACATAACTACCATCCGCCTTTTTCCACTGTCCCTCTTTTACAAGCGAATAATCAGCTTCCCTGTTATCCAACAAACTAACCGCAGGAACTGCAAATGTGTGATTTACAGTGTAGGGATACGTCTCAATAAAAGGAGTCTCAGCCAAGTCTTTTATGAAGTCCCCATAATCAGCATTGCATCTTGAATGATGTTCCTCGGTACCCCCCCGATTACAAGGGGTAACTATTGACTTTAGTTCAAACGGATATATGGGCTCTTTAGGATCAACCTCTGGGAAACCTTCCACATATTCGCCTGCCTCAGCCGTTTTGCCATTTTTTTCGAATTGATAGTTGACAGTATAAGTTTTTGCCAAATAGATTTTGACAGTTGACTCATTTGAAACATTATCCATTAAAAAGTAATTTTCATTGCTGTCATTCTTTTTCCAAGCGGTATTTCTGGGACCATTTTCTTTCGGATCCCTTGCGACGCTGTCATCACCATTAACTTTTCCATAGCATGCCTCATACTCTACCTTATAGATATGATATCCGTCCAGAGGCAAAACATCGATGTCGATAGAAGCAGTACCGTTTTCTACGCCGCTGTAATTGTAGATGAAATCACCACTTTCAGCCTTTAATGTTTCTTCCGTATCTGCCCCAGGATCGCCTACATAGACTTCTATATTAATATGACCTCCCTTTGGCGTTTGCTGATTAAAAGGTGTTCCATCGCGGGTGATTTCTACCAAACCATCGACCTTCCAGAAATAAGTTTCTTTAAGGATTGTAGTCGTGATTGTTACGGGACCTTCCGGCATTACAAAATAATTGGAGGTATCATTTGACGATAATTCAATTTCAGCAGGGTCACCGTTGCTGTCAGTCACAGTCACATGCCATTTATCGGACAGATACCCGGGAAATCCCTCAATCTGAGTCTTAACATCTAATTTAGGAAGATATACCATAGTGCCCGGTTCTACTTCGCTTACTATATTCCCATTTACTCTTGGAGCCAAAGCCTCTTCGATATCGTCCTTGAGATCAGCCTCAACTGTATCGCCATAAATCAATGTATAATTGATTTTCGCCGGTTTATAAGTTTTAGTCCAACAACCGGATATCGTGGTGTTTCCGTCAATAGTAACCTTTGCACCGGAAACATACTCTTTTTCATCCACTATCCACTTTTCAAATTTATAAGTTACATAGTCGGAAGAATACTCTCCATCAAATACAGGAAGTGTATATTCACACTTGCCTGATTCATCCGGCACTACAGATTGGGATTTGGGCAATTCAACTACGGATTCGGGAGGTTCACCATAACCTTCTCCCTTTTCCCATTTAAAGTCAATTTTATAGACTTTCCCTTCCTCTTTCCATTTACCTGTCAAAGTAACATCTTTGTCCGGCATTTCAAAGGTATTATCATTGGTGATTGTAACATTAACATCATCACATGACCAACCTGTGAATGAATATCGTGTCGAAAAAGTACCATCAGCATTAGGGACAAAGACATCGTCCATATTTTTTATTAGGGAAAGATCAACTTTCTGTGTGTGGTAACATTTCATGTTTTCAGGAACTTCGACTGTGGGGGCACCAGAGATATCATCCGTTCCCGAATGAAAAGTGACTGTGTGGTAAGGATACTGATCAAATTTAGCATATACATTTATTACACCGCTGCTATTAGGACTTTCAACCTTTGAAAGGTCAAGTACAAACTCTTCTTTTCCCAAAAAATTTGCATCATTATCTTTAGAAGAATACCATCCATTCCACACATAATGATAGTCTGGGTTTTTATCAGCGTCCCACTCCGCTTGGCCAAGTGTCACTGTTTCATTTTCATTAGCTCCCACCCTTGGCAGATCGCCTTTTTTGCAGTCTGATGGCTTATTATTCTCATCAAAAAATTGTCCCCTAATCTCATACGCTGTTGTCGAATCCCCTCCCGCTGCAAACACACTCTCCGGCAAAGTCCCGGCTATCAGCATCAGACAGACAAACAACGCAAGCTTTCTTCTTTGTGAGTGAATAAATTGTTGAATTTTTTCAAATACATTCTCTTTTTCCATAAAATCCCTCCTAACCATCTAGTTCGTCGAAAATGTATTATCCCACTAGTTTCAAGCAATATAATTATATCAAAGAAAACTTCCTATATCAAGTATTCATGGGTATTTATTTATGGATATTATTGTTTCTTTTCTTGAAAAATGTGCCTCGATATGCTATGATGTTCTTGCTTTTATGAGAAATGTTTTCACAGAAAGGACCAAAGACAATGATTAACGACCTTTTAAGACAAAAGCATACACTTTCCTTTGAAGTATACCCTCCCAAGAAAGAGGATGAATTTGAGGCGGCATATCAGGTTTTGGACTCACTTGGCAGCTTAAATCCCGATTTTATCAGTGTCACTTATGGCGCAGGGGGCAGCAATTCCAAAAAAACCGTGGAACTTGCCTCTTATATTCAGAATAATTTAAAAATTGATGCATTGGCGCATATGACCTGTGTGGGATGTAAAAAAGAACTTCTCCTGCAAGTGGCTGAAGAGCTGAAAAAAGCTAATGTAACCCATGTCCTTGCCCTGCGGGGAGACCGCCCCAAGGATATGACAGACGAGCAGTTTGAATCCAGAGATTTCGCCCACGCAAGCGATATGACGGCATTTTTAAAAGAACACACCGATTTGTGTCTTGCAGGCGCCTGCTATCCCGAAAAACATTATGAATGCTTTAGCATGGAATCCGACTTAAATAACCTAAAACTGAAACAGGATGCCGGAGCAGAATTTTTGATTACCCAGCTTTTCTTTGACAATGACTATTTTTATTCCTTCCGTGAGAAGGCTCAGAAAAAGGGCATAAATATTCCAATCTGCGCAGGTATCATGCCCATCACCACCCCTAAGCAGATCGGAACCACCATCACCCTCTCCGGCTCCAGCATTCCCAAAGAGCTTGCGGACATTGTGGCCAAATATGGTGATAATGCCGAAGATATCCGAAAGGCAGGCATTGATTATGCCATCCGCCAGATTAAGGATTTGCAGGCAAACGACGTGGACGGCATTCACATTTACTGCATGAACCGCCCTAAGACTACTGCTGCTATTGTGGAAGCAATCAGATAATCTCCAAAAATAAAAGCAGAGGTCGACTTCAAACATAATTGGTTGTCTGCCTCTGTTTTATTGTTGTTATTTTGTTAGGGAATCAGGAATTTATATAACTGACTTTCGATTATAATTTGTCACATCCGAGCCTATTTTTTCATACAATTCTTTAACCCTTATTTCCTTGTTCATTACTGCAACCAATTCCGCATCCGTTACACCAATAAACTCAACAAACTCAACTGTTCCATATGGCGTGGTAATAGACGCTATCTCTTTGTCCGGAATTGTTATAAAACCGGTTATATTAGATTTCATTTTCGTATCTATCCCTTGTGTCTGTCCGCTATATACATACTCATAAGGTCTGAAGATTTCTCCATTTGTAAAGGTTAATCTTGCAATAGATTGTAAAATACCGCATATACCTTTAATTTCCGCCTCTTCATCTTCATAATTATCTTTTTTTAATTTGAATGTAAATTCCATTCCATAACCGCTAATCTCTTTAATTGGACTTTCTTTTTTATATAACTCAGATAAACCAAAGGTAACAAAATGCCAATAATCTCCGCCGTCATAAATACTTATTCCATCCAGCGGGTCAGGTCCTCCCAAATGCCATTTTATTAAAGTTCCATAGTGTTTTGGATCTTTTTGTGTTGGATACACTTTTTCGCACGCATCTGTTATTGCATCCCACCCAAGTGCAGTGATTTCCTCTTGCGACTCTGTATTATCTTTCTTTTTGCTTTTAAACTTATCAAACAATCCCATATTAATAACTATGCCTTTCCCGCAACCTGCGAACTTTAATGCACTTTAGTGCTATGCCGCAGGCACAATATTCGCAAAACAAACAAGTTTGTTTTATCTCCACTCTCACTGCTGCCAAGGAATCTCTGTCACTTCTATCTTCTTGTCCCGAAGCATCAAATCCTTTACCGCCACGGCGGCGCTTTTCCCTTCAAACAAAACCGCATTGACCTGTTCGATAATAGGTATCTGTACCTCATACTTTTGGGCAAGAGCCATGGCTGCTTTTGCAGAGTATACGCCTTCCACCACCATCTGCACCTCATCCATTGCTTCTTTCATGGACTTACCCTGTCCTATCAGGATGCCTGCACGGCGGTTTCTGGAATGCATGCTGGCACAGGTGACAATCAAGTCCCCAATACCCGTAAGACCGCAGAAAGTCTCAAATTTTCCGCCCATTGCCACTCCAAGTCTGGCAATCTCTGTAATACCTCTGGTAATCAAGGCAGCCTTCGTGTTATCCCCATAGCCCAATCCGTCAGCGATTCCAGCAGCTAACGCTACCACATTTTTCAGGGCTCCGCCAATCTCTATTCCCAAAATATCAGGACTTGTATAGACACGAAACACCTCGCTCATAAACAGATTCTGGATGTATTCTGCCGTCTCTTTACTCTTTGCGCCCACTACAATGGTGGTGGGAAGTCCCTGTATCACTTCCTCCGCATGGGTGGGGCCAGACAACACGGCTACATCCGCCTGGGGAATCTCCTGTTCTATCATCTGTGACAAAGTCATCAGGGTATCTTCCTCGATTCCCTTTGCCACATCCACAATCCTCTGTCCCGGAGCCACTAGGGAACTTATGCGCTGAGCTGTACTTCTGGTATAGGCGCTTGCCACCGCCATTACCAGCAAATCTTTTCCTTCCACAGCTTCTCTGTCATCTGCTGTAAATACCATATCCTCCGGCAGCTTTACCCCCGGAAACATTTTATGTTCATGGCAGCTGTTAAGCTGTTCCACCTCATTTCCAAGAGCGGACCACACAGTCACCTTATGTCCATTATTATGTAACAGCACTGCCAAAGCAGTTCCCCATGTTCCGGCGCCCAAAATACTTATATTTGCCATAACAACCTCCTAACTCAGACTACTCTATTACCGTCTTGTAATATTCCTCACCGTCTTTTTCATAAGGAACCGCATAGAAGCGTTTCCCAATGACAGTTCTCAAATTCTGAATATCCTCCAAATCCCCTGAGCCAAATTCCTGATAGCACAAGGTTTCGCTTTTTGCATTTAACTCCTCATAAAAATCTGTGACATATACACAGAAATTATCTAATAAATCTTCAAAGGGAACCTGCGGAATATATTCGGGAGAACCATCCTCTTCCCCATAACATTCCGGCTCCAATTCAAAGGAAAGGGATGTCACATAAATTTCCTCATTTCCATAGGGATCTTTTGTCCGGTAAATTCCTTCTTCCACCTTTTGAAAGCCGGATTCAGAATATTTTTCTGCTGTGTAGTTGTTAAAGTTTTTCATGTGAGGGTTCCTCCACATCCAATTTATTTTTCTTGGTAAGGTAAGTCTTTCTCTCCACGCCCTTTACAAGTCTCTGAATATTTTCCCTGTGCTTCCAATAAGCCATCACGGTCAAAAACACGGTAATGCCATATAATTCATAGAGCTGCATCTGGTTTAACCCACCGAATACCCCAAGCTGCCCGCAGACTATCATTTCAATCAGAAAGCCTGCATAAACCACAAGAGAGCCCAAGGACACATAGTGGGTGGTAAAGAAAATTCCAAAAAAGATAATGACCCCCATAGGAATAAAATAAGGGTGAAAAGATAAAATCAATCCTGCCGTGGCCGCAATCCCCTTCCCCCCTTTAAAGTTCATGTAAAAGGGGAAATTATGACCCAAAACCGCACCGGCGCCGGCATACAGGCTCAATAAGTAAATGATCTCCGGATGAGACTTTCCAAATATAAGATGAGTAATCCACACTGCTGCCATACATTTGAGACAGTCTCCTAAAAGCACAATGATTCCTGCCTTAGTTCCCAGCACCCTCAAGGCATTGGTGGTGCCGGAATTACCGCTTCCGTGTTGTCTGATGTCAATGCCGTGAGCCTTGCCATAGAAGTAAGCCGTCTGAAACATTCCCAGCACATATCCGATTGCAATACAAATTATGCGTTCTTTCATCGTTTATTGTCCTTTCTTTCTCTGATGATAAATCTCAGGGGCGTTCCCCTGAAACCAAAGGTTTCACGAATCTGATTCTCTATGTATCTGGTGTAAGAAAAATGCATCAATTCTTTGTCATTGACAAAAATCACAAAAGTCGGCGGTTTTACGGATGCCTGGGTGATATAATACAGTTTCAGGATTTTTCCTTTGTCGGAAGGCGGCTGCTGCATGGCAACTGCCTCCGTCATAATCTCATTTAAAACGCCCGTAGCAACCCGCATGGCGTGATTTTCACTGACCATGTCTATGGTTTCAAAAAGCTTTGGCAGCCTCTGCCCGGTTTGGGCGGACACAAAAAGCAGTTCCGCATAAGGCATATAGGACAGGGTGTTCCTCACCTTCTCCGTAAATCGGTAAATGGTCTTGTCATCCTTCTCAATGGCATCCCATTTATTCACTGCAATAATCACTGCCTTGCCTCTGTCATGGGCAATTCCCGCAATCTTGGCGTCCTGCTCCGTAACGCCCTCCGTGGCGTCAATCACCAAGACTACCACCTCCGCTCTCTCTATGGCGCTGACGGTACGCACAATCATGAAATGCTCTAATTCTTCTTTTATTTTATTTTTCCGGCGAAGTCCCGCCGTGTCAATAAACACATATTCTTTGCCGTTGTAGACAATCTCCGCATCCACGGCATCCCTTGTGGTTCCTGCAATATCCGATACAATCAGTCTCTCCTCCCCCAAAAGCTTGTTTATCAGGGAGGATTTGCCCACATTGGGCTTTCCTACAATGGCAATCCTCGGGCGCTCGTCCTCTTCCTCTTCGCCGGAATCTTTTGCAAAATAAGAGACCACCTCATCCAGCATATCCCCAAGTCCCATGCGGTTCAGCGCAGATACGGCGTGAGGCTCTCCAATGCCCAGATTATAAAACTCATAGACATCCATCATATGCTTTTTCACGCTGTCCACCTTATTGACCACAAGCACCACAGGTTTATGGGAACGGCGCAGCATATCCGCCACCTTAAAATCCGCATCCACCAACCCTTGCTTGACATCCACCAAAAAAATAATCACATCCGCCGTATCTATGGCAACCTGTGCCTGCCCCCTCATCTGGGAGAGAATCACATCCTTGCTCTCCGGCTCAATTCCTCCCGTGTCAATCAGGGTAAAATTCCTGTCAAGCCAATTTACATCCGCATAAATGCGGTCTCTGGTAATACCCGGAGTATCTTTTACAATAGATATATCTGCACCGGCAAGGGCGTTAAACAACGTGGATTTGCCCACATTCGGTCTTCCTACCACAGCCACAATCGGTCTGGTCTTTGCCATATCGCTATACCTCCTTATCAATCTGCCCTCCGGACATAACCGCATCCAAAAAGTCGTATCCGCTTGATTTTACAATATAAATGGGAACTTGTAAAGCCTTTTCCAAATCCTTCACCGTCAAATCATCCAAAAATACGCTTTCCCCGCTCCTTAAAACATTTTGCGGCAAAAGCAGTTCTTCTCCCAATTCCTTCCCCAAAAGCTGGTTACGGATATCCTGTCCGGTAAGCAGCCCGCTGACAGTAATCCTCTCCCCAAAGAAATCATTGCGGATGGCATACAAATGGATTTGCACATGGGGATACTGCCTTTCTATCTCCTGACACATCCTCTTTAAATAGGGATAAGCCAGATATCCTGTTGCAAGAGAAACTTTCCGACGAATCTTTGGACTTCCCATACCATCTTCGCCTGTTATGTCTTTTCTTGCCTTCCTCCTGTTCAAAGCATCCTGAAATTCATCTATCAGAAGTCTCAACATCCCAACGCCGTTCTCCAGCTGTAAATAGCCGTCATAGCGAGCTTCCTCCGGAATCTCCTCTCCGGCCAGCACATACCATTCATCGCTGGCGTGTATAAAATGTATGCCATACTTTTCCATACAGACTGCCTGATAGCGGTGAATTAAGTCCAGCACCTCTTTTGCATCCGCCTTTTCAAAGGCTTCAAGGGGCTCAAGACCCTCCCTGTATTTGGACAATCCCACCGGCACCACGGACACGCTCTCCAGATTGGGAATATATTTCATCAACTCTTTTATACTGAATTCTAATTCTTCTCCGTCATTCATCCCCTTACACAGTACAATCTGCCCATTCATCCGAATGCCTGCCTCATTCAGGACATCCACCTTTTTTAATGCTTCCCCTGCAAAACGATTGTTTAACATCCTGCATCTGAGCGCAGGATTCATGGTCTGAAAGGAAATATTAATGGGGGATAAATGATAACGGCAGATGCGTTCAATATCATGCTCCGACATATTGGTAAGGGTCACATAATTCCCCTGCAAAAAGGAAAGTCTGGAGTCATCATCCTTAAAATACAGGGTTTCCCTCATTCCTTTCGGCATCTGGTCAATAAAACAAAATACACATTTATTATGACAATGCCTGTACTCATCCATTAAGCCGCTCTCAAACTCTATCCCTAAATCTTCCTCCGGCTCTTTATCTATCTCCAAAAGCCACTGCTCCCCGTCCGCCTTCTCCACCAAAACTTCAATATAAGAATCCTGAATCAAAAACTGATAATCAAAAACATCCTCCAATTCCGTATTGTCAATCATAAGAAGCTTGTCCCCCGGCTCCATCCCCATTTCCTCGGCAATACTTCCTTCTTTTATTTTTTTGATGATATGCTGTTTTGGCATTTTCAGCCTCCTCTGCTTTCATTTTCTTCTTTCATTGTACAAGAAATCCCTTGACGTGTCACTACCATAATGTTATAAAATATATGTACTTTAACATTTGTTAGAGAGTGTTGTACGGAGGAAAATTTATGCCTAATTTACATGAACTTGAAAATGCAATGCCCATTGCACCCTTAAAAATCATAGCCCTGCCCTCTGCTGCCCAATTAGGTCACAGGGTCAACGACTATATGGTAGAATTTAGAAGGAACATTCATAATGACAAGGTAAAAAAAGATCCAGCTTTCCACGGCTATATTGAAAACAATTATCTGATGGAAGTAAATATTCCCCGTTTTGGCAGCGGCGAAGCAAAGGCAGTAATTGAAGAAACTATCCGGGGAAAAGATATTTTTATCTTGGTAGATGTGTGCAATCACAGCATTACCTACCAAATGAACGGCTACACTAATCATATGTCCCCCGATGACCATTATCAGGACTTAAAGCGTGTCATATCAGCCTGCAACGGCAAGGCAAACCGCATTAATGTCATTATGCCCTTCCTCTATGAGGGCAGACAGCACAAAAGAAATTCAAGAGAGTCCCTTGACTGCGCCTATGCTCTGGAGGAATTAAAAAATATGGGAATCAGCAATTTTATCACTTTTGACGCCCATGACCCCAGAGTGCAGAATTCCACTCCTTTAAGCGGATTTGACAATTTCATGCCACCCTATCAGTTCATCAAAGCGCTGTTAAACTCTGAAGATGACCTTTTGGTTGACAAAGACCATCTGATTGTCATAAGCCCTGATGAGGGCGCTTTGGACCGTGCCATCTATTTTGCCAGCGTTCTTGGCGTGGATACCGGAATGTTTTACAAGAGACGCGACTATTCCACTATTGTAAACGGCAAAAACCCTGTTGTGGCACATGAGTTTCTTGGCGACAATATTGACGGCAAAGATGTCATTATCATTGACGACATGATTTCTTCCGGCGGCAGTATGCTGGATACTGCCAGACAATTAAAGAAAATGAATGCCAGACGGGTGTTTATCTGCACCACTTTCGGACTTTTCACGGACGGGCTGAGTGCATTTGATATAGCATATGAGAAAGGGCATTTTGACAAAATCGTCACCACGGACCTTTCTTATCTCCCCCCTGAACTTCGCTCAAAACCTTATTTTATCGAAGCAGACATGAGCAAATTCGTAGCTTCCTTAATTGATTTTATGAACCATGACGCCTCTCTTTCCAATGTCATGGCTACCACTGAGAAAATGCATGGCATTCTGGAAGCTTATAACAATCGCACGGACATAGAATTTGAGTAACAATCAGACATGCAGAAATGCTCATACAAGATGCTCATGGGAGCTTGCTCACTAGGAGCATCTTGTATGAGCATTTCTATAGGGCGGATGCTTGGCAGCTAATTCTCCCGATATTGTGGGAAGCTGAGGATTACTTTAAAGACATCCCCGTCCAGCTGAATCTCAAAAGTTCCGCCCTGTACCTGAGTCAGACTTTTGGCAATAAATAATCCAAGACCGCTTCCTTCCGTAGTTCTTGAAGCATCTCCCCTGATAAACCGTTCTGTCAGTTCATCCCCCCGCATATTAATCTGCCGCTCTGAGATATTTTTGATGGAAAACTCTATGGTATCCCCCACGGAAAGACCTATATATACTCTGCTATTCTCCAAGGCATATTTATATATATTGTGAAACAGGTTTTCTATAATGCGCCACATACGGCGGCTGTCTGCATAAATATATGCCGGAATATCCTCATTCTCAAGTACCACCTGAAGCTTTTTCTCCTCCAACCTTTCGGAAAATTCTCCCACGGTCTGCTTTAAAAGCTCCGTCAGATTCAATTTTTCCATATCCAGAATAATATTTCCGGAAGAAATCTTGGAAGCTTCCACAAGGTCATCCGTGAGCTGTTTCAGCCTCTGCGCCTTGCTGTCCAGAATATCAATATATCCCTTCGCCGGTTCCTCTTCTATTTTCAGACGCTTTAACAAATCCACATAGTTGATAATGGAAGTAAGCGGTGTTTTAATATCATGGGACACATTCGTAATCAGGTCGGTTTTCATCTGCTCGTCCTTTATACTAGTGTCCACTGCCTTGCGGATGCCCTCGCCGATATTATTTACCGCATCCGCCAATTCTCTGCTTGTGCCGCTTAGAGAATCCAGATTTAACTTATAATCTACCTCCCCGTCACGGATGCGTTTAATACCCTCAATAATACTGATACGCTCAGCATTTTGCTTAAACAGCCTTACACCTACCAATCCGTCCGCAAGCACTACTCCCAAAATTAGGAGTACTATCCGAAATCCCCCTGTATCCCGCAGTATCATGACTAAAAATACCGCAAACAGATTCATCATTAAAAACAGATTATAGGGAATCAGCGTTCTGACTGCCACATTCCTGTGGGAAAACACAAAGCGTATTCCTTTTATGATAAGCCTTATCAGACAATAACAGAAACTTCCCCTAAAAAGAATTCTGCTGCGAATGCGGCGGGCCAGACTATGCAGTACTATACTGACTCCCAGACTAAGAGAAGCTCCAAATACACCAAAAGTTCCATACTCATATAATTTTGTCTCACTGAGCGCCAATAATTCGGAATGACTATGGTATACGGTGTTTGCCACTTCCTGCAGAATGGACATTCCAATGGAGCCGCCGTAAACCAAGGCGGCCGCAAAAAGAAGCAATAATTCTGTCCAAATATGATCAATAGCACTCAGTTGATACTTTTTCTCTCCCTCTTTGTTATAGCATTCCCCTGCCGTCACAGTGAGATAACCGCAAAGCCCCAGCCAGAGCAGGGAAAGAATTATGATAACAGCAATAATTTTTCTGATATTCGGAACAATCCTGCAAAACACTGCATTGGCGTCATAAAAAGCATCTCCCTCTATGGAATACGTCATATCCACCGCCATCCACATATGGGTTTTCTCCGGATATACATAACTGTAATTGTTTACATAGCGGTAAATATCTCCCTCGGTGATGCCGGCATTTCCTACAAATTCAAGATTCTCTAAATAGCAGACCAAATAGGTCCCATACTCCGAAAAATATTCCGTGATCTCACTATCCGCAATTCCCTTTATGACCGGCAGATTTGTATAGGTGCTGGTAATCCCGTTTTCACCCTGCATTCGTATAGCATACTTAAAGTTCCCCTTGCCTTCTTCATAAAGCTCCTGACCCTTTTGATACACTTCATAACTCTCAGAAAGATGCCCTATGGTATTAGTCACACTATCCTGCAATTTCAGATATTCAATCCAATCTCCGGCATAAGCAATCAGCTGGCGCTCCCTGTCCACCGTCTCATATCGGCAATTTAACATGGAAATATAAATGGTAAAGCTTCCGTCATCCTCTCTGGATACATTGATTTTATCGGAATCTCTTGCCATAATATAAGAAAATGCCATATCCTCCAACTGCTCTACAGTCAACTGCTCCATAACTGTTCTTAACTGTTCCGCTTCTTTTTCGGAATGCCTGCTCTCTTTGTTTTCATCCGGCAGATAGACCGACTCTGCTCCGGCTTTCGGCACAAAAGCGCTGTCCAAAAATCCGACAAAATACAACTGCCCGTCTTCGTCCAATGCAAAATTTTCTATGGATGCAGCAGGTCCAAAATAATTTACAAAGTCAGACATACTCATGGCGCGATTGGTATACTCAATTCCATGCTTTCCCCATTTAATCAAGTCTTCCAACCTGTAAACTGCAGTAACATTCTCTTCCCCTTTAGCCATATTATGGCGGTTTGCATATTGAGTTACATCAATTTTTTTCCCTGCATCGAATCGCCCCGCAGTCTCCATCTGATCCTTGATTACCACATATTCTATGATATCAGCGGCCGCCGTATTTACCATATCATGAAAAACCTGGGACTCTCCGAATTCCGGTTCCGTGTCCAGAGGTGCAAGCCAATATATTTGGGACTTCTTCATGGAATCTACGCCCAGGTAGGAATTAAATAGAATGATTGCCAAAGCCACCATGATTAATGTCGCCGTAAAATGTTGTAAAAGCCCTAATGCAAATCTCTTTAAAATGGGTTTTTTCATAGTTATTTTTCTCTCACTGCCTGTCTATTTTATAGCCAACGCCCCAGACAACTTTCAGATATCTTGGCTCCTTGGGATTAATTTCAATTTTCTCACGAATATGACGGATATGCACTGCCACAGTGTTTTCCGCACCAATGGCATCCTCGTTCCAGATACTTGCATAAATCTCATTGATGGAAAACACCTTTCCCTGATTTTTTAATAACAACAACAGGATGTTATATTCAATGGGGGTCATTTTAACAGACTCTCCATCCACCGTCACCTGCTTTGTGTCATCATTTACCACCAGACCACCTACCTGATAGATGGATTTATTATCACCATGCAGGCTGCCAAGAGATGTGTAACGGCGGAGATTGGATTTCACCCTTGCCGCTAGTTCCAGCGGATTAAAAGGCTTGGCAATATAATCGTCAGCTCCGATATTCAATCCGAATATTTTATCCGTATCCTCCGATTTTGCAGACAATATAATAATGGGAATACTGCTGTTTTCCCGAATCTTAAGCGTTGCCCTGATCCCGTCCAATTTGGGCATCATCACATCCATAATCAACAAATGAATATCTTCTCTTTCCAAAACCTCAATTGCCTGCTGCCCGTCATATGCCTTGAAAATCTTATAGCCGTCCTGACTTAAATAAATTTCAATGGCATCTACAATTTCCCTGTCATCATCACATACTAATATATTTGCCATAATTTCCTCTTTTCTGTGCTGTTTTGTCTCAATGGTTCTTTATCATTAAAAAGGCCCCCAGATTTCCCCGCTTTCCCTGACTCGCCCTATGGGAAAAAAGATACTCCGGATTATGGCAGGTACAGATATCTGTAACCGCAATCTGTTCAGACAAAATCCCCGCCTTTCTGAGAATCATAAGATTAGCAAGCCATAAATCAAGCTGATATTTCCCCGCTTCTTTTCCTGCTTCCACCACATGGGTATACCTGCCCCCCGTGCCGCCTCTGTACCCCATCTGCATAATCTCTTGTTCCAGCGATTCCTCCCCTTTAAACATCTCCACAAATACCTGCGCCACTTCCTCGCTGACCTCATAACAATCCTGACAAATAGAAGGTCCAATGGCTGCATACAAATGCTCCGGCTTTGTTCCAAAATGTTTTCTCATGGCTTCCACCATGCAAGCTCCCATTCTATCTGCAGTGCCGCGCCAGCCGGAATGCGCCAGACCGATTGCCCGATGAACCGGATCCACAAAGTAAAGAGGCACACAGTCTGCATAAGATGTCACCAGAACAATCCCCGGAATATCCGTAATCAGACCGTCCACATCCGTATAATCTAAGGGCTTTATAATTCCTTTCCCCCTGTCAGCCTCCGTCACCAGCCTGATATTGGTAGTATGGGTCTGCTGTGACAGCACCATATCTTCAACCGAGCACCCCAATACCATTGCCACCCTCTCATAATTCATGCGGACTTTCTGCGGGTCGTCCCCCCTGTTGAAATTCAGGTTCAGACTCTGAAAAATCCCTTCACTGACACCGCCTGTTCTGGTGGTAAACAGATGCTTCACCATTCCCGTATCCGCAAGCAGAGGAAACTCAAGATATTCCATAGAATATGATTCCGTGGGGACATCCTTCCCTACAAATTCTTTCTGACACAATATATTTTCTCCGGTATTTTTTGTATGCTTTGCTCTTTTTACCTGATACATAATATCTTCCTGCCTGCTGCAATAATTTATGGTTCAGGGCTGTCTGCGGGTATAGATGTGTGGAAATGCATTGGGAATCCATTGTATTTCTTCACCTTCTATGGCCACCACATCATATCTCACCTTTGTCTCATCACTCAAATGATGCAAAAAACGATAATAATCTGCAACCTTGCATATCTGCTGCTGTTTTCTGCTGCCCACAGCTTCTGCCGCACTTCCATAGGCTTTATTTTTTCTGTATTTTACTTCCACAAACACAAGGTAATTCCCCTCATATCCTATGATATCAATTTCTCCTTGGCGCCCCCTGAAATTTCTCGCTACAATCCGCATTCCTTGCGCCGTCAAATACTCTGCCGCCATCTGTTCTTTGTCAGCGCCCAGACTTCTTTTGTTCATGCATATTCCCCTTCACACGGTGTGAAATTCTCTCCACTTTTTATTTAGACAGTTTTCCCTTAATTTTATCCATGGAATCAACAAATATCAAAATTTCCGCCACAACCTCATACAATTCCGGCGGTATCATCTCTCCAATTTCCAATTTGGACAAAGTATCCGCAAGCTTATCATCTCTGTGAATGGGAATATCGCTTTCCTTTGCCTTCTCTATCATCCGTTCCGCCACTAAGCCCCGCCCGCTGGCGATGACTTTAGGCGCATCTTCCTCAGGATTATACTCCAGAGCAATGGCCTGCTTGATTTTATTCTCTTTATTTTCCTTCTCTCCTGCCATATTCTGCTCCTTAAAATTGTCTGTTTTCTAAAAAATACTCACTTCCGAAAATGGACTTTTCACGCCCGCACATCAAAAGCATATTGTGAAAGTTTCATATTACCTGCCCGTGCAAGCAAACTTTGAATCACTCCGTTCGTCTGAGCAGCATCTTTTTCTCCATCCTCACTATTTCTTACCTGCATTTTACAATTACAGTCATAGCCCCTCTTTTTCAGGCGCTCCGTCAAAATATCCATATGCTCTTCCAAAAAATCCAGCATGGCGTCATCCTGAACATAGAACTGTGTATTGACGTTCTGACTCTGCATGGACACATACACATCCACAGGACCCAGATGATCCATATCCAGATGTAAAAGAGCGCTGACTGCACCATCTTTGGCGGCTAAATTTTTCTTGTTGGTATATACATACAATTCTCCATGGGCATTGCCCTGCTGTAGTTTCAAGGGCAGTTGGATATAAACGCATACCTGATTAATCTGCTGCATGAAGTCCAGATTTCCACTCATGTTTGCAGATGCCTTATATGCTTCCGAGGAAGTCTGTCCCGCATTTTCCAATGCCTGCACCACACCTTTTATCTGCTTATCCAGCCGCTGATACAACTCATCTACACGCTTGGAATCTGCCACGTCTTCCGGCTTTATGGTCCAAAGTCTCTGCAGATTACGGTTCACAATATTTTGTAAATTCTTATTTCCTAAAAGTTCCCGTAATAATTTCGTGTCGTGCTCCGCCATCCCTTTTTGCAGAAGCTGTCCGGTAAATGCAAGCAATTTTGAAGCATCCGCATTCTCCGGAAATTCCTGTCCTGTAAGGGCGGTAAGTTCCTTTGCCAGATTTTGAATCTGGGAGAGCTCCTCAGAAGAACTCTGGGAATGGATTCCCTGAGGGGATATTTCCTCAGAAGGCATTTCTTCTAAAATCATTTCCTCGGAAGAAATTCCCTGAGGCAATAATTTTCCGGCATCCATAGTCACCGTTTCCTGCGCCGCGCTTTCCGGATTTGCGGCAGCAGCCTGCCCATCCTCATTTGCAGTCTGCAAGTTTGCAGTCTGCAAACCATCCTGCCCTTCCGGAAAAACTTCCAAAAGAGCCTCTGCAGGCAGTTCTGCCGCCATGGACAAAATCTCCTGATACAGTCCTGCTGCCCCCTCCACATTACCGGACTGTGCCATATTCTGCATCACATCAGGCAAAGCTTCCAGCACATCATTCATCCCATTCACCAGCTGGTGAGTGAGATTTTTATAGGATTCCAGCTGTTCTAAATTATTTGCTGTAACAGGCAGGGAAAGTTTGTGTAAATCTATAATATCTAAAATTTCCGCATCGGGAAAAGCCATTACTTCCCTAAATACCTGTTGCAGGGAATTTTTGTCAATGGGCAGTCCCGCTCCCATCATCTGCTTTGTCATTTCCACCGTAGTGTCATTCACTGGGAGAGATGCCATATCCAATGCTTTTAAGGTATTGGCATCCGTAGCCATATTGGCAAACAATGGGCTTAAAACAAGGGCTTTGCCATTGTTCCGCACCTGAAAAGTCATGTTTTTTCCCACTTCGATATTGACACTCTGATCCAGCCTTGCGCTCATCAGAAAGTCTTCCAGAACCCTGATCTGCACATCATTGCCGCTCTTTGCTACTACCTCGCCCTGAATAGTCTGCCCCGGCACAAGAGAACGAATCTGACGGCTTATCTGAGCTGTCTTTGCAGGATCTGTCTGTGTCTGTGATACCGTCCTATCCGCATCAGCCGGCGGTCTATCGGTTTTAAAGAAATCCGTTAATCTCATTTTGGCTCCTCTACAAAATTTTTGATAAAACTCCTCCTGTGAATAGGCGTGGGGCCATATTTTTTCAACGCTTCAATATGTGCGGCGCTGCCATAGCCTTTATTTCCTGCAAAATCATACCCCGGATATTCTTTGTCATATTCAACCATCATCCTGTCTCTGGTCACCTTTGCATAAATGCTGGCCGCCCCTATGGAAATGCTCTTGGCATCCCCCTTGATAATCGGTACCTGTCTGATATCCACTCCCGGTATGGTCACTGCATCGTTTAACAA
The DNA here is from genome assembly GCA_964524555.1 of uncultured Acetatifactor sp. GTDB lineage: Bacteria > Bacillota > Clostridia > Lachnospirales > Lachnospiraceae > Acetatifactor. Next base: position 45,282 of record CAZGGA010000008.1, read on the forward strand.
AATATCGGGCTTCACTGAAAGCTGCCCGATTGCCTCCCGCATAGCTTCATAAGTAGCCTGAAGAATATTAATTTCGTCAATCCGCTTGGGAGATGCATAGCCCACCGCACATGCCACTGCCTTTTCCTCTATCTCTAAAAAAAGCGCCTCTCTCATTTTTTCGGAGAGCTGCTTGGAATCATTAATATATAAAATATCACAATCTTTGGGCAGAATCACCGCCCCTGCCACCACAGGACCTGCCAGAGGACCTCTGCCCACTTCGTCAATGCCGCAGATAAATTGACAATCCCCATATTGTTTCTCGTACAGTTTAAGCGCCTCTATCCGCTTTTTTTCCCTCTCCAACGCATCCTGTCTTTTCTGTGCCAAAAGCACTAATTTTTTGACGCCTTCCCTGTCATCCCCCTCATAGCACTGTATGAACTGTAACAGTTCGTCCCTGCGAACCTCCTGAAGTTCTTCCTTTATCTCTTTCAGTGTCTTCATCTGTTTTTCGCCCCTGTTTTTCATACATTTTCATTTTACTCTTCTCACACTAATGTCACAATATCCCGAATTTTGAAAAAGGCCAGATGCGTATCCACGCTCTTCCTACAATATCTTCCCTGCGGACATTTCCTATTATTTCCCTACGGCTGTCGCTGCTGTTATTGCGGTTGTCACCCATCACAAAATATTCGTCCTCCCCAAGGGTTATGGGCTCTGCCGCAAGACCGACATTCTCCGCTTTAATAATTTCCCGTCCATAACTTTCCTCAAGGACCTCTCCGTTTATATAAATCTTGCCGTCCTCATCAATCTGCAGGGTTTCTCCCGGCATCCCGATAATTCTTTTGATATAATAGGTATTTTCCTGATATTTAAAAGGAAATACTATAATGTCATACCGCTTGGGATTACTAAATTTATAGGTCAGTTTATCCATGATCAACTGATCTCCCTCTGACAGAGTTGTCTCCATGGAGCTTTGCTGCACCTGTGTCCTCTGACCCACAAAGGTGATTATCAGATATGTGAGCAAAAGTACCACCAAAAAATAGAGACCTGTATTAAACAATTCCTTCATTACCTTACTTTTCATACTAACCTCCACGCTGCCTCCTCAAAAAGGGATGTTTACACACCCTATTGATGTTCCAATATTCCAAACTTTGAAAAAGGCCAGATACGAAGCCATGCTCTTCCCACAATATCCTTCCTGTGGATATTGCCGATGATTTCCATACGGCTGTCACTGCTGTTATTGCGGTTGTCACCCATCACAAAATATTCATCCTCCCCAAGGGTTATGGGGGTTGCTGCAATCCCTATATTCTCAGCTTTGATGATTTCCCGTCCATAGCTTTCCGTAAGAACCTCTCCGTTTATATAAATCCTGCCGTCTTCATCAATCTGCAGGGTTTCTCCCGGCATCCCGATAATTCTTTTGATATAATAAGTATTTTCTTTATACTGAAAAGGAAATACTATAATATCATATCGCTTGGGGGCACTAAATTTATAGGTCAGTTTATCCACAATCAGATTATCTCCGTTGGAAAGAGTCGCCTCCATGGATTCCCCCTCCACTTCCGTCCTCTGACCCACAAAGGTGATTACCAGATATGTGAGCAAAAGTACCACCAAAAGATAGAGACCTGTGTTAAACAATTCCTTCATTACCTTATTCATGATGCTGTTACGCCTCCCGTACTTTTTCAGGCAATTCCAATGTAATACGCCCTAATCTGCCGCTTCTGAAATCATCCAAAAAAATGGATGCGGCTCTCTCTAAGTCAAGCTGTTCGTTCTTTCGGTAACATTTACGGCTCTCGGCAATTAGGGACAGAATCTCCGCCTCTTTTCCTGCCGTTTCTATTTCATAACGCTCTGCAACCGCTTTCGGATACTGCTCTTTCAGCGCGCCGATAAGGTCACAGGCAAGCTCCTCCGCTATCATAATTTCATCGTTCATGGAGCCGATAAAAGCAAGCCTCATTCCCACCTGCTGATCCTCAAATTTTGGCCAGAGAATTCCCGGTGTATCCAAAAGCTCCAAGTTCTTATTCAGCCGAATCCACTGTTTCCCCTTGGTGACTCCAGGTTTGTTGCCGGTCTTGGCGCACGCTTTCCCGGCAAAAGAATTGATGAATGTGGATTTGCCTACATTGGGGATTCCTGCTACCATGGCACGCACCGGACGATTCACAATTCCCCGCTTTTTGTCCCTCTCAATCTTTTCCTTGCAGGCTTCCTGAACCAGCATCTGCACGTTTTTAACGCCCTTTCCTGATTTAGAATTCAATTCCTGCACATGGGCGCCCTGCTTTTCAAAATAGTCCGTCCACTGCTGACTGACCTTGGGGTCTGCAAGATCCGCCTTGTTCAGTAAGACAATTCTGCTCTTATTTCTCCCCATTTCATCGATATCGGGATTGCGGCTGCTCATGGGAATCCTTGCATCCACAAGCTCAATAATCAAATCCACCAATTTTATATTCTCCTGCATCATACGTTTTGCTTTTGTCATATGACCGGGATACCATTGATAATTCATTTCACAAAACCGATTCCATTCTTTTCTGTACCAAGATGGAACCATACCTTTCCGATAATGTTGTCTTTCCTGACGGGACCGATATTTGCCGAACGGCTGTCCTCACTGTTATTGGGATTATCCCCCATGCAAAAATACTCCTCGCTCTGCAGAGTAAACTCTTCGCCCGCAATTCCTGCATCCAGAATTTTTTCCGTGGTCCACTTGCTTTCCTGTCCGTTTACATACAAAACGCCCTCCGACACCAAAACCTTGTCGCCGGGTACCGCCAAAACTCTCTTGGTATGATAATGAGAATTTTCATTGCCGTTTGGCAGAAAAATAACCACATCCCCACTCCTTGGAGGCGAAATCACATAGATAAAACGGTCTACAAATATCTTCTCTCCATTGTATAGAGCAGGTTCCATGGAAACACCCACCACATTCGTAGTCATTCCAAAAAAATAGGTGATTACCCCTGCAAGAAAGACAGCCAGAAAAACACAAAAAAACCAACTGAACACTTCCTTGACAATGGCAATATTTATCTTCTTTCTCCTTTTGTAAAAACTAAGTCCGTTGTGACGTGCCATACTCATTCCTTTGTACATAAAAGATTTAACACAATTATACCATATTTCTCACAAATAGAAAAGGGCAATTATCACGGTAGTCCTTACCGGAAATTGCCCTTCCTGATGTTTGCATTATTTTACGATTTCTTTGACCTTTGCCTTCTTACCAACACGGCTTCTTAAATAGTTCAGCTTAGCGCGCCTTACTTTACCGCGTCTCACCACTTCGATTTTCTCTACATTGGGAGAATGCAGGGGCCATGTTTTCTCAACGCCCACACCGTTTGAAATCTTGCGGACAGTAAAGGTCTCGCGGTTGCTTCCGCCCTGTCTCTTTAAGACAATACCTTCAAATACCTGTACTCTCTCTCTGTTTCCCTCTTTGATTTTACCGTAAACCTTTACGGTATCGCCAACAGAAAAGGTATCCACTGTTTCCTTCATCTGTTCGGCTTCGATTTCTCTGATAATATCACTCATGACGAGCCTCCTTCATAAAATGGATGTTCTTAATACACTTGTGTAACAGAGGACCATCTCGTTTTCGCAACATGAAAAGTCTACCACATTAAGCACATAATTGCAAGAACTTTTTTTGCAGCAGCAATGTCAAATCAATATTGTCAGGTTGTTCATTCCAAAAGTGCGTTGGAATCTCACCTCCTTTGCCTGCTTGATAATCATTTCTATTCCAAGGCTGTCATCCATAAGCACTTCCCCGTTCCTCATTGCCTCTGCCTTTCTTCTTTGGTAATAGTCAATGGGATCAAATAAGTTTCCTGCACATCTCATATAAAGAATTATTTTCTCCTCTGTCATCATAATGCGGACATCCGCATATTGATTGCTCATATCCTCAAGACAATGCCCAAATATAATCAAAAGCATTTCCTCCACAGCAAGACTCATGGTCATCATAACCTTGGAAGACATCCCCTTTTTCTTACAGAAATCGAAAATTTTTGCGGAAGCTTTTGCCGCTTCCGAAGCCGTATTTTTCACGGAAAATGCTAGGTATTTATCATCCTCCTCACAGCGCCTGTCCAATAAGAGCATACCCTGCAAATAGGGATTTGTACAGCACTTTTTCTTTGCAGTACCCCACATGATAAGCAAGGTTACAAACTCGGCAATGGCAAAAGAAAGCCATAATAACTGCGGAACTTTGCAATGGGAAAAGGCCCATGCTATAGGTACAACAATGGCAAATCCCCTTAAAAAAGTATACCAATTTGCCATGGCAATTTTTTCTGTGGTGAAATAGTAAAAAATATAAATATGGTTCAGCAATCCCGGTAAAATGCTGAAAGAAAACAGAATCACTGCCAAGTCTGCAGAAGGAAGTTTTTCAACGCCCAGAACTGTCCCGATTTGTCTGGCAAAAAAGCAGAGAAACACCATAATCACAAGAATTCCTTTGATTCCTTTGTCCATGGCTTCCCTCATCACAGTCTTAATGCTGAAATTATCCATCTCCCCATAAAAAACGCCAATGAGCGGCGTAACCGTCTGTGCAATTCCCGATATCACTGCGCCGGAAAAATTGTTCACTAGTCCAATCACGGCAAACACTGTAAGCCCCTCCTCAGACAGCCCACGGAGAATAATATAATTCAGAGCAATGCTTTTAAAAATATTGCACAGATTATTCAGCGCCATGGAACTTCCCGTCATGATTGTCTCTATCGTACTTATCCACACATCTTCCATTTTTCCAAGGATCACCTCCGACTCACCACAAAATAAGACTAAAATTCCATAGACATCCCCAATCAAGGTACTTAACACATAAGCCAGAGCAATGCCCTTTATTCCCATATTCCATCTTCCCTGAAAAAGTGCGCATAGCATCAAATCTGCCATTAACATTACAAGAAACATATTAGTCCCCTGTCTGGGGCGTCCATCTGTTTTTAAAAATTGAAAGGGATAATACATAAACGAAAATGCCGTGCCTCCCCACAACAAAATTCTCCCGTACTCCCACACATAAGGCTCTAAACGCCCTGTTGCCCCCAGAGCCTTTACCAGCATGGGAAAACAGAGAATACCTGCTATTGTAAGCAGAGCCGAAAACGTAAGGGTCAGCACAAGTGCAAGACTGACATAGGAATTTGCCCTGTTAATATTACTTTTCCCGATACAGACAGAAGCATTGGATGCGGCGCCCACATTGATAAGGGCTCCCAATGTAGCAAATGCCAAGTATATGGGATTTGCCATATTTAAAGCTGCCAATGCATCCGCTCCAATATAATTTCCCACAATCATGCTATTTGCTGCTATAACCGTCGTAGTTCCCACAAGTGCTGCAACGGAAGGCAGTATATACTTTTTAACTGTTGCTTTGATAAAGGAATCATTGGCTGCAAAGCTTTCGGAACGTTCTATATTTTGTGTATTTTCTTTCATACTCATTTGTTCCTTCCCCCGATGCTTGTATCTTAATTATGGAATATTATAATCTATCAAAATACAATGCGGAACTAGTCATTCATCCGTACAAATGACCAACGACCAACGGAACATTTAAGCCCCTGCTATGAGGTAAAATTCCACATAACAGGGGCTTAATAATACAACAAAAATTAATGGGTGTCATTGAAGAAAATTCAATATCACATTTTATATTAGTCTTCTATTTATGATTAGCTTCCAATCTATGCTGCGCTTTGTGAATTACTAAATTGACTGAAATACCAAGTGCAGCATAAACAATCCAGAATAAGGCATACATTATCATGGGACGGCTTAAAACCGGATATGGCGCCGGTCCCTTCCCTCCGCTTAATACATTATAGGCAAGCGATAAAGGGATAAAAGTAAGCATCCATGTATTTATGCGCCAAAACATCATTCTTGCTCTGTTTTTTGTTTTCTGATTGGACATCGTCATCCCCGTTCCATATACCACACAGCCTGCTGCCATAAAAAACAACCCTAAAGCTGTTGCATCTGCTGTCTGTTTCTCATACCATATCGTGACAGCGATAATCAATCCTATAAAATTCCATGCCGTTCCCATAATAGCAAAAATAGCCGCATCAGGCTTTTCTTTTACCACTGCTGCTTGGTCAGCCACAGGCTCTATACCTTTTAACAGGTAATCTGTGGTGACTCCAAAATAATCGCTTAAAAGAATGATTTTTTCTATTTCCGGTAAACTTTGTCCGCTCTCCCACTTGGAAATTGCCTGTCTCGAAACCCCTATTTGGTCTGCCAATTCCTCCTGAGACATCCCTTTTGATTTTCGTATGTTGGATATTCTATCTGCCGTATTCATAATGACCCTCCTATCATTGATATTGATGATATTATTATAGCAAAATAAATGGTTGCCAAACCACCATCTGACGCTATCTTTTTGTCAACCAAAGGTTGCATTGGCGCCATTAGCCCCAAAATATGTATCTGATAAGTGGAAATCAACTTGTACCATCATGCAAATTAATCAGGCTGGATACTCCAAATGAGTTTCCAGCCTGTCAATTATCATAAATGTCATTTTTTAACGGCGCTGTCTATGCTTCCGACACAGCCTCTTTCATGCTCCGCACATATTCGTAAATCTGGGGGGCTGCATCCCTACCATGCTTTGCAATCAGCTTGACAATGGCACTGCCCACAATGGCACCATCAGAAAGTCCCGCCATCTTTTTTGCCTGCTCCGGAGTGCTGATGCCGAAACCGATGGCACAGGGAACCTGCGATACGGTTCGAATACTTTCCACTATAGCACCCAAGTCTGTCTTGATTTCACTTCGCACGCCTGTTACACCCATGGAGCTTACCACATAGATAAAGCCCTCTGCACTAGCGGCAATCTCCTGTATGCGGCTCTCGGAGGTTGGTGCAATCATAGAAATCAACGCCACATTATGGGCGGCTGCAGACACTGCTGCCTCTTCCTTTTCCTCATAAGGAAGGTCAGGAATGATAATGGCATCTATTCCTAGTTCTTCACATCTTTCAAAAAACCTGTCATACCCATAATGAAACACCGGATTTACATAAGTCATAAATGCAAGGGGAATTTGTGATTGTTCCCTTACCCTTCGCACAATTTCAAATGCGCCGTCCGTGGTCATGCCGCCCTTCAAGGCCCTGATACTTGCCTCTTGAATCACCACGCCCTCTGCGGTCGGGTCTGAAAAAGGAATGCCTATTTCTACCAAATCTGCTCCTGCTTTTTCCATTTCCAAAATAAATTTTACCGTACTGTCAGCATCCGGGTCTCCTGCCGTAAGAAAAGCGATAAACGCCTTTTTATTTGGTGTATCAAATACTTTGCTTAATTTGTTAGTCATGGATATCCACCCCCCTGTATCTTGCAATCGCTGCCACATCTTTGTCGCCTCTTCCGGATACGCATATGATAATGCTCTGGTCCGAACTGTAATTTTTCGCAATCTTCTTCGCCTGAGCAATGGCGTGGGCACTCTCGATTGCCGGAATGATGCCTTCCATTCTGGACAGATACTCAAAAGCTTCCACTGCTTCCTCATCTGTAATCGGCACATATTTTGCCCTGCCGATATCATGAAGATATGCATGCTCCGGTCCGATTCCGGGATAATCCAGACCTGCAGAAATGGAGTAAACTGGTGCAATCTGACCGTATTCATCCTGACAGAAATAGGATTTCATACCATGGAAGATACCAATGCTTCCTTTTGCTATGGTTGCTGCATGCAATTCAGTATCTACGCCTTTTCCCGCCGCTTCGCAGCCAATTAACTCCACATCCTTATCCTCAATAAAATGATAAAACATCCCCATGGAATTGCTGCCGCCGCCAACACAGGCAATCACGGCTGCGGGAAGCTTGCCTTCTGCTGCAAGTATCTGCTGTTTTGCCTCCCTGCTGATGACACTTTGGAAATCACGCACAATCATGGGAAAAGGATGGGGACCCATAACAGACCCCAGGCAGTAATGGGTGTCAGATACCCTGTTGCTCCACTCTCTCATGGCATCATTCACTGCATCCTTTAAGGTCTGGGTTCCTGTGGTCACTGCATTTACCTTTGCTCCCAGAAGCTCCATGCGATATACATTAAGCGCCTGTCTGTCCGTATCTTCCTTGCCCATGAATACCTCACATTCCATGTCAAGGAGCGCTGCTGCCGTAGCCGTAGCCACACCATGCTGTCCTGCGCCGGTTTCTGCAATCAGCCGGGTCTTTCCCATTTTCTTTGCCAAAAGCGCCTGACCCAGCACATTATTAATTTTGTGGGAGCCCGTATGATTCAAGTCCTCCCTCTTTAAATAAATCTTTGCTCCGCCTAAATCCTTTGTCATCTTCTCCGCATAATACAAGCGGGATGGTCTGCCTCCATATTCATTTAACAGCTTGGTCAGCTCCTCATTAAATTCGGGGTCTTCTTTATAATGCTCATAAGCCTCTTCTAGTTTAATCAACTCATTCATCAAAGTCTCAGAAATATACTGTCCTCCGTGAATTCCATAACGTCCTTTACTCATCCTATTAATCCTTTCTTATGAATGCTCCTTTTTAACATTTTCTTTTATTTCATTTCATCAGACAGGCTTCGTATTAACTGAACCGCCGCCTTTATCTTGTCAAAATCCTTCACCTTGTCTGTCTCCACGCCTGAACTGAAATCAAAGCCATAGGGCTGTAATTTTGCTGCTGCCGGAATATTTCCCTCTCTCAGTCCGCCGGCCAAAAAGAATTCTCTGTCAATGCCTTCTAGTAAGCTCCAATCAAAGGTCTTGCCAGAACCTGCACCGCTGTCAAACAACAGATAATCCGCTGCAGAATCCAGCCATGCCTCCACTTCAAAGCGATCATGCACCTTTACTCCCTTGATAACCGGCTTTCCCGTGACTGCTTTGACATACAGAATATCCTCCTCTGTTTCATCCCCATGAAGCTGTGCCATATCTATAACATTTTCCTGAAGGAATGAAATGACTTCCTCCATGGGTGCGTTTAAAAATACGCCAACCACCTGAATGCCTTCCTTTAAGTTTTCCCTCAGCGCCTTTGCCTGCTTTTTTGTTACATAGCGATGGCTTTTTTCATAAAAGACAAATCCAATATAGTCGGGCTGTACCTGATTTACATACTCAATATCTTCTGGGCGGAATAAACCGCAAATTTTTATTTTAATATGGATACCTCCCCTCTTGACTTGACATGAATTCCACTTTGCATTTTAGCAAATCTCTTGCTCCCTTCCTGCAAGCTCCTGCAACATATGTGCCTTGTCAGGACTTCGCATCAGAGTTTCCCCAATCAACACCCCATTGGTGCCGTTCTCTTCCAGCTTAATGATATCCTCTCTGGTCTTCATGCCACTCTCCGATACAAACAGGATGTCTGGCGGTACTAATTTCCGCAGTCTGGCGGAGTTGTTGATATCCACACAAAAATCTTTCAGATTGCGATTGTTTGCCCCGATAATTCGTGCTCCGGCAGCTTTTGCCATCTCTACCTCACTCTCATCATGGACCTCAACAAGGGCGGAAAGCCCCAATTCATTTGCTATACCTGCATATTCCTCCAATTGACTCTGGGACAGGATGGAGCAGATAAGCAAAATAGCATCCGCACCGATTACCTTTGCCTCATAAATCATATAGGAATCTACGGTAAAATCCTTTCGCAAAAGAGGAATTCCCACCTCCTTTTTGATGGCAGTCAGGTAATCATTATTTCCTTGGAAATAAAAGGGTTCTGTCAGCACCGATATGGCATCTGCCCCTGCCTTTTCATATTCCTTTGCAATCTCCACATAAGGAAAATGCTCTGCAATAACTCCCTTGGAGGGAGATGCTTTCTTGACTTCACAGATAAAGCTCATTCCCTCTTTTGCAAGAGCTTTCTCAAAGGGAAATCCCGTATGCAACTCACAGGCATAAGCCTGCGCCCTTATCTTCTCCAAGGATTTTTGAATCTTTTGCGCTTCTATCCGCTTTTGAGTTGCTGCTGCAATCTCATCCAAAATCATATGCGCTGCTCCTTTCTCTGTTTTATCAAATTGATTGCGAAACTCAGTTCATTGATTACTGCACTCCACAAACTGCTCCATTTTCTCTAACGCCTTCCCGCTGTCAATGGTCTCTTGCGCCAACTTTACGCCATCTGCAATGCTTGCTGCCTTGCCTGCCACATAGAGCGCTGCGCCTGCATTTAAAACTGCTGCATCCCGCTTAGCGCCTTTTTCACCTTTAAGGATTGCCTTGGTGATTTCTGCATTTTCCTGGGGCGTACCACCTAGTAAATCAGTTTTTGCACATCGGGAAAGGCCAAATTCCTCCGGCGTAATGACATACTTTTTAAAATTGCCATTGTCAATCTCACAGACACTAGTGGGGGCACTAGCAGAAATCTCATCCAGCTTATCCTGTCCATAAACCACCATACCACGTCTCACACCCAAGTTGGAAAGCACTTTTGCCATGGGTTCCAGCATACTTTCTTCATAAACTCCCATAATCTGCAAAGAAGGATTGGCAGGATTTGCCAGAGGTCCCAAGATATTGAAAATCGTGCGGATTCCCAACTCTTTGCGGATGGGTCCTACAAATCTCATTGCAGTGTGATATTTTTGTGCAAAAAGGAAGCAAATCCCTGCCTGCTTGAGCACCTTTTCATTCTTTTCAGGCTCTAGTGCAATATCCACTCCCAAGTTCTCCAGACAATCAGCTGCCCCAGACTTTGAACTTGCTGCACGGTTTCCATGCTTTGTAACCGGAACGCCTGCCGCTGCAATAATCAGGGAAGCCGTAGTGGAAATATTGAAGGAATTGGAACCATCTCCGCCTGTTCCCACAATTTCCAACGTCTCTTCATCGGTATTCAATTTAAGTCCATGACTTCTCATAACTTCCGCCGAACCTGTGATTTCTTCAATTGTTTCTCCCTTCATTGCAAGAGCTGTCAGATAAGCGCTCTTCTGCACATCATCCGCCTCTCCGCTCATAATCTCATTCATAACATCCTTTGCCATCTCATAACCAATATCTTCTCTTTTAACTAGTTTTTGGATTGCTTCACTGATAACCATTTTTTTCTTCTCCTTTTGTAAATTTTGTATTTTTAAAAAGTTCTCCATAATCTTTTTACCTTCCGGTGTCAACACGGATTCCGGATGGAACTGCACGCCATATACCGGAAGTTCTCTGTGTTCCACCGCCATGATTTCTCCGTCCTTTGTGGCAGCAGTAACTGACAGCTCTTTTGGCATACTATCCGAAGCGGCTGCCAGGGAATGATATCTTGCCACTGTGATTTCCCTGTCCATCCCTTTAAATAAAGCACTCTCCGTATCCAACACTGCCACGGACTGTTTCCCGTGCATCAATTGACTTGCATAAGTGACGGTAGCTCCAAATACCTCACAGATTGCCTGATGTCCCAGACAGATTCCTAAAATGGGGATCTTTCCTGCATAATATTTTACTACCTCTTCGCAGATGCCTGCATCCACAGGTCTGCCGGGTCCCGGCGACAAAATAATATGGGAAGGCGCAAGTGCCTCAATCTGTGCTATGGTCATCTCATCATTTCTGATTACCCTGATATCGGGATTTACAGAACCCACAAGCTGATACACATTGTAGGAAAAACTGTCATAATTATCAATCAAAAGTATCATTCTTCCAAGCCCTCCTGCGCTAAATTGATTGCCGTCATTACTGCGGCTGCTTTTTGGATGCACTCCTTATATTCCCGTTCAGGAACGCTGTCCGCCACAATGCCTGCCCCGGAACGGATGAATACCTTGCCGTTTTTGGAGAAGGCAAGCCGGATTGCAATGCAGACATCCAGATTTCCCGTAAAGGACAAATAGCCGATAGCTCCTCCATAGATGCCGCGTTTATTATTTTCTAGTTCATTGATGATTTCACAGGCCCGTAACTTCGGCGCCCCAGAAAGAGTTCCTGCGGGAAGTATGGCATCTACCGCATCCAAAGCATCTCTGTCCTCTCTGATACTTCCCACCACGGTGGAACCAATGTGCATCACATGAGAATACCTTTCTATGGACATATATTTTTCTACCTTCACACTTCCAATCTGGCTGATTTTGCCAATGTCATTTCTTCCCAAATCCACCAGCATATTATGCTCTGCCCGTTCTTTTTCATCTGCCAGAAGCTCCGCTTCCAATGCCAAATCCTCTTCCTCCGTAGCCCCTCTGGGTCTTGTTCCCGCCAAAGGAAAGGTGTGGAGTGTACCCTGTTCCAGCTTTACCAAAGTTTCAGGGCTTGCACCTGTGATTTCTCCGTCAGCCCCCGAAAAGTAAAACATATAGGGTGAAGGATTGGTGGTTCGAAGCACTCTGTAGGCATCAAGCAGGCTTCCTTCCATGGGCGCCTCCAGACGATTGGACAGCACCACCTGAAAAATATCCCCTTCTTTAATGTAATGTTTCGCCTTATCCACCATTTCACAATATTCGCTTTGATTAAACAGAGGTGTAAATTCCGCCTTTAGCTTTAAGGGGATGTGAGGCGCCTTCTCTCCCTTCCCCAGCAAAAGCTTCATATTCTCCAATTCCAAAACCGCTTTGTGATAATTTTCCTCCAAGTCATCTGTTTTTACATTGACAATCAAAATAATCTTTTGTCTGTAATTATCAAAAGCAATGACTTTATGAAACAGCATCAGATTCACATCCTGAAACCCTTCCTCATCCTTTGCATCCAGCTTTAGGGTGGGCTCGCTGTACTTGATATAATCATAGGAAAAATATCCCACCAAACCGCCGGTAAAAGAAGGCAGATGCTCAAACTTTGGACTTTTGTTCTCCTTTATGATATTCCTGATATAGCTGCGCACATCCTCTTTTACAGTTCCGGAAGTCATTGTAGATTTTACAGTGGTTTCTCCATTGTAACAGGTAATTTCCAATATAGGGTCATATCCAAGGAAAGAATATCTGCCCCATTTTTTGTCCGCCTCCGCACTTTCCAGCAAATAAACATGGCGGCTTACATTTTTTAAGATACGAAGTACCTCAATGGGGGTTACTGCATCTGCATAAAGCTCCGTACTGATGGGAATCACCCCATAAGAATCAGATGCTGCTATTTTTTTACACTCTTCCAAATCAGGTTTGATTTTCATATTCATTCCTCCTCATTTTTCATCATGATTGACGCTTCCCTGCATCACAACCATAAAAAATCCCATCCTGACAGATTAATTACTGTCAAGGACGGGATGCAAATTCAATCATCTCGCGGTGCCACCTTGCTTCACGCTTACTGCGTGCTCTTATAGGATACCAACATATCCCCGGCAACTGACGTATGCCTTACGTCGCAGAATACTAAGTATAATAACTGTTCCCTGCGCCCTCCGTGGTCCATTTGCCAGCCTGCTTTCCTGACCTTTCTCAGCCTCCGGTCTCTCTGTAAGTGCATATACTGACGTTATCTCCACATCTACGGTTTCGTGTTCACTTATTTAGTTTTTTATATCATATACCTCAATAAATAAACTGTCAAGGGAATTGTGATATTTTTTTGCAGAATTTTTGCAGAACATAGGGTATGATCATTATGATAATGGCATCTCTTAGGGTATCATATTACAGAGTTTCCAAAAGCTGGATATCCTTTAAGTGTGCTCTGCCGGCGCTCCCATGCCTTTTACCTGTGCAAGTTCTTCTTTCAGCTTTGCGATTTCCTCCGCCTGCCTTGCGTTTTCTTCCGCCTGCTTTGTGTTTTCTTCCGTCAGTTCTGTGATTTCCTGCGCCTGCTTTGTAATTTCCTCAGTCAATTTTGCGTTTTCTCTCTCCATTTTTATAATGTCTTCTACCATCTGTATGTGCATTTCTGCCACCTCCGGGTCTTCCTTCACAGTCTCCACCATTCTGTGGATTTCACGCAATTCCTTGTTCACGGCATTCTCATAGGTCGTATCTTCCATGTAGTGCAGCAGCTGCCTCACTGCCTCATTGGGAATTCCCACCGTCCCTCTCGTATACAGAAACAGGGTACTTGCCCCGTCCTCGTATTCCATCTCCGGTACTTCCACACATTTGTTTTTCACGGTGTATACCATGCGGTTCAGCCCGAAGGGGTCATAGGGCATAATCATTATGATGATGACATCTTTCAGGGTATCATAGTCTGCTCCTGAATTTAGGCTTCTGGCAGCAATCTTTCCGTGATAGAAACGAACCCTGCGGGGCAGCGCCCTAATATCGGCAGGACTGCCTTTCCGGTCAGGCTCTATATCATAGACTGTGACCCGCTCTTCCACATCCGCCCTGGCATCCGGCTCCATATACACATCTAGTCTGGCACCATGCAGCTTGGTATCTGCGCCATAAAATACTTTCTGTGCTGTGACAGACAGGTGCTTAAACTCCCTGCCGAAAATAGTCTTCAGCAGGCTTCTTACAAATCGTTCCCCGATTTCCGGATAAGACACCACTGAACCAAACAGAAAATCATCCAAAAGGTTCATCTCCGCCAGAGTTTTGATTTGTGCAGCCTGCTCCCCGACAGCTGCTTTTTCTGCAGTCTGTTCCATGGAATGCTCCCATCTCATTACATCACTTTCTTTCATACAGTTCTCCTTCCGTATCCAGCGGAAAGAAGAAACTGTATGACAACCTGTAAAAACAGCCCTTTTATCACACCATTCCCTGCAATCCGCCATATTCATTTGTTATATAGGGATTGTCAGCCGAAATGGTTTGAAATGTTAGATGCTTCCCTAGATATTTGTAATATTAACATATAATGTGCGAGATGTCAAACAGAAATTGCCATTTTGGTACCACTGAAATCACTAATTAAAAAATGATAGGCAGGAACCCAATTTCTTTTTTCATCCCCATCAACAGTTTTCTCTAATAGTATTTGTACTTCATCAGTACTGATTTATGGGGAAGTATAGAATTCATGTCCACCATGGGCAAAAAGAAAGGACAGATGATTATCAAACCAGCTCATAGTGCTGCTGTCGGCATACTGCCTTGCGGCAAAGTACAACGCTCCCTGAGAAATATCCTCACCCTCAAGCGCCCTTTCCACCGCCTGACAGGTCTCCTGACTGACCTTTACACGATAGTAGTTTCCATCCGCCACGGGGGAGAATTGATAAACCCCCTGTTCTTCCTGAAACACCACCTCTCTCACGGTATTGGGAAAATGCTTGTCTTCCACTCTGTTTAGCACTACATTTGCCACCAACAGCTTACCTTCCTCATCCTCTGAGCCTGCTTCCGCTTCCACGATACGGCAGAGGGTCTCCTTGTCCGACTCGTTCAGTTCTATTACGCTTTCTTTTACTAGTACCTCATAATCCACCACACGCTGTCCTGATGCCGCAGTCTTCAAAATCCCTATCAAACTGTTATTTTGGTCTGCTGCCAGGGTCTCGTCCATCTTTACCTCACAGACAGGCGCTGCCGTCACAGTCAGTCTGTCCTCCTGCATATTCCTGATTCCCCAGAAACTGCATAAGCATAAAAAGTTAGCCGCTGCCAATACTGTCATTGCTTTTTTATACATTTTGATTTTGTCCTCTCTTACAATTAAAACATTACGGTTCTAATGGAACCGCCTGCCTATTGGCACTTTCTGCCAAGATACACTTTATAGTTTATGAGGACAACCTCCAAAATATGCCAACGTATTACTCGAATTTCTGAATTGTACAAATTTATATAAAATGATATAATGATTTCATGACAGAAAATAAAAAAGAACACTCAGTCAACAAAATAAAACAAAAAAACTCCCTTCCCAATCATTATGCAGGGGTATTTTCTGCCCGCAAAAAAAACGGGGATATTTATTATCGCGCATCTTTAACCCACCGCAAAAAACATATCAGCCTTGGGAGTTATTCTTCCGCCCAAAAGGCGCACAAAGCGTATCTGGAGGGTTCCCGACTGCTTGCGGATTCTCGTATCACCCTTATGGATTTTACAGAGGAATCTCCTCTGCCTTTTGAAAAATGGGTATCTTTGATTAATTTCAGAGACAATGGCTTATATCTGGGCAATCCCATTTATATTGGTCAGAGGCTGTTCTATTATTATATGACCCCCTTACATGTGTTAAAATTTGACATGGATGATTTGTTTTATTATTCTTCTCACAAAATCATGCAGCGGGGAAATCATTATTTTGTAGCGGATTATGGCATGCAGGTAAATCTGGCTTCCCGATACGGTATCAAGAATTATGCGATATGTGGTGTGGACTTTTGCTTCCGCAATGGGGACAACACGGACTTCAGGCGGGAAAATCTGGAAATTATGAATTCTTATCACGGCGTCCGTTTCAAGCAGCAAAAAAACGGACAGTATTGTTATACTGTCCGCATTCATGTACGAGGCAATCTTCTGGTGGGGAATTATGCCACGGAGTTAGAGGCTGCCATTGCCTACAACAAAGCCATTGATATCTTATTACAAAATGGGGTGCGAAAAAACTACACTCCCAATTATATTGACGGCCTATCCCCTGCCAAGTATGCGGAAATCTACACTTCTCTGGAAATTTCTCCAGGCGTTTTGAATTTCCGCCCCCAATCTTCCTAAGCACATCTCTTCTGATTTTTAGGGCTTATTTCTCTGTATAATCGATAAAGCTGATATTCAGGCTGGCATATCCGGCAATTCCGTCAATGGAAGCATCCTGTTTATACTGCCACATAGTGAATTTATATGGGTAATCCGGAATATCCTGAAGCTGGGACAGCCATACATCATACGCCGTCAGCTTGGACATATCAATTTCTTTTATCAGCCACTCCTTATTCCCATAAATCATGGCTTTGTGACCGGAATTTTGAATGGTATCCAAAAATGCCTTGGCAATGGTAGTCTTTTCCGTCTTACTAAGACCGTCAATCCTCGCATTGTCGTTCTCAATATGCTCCATGTCAAAGGCAATGGGATAATCTATGCGGTAATCGCCAATATGCTCAAGCACCATGTTGGCTTCCTCCACAGCCTCCTCCGCCGTGATTGCCTGTGAGAAAAAGTAAAGTCCAATCTGGAGCCCCGCATCGCTGGCACGCTTGATATTATCCTCAAAATACTCATCCAATACCAGCTGCCCGCTGCCATATCCTCTTGCCCCCACGCGAATCATGACAAAATTCACGCCAGCCTTTTTCAGCTTTATAAAATCCACATAGTCCTGATATTTAGAGATATCCGCCCCCACAAAGGAAGTCTGTTTTCCGTCCACATAATATTTCATCAGGTCGGACTGACACACAAGCTTGGTAAAATCATATTCATGCTTGGGCAGATAAGGACTGATAAGCACCCACTCCTCCTTGCCGTTTGCATAGGTCACAAGGGTATGTTTTCCGTCCGTTGAAGGGTCATTCTCCACGGGTTCCGGCGATTTGGAGGGTTTGGATGCTTCCGACTCCTTAGACGCACTGCTCTGCGTCTGATAGTATTCCCAAAAATCCAAATCCTGTGGTTTTAGTTTTCCGCCGCTGGAAGGCTTGTCCGTACCGACATTCAAAGGGCTGTCCACACTGTCCGTCTCGTCCAGAATCACCCCATGAGAAGCACTAGAGGGAACTTTGTGACTTTTATTTCCCTCTTGATTATTCATAAGAAGCACTATCACCAGAATCGTTCCCACAAACAAAGTAACTGCCATAACGGCGGATATCACCGTTGGGGTAATTCCGGAATGGTCTTCATAATCGTCAGGTAACTGCAAATTTTACACCTCCCTTCCTTCTTACGTAAAGGATTTGTTTCTTTCTGTTTTTTATACTTTTACAATCGCTTTCTTAGGACATTTTTCCGCACAGGTACCGCAGCCTGTGCATTTTTCCTGGTCAATCACCGCATGGAAATCCGTAACCCGGACAGCCTCATGGGGACAATTCTTGACGCAGATGCCGCAACCGATACAGCCTGTCTGGCAAGCCTTCATGGTCACCGGTCCTTTGTCCGTGGAACTGCATGCCACCACCTGTTTTGCACGATAAGGAATAAGGGAAATCAAGTGCTTGGGACAAACATCTACGCATTTGCCGCAGGCCTTGCACTTTTCCTTATCAACAACTGCCACGCCCTTTATCACCGAAATCGCATCAAAAGGACAGACCTGCACACAACTGCCATAACCCATGCAGCCGCTGTTACAGGACTTGGGGCCTCCCCCCGGCACAAATCCCATCATCCGGCAGTCAGTAACCCCAATATAATCATAGTCCACTCCCGCCTTGTCACAGTCTCCCTGACAGTGGACATAGGCAACCATTTTCTCTGTATTTTCAGCGGTTACGCCCATAATCTGCGCAATTTTCTGTCCGACAGCTTCTCCTCCCACCGGACAGGCATTTGTGGGAGCTTCCCCCTTGGCGATGGCGGCAGCCAGACCGGAACAGCCCGCAAAACCACAGCCGCCGCAATTATTGCCGGGAAGGACGCCAAGCACTGCCTCTTCTTTCTCATCCACTTCCACTTTGAATTTGATACCTGCCACGCCCAGAAACAGTCCTACAAAGATGCCTACTGCTCCTACAATGGCAGCCGCTGTTATGATACCCACTATATTCATATGAATAACCTTGCCTTTCTATTTCAAGCGTAAAGTTTTAGATTTCTATAGAAGCCCTGAAAATCCACAAAATGCAATGGCCATAAGCCCTGCGGTCAGCAGCACCATGGGCATTCCTCTGAAAGCTTTCGGCACATCATTATACTCCATCTTCTCACGCAGCCCTGCGAGAATCACGATTGCTATGGTAAACCCTAGTGCCGTGGCAAAACCGTTCACAATGCCGGTAAGAATTCCGTATTCCTTCTGTACATTGGTGATGGCAACGCCCAAAACAGCACAGTTTGTGGTAATCAAGGGTAGATAAACCCCTAACGCCTCATAAAGCGAGGGCATGGCTTTCCTTAAAAACATTTCCACAAATTGTACCAGAGCAGCAATCACCAGAATAAATACAATGGTCTGCAAATACTCAATATGTAACGCCTGCAATACAAATTTATAAATCACACCCGCTACTGCGCTTGCTAGCGTAATGACAAAAATCACGGCCGTTCCCATGCCCGCAGCAGTCTTTATTTTTTTCGATACCCCAAGGAACGGGCACAGTCCCAGAAATTGGCTTAATACTACATTGCTTATCAAGGAGGAGCTGATGAGCAGAATCAATAAATCCTTTATACTTTCCATCTACCTATCCTCCTTTTCCAAGTCAATAAAGTCTATCGTCTCTTCCTCACCGTAAAACCGTTTAGAACAGCCGCTTTCCGAACAGTTCATGCAATCCTCACTGCATCCCGACTGTATCTTGCTGTAATCTTTTCCCTTTTTGGCCCCTGTAAACTTCACATAATTCTGCAGCGCCGTCAGTCCCGCCAGCACGAAAAATGCTCCCGGTGCCAGCACAAATATATTAATGGGAACATAGGATTCAGGCATAATGCCATATTCAAAAATGGTTCCTGCACCCAGAATTTCCCTGACTGCGCCGATACAGGTCAACGCCAGAGAAAAACCAAGCCCCATTCCAAGCCCGTCAAAGAGAGCGGGAATCGGTGGATTGGAATAAGCATAACTTTCGGCTCTCCCCAAGATAATGCAATTCACCACAATCAGGGGAATGTATACTCCCAGCGCCTTATTTAAAAAGGGCAGATAAGCTTCCAAAAGCAACTGCATCACTGTCACAAAGGATGCGATAATCACAATAAATGCCGGAATCCGGACCCTGCCCGGAATCACCTTGCGAAGTAGGGAAATAATCAGATTACTGCAGACAAGGACAGCCGCCGTAGTAAGTCCCATCCCAAGACCGTTTATTGCGGATGTAGTGACAGCCAGCGTGGGACACATGCCCAGCATCAGCACAAGGGTAGGATTTTCTTTTACAATGCCGTTATAGAGTCTCTCTCCTGCACTATTCATGGCTTCCACCTCCCTGTATCAATTTTGCAGCGGCCTTCAGCCCGCCATTTACGGCATTGGTCACTGCCTTCGTGGTAATGGTGGCACTGCTGATGGCATCTATCTCGCTTTCCATCTTACTTCCCAATTTTGTATAGGTAAATTCGGATACCTTCTTTTGATGAAACTGCGGCGTAAGCACCTTATCCGCACGCATACCAAGTCCCGGCGTCTCAGAAATCTCCAAAATGGATATGTCATTTAAGGTACCATCCAAAGAAACGCCTATGTACAAGACTATATTTCCGCCATAACCTTCCGTGGATGTGGTCTCAATCACATACCCTAACAGTGTGTTCCCCGCATCCTTCGCCTCAAAAACGGTCCCCAACTTTACTCCCTCCGCCGCCAATTCCGCTGCAAAGTTTTCATCCGGCACATAGGAAATCTCAATAAACTGCGCCGCATCCGAAAATACCGCCGCACAAGCCTCCTGCACCGCTTTTTCCTGTTGGAGTCTTATTGGCTCCTTGGTTAATTCATATACAAATCCAAGCATCAATCCTGAAATCAGGGTGATCACAAACAGAATTCCCGCTTCTTTCAGCATCACTTTGATATCATTATTTTTCTGCATATTTTCTCCATTTTTTCTATATTTTTTGCCTTTCCGGCTTCATGCCAAAGGCAGTGGGCTTCGTAACACGCTCTATCAGCGGCACCAAGAGATTCCCCAAAATAATGGCATAGGACACACCCTCGGCTCCCGGTCCGAAAATACGGAAGATTCCCGTCATAATCCCTAAAAAGATGCCGAACAGATATTGTCCTTTTATTGTGACAGGTCTTGTCACATAGTCCGTTGCCATAAAGAATGCTCCCAGCATCAGACCTCCCCCCGCAAGATGTGCGGACAGATATGCCGGATCAAAGCCCCTTCCTCCAAAAATACTGACAAACAGCACAAAACTTACAATATAGCTGCCCGGAATGCGCAGGTCGATTACCCCGAGAAGTATCAGGAAGCAGGCGCCTGCCATAATGGCAATCATGGAGGTTTCTCCTATGGTTCCTGCCGTATTTCCCATAATCATATTCCTTACATTCACTGCCTCCCCCGCCTTAAGTGCCGCAAGAGGCGTGGCTCCCGTATAGGCATCACAATCAAAATTTATCATCTGGGAGGGAAAAGAAATCAAGAGGAAACATCTTGCCGCCAGCGCCGGATTCATAAAATTCTGACCCAGCCCTCCAAACAGCATCTTTACTACCAGAATGGCAAATACTCCTCCTAAAGCCGCCATCCATAAAGGGATGCTCACCGGCAGATTAAGCGCTAATAACAATCCTGTGACTACTGCCGACAAATCCGTAACAGTTGTCTTCTTCCGGCACAGTCCAAACAAAAACTCCGTCAGCACAGTAGCTGCCACTGTAACTAATACTACCACAAACGCCCTTGGTCCAAAATTGTAAATACCATAACCCATAGCCGGAAGCAGGGCGATAATCACAGCCGTCATGATTCCGCTTGTGGTGACTTTGGAACGGATATGCGGATTGGATGATACTTTAAAAAGCTCACTCACCTTCTCTTCCTCCTTATTTCTTTCTCTTGGAAAGCTGTATCTTACGCATCGACTTAATTTGCTGAGTCAGCTGCCTTTTTGCCGGACAGACAAAGCTGCAGCAGCCACATTCACAGCACTCCATTCCATGATTCAGCAGGAATGCCTCCTCGTCAAAATGTTCCGCATAATCCGCCAGCTTGCTGGGCATTACTCTGCCGGGACACACCTCTAAACATCTCCCGCAGTTAATGCAGGGCCCCGGCTTTGCATCAGCCACATCATCTTCCAGAAATGCTAACAATGCCGTGGAAGTTTTGGTAGTGGGCACATCCAGACCAAACATGGCAAAACCCATCATGGGACCGCCACAGATGATTTTCGCAGGTGATTTCTTAAAGCCTCCTGCCTCCTCCACCAATTCCTTATAACTAGTACCGATGCGGATGCGGAAATTTCTGGGAGTCCGTACGGCATCTCCCGTCACCGACACAATCCTCTCCATTAAAGGCCGCCCCTCAAATACTGCCCGATAAACTGCCACCACCGTATCCACATTGTTTACGATGCAGCCCACATCTGCAGGCAGCATGGACGAGTTGATTGTTCGTCCCGTTGTTGCATAGATAAGCTGTCTTTCTGCCCCCTGAGGATATTTTGTCTTTAAAGCTTTTACGCTGATTTTTGTCTCATTTTTCGTCATCTGCCTAAGCAGAGCAATACAGTCCGGCTTGTTGTCTTCCACAGCCAGAATACCCTGTGCATTCCCAAAAAGGCTCAATATCGCCTTCAGACCGCCAATAAGCTTTTC
Source organism: uncultured Acetatifactor sp. (assembly GCA_964524555.1). GTDB lineage: Bacteria > Bacillota > Clostridia > Lachnospirales > Lachnospiraceae > Acetatifactor. The sequence continues at coordinate 67,638 of CAZGGA010000008.1, forward strand.
CGGTTCCTCCAACATTCTGCGATAATCAGAAGTCAGATAGGGCTCACACTCGGCGCAATTTACAATACAGTAATCTATCTTGTCCGGTTCCTTGGGAGAAAGCTTTACATGGGTGGGAAAACCCGCTCCGCCCATACCTACGATTCCCGCTTCCTGTACCGCCTTAAGAATCTTATCCCTGTCCATATTGTCAGGAGTAACAGCCGGCGAAAAAGGCACTTCTTTATAAAATTTATCATTTTCCAGAACAATGCTCATAACCATATCCCCCGTAACCACCCTGCGAGGTTCAATGGTCTTTATGACACCGGACACGGAAGCATAAATCGGCGCAGATACAAATCCTCCGCTCTCCGCAATCTTCTGTCCTGCCAGCACATGGTCACCCTTTTTAACAATCGCCTTGGCGGGCGCGCCGATATGCTGAGAAAGCGGAAACACCAGCTCGTCTCCCGGAAGCACATCTTTGATAGGCTTGTCTTTGGATAAATCCTTGCCGTCATAGGGGTGAATCCCTCCTGCGAATGTAAACTTTGCCATATGTCCCATTCCTTTCTTATCATTACTTTAAATATACTATTTTTTTTGTCAAAATACTACTGCATTTTTAAAATTTATGTTATTATATTATATAGAAAAAGATTGGAGGGTCATTATGAGAATTTCAGAAGAGACTTTGGAGCATTTTTCCATCTCCTATCCTTTGGAAAAAATCGCCCCTTTAGAACAGTTTTTATTTATTGATATAGAAACCACCGGGTTTACCGCCAAGTCTGCATATCTCTATCTGATAGGCTGTGCTTATTATTCGGAGGGGAATTGGCATACCATTCAATGGATGGCAGAAAATTATGAGGAGGAGGGAAGCCTTCTGTCGGCATTCTTTACCTTCACGGATTCTTTTACCTACCTGGTGCATTTTAACGGCAACAACTTTGATTTGCCTTTTATCACCCAGAAATGTGAAAGTCTGTCCCTGCCCTATCATTTTGATAATTTAGTCGGCATTGATTTGTACAAGAGGATTTCCCCATACAAGTTTTTCTTAAAGCTTCCTAACTGCAAGCAGAAAACCTTGGAGCAGTTCCTTGGCATCAACCGCAAGGATGTATTTTCCGGCGGAGAACTGATTGGTATTTATCACGATTATGTGAAAAATCCTTCTGAATTTTCAGAAAAATCCCTCTTCCTTCACAATGCCGATGATTTGAAGGGAATGCTGGAAATCCTGCCCATGCTGGCTTATTATGATATTTTCAATGAGACGGTGAAAGCAAGAAAGGTACAAGCTAACTATTATAAGGATTACGCAGGGAATAAGCGAAAAGAACTGTTGATTACCGTCACTCTGCCCCTGCCCCTGCCAAAGCCCGTTTCTTCTTTTGCCAATGACTGTTACTTCCGCGGAGAGGATTCGGAGGCAACTTTGAGGGTTCCTATCTATGAGGAGGAGTTAAAATATTTTTATAAAAATTATCAGGACTATTACTATCTCCCCTCGGAAGATGTATCCCTTCATAAATCTGTGGCTACCTTTGTGGAAAAGGAAAACCGCATACAGGCTTCCGCCGCCAACTGTTATACCCGAAAGTTTTCCCTCTATCTTCCCCAATGGGGCACTCTGTTCAAGCCGTTTTTTAAGAGAGATTACAAGAGCCGGGATTTGTTCTTTGAACTGACGGATGAATTAAAGAGGGATCGTGCCGCTTTTACACAATATGCAAATCATATTCTGAACATGATTGCATCGGTATATTAAAAAAAGGGGATACCGTGATAATTCGGTATCCCTTTTTATGTACTTTTATGAAATATTACCATCACACTTTCACATAGAAGAAAGAACTCTTCCTGTCATAACCGATTTCCTTGTAATTAATCACCTGCTCGGTATTGCCAATAAAGAGAATTCCTCCTTTTGACAGGGAACTGCAGAACTTGCGGAAAACTTCGTCCTTAGCTTCCTCTGTAAAATAAATCAGCACATTTCTGCACACAATCATGTGATAATCCGTAGGATATTTATCCTTTAACAGATTATGCTCATGAAATTCCACTCGTGACTTGATTTCGTCTGAAATCTTATAAGAGGGTCCCACCTGAGTGAAATATTTCCTTTTGAATTCATCCGGCACAGCGGCTATACTCTTTTCCGAATACAGTCCCGTCTTTGCCTTGGCAATCACCTGCTTATCCAAATCCGTGGCATAAATCTTAATCTGGTTCATAGGAATATGCTTGGACAGTGCCATCACCAGAGAATATGGCTCGTCTCCGGTAGAGCAGGCTGCACTCCAGATTTTCAGGTTTTTCCCATATTTTTGAATCAACTCGGGAATAATCTCTGTATCCAATAACTTCCATTGTTCCGGATTACGGTAAAATTCCGATACATTGATAGTGATATAGTTGACAAATTCATCAAATAACGCTTTGTCGGTTCTCAATGCCTCCACATACTTATCATAACCTGAAATATTATGCTTCGTAATCAAGGTATCAATCCGACGCTTCATCTGTGCTTGCTTATAGGCATTCAAATCTATGGTAGTAAGCGCCAATACTTCTTTTTTCAGATATTCATAGTCATATGTCATATTCTATACCATCCTATATTCATTTATTTTGAATATATCTCTATTTTATTATGACTGCCGCTTAAGTTATGCATAGATAATTGGCTCACAATACTTTATTGTACGAAATTATTCATTGTCCTCAGAAACCTCGGCTTCTTCGCCGCCCTCTTCCTCAGAAGCTTCCGGCTCCAGCATTGCCTTGATACTCAGGGAAATCTTTCTGTCTGCCTCATTGAAATCAACTACCTTTGCAGTCACTTCATCACCGATTTTTAACACATCGGCGGGCTTCTCAATATGTTCTTTGGCAATCTGGGATACATGAAGCAGAGCATCCACACCCGGCTCTAACTCAATAAATGCGCCAAAATCCGTCATTCTGGCAACCTTTCCCGTCACCACGGTCTCCACTGCATATTTATCCGCTGCGTCCTTCCAAGGATTTGCATCATCAAATTTTAAAGACAATGCAATCTTGCTTCCGTTAATCTCTTTAATCAGGACATTCAGCTTGTCCCCAATCTTAAATACTTTCTTGGGATGCTCCACTCTGCCCCATGACATCTCAGAGATGTGAAGCAGTCCGTCTGCACCGCCCAAGTCAATGAATGCGCCAAACTCTGTTACATTCTTTACGGTACCTTCCACCACATCGCCTTCTTTAATTCTGGCAAACAACTCCTTCTGAAGCTCCGCCTTCTTAGCTGCAACCAGCTGTCTGCGGTCACCGATATATCTTCTCCTCTTGGGATTGTATTCGCTGATAACAAACTCAATCTCCTGCCCTGCATACTGTGTAAGATCTCTCTCATAAGTATCGGACACAAGACTTGCCGGAATAAAGATTCTCACCTCATCCACAATCACACTTAAGCCGCCTTCCAACACCTGTGTAACAGTAGCCTTCAGCACTTCCTGACTGTTATATGCCTCTTCAATTCTCTTATTACCCCTGTCAGCCGCAAGACGCTTGTAGGTAAGAAGAACTTGTCCCTCGCCGTCATTGACCCGCAATACCTTGGTCTCCATGGTATCGCCAATCTTGGCAACAGTGGTCAAATCGACACTAGAATCGTTGGTGTATTCGTGTTTGGTAAGAATACCGTCTGACTTATAGCCGATGTTAAGAATGATTTCATCCGGTTTCACATCGATAACTGTGCCTTCCACTACCTCTCCTGCATGTATTGTTTTTAATGATCCTTCCAACATTTGTTCAAAAGTTAATTCTGACATAATTTTGAACCTCCTCAATTAATTTATTTGGGGTGGAAGCCCCCGCAGTAATACCCACCAGTCGAACAGCTTTAGGTAGTTCTAAATGCAAGTCATCCAGTGTCTGTATAAAATAGGTTTTTGCACATTCGCTGTTGCATATCTCATAGAGTTTTCGCGTGTTGGAACTGTGCCTGCCTCCTATTACTATCATCATGTCAGCCTGAGCCGCAAGCGCCTTTGCTGACTGTTGTCTCTCCTCTGTCGCATTGCAGATAGTATTGACGACATTATCATTGTAACCTTTTTTTTCAAAAATTTCAACTATCTGATGAAATTTATTGTAATTAAATGTCGTTTGGGAAACAATACAAAGCTTTTCCCCCTTCTTAAGCGTGAATTTTTCCGCTTCTTCACAGGTTTCCAATACTGTTACCAAACCATTACACCATCCCTTAATTCCTTCCACTTCGGGATGTCCCGGGTTTCCTACAATCACAATATGCATTCCCTCATTGCTTGCCTTTTCCACTATTCCATGGATTCTTTTTACAAAAGGACAAGTGGCGTCAATGCATTCCATTCCGTTTTCTTCCAAAATGTCATAAATTTTTCGGGGAACACCGTGAGCTCTAATAATCACGACTCCATTGCCTTTTGACAAAGGCATGCCTCTCAGTTCTTCCTCCGTCTCTATGACCCGCACTCCCCGTTCTTCCAAATCCCTGACCACTTCCTCATTATGGACAATCGGACCGTAAGTATATATAGTTTTCCCTGTTTCTATCTGCTCATACACAGTGTCAACTGCCCGCTTTACCCCAAAGCAGAACCCTGCGCACTCCGCCAATTTCACTTCCATAATTATACCCCGCAGTTAAATTCTTCGGTGTGAGACTTAGAATTTCTCCGCAAAACAGCTAAGCCTGAGAATCAGGCTATTGGCTGTGAGCGGTTAGAAATTCTTCTCACACTAAGTTGTATGCACTTTTCCTTCACAGATGCTCAAAATCGCTGCTATGACTTCCTCTATACCCATATCAGAGCTATCCACCAAAACGGCATCCTCCGCCTGTCTTAAAGGAGAATGCTCCCTATGCATGTCACGGTAATCCCTTTCCTCTACATCTGCCAAAATCTGCTCCAAATCACAGGCAACACCCTTTTTGGTAAGCTCGTCAAAACGCCTTTTGGCCCGCACTTTACTGTCTGCTGTGAGATAAATTTTCACCTGGGCATCGGGCAAAACGCAGGTTCCAATATCCCGCCCGTCCATCACACAATCCTGCTTGGCCGCAAGAAGCTTCTGCAACTCCACCAACTTCTCTCTGACTGTCTGATAGGTGCTGATGACAGAGGCCATATTTCCCACTTCCTCCGTCCTTAAGAAAGCGCTGACATTTTCTCCGTTTAAACAGACTTCCTGTTCACCGCTCTCATGGTGGATGGTGATGTATGCTTCTTTACACTTAACGCTGACGACTTTTTCATCCTCTGGAGAAATTTTCTCCCGCAGCATAAACAAAGCCATGGCACGGTACATTGCCCCTGTGTCTATGTAAATCATTTCAAGTTTTTTTGCCACTGCCTTTGCTATGGTGCTCTTTCCCGCTCCCGCAGGCCCGTCTATGGCTATATTATATGACATACTGCTTTTCTCCTCTCAGTTTTTGTGTTATTAGGCAATTACAAAGTTTCGCAATTGTCTATTATACACATTCTTGCTGCGCAAGACTTAGAACTTCTCCGCGAAATGCCCTCTGGCATGAGTGGTTAGAAGTTCTTCTTGCGCTGCGTTCTCCCCAGCCAGATGCCCGGTTGACCATGCAATCTGTAGATTATAGCCCCCTGTCAGTGCATCCAAATCCAAGACCTCCCCTGCAAAATACAGATTTTTCACCAGCTTCGACTCCATGGTGGAGGGATTTATGTCCTTTACGGACACACCGCCTTGAGTGATGATTGCCTCCTCAAGGGAGCGTGTACCTGTCACGGTAAGGGGCAAATTCTTGATTATCTCCAAAAAGCCCTGTCGTTCTTCCCGGGTAATCTCATTTACTTTTTTATCGGGATGAATGTCCGAAAGTTCTATCATCACCGGAATTAATTTTGCCGGGAAAAGCCCCCCAAGAGCATTTTTAAACTGCTTGTTTTTATTTTCCTCAAAATCCCTTAACAGACGTTTGTCCAGCTGTTCCCTGCTAAGAGCAGGCTTTAAATCAATGAAAAGCTGTACCGCCTCGCCTGACTTACGCTTTGCATAAAAGCTGCTTGCACTTAAAACCAACGGTCCGCTGACTCCGAAATGGGTAAAGAGCATCTCTCCAAAGCCGCTGTACAGCTCTTTTCTGCCATCCACCATGCGCAGGGACACATTTTTCAAGGATAAGCCCATTAAATCCCTACACCAGCCTTCCGCCGTCTCCAAGGGCACCAGCGCGGGTCTTGCCTCCACCAATTTATGCCCCTTTTCCCGGGCAAAACGGTAGCCATCTCCGGTGGAGCCTGTTGCCGGGTAGGATATCCCACCGGTACAGACAATGCATTTATCTGCCTTGAGCATACTGCCGTCTTGAGCTACTGCGCAAATTTGAGCGTTCTCATCACAATCCCTGTCTATCCAAAGGTCTTTCACCTCTGTGTTCAGCAGCACCTTGACCCCCAGCCTGTCAAGCTCTCTTTTCAGGGCTCCAATCACATCCGAGGAATGGTCGGACACCGGAAATACCCGTCCTCCCCTCTCTGTCTTCAGGGGACATCCCGCCCCTTCCAGAAAATCCATCATTGCCCTGTTATCATAGCCATAAAAAGCGCTGTAAAAAAATTTGGGGTTGGTACAGATATTGGCAAAAAAATCCTCCGCATCCCCTTCATGGGTAACATTGCAGCGGCCTTTGCCGGTAATAAAGAGCTTTTTCCCCAATTTTTCATTTTTTTCAAGCAGCGTGACGCTTCCTCCCGCCGATGCCGCCGCAATGGCTGCCATCATGCCGGCTGCGCCTCCGCCTATTACGATTATGCTCTGCATATTCCGCTCAGTCTTTCTTTTTATGCTTTCGCCTGTCCGGCTTTTCCTTTATGGTATCCTCATCCTTGTACAGGGAGTAATTCAAAATAGGGTCATCATTGATAAAGTCAATCTCATCATTTAAGTAAACCTGATAATTATTCCATACCTCTTCCAGCGTTTCCAGATTGTCCTTTACCTCCTTAGGACATTTGATGCAAAGCGCCACCACAATGGCATTGATAACACTCAATGGAGCCACAAGGGAATCCACAATGGACACCATATCGCTTCGGGCAAAAAGATTGCAGGAGGAATACAAATTCATGGGAGAATGGATGTTATCCGTGATGGCGATAACCTTGGCATTCCTGTCATTGGCAAACTCCATAGCCTTTAAGGTACGCATGGAATATCGTGGAAAGCTGATGCCGATAAAACAGTCCCTCTCGCTTATGTGAATCATCTGCTCAAAAGTCTCTGTCACGCTTGTAGTATCGATTAAAACCACCTTGCCCCGTATCATATTCAGATAAAAATGCAGGAAAGCTGCCAGAGGCTCATTACTTCTAAGTCCCATAATATAGACAATGTCCGCCTCCAAAATAGTGGACACCGCCATTTCGAATGCCGCCGGGTCTAAATTGTGTATGGTATCTTCAAGCTTTTCAATATCCGCATTTAACACGGATGTCAAAATCTCCGACTGCGTGCTCCTGCCGTATTTTGCATCCATTTTCTGAATGGTGCTTAACTTGCCCTTCACACACTCTTCCAACGCCTTCTGAAATTCCTGATATCCTTCATAACCGATGCCCATGGCAAAACGTACCACGGTGGATTCGCTGATGTCCAGGGTTTCTCCCAGCCTTGCGGCAGTCATAAACACTGCCTGGTCATAATGCTCCATAATATAATTGGAGATGAGCTTATGACTCTTACTCATATGCCCATATTTCTCTTTAATTCTGTTTAAGATATCATATTGTTCTTCCTGCTGTCTCTCCATTCATTTCTCCATTATCCGCAGGCAATGCCCACGCTTCTCACGCTTCGTTATTCTTTCCCGCAAAGGATGTATAGGACTGTTCCAAAAGCTCCATAGTTTCTTCGTCCGACAAATCATAATCCCCCGTCAGTGTCATACACGCCGAACCGTGAATAAAAATCCACATCCTCATAAACAATTCGCTGGGATTTGTACATCCCTGCGCCTTGGCAAGATTAATCTCGTAGACCACATTGCCCTTGTCTCCGTTTAAAAGCTCATAGATGCTCTTTTTTGCGGAACCTTCCGGAGCGTCCGTCAGCAAAAAGAGCAATTCAAAGAGGTGCTTTTCCTCTCTGGCAAAAGCTATGTACGCCATTCCCAGCCGTACAAAGGGAGCCTTTCCCTTTGGCGGATATTTATTATAATAATCCAAAAAGAATCCTGCAGCTCTGTCATATACCGCCTGCCACAATTCCCCCATATTTTTATAGAGACGAAAAATAGGCTGTGTAGAACAGCCCGCTCTTGCTGCAAGTCTCCTTGCCGTCATTCCTGCCATGCCCTCATCTCTCACCATGGCAAATGCAGTATCTAAAATATTTTCTCCTGTAATTGTCTCCTTACGAGCCATACCTTCGTCCCTTCTTCTGCAAAATGCGGAAACACAACACCATTATAACACTTGTTATTTTACAGTGTGCAGAAAGTATTGTCAAGACAAAGATGATAAGCCTTCAGCATATTGCAGAAATTCTGAGGTTTTAGACCAATATTTTATGCCCCAATTTTCAAAATTCCACTGCTCCGAATAGTCATTGCACTCAAAATCCACATAATAGATTTCTCCATCCTGCACTACGAAATTGGTGGGGAAATAGTCAATATTTGTATCTGCCGCATATAAAAGGGCGCACATATCTTGTATTTGTTTCAAATAAGAGGGCTCCATTTTATCCTGAAGCACCAATTCATAAATAGTCTGCCCCTCTATATATTCCTTGAGAATCCTTTCCTTTTCCGTATCAATGTCCAGCATTGCGGGCATTCTGATACCGATACCCTTAAGCCTCATATAATCCCGTATCTCCGCCTCTATCTTATTTTCGAACGGAAAACAGGCGCAGGATTCATGATGTATCTGCTTCAGCACATATCTGCTGATGCCGTCCGTCACAAGATAAGAATAGCCTCCCTTGCCCTTTCCCAGCATTTTTGTCACGGAAAAAACTTTACCATTTACGGATGAGGTTGTTTTCATCTGTTTTCCTCCTGCCATATCCTGCCGCCTCCAATGCATATATCGGTTATTTGGCAGTATACTGAAAATTATATCTTTTGTACAAGTTGCTTCATAGGCATTTTAGACCAATATGGGCTAAAAGTCAATAGAACAAATTGGACTATGGTAGGATAAGATAAAGATTAAATGTGGGGGATGAGAAATTGTACCATCGAATTAAAGATTTAAGGAAAGACTCGGATTTGACTCAAAAAGAAATCAGTATACAGCTGAATATCTCCCAGCGTGCATATTCACATTATGAAAACGGCACCCGGGACATTCCCACGGACATTCTCATCCGTCTGGCTGATTTTTATTCTGTCAGCATTGATTATTTATTGGAGCGAACAGACCGCAAGGCATAAAAACTGTTTAAGCAAAAACAGAGCCAGACTTTTCATAGTCCGGCTCTGTTTTTTTGAAAGAGACAATCCTCTTCTTTTATCAAAAAGTACATTTATACAGGATAAGACCCTGTCTTGGTATCCGCCTGAGTCATGTCAACCTTCTCCTGCTGTGCCTGACGATACTTAAAGAAGTCTGTTGCAACCTGAGGGAACAGTGCATAGCTGAGCACGTCCTCATCCTGCTGCTTCCATTCCTTCATCTCGCTCTCCAGCTTGGAAAGCTCGTTTTCAATCTTGTCGGCATAACGGCAGGTGATTCTCTCCTCGCCGGGAATAACCTTATCGATGACTTCCTGACTCATGGGCTTTACGGTTTGACCATATTCGCCGCGAAGCATTCCCTTGGTCTCCTTGGTAGCAACCTTGTATCTCTCTCCCATCAGCACATTGAATACTGCCTGCGTGCCCACAATCTGGGAAGAAGGAGTAACCAGAGGCGGCTCGCCCAAATCCTTGCGCACACGAGGAACTTCCTCAAGCACTTCGTAGTATTTGTCTTCTGCATTCTGCTCTTTCAACTGACTCACCAGATTGGAAAGCATACCGCCGGGTACCTGATACAACAGAGTCTTGATGTTTACGCCCATTACCTTGGGATTTAACAGACCGCTCTTTAAGCACTCTTCCTGATAAGGTCTGAAATAATCGGCAATCTCAGCCAACAGATTCTGGTCAAAACCAGTGTCATATTCTGTTCCACGGAAGGTCTCCACCATAACCTCAGTAGCGGGCTGTGAAGTACCCAGAGCGAAGGGGCTCATAGCAGTGTCAATCACATCCACGCCGGCCTCTACAGCCTTTAAATAAGTCATGCTTGCCACACCGGAAGTATAGTGGGTGTGAAGCTGGATGGGCAGCTTGGTAGCGCTCTTCATAGCAGAAATCAGCTCGGTTGCCTTATAGGGAACCAAAAGTCCTGCCATATCCTTGATACAGATGGAATCAGCACCCATTTCCTCAATCTTTTTCGCCATATCCGTCCAATATTCCAATGTGTAAGCATCGCCCAAGGTATAAGACAGAGCTACTTGTGCATGACCCCTGCCCTCTTTTGCCTTGAAACGGTTGGTGGCATTTACTGCCTCCTGCAAGTTGCGCAGGTCGTTTAAGCAGTCAAAAATACGGATAATGTCAATACCATTAGAGATGGACTTCTGTACAAAATAATCCACCACATCATCTGCATAGGGTCTGTAGCCTAAGATATTCTGTCCGCGGAAAAGCATCTGCAGTTTGGTATTCTTGAAACCATCACGCAGCTTTCTAAGTCTGTCCCAAGGATCTTCCTTCAGGAAACGCAGGGATGCGTCAAAGGTTGCGCCGCCCCAGCACTCCACGGAATGATAACCAACCTTATCCATCTTATCAATGATGGGAAGCATGAACTCGGTGGGCATTCTGGTAGCAATCAGAGACTGATGGGCATCACGTAAAACGGTTTCCGTAATTTTAATCGGTTTCTTTGCTTGTTCTTCTGACATTTACGAAATTCCTCCATTTCATTCATATATTCAAACAGTTAAACGTACATAATTACAATCAAAATACTCCAAAGATAGCCATAAAGGTACCGGCTGCCACAGCAGTTCCGATAACGCCTGCCACATTGGGTCCCATTGCGTGCATCAAAAGGAAGTTCGTAGGATCAGCCTCCGCACCAACCTTCTGGGATACGCGGGCTGCCATGGGAACAGCAGACACGCCTGCGGAACCAATAAGGGGGTTCACCTTGCCCTTTGTTGCCCAGCACATCAGCTTTCCGAAAACTACGCCTGCAATGGTTCCGAAAACAAATGCCGCAAGACCAAGTCCTACAATCTTCAAGGTGTCAAGATTCAAGAACGCCTCTGCGCTGGTGGTAGCACCTACGGAAGTTCCAAGCAAGATAACCACAATATACATCATGGCATTGGATGCCGTCTCCTGAAGCTGTCTTACTACGCCGGATTCCCTGAACAGATTTCCCAGCATCAGCATACCAACCAAGGGAGCCGTAGTAGGAAGAACCAAGCATACCACAATGGTAACGACAATGGGGAACAAAATCTTCTCCAATTTGGATACAGGACGAAGCTGTCCCATTTTAATCTTACGCTCTTTCTCACTAGTAAAGAGTTTCATAAAGGGCGGCTGAATAATAGGCACCAATGACATATAAGAATATGCCGCCACTGCAATAGGTCCTAAGATTGCCGTCTGTCCCAGCTTGCCTGCCAGGAAAATAGAGGTAGGACCGTCTGCACCGCCGATAATGGAGATTGCTGCTGCCGCCATATCATTAAATCCAAGGAGAATTGCTCCAAAGTAAGCGGCAAAAATACCAAACTGCGCCGCTGCCCCCAAAAGGAAGCTCTTGGGATTTGCAATCAACGGGCCAAAGTCCGTCATAGCGCCTACACCCATAAAAATCAGGGATGGCAGAATTGCCAGCTCGTCTAACTTATAAAAATAATACAATAATCCGCCTGCGCCGTTCGCAGCATCTTCCGGATGCAGCATAATATCAGGATAGATATTTACAAGCAGCATACCGAATGCAATGGGAAGTAAGAGTAATGGCTCAAACTCATGGCGGATAGCTAAATAAAGGAAAAAGCATGCAACCAATATCATGAGATAGTTTCCCCAAGTCAGGTTGAAGAACGCTGTCTGATGAATCAGGTTGTTTAGCGTTGAACCTATATAATCCATTTGTTGACCTCCTGTTGTGATTTGCTTGTTTTTAATTTAATGTTGCAAGCAAAGCACCGGCTTCCACAGCATCACCTACTGCTACATTGATGCTTGCTACAGTACCATCCTGAGGTGCTACTACGGGAATTTCCATCTTCATGGCTTCCACGATTACTACAGGATCTCCTGCCTTAACTGCCTGACCGACAGCTGCTTCAATCTTAAATACCTTGCCTGCTGCGCCGGCTTCAATCTTTACGCTGCCTGCTGCACCAGATGCTGCTGCAGGTGCCGGAGCTGCCTTAGGTGCAGCCTTCGGTGCTGCAGGAGCCTTCGCTGCCACGGGAGCGCCGCTAGAAGCACCCTCTTCCACTACTACATCATATACATTTCCGTTTACGGTAATGGTATAATTCTTCATTTCTTTATCCTCCATACTATAAAGCTTACGCCTTAGATATTCTTTAATTTCTATCATACATCAATTAATAAATCACACTGCTCTCCTGCGGATAGACCGAACCACAAAACCATCCGTGGAAGAAGCGCCTTCGCTGGCTGCTATCGCTGCCGCTATAACCGCCACCAGCTCCAAATCGTCTGCTGCATCGACTGTCTGTTCCTGCTGTGCAATCTGTGCCACTGCATTATCAACGCTGGAAGCACTTGTTTCCTTCTTCTTGGAGAAAGCCGCCTGCATCTTGGGAATAATGGCAAACCAGGATATGATAATGCTGATTACAATCAACACTGCAAACACGGTTCCCATACCGATCACGGTATTCAATGCCGCTTTCGTCATCATTTCCCCAAAAGAAGAGATGGGATTTAATGCTGCCGATTCTAGGGTCAGAAACATATCATTGGTAAAAATAATTTCTGCCTCTGCATCCTTTTTCTCACCCTCTACTTGAAAAGTTATGATAATCTGATTGCCGTCAATCTTAGCATGCACATCGGAAGAATCTGCAGCAGGACTCTTTGTGATTCTGCCCACAGATTTCTGAGCAGAACGGAAAGAACTTGTTGCACCGAGAAAGGCATATCCGTCTGTTTTAAAACCATAGTTACCAGAAACCAAGTGCTCAATCTCTTCGCTGGTATACTCATCAATAGTGTAATCGCCAAGTTTCAGATTCTCATCATTCATGAACAATTCAAAAGTAGGCAGGACTTCCTCAACGGCACGTTTTTTTGCCGAATCCACCTTTTCCTGTTCATGCGCTGTCAGCTTCTCTTCACTTCCACAAGCCGTCAATCCAAAAACGCAGGTAATTACGCCTAATAAAGTTAAAAATTTCTTCATCCTATAATCACCCTTTCTAGACGGTTCCATGCTTTTTTGCAGGACGGTCCTCGCGTTTTGTGAACAGCATTTCAAATGCGCCGATTACATACTTTCTGGTATCTGCTGCATCTACAATCTGGTCCACATATCCTCTCTTGGCAGCGCTTGTGACATTTAATGCCAACGTTTCGTATTCAGCCGCTTTCTGTTCAATCACATCAGCGCCCTGTCCGTCATACATAATCTTTGCGGCAAGCTTGCTGTCCATGGTTCCAATCTGTGCATCAGGCCATGCAATAGTGATGTCTGCGCCCACAGACTTGGAGTTCATTGCCACATATGCGGTGCCGTAAGCTTTTCCAACCACTACATTAACCTTGGGAACAGTAGCATTTGCAAACGCATAAGTAAGCTTTGCCACTGCCTTTGCGATTCTTTTCTCGGAACATACGGTAGCCTCATAACCCTTCACATTGGTAAGTGTCAGCACAGGGATGCCGAATGCATCACAGAAGTTTACGAAATCTGCTGCTTTCTCACTGCCCTTTGCAGTAAGTACGCCGTCAAACTTCTCCACCACTTTGCCTGCCTCATCACAAACCTCGCTGCGATTTGCCACAGCGCCCACAGTTGCTCCATTTAACTTGATAAAGCCGGTCACCATCTCTTTTGCATACTCTGACTTCACTTCAAAGAAATTGTTGTCATCTGCAAGAATGGAAAGCGCGATGGAGGTATCGCCCACACAGTTTGCAATCTCCGGATTCACACGGTTCAAATCATCATTACATTCTTCAAAGCTTGCGCAGTCCTCATTGTTGGCGGGCAGGAAACCGATAAGCTCCCTAATCTTGCCCAGAATGGAAGCCTCGTCAGCCACCACATCCACAATGCCGCTCTCCTGCGCCTGGAATTTTGCCGAGGAGGTGTCGTTTTTCGTAATAACATTGCCATCCAATGCATTGGGCGCATTGACAAAGAGCTTGGCATTCTTCTCCTCCATAAAGGTAAAGTCGGTCATCGTAGGAAACAGTGCAAGTCCGCCTCCACAGGTTCCAAAGATTGCCGTAATCTGAGGAATCACACCAGATGCCATTACCTGTTTTGCATAGATTCCGCCAAATGCCGCAAGGGCATCCGTTGCCTCCTGAAGTCTGAGACCGGCGCAGTCTAACAGTCCGATAACCGGCGCTCCCATCTTCATGGCCAAATCATAGAGGCCTGTAATCTTCTTTGCATGCATCTCGCCGATAGTGCCGCCGAGTACGGAAGCATCCTGACTGTACACATACACAAGATTACCGTCAATCACTCCATAGCCGGTGATAACGCCGTCTGAAGGAGTTTCTGTTGGTTTCTGATTGAAGTCAGTAGTTCTTGCCGTCACAAGACCGCCGATTTCAACGAAACTGTTGTCATCGAGCAAAGCTGCTATTCTTTGGCTCGCTTTTGAAGTAGTACTCATGCTTTCTGCCCTCCGTTTATAATAAATAGATAATATATCCTAACCCAAACAGTATAACATAAAAAATGCAACTCGCAAAGAACGAATTGCATTTTTTTACAATTTTTCCATTTTTCATTAAAAAATATATTGTTGAAATACATACATCATCACAAAAGAAAAGTCTTTTTGGGCAATGCTCTCACCTGTATATAATCCCTCTTCCCTAAGATAACGCTCCTCTCCGCTTTTATCAATCAGATAATAGGAAATCTTTCCCACCTTACTTCCCTCTGTTACAGGTGCCGGCAGGCTTTTCGGACAGTCTAGTTTTGCTATCACATTCTCTCCCTCACTGACCAACAGCCGGATGGGCTCCTCTTTTTCCTTTCTGACAATAGGAATGCTTACGGAATGATAAGGATTTCCATCTCTTGCGGCGCCGTTTGCCACATAGAGGCTGCCCCATGTCACTTCGGGTGAAAATTCCCGATATTCATAATGCTTAAGACCATACTCCATAAGTTCTCTGGTATCGCTCCACTTATAAGACTTATTATTGGGCCAGCCGCAGCCCAAAAGCGCCACAATAAATGTGCGTTCATCCCTGCGAAGCGCTCCCACATAACAATATCCCGCTTTATTAGTAAAACCTGTTTTGCCGCTTAAGGCCCCCTCCATCATACCCAGAAAGGAGTTATGATTGTTACAGGTAAAGTTCCTCTTGTTTCGATAAAAACTGTAGGACGCCGTCCTTGTAATTTCCAGAAATAAATCCCGCTTGGAGGACTCGGTAATGCAGTATGCCATTATCCTCGCAAGGTCAGTCGCCGTAGTGTGATGCTCTTTCAAGGCGCTCTCCCCATTGTCAAATGTTACAGTCTCTGTGGCATCCAATCCGTTTGGCGTAATAAAATAGGTATCCTGACACCCAAGCGTATCCGCCTTCCCATTCATCAAGGCTGCAAACGCCGCCACCGCCTGTTTGCTCTCCTCCACCGTAAAATCCGCCGTGTCTTTATTTTTCAGTTCCTCTGACAAATACCTCTTGCCCACATACTCTGCAAGCGCCACTGCAGAATCATTGTGTGATTCTAACATCAGGGAAAACAATAGTTCTCTCACTTGGTACTGTTCCCCTTTTTTTATGTACAGCTTTACCTTGGGCATGCTGGCTGCATAGGAGGAAACTGTCAGCATCTCGCCTAAATCCTCCACATGCTCCAGCACCGTGATACAGGTCATGATTTTAGTAGTGCTGGCCATGGCAAGTGCCGTATCTTCATTTTTGCCATAAAGCACCCTGCCGGAATCCGCATCTATCAATACTGCCGCTGTTGCATATAAGGACAGCTCCTCCTGCGTCTGTCCCTGTACTGCTGCCCATTCATTGGTCCGTGCTGACCCATTGTCAAGCATCACCGTCCATTTACTCCTCTGCACTACTCCATTGTCAGGCTCCATCGTCCATTTACTTCTCTGCACCGTCGCACTGATGAGCACCGCTAATGCACATATCCCTGCTGCCCCAAAAAGCCCGCAAAAAAAGCCCCTTATTGTCCTCTGCCCAAACATCCTGATTCGCATTCTCATTCTTTCCGGCTTTTTAACAATATATGAGGCTCTTGTATCAAATTATTCTTATTCTCATACAGGGCGTTTCACTGATTCTTTTGTCACACATCCAGCTGGAGCTGAATCTCTTCCTCCGCCTGCTGCTTAAATTCTTCCACCTGAACCGGATTCACCTTGGGCAGCTCCTCAAGACTTTTTACCCCAAAGCAGCGCAGAAACTGCTCCGTGGTACCAAACAAGAGCGGTCTCCCCGGCGCATCCAGCCGTCCCAGCTCCGTAATCAGGTCATATTCCAAAAGCTTGTTGATAGCATGGTCACAGCTGACTCCGCGCACGCTTTCCACCTCGATTCTGGTGACGGGCTGTTTGTACGCAATGATGGAAAGTGTCTCAAGCACCGTATCCGTAAGGGTCATCTTTCTGGGCGCCTTGGCAATCTTAATCAGATATTCGTACATATCCGCCTTGGTACAAAGCTGTACTGCATTGTCAAACCATGTCAGGGTAATACCTCTGTCCTCCTGTTCATAGCGCTTTTCCATCTGTTCTAAAATCTGTCTGGTGGTCTTTACATCCTCTTCTATCACGGCGGCAAGCCTGCTCACCTCCACGGATTCTCCCATGGTAAACAGCACCGCTTCCAACACCGCCTCCGCCTTTGTTCTATCCATAGTTTTCTTTATCCTCTTCTTGCTTTCCTTTTATCCTGCCATTCCTTGCAAAACTTATGCCACATTAGAGGTAATCATAATGTCGTCAAAAATCTCTTCCTGACTGATTACGATGTCCCCTGTCTTCATCAGCTCCAAAATAATCAGAAAAGTCACAATGATTTCCATTTTGCTCCTCTGCTTTTCCAACAGCTTGCGGAAACTAAAAATTTTATGTTCTCTGGCATATGCAGCCACGTAGAGGGTTTTGACCTCCATGTCAATCTCATCCTTCTCGATATTGCCGTATTTGCTTCGAATGGGGTCAATCTTGTCCTCCTGTTTTTTCACAATGGACTTAAAGATATCCTGAAGCTTGCTTAAATTCATATCCCCGATTAATTCCGCATAATCAATAGGCTGACGGTACGCAGCCACTTCCTCCGGAAGTTTCTGCTCTCTGTAGAGATTCCTCGCCGCATCCACCTGCCTGTCCCGCAGTTCAAAGGACATATATTTGTAAAGCTTGTACTCCAACAGCTTTTGTACCAATTCCGCTCTCGGGTCTTCTTCCTCTCCCTCTTCGTTCACTTCTCTGGGCAGAAGCATCTTGCACTTAATGTCCACCAGAGTAGCCGCCATCACCAGAAACTCGCTCATGATGTTCATGTCCCTCTCCTGCATCTGCTTGATATAGTCAAGGTATTGAGCCGTAATTTCCACAATGGGGATATCATAAATGTCTATTTTGTTTTTCTCAATCAGATGAAGCAGAAGATCCAAAGGCCCTTCAAATGCTTCCAATTTTACCGGTATCGCCATACTTACACTCCTCGCACGAATGGTATTATAGCAGTTTTTTGGACAAAATGCAAATTTAACTCATGAATTGGACACCAAATCTATCACTGCCACTTCCCCTGGATTAAAAAGGCGGACGGGAATGGTGTGCATACCAAGCCCCCTGCTCAGTACCATAACGGACTTGTCCTCTCTGTAAATACCTCCGGTATATTGGGGAAACAGACGAATGGCGGGGGATGCCACCCCTTTCTTTAAAAAAGGGATTCTTATAATTCCCCCATGAACATGACCGGACAGCACCAAATCCGCTCCCCATGCGGCATACTGCTTAAAATAATCCGGATTATGGGCAATCAATATATTATATTGTTCTTCCGAAGGATTTCCAAGAATACTCCCCAGATACTCTTCACCCATGGGCCATATCCTAAAACGCTTATAATACAATTTATCAATTTCCGCCCCATAGACCATAATGCCATACTCTGCAAGGGCTATATGTTCATTCACCAGAGGCCTGATACCGCATTTTTTCAAAGCTTCATCGTATCTTTCTGCCATATCTCCATAAGTTCTGGGATATAATTTCATGCGATGCTCATGATTACCGTTGCCGTAATACACCGGATATTCCTTTGCCAATTCCTCCATAAAACTGACTGCCACATCCAGACTTTTTCCCGGCTTTGCCGTGGGGATATCCCCCGCTACCATAATAAAATCCGGCTTGCACTCTCTGACAGCACGCAGCAACCGCTCGTTATTTTTTCCGTAACACTTGTTATGAAGGTCTGCCAGCATCACCATCCGGCAGCCCTTCTTTATTCTTTTATCTGCAATTTCATACTGACTAATAACAAAACGGTTGCTATCATACAATATCCACCATAGCATCACCATTACAATAACGCATGCTATTACCAAAAGTATATCCCACATAGTTTCTCCCTGTGCAGTTTTTATATTGCGTTAATTTACCAGAAAATATCCCCAGACCTTTTTCAGATAATCCCGGTAAACTGCTTTCTCCACGCTTCCGGCATACAGAATGGGAGTGCTTCCGATTTCAACACCGTTTAGCAGATAACGCGCCCTTCCAGCTTCCATGCCTTCCTTAATGGGAGCTTGCACCGCCTCCGGCAGTTCCACAACTTTCTCCACCTGCTCCAGACTACTTCCTTGAATATCCAGATACCTGAATTCTCCCTCATACCTGATGGGAACCTGTTCCTTCACGCCGCCTTCCACCTTCAGCGGGTTTAAAACCTCCGTATTATCGTCTATGTATAGCTTGCATACGCTGAAACCATAATTCAACAGCGCCTGTGCATCTCCGAAACGCACCTTTGTGTCCGGCGCTCCCATAACCACTGCAATTAAATCAATATTATCCCTGCTGGCGGTGGCGGAAAGACAGAACTTTGCCTTGCTGGTGGAGCCCGTCTTTAACCCCGTTGCCCATTGATACTGCTTTAAAAGCTTGTTGGTGCTGTTCAGAGTAAAGATACTGCTTCCCTGCCTGGTCTCATGGGTAATATCTTCCATCCATATCTGAGTGTACTCAAAGACCTCCGGATATTTAACGGTAAGCTCTCTTGACATGATTGCCACATCTTTTGCAGAAGAATAATGATTATCCGAGTCGGTAAGTCCGCAGCAGTCCTCAAAATGAGTGTCCTCCATGCCAAGCTCTGCCGCTTTCTTGTTCATCAGCTCCACAAAGGCATCCTCACTGCCTGCAATATGTTCTGCTACAGCCACACTAGCATCATTGCCTGAGGCAACTGCAATGCATTTTATCATGGTATCCAGAGTTTGAATCTCCCCTTCCGCCAAAAAAACCTGTGAGCCTCCCATGGAACTTGCATGTTCACTGACCAACACCTTGTCATCCAATTTGATGTTGCCTGCCTTTAGCTTTTCAAAAGTCAAAAGCAGGGTCATAATTTTGGTAATGCTTGCAGGACTGCGCCTCTGTGTAGAATTCTGCTCATAAATAACCTGTCCTGTGGATGCCTCAATCAAAATCACCGATGGCGAAGTAATGCCCATTTCTGCCCTTACGGGCAGTGCATTCCCGAACAGCATTGTAATACACAGCAGTACACTGCAAAGAAAAGCTTCTGTTCTCTTAACAAATTTCATATAGAAAATGCCACACTCCCATGCTCTTTCTCTATTACAGAATATGGAAGTATGACATTTAATATGCATAATAATAACCTAAAACTGTGGCTCAATACCACCTTGCAATAAAGGATTGGCATCTCTCCACAAACTGATTTCTTTTCTCCCTCACATCGATGTCAAACACCTGTATCAGCTGAATGGCATAGTCCACTGCCACAGCAAACAAAATTACCTCTAACAGCCGAATACCCAGACTGATGCTGAATCTGTCAATAAAATGATATACTGTATCCTGTAAAAACTGTACCACGCCAATGGCATAGAACCCCCATGCCACTGTGCTTTCCAAACAGATAATGCCCTGATAATTAAAAGGCTTTTCATTATAGTCCCACCAGAGTTCGCCCAGAAACCGTATCATGCCCCTGCCCACAATATATTCAAAAATTGTGGCCAGCACGGCGCCTAACAGATAAATCTTCACGTAATGCCCTCTCAAGGGACTTAATATCAGGGACCCTATCACTGCGCCAAATCCATAGATTGGACAGAAGGGACCTTTTCCAAACCCCCTGTTTGTAATCTTTCGATTGCAGAAAGACATATAGATGGATTCCACGAGCCATCCTAAAATACTATACACCACAAAAGCTGCTACCAGATGATAAACATCTGTTCCAAACATCTCTTTTGTCCACATATTGATACCCTCTTTGCATTATAGGAACCTTTCTAATCCTATAATTATGTACCGCAAGCCATGCTTATGATATTGTGCCAATTCGTTCTCCCCCCAAAACCAGAGAACCTGTCTTACACTAAGTAAAGTCCTTAAACCATACATAGTTCAAGGACTTTGCCTCATTTTAGTTATATTTCCGCTTTCTTGCTGCCTCAGACTTCTTTTTGCGCTTTACGCTTGGTTTCTCGTAATGCTCTCTCTTACGAATCTCCTGCTGAATACCAGCTTTTGCACAGCTTCTTTTGAAGCGGCGCAATGCGCTGTCTAAAGTCTCGTTCTCTTTTACGATTACATTCGACATCTCTGCACCCGACCTCCCTTCAGTCCCTCTAGTACATGACTGATTGGGTTATTCTTTTATGCATCATTCCTATGCACATATCACATTATACCATATATTTGAAATTCGTCAACTGCTTTTTTGCAAAATTAGGGAAATTAGGCAAAAACAGCGTCTAGTAGTAAACGCCCCGTCAATTCCAAGATTCCACCGCCTTATTGTAATACTCCATCAAAACCGGCTTCGTGAGACGATTGATTTCCACATCATCATCTATCTCATCCTTTCCGAACCGAAAGAGAGCTGAAACATTTTCTCTGGTCAGATACTTTGTGTCCACATCAAAGTCCAGATCTTCCGTGAGTTCCCTCCTGCTTGCCATGTTAAATCCCCAATCCCCAAATGCGGGAACCTGCAGGTGATAGGCTTTTACATACAGGCCTTCGCTCTTGATGGTTTTATTGATACACCAGAATGCTTTTGCCGCATAATAGGGGCTGGTGGACTGCACCACCATCACGCCGGTATCCTTCAGGCGGTTTTTGCACATCCGATAAAATATATTGGAATACAGTTTGTTCAGGGATTCACTGTTGGGATCAGGCAGATCCACAATAATCAGGTCATATTGTTCCTTGGAATCCTCCAGATACTCATATGCGTCCATATTGTAAATATTCAGCTTGTCCGATTCCAAACTGTTTTGGTTAACAGCAGTGATATTTTGATTGGTGGAACAGATTCGAATCATCTCTGCATCCAGATCCACCAGATCTATTCTTTCCACCTCGTCATATTTCAGAACTTCGCGAACCGCCATTCCATCCCCGCCCCCCAGAATCAACACATGGCTTCGGCTGTCCAATTCGCTCATGGGAATATGCACCAATGCTTCATGATAACGGTATTCATCGGCCGTGGAAAACTGGCAGTTCCCATCAATGTAAAGTCTCACGTCATCCCGATGCTTTGTGAGTACGATTTTTTGATATTCCGTCTGTTCCATGTAAATAATCTGATCCCTGTACAGACCACCCTCTACGCTCTCCGAGATGTTATCCGCAAACACAATTCCGATGATCATCCCTGACGCAATGAAGATGGCAAGAACGCGATAAATCCAGATATGCTTAACCCGCTCTCCAAAGCGCTGCAGAATCAGGATGGCGGCGGTAATATTTAACAATCCACAGAGAAAAGATGTCGAAAAAAAGCCCAGATGCGGAAGCAATAGGAGCGGAAAAGCAATGGCTCCCAGCAATCCCCCAATGTAATCAAAACTGAAGATAGAGGATAGGGTCACAGACAGGTTCTTCTCGTCCTCTTCAATAATTCTCGTCATAATCGGGATTTCCGCCCCTGCCAGCATACCGATCAGTATAATTTCCAGATACATCACTACCACATAATTGGAAATATAAATATTGGACAGGAAAAGCAGCAGGGAGCTTAAGCCCCCCGCCACACCAATACTCAGCTCGATTGTCACAAAGACATTAAACAGATTTTTCTTGAAATATCTGGAGATATAGGATCCAAATCCCAATGCCGCCATATAAAGCCCGATGGTTATGGAATACTGCAGAGTGCTGTTTCCCTGAAGATAGGAACTCACTGCGCTGATGATCAGCTCATAACACATGGAGCACCCTGATATAATCAGAGTGGTCAGCATCAGAAGCCTGTACTTCCTGCTCATAATAATACCCGTTTCTTTCCTATGGTGTTTATTGGATCACACCGCTGACAATAAAGGCAATTCCCACAAAAATACCGAATATCATGATTCCCGCTGCTTCATTCTTCTCCTTAAGCGCAACGCCGAAATTAAACTTTCTGTTGACAATATCCACAAGAAAATATGCCAATATGAATGTGACAACACCAATTATGGCATAGACTACGGTGTCTATCACTCCCGCCAAAAGCTCCATGGCTTCACCAACTCCACCAGAGATGATTGCAGAGCGGATCACAAAGCCAAGACCTGCATAAATTCCCGCAGACACCCAGCCCACCGCTTTGTTCCCCTCGTTAATCTCCTTCGGGAAATCCACCGGGATTGCCAGATCAATCAGCCAATACCCCAACAGCATCATAATCAGTCCGATACAAAAATAAACCCCTGTCTCCATTATAACTGTCAACATAATTTTTCTCCTTTTCTTAAATTACCAATTTTCCCTTCACTAGTTTTCTTCTCCCGCATTTATTTACCACTGCTCAATCCACCGCTTGATGATTTCCGGCTGTTGATGCTTGACTGCCGAATGGAGCTGGAATAGCTGTCAAAGTAACCGTTTCCGATATTGTGAATCGTTGTCCCATTATACATGGAATAGGCCGACGGCGTACCCTTATAAGAAGAGGAATCCGCTGAGTATCCTGAGCTGTAATAATGACTTCGGTACCATGTAGAACCGGCGCTTGAGATTCTGTAAGGGGCATTATCCGATGTGTAATTATACTTTCTGTTTGACACTTGAACATATACCTTTTTCTCTTCGTTCTCCGGATGATACACAAGGCAGTATTCTTTATCAGTCAAAATGGCAATCTCCTGATTATTCGTGTCATCCTTCTGAGTCACCGATTGGGTATTTCCCTCAATGCCCTGAATGATATCCTTGGCCACATCATCCGTTGTGGCAGATGTCCGATAGGCATATACCGTTGCCTTCTGCTTCTCATTGCCGGACAGGGAAGTTTCATACACATATTTCCCAGACTCCTTCAGATAGTTGGCAATTCTCTTGTTTGCGTTCAGATTTGCAACAATAATGTTTCCCATTATCCCTAAGAATGGAAAACCAAAGGCAAAAATCAGCAGCACCGCCGTCAGATTTATTCTCTTTATCACAGACGGCTTTTCATATCCGGTCTCCACAATATCGCTTTTTTCAATGTACTCCCCCGTGGAAAATTCGGTTCCATCGCTCCAAATCTCAACGGAAAGCGTGTGATCCTCTGATGCATCCTCATATTCTACAAAAGAAGCTCTCTCCCCCGGGTCCACATCCACATCCCCGCTGCTGAAGCGGACCACCTGAGTCCCCTCGTCCACCTTATGCCATTCCGGACCAATCTGCCCCCTGATATTGTTCGCAGGCCAAGAAATGGAATATTCGTCATAAAACTCATCACAGGAAAGCCAGCATTCTCCTCTTGCTGTTTTTAACCGATACTCAGTCCAGAATTTTCCGGCATCTTGTATGTTTTCGTATTGGATGTACCCGATAACCTTTCCCGACAAGCCGTTTATATTAAGCAGCGTACCTACATCATAAAACATATTCCGCCTCCATCTTTCCTCTCAAAACATCCTAACAGTTTAACTGCGCCCTGATGCCGAATGACCGCTGATATCGCGCTGTATGGTTTGAACCCGGATGTTCCTTGAGCCAAACAAATCCTTCAACACCTGTGCAATTCCATCCGCCACTTCGTCCCTGCAGGAAAAAATATCGATTGCCGCATATTGGTATTCCGGCCATGTATGTATCGAAAAGTGGGAAGTGGAAATAATGGCAAAATAAGTGATTCCAATGGGTTCAAATTTATGAATACATTCTTCCACAATCTGTGCGCCCACATATCCGATTGCTTTATGGGCGGCCTCCCTCACTGCTTCCGTGTCATCAATCATCTCCGAACAGTCATATAAATCCGCGATAAGCTGTACTGCCATTTTTATACCCCAATCATTCACTTCTACAAACTACTTGTCAATCCTTTCTGCCAAATAATATGCCAGTCAGCTTGTGAAGCATCCCGTAATCGGACTTCGACTCCGTCCTGTCCCCGCCGCATTTTGTACAACGGAAGATATCCGCACGGTTATAGGAACCGCAATAATCGCACAGCCAATCCGGTGCATTTGTGGTTTTCGCCTTTTCCTCCTGTGTCAAAGTCGCTGCATCCAAATCTTCGGGCAGATAAAAAAGAGTGTCAATCCCCCGGGGTCTCCCACACGACATACAGGCATCATATCTTGCCTTGATTGCTTTTCGCCCGCAATATGCGCAGTCCCACAAGCCTTCTATTCTTCTCTCTTCCATCTGTCCCGCTCTGACCGCCGCCGGCAATATACTCCCTGCCGCCGGCATTTTCCTTTCCATCGTTGCTATAGTCCAAACTGTTTACGCAAGCTGTCCTTCCAGCACTTTCCCAGCCTCTGCAATCGCTGCGGGAATGCCTGCAGGATTCTTGCCGCCGGCCTGCGCCATATTAGGTCTGCCGCCGCCTCCGCCGCCTACCAATGCCGCAATACCCTTAATCAGGTTGCCGGCGTGTGCGCCTTGCTTCACAGCGCCCTCCGTAGCCATGGCAATCATATTTACCTTGCCGTCCTGATTGGATAAGAGCACTACCACGCCTTCCTGCAGTTTTTCTTTTAATTGGTCTCCCAAATTCCTCAGCTCGTTCATATCCACGCCGTTCACGCTTACAGCTAACAGCTTCACGCCCTTTACTTCCGTGACCTGATCCATTACATCTCCCAAGGCATCCTTCGCCGCCTTGCTCTTCAAAGACTCATTTTCGGAAGAAAGCGCCTTCATCTCCGCCATAATATGCCCGCATTTTTCTATCAGGGAACCCGGAGTAGTTTTTAAAATTCTGCTTGCCTCCTCCAAGGTCTTTTCCAAATCCCTGTAATATGCGGTCACGCCATTTCCTGTCAGAGCTTCAATCCTGCGGATTCCAGCGGCCACGCCATTCTCTGAAAGAATCTTGAAATTGGAAATAACGCCCGTATTTTTAACATGGGTTCCTCCGCATAATTCCACGGAAAAATCTCCCATTTTCACCACTCTTACTTCTTCGCCATACTTCTCGCCAAAGAGCGCCATAGCACCTGTTTTCTTTGCTTCCTCAATTCCCATGATCTGTGTCACCACAGGCAGATTCTCCGCAATCTTTTCATTGACGATATCTTCCACTTTTCTCAGCTCTTCCGCCGTCATGGGAGCAAAATGGCTGAAGTCAAATCGCAGTCTTTCGCCGTCCACATAAGAACCGCTCTGTTCCACATGGGTACCCAGAACTTCCCTGAGAGCTTTTTGCAGCAAATGGGTTGCGCTGTGGTTCTTACAGGTATCCGCTCTGTTATCCGCATCCACTGTAAGCGTAACAACATCTCCGACTTTAATCATACCGCTTGTGACAGTTCCCACATGTCCTACCTTGCCGCCCAAAAGCTTAATGGTGTCTTTGACGGCAAAACTTCCGTCCTTTGTGGTAATCACGCCGGTATCGGCATTCTGTCCACCCATGGTGGCATAGAACGGAGTCTCCTCAACGATAATGGTGCCAACCTGTCCATCTGTCAATGCATCCACAAGCTCTGTATCAGTGGTCAGCACAGTTACTTTGGATTCATGCTGCAGGCGGTCATATCCTACAAATTTAGAGGTTATATTCACATCAATGGACTCATATATGGTGGCATCCGCTCCCATATAATTGGTTGTCTTACGGGCTTTTCTCGCCTTTTCTCTCTGCTCTGTCATGCATGCGTCAAATCCCGCCTGATCTATGGAAAATCCTTTCTCCTCCAGAATCTCCAAGGTCAGATCTACAGGGAATCCATAGGTATCATAAAGCTTAAACACATTTTCGCCGGAGAGGCACTTCTCGCCGGAAGCCTTCATTTCCTCTTCCATCTCTCCAAGGATGCTTAATCCCTGATCGATGGTCTTATCAAATTTATCCTCCTCCTGAGTCAACACATTCAGAATAAAATCCTTCTTCTCCTCAAGCTCGGGATAACCGTCCTTACACTCTGCAATCACCGTCTGGCTTAACTTGGCCAAAAACTTTCCGTCTATGCCGAGAAGCCTGCCATGTCTTGCAGCCCGGCGAATCAGACGGCGCAGCACATAGCCCCTTCCCTCGTTAGAGGGCAGAATGCCGTCGCTGATCATAAAGGTGGAAGAACGGATATGGTCTGTAATCAGTCTGATGGATACATCCTTTGCCTCATCCTCCTGATATGTTACCCCGGCAATCTCACAAATCCTGTCACGGATAGCCTTCATGGTATCCACATCAAACACGGAATCCACATCCTGCACCACTACTGCCAGACGCTCCAGCCCCATGCCAGTATCAATATTTTTCTGGGAAAGTTCTGTATAATTACCCTTTCCGTCATTATCAAACTGTGTGAATACATTGTTCCACACTTCCATAAAACGGTCGCAATCGCAGCCCACCTTACAGTCAGGCTTACCGCAGCCATATTTCTCACCCCTGTCATAATAAATCTCGGAACAGGGACCGCAGGGACCTGCGCCATGCTCCCAGAAATTATCACATTTGCCGTTCTCGTCACGGTAAAAGCGGGTAATTTTTTCCCCGGGAACACCTATCTCCTTAGTCCAGATATCATATGCCTCATCATCTTCACAATAAATGGAGGGATAGAGCCTCTCCGGCTCCATACCTACTACCTCGGTAAGGAATTCCCAGCTCCATGCAATGGCCTCATGTTTAAAATAATCTCCGAAAGAAAAATTCCCCAGCATCTCAAAGAAAGTAAGATGTCTGGCAGTCTTACCCACATTCTCAATATCTCCCGTGCGCACACATTTCTGACAAGTGGTAACCCTGCGCCTTGGAGGGATTTCCTGTCCTGTAAAATAGGGTTTCAGGGGTGCCATACCGGAATTGATAATCAACAGGCTGTTATCATTATGGGGCACCAAAGAAAAGCTCTTCATTTTCAGATGATTCTTGCTCTCAAAAAAATCCAAATACATTCTTCTTAATTCGTTTACGCCATATTTCTGCATGGCAATCCCTCCCTTTATAGAAGCATTTTTATAATGGCGGCTCTTTAGTCGTCTTCTTCCTCTAAAATCTCATTCAGTTCGTCTCTGGCATCCATGATTCCCTCATGGTCACCCTTTTTCAGGGCTGCCTCAAACACCGTGATATAGTGGTCAAGCTTTTTGCGGCGGTCCCCCAGAGCCTCCTCGTACATACGCTCTGCCCGCAACAGCACCAGACGGTTTTCTTCATAATCCCTGGGCTGAATTTTCAAATAAGCCAGCTCCTCCATACGCTTTTGAATCTCTTCCTCGGTCATTTGGTTATCCTGACCCTTGATAATCATCTTCTGGCTTTTTCCCGTGGATACTACCTTTACTTCCACCTCCAAAAGAGAATTGATATCATAGGTGTAGGTTACATCCACGGACTCCTGCCCTTTGGGAGCTTTCGGCACATCAATTTCCAATTCTCCCAAATACAGATTATTCCTTGCAAAACGGCTCTCACCCTGCAACACCCGGACTCTTACTTTATCTTGGTTGTCCCGTGCCGTATAAAGTCTCTCCGTGTGGCTGGCGGGAATCACAGTATTTCTCTCAATAATCGGGCAGAATCTCCCGTCCTCAAACCTGCCTTCTTCATATTCCACCACCACTTCGGTGCCCAATGTAAAGGAACAGACATCCGTCAAAATCACTTCCTTTACCTCTTCCCTGCGCTCTTTCATGGCAGCCTGAACCGCAGCACCCAAGGCTACCGCCTCGTCTGGATTCATCTTGGTATCAGGAAATTTTCTGAAAAGGCGAATCAAAAAATCCCTCACAATGGACAGCCTCGTAGCGCCTCCGATTAACAGCACCTCATCGATATCGGACAGCTTAAGCCCTGCATCCGCAAGACTCTTTTTCACAGGTTCCCTTATTTTCTGCAGAAGCTCTTCGCAGGCTTCCTCATATTCCTTAACGGTAATTTTTTCTTCCTTAGTCTCCTCTTTATACAAGAAGCTCATTGCCACTTCCGTCTGCTCGCTGATGGCGCGTTTCGCCTTCTCCGCCTGACGGTACAGCCGCACCTGTTCTTTTTCCGACAAATTTGAAAGACTTAAACCACTCTTTTGCAAAAACAGCTTTGCCATCACTTCAGTAAAGTCTTCGCCCCCAAGATAATTGTCTCCGGCTACGGCGCGGACTTCCAGAATATTGTGATATAACTCCAAAATGGACACATCAAATGTGCCCCCTCCCAAATCAAACACTAAAAAGCGGGTATCCTGGGTTTTGTCGTACAAGCCATAGGCAACTGCTGCTGCCGTAGGCTCGGAAATCATTCTCTCCACCTTAAGCCCCGCCAGCTCTCCTGCTCTCTTGGTAGCTTTTCTTCTTTTATCGTCAAAATAAGCGGGCACGCTAATCACAGCCTCCGTGACTTCCTCGCCCAGAAAGCTTTCCGCATCCTCCTTTAAGGCGCGCAGTACCATGCTAGAGAGCTCCTCCGGCTTAAATTTCTGACCGCTTAACACATACTCCCTCTCCGTTCCCATACTGCGCTTAAAGGTCTGCGCCACGGAATCGGGATACAGGCTCATGCGCTCCCTTGCCGTTTCTCCCACATATACATTGCCCTCTTCGTCCACACTCACAACAGAAGGAGTCAGATTCTTTCCCAATCGGTTGGGAATAATCTTTGCTCCCTCCTCCGTAAAATAAGCGATGAGACTGTTTGTTGTTCCTAAATCAATTCCTACTATCATACTATCCTAATTCCTTTGTTTCTTCATTTGGGGCGAAACTTCCGCCCTTCACACTATTATAACAGCATTTCTCTTACTTTTTACGCCCAAATATTCCCTTAAGCTGTGCCATGAAACCGTTTGCACCATTAGACTGCGCAGTATCCCCCGTCTGCTTTTCTTCCCGCAGCGCCGCATCGGGAGTCACTTTTACTCCATTTTCGCAGATATGACGGATAGCAAGCATAAATTCATCCTTTTGCTTTTCTAAATTGGCATCCAGCCTTGCAAAAGCCTCTTTTTCTTTGCCGCATCTAAGCATAACCAAAATACGCACCGCCTCTAACTCCTTACAGAGGCAATAGGTACAGATGTGACAGGTTTCCTCACAGTCCCCCTTGTCCAGCATCTTCTCCAATTCCTCCGAAGATTTGGTATAATACCAGGACATGGTTCTTTCATAAACGGCGCTCTTTGCCATATCAGAATATTCTCTTTGTTTTGTTTTCTCCAAATGCAGTCTGAGTTTTGCGGCATAGTCCCTGCCTTTTTTGTCATTCCCACACAGAATACAGGTAAAGATAGCATCGCTCAAACTATCGGCATATGCGCCGAGTCCTCCCATGCAGTCCAGCATTTTACCCATATACTCAACAGCCTTATCCCCGGTGCCAAACAAGAGCTCCTGCCATGCCATTTTACCGTAATAAGCACCCTTGTCTCTGTTATCTAAGGTCTTCTTCCTGCTGCCCCATTTATCCAGAAGTTCTTTTGCCTTTTCCGGCATTCCCGCTATCTGGTAAACATCGCATGCCTCGTCAAAGTAATCCACCTCATTTTCGCCGTATGTCGATTTTAATATCTGTGCCGCCTTGTCTACTTCTCCGCAGCGCATTAAACAGGTGGCATATTTGCTCATATGATACTGATAACGGAAACCTGTCTTCTTGGCAAATTTTTCATAGGCCTTTGCCGCCTCTTTATAATTACCCATAAGGGAATACAAATTTGCCATATCTGCATAAATCACATCGCTCATCTCCGGGTCCCTGTAACGATTTGCCCTCTTTAAGCAGATTAATGCCTGTTCATAATTTCCTTCAAATTTATAGACAAAACTGAGACCGTTTAAGGCATAGGGCTGCCTTGGATTTTCCGCAAGAGCCTTCTCAAAATCCGCCTTAGCCTCCTCGTAACGATGAGCCGCCCTGTGAAATAACCCTCTTTCCACCAGCATATACGTACCGGGATACCAATACAAATATTCCGTCAATATAGGCAGTCCTTGACGATACGCCTCAATATCCCCATTTTCCACTTTTGTAAAATATTCTTTACGGAATTGCGCCAGCTTCTCGTCCAGAACCTCTGTATCCGGCACGGTTTTGCCCATCTGATACTGATAGGCATCCAAAATAACACTCTCAATCCCCTGCTCTTTGGCATCCTTAAGCACGCTTTTCAAATCCTCAGGTCTTTCCAGATCCAGAAAAACCTTTGCCACATGCTCATAAGCCCTCTCATAATTCGGGAAAAAGTGAATACACTGCTGCCCCGCCTGCACTACGCCGGAAGCATTCCACTGCCTGCGGTGTACCTCAAGTTCTGTGGCATAAGCTGCATAAACCTGATGTTCGTCAACAAGCCTTGCACACACGTCAAGACTCTTTTCATACTCTTCCATCTCCATATAGATCTGAGCCTGCTCCAGCATAAGCCCGATATCATTGGGGGTTCCGTCCAAAATTCCGTTGCCTTCCTCAATGGCTTTTTCATAATTCTCCCTGCTGTGCGCACTCTCCGGCTCATTCCGCATGTCGCCCAGAGCATGAAAACACTGCATCCGAATCAAATGATATTGGCGGATGCGGTTTCTGTCTTTTTCCTTTTCTTCCTCCGGCTCATCGGTCTGTAATTTCTTCTGCAAAGCCTTTTCCCATTTTTCTGCCTTTGCAAGAGCTTTCTCATATTCGGTCTCTTCCACATAAAGCTTTGTGAGAAGGCCCTGGTATTCCGCATCATCCTCTTCGGTAATCCGTCCTTCCAAGTCCTCCACCAGACTGATTCCCCTGCTGACCTTGCCGTCCTGCAGATAGCACCAGCCTAACTCCAATGCGGAGCGGACATCATTTTCCTGTTTATAATGCCTTTCATAATTCTTTTCAATTTCTACATTTACCTTGGCAAGCAGCTCCATAAATTCATCATCTGCCCCGGCTGCAAGCACATTTTCCGCACATTTCTTGGCTTCCTCATACTGCCCCTGCTCATAATTCCACTCGGTCAGGCGTACATTTGCCATGTAATGAACATCATTTACCTCCTTTAATTCCCGGTAAATTTCTGCCGCCTGTTCTTTTCTGTCATGATGCCACATAATTTCCGCCGCATTATAACAGACCATTGCGTCCTTCGGAAAACGCTCCTTCAGCTTTACCATGCTGTTGATTGCTTCCTCTATTTTACCCCGCTCCACTGCGGCATGAGCCCTGCAGACCTCCATCACAGGATGATAAATATTAAGCTCATCCGCATTTTTTATGTACTCTTCCGCCTGCTCTATCTGCTTGTCCTGCAAAGCGTTCCAGCAACGATCATAATATTGCAGGAACATATCATAAGCAGCCTCTGGCTCGCCTTCAAACTGTCCGAACTCTACATCCTCGCCGCGCTCGCACTTTGCCACCACATAGTGAATGAAATCCACCGGAAAATGTTCCCTTAACGCTCCGGCATCGGATACAAGATTTAATTTTTCATTCAAAAGTTTCCATACCGCCGTGGGAAGTTTGAAATGATCCATCAAAAAAGCAAGGAGCTTCATCCGGCAGTTTTCTTCTTCCTCTAAGGACAAAAAGATATCTTCCTCAAACAGCGCTTTCCATCTCTCTATATCCTGCCTGGAATGGATATTCTTATAGATGTCTTCCACCTGCTCCACCCAAAGGCCTGAAGGCGTGGTGTCCTTTTCTTTTTCAATATTTTCATCCGTCTGCTTTGCATAGAGACATGCCTCTTCATAAGCTGTGCGCAGTCTTTTAAACCCCTCCGGATTATCCTCCGGATTGGTCACGGAAAGCTTGTCACGATAGGCATTTCTGATAGCCTGCTCGTCTTTAGTCGCCTCTATCCCCAATACCTGAAATATCTCTAATATTTCCATACTAATAACCATGCCTTTCCGTAACCTGCAAACTTTGGGCCGCAGGCACAAATTTGCGATTGAAAAATCTTTGATTTTTCAATCTACTCCCATGCTGCGCTTTGCGCTGAAATCTCATTAAAATACAAATTTATCTGCAAAATAAGCTTCCAAATCGGCAATCTTTATCCTCTCCTGCTCCATAGAGTCTCGGAAACGCACCGTCACACAGCCATCTGTCTCAGACTCAAAATCATAGGTCACACAGAAGGGCGTTCCAATCTCATCCTGCCTGCGATATCTCTTGCCGATGTTGCCCCTGTCATCAAACTCACAGTTGTAGCTCTTAGACAGCTTTGTATAAATCTCCTCCGCGCCCTCATTCAGCTTCTTGGACAAAGGAAGCACACCTATTTTCACAGGTGCAAGAGCTGGATGGAATCTAAGCACCGTTCTCATCTCACCATCTGGAAGCTCCTCCTCGTCATAGGCCGCACAGAGAAATGCCAGCACCACGCGGTCAGCTCCCAGAGAAGGCTCCACCACATAAGGTATATATTTTTCTTTCTTTTCATCGTCAAAATAGGACATATCCTCACCGGAAGTATTCTGATGCTGGGTCAAATCATAATCTGTTCTGTCCGCAATACCCCACAGTTCGCCCCAGCCAAAGGGGAACTTAAACTCAATATCCGTGGTTCCCTCGCTGTAAAAACAAAGCTCCTCCGGTGAATGATCCCTCAGTCTCATCTCATCTTCTTTAATTCCTAAGGACAACAGCCAATCACGGCAGAAAGTTCTCCAATACTGAAACCACTCCTTATTCGTACCGGGTTCACAGAAAAATTCCAATTCCATCTGCTCAAACTCTCTGGTACGGAAGGTAAAATTGCCGGGAGTAATCTCGTTTCGGAAAGATTTGCCGATTTGCGCAATACCAAAAGGAAGCTTCTTCCGGGAAGTCCTCTGCACATTCTTAAAATTCACAAAGATACCCTGAGCCGTCTCGGGTCTCAAGTATACTGTGTTCTTGGCATCCTCTGTAACGCCCTGAAAAGTCTTAAACATCAGATTAAATTGACGGATAT
Organism: uncultured Acetatifactor sp.; assembly: GCA_964524555.1. Taxonomy (GTDB): domain Bacteria; phylum Bacillota; class Clostridia; order Lachnospirales; family Lachnospiraceae; genus Acetatifactor. The sequence goes on from CAZGGA010000008.1 coordinate 101,438, forward strand.
CCGTAAAATTATGTTTGCCGCAGGAAGGGCAGGGAATATTCTTTTCCTCCACAAATTCCTTCATCTGCTCCTGAGTCCATGAATCCACACTCGCTGTCAGGGAAACACCGTTCTCCTTACAGAAATCCTCTATCAGCTTATCCGCGCGGAAACGTTCATGACACTCCCTGCAGTCCATCAAAGGGTCTGCAAAACTGCCAAGATGACCGCTTGCCACCCATGTCTGGGGATTCATTAAAATGGCGCAGTCCACGCCTACATTGTACGGATTCTCCTGCACAAATTTCTGCCACCATGCCTTCTTTACATTATTCTTAAGCTCCACACCCAGATTGCCGTAATCCCATGTATTGGCAAGCCCACCGTAAATCTCCGAACCGGGATATACGAAGCCCCTTGCCTTTGCCAGAGCCTGAATCTTTTCCATTGTCTTTTCCATCACATATTCCTCCTTTTATTCCGCAAGCGCCAAAACGCAAGCGTGTCTGCGGTTATTTCGCCATCAAAATAAATACATTGCCCTCTGCCTTTGTAGTGTCCACCGTGCCGTCCTTCCTGCACACAGCGCCCTCTCCCACATGAGTTACCTGATAAGGACAATATATCAAAAGCTTCTGATCCGTAATCAAAACATGTTTATCCGCCGCAGAGGACTCTACTGCCGCCCCCGTGGTCATACTGCCGTCCTTTGCGTTTACCAGCGCCACATTGCCAAGGCTGTAGCCCGCAGCCTTCGCTTCCTTCACCGTGCCATAGAACAGGGTTCCATCAATAAATTCAAATTCGCTAAACGCTTTTCCGTCTGCAAAAGTATAATTTACACGGATTTTGCCGTCCCCCACATTCTTTTCGACTTTCTCCACAACAACATCTGTCCGGCCGGACTTGGAATGCTGCTCATTATGCTTTGCCGCCTCTTCCATCGCCATGCGGGTCAGCTCCGGCACATCAAAATAGGCCTTCTCATCAAATTCGTCCACTAAATATAAACGCACCGTTCCTTCTTTATCCACCCAAAGGGTGTTTTCCTCTACCGTTTCCGGCATTTTCGCCTTCCCACAGCCTGTAAGCATCCACGCACAAACCAAAACGCAGATACTCAATTTCTTAATCTTACTCATAATGACATACCTTTCCTCTGGATTTCCAGCCATAATATTTTAACACAGTGTCATTAGTATTTCAAGACTTTTGAAAGAACGATCCATAAAACGCCTGCAATACTCCATTGAAACGCTCTGCAGTTCCTTAAAAATTTCATCCGTCACCGTAAAAGTATACAGCTTCTCCACAGGAGTTTTTTCTATGTAGTTTAAGGCGTATAGGGTGGACTCTGCAAGATTTCTATCCGCAGGCGCCCCCGGATATTCTCCGTTTACCACAATCGCCTTTAATTCAAAAATAACCCGGACCAGAGGATTCTTAAGCGCCGAAGAACACAGCGCCCGCAGGGATTGATAGAGAAGCTTTAACATTTCCCTCTCATCATTATTTTCCCTTGTATAATAATCCGCCACCTCAGCAAAATACATGCCGTAATAGGCGCCCTCATAATCCGTCATCAGCTCTTCAAAGTAATTCTGAATCTCTGCATCCGCCACTGTATAGGAATTTCTGCCCTCATACAGCTTAAAGGTGCCAAAGCAAAAGGGATTGCTTGCCGCCGCCAGACGGCTGTTTGGTCTCCTCGCTCCCTTTGCAAAGGCGGATATCTTGCCCCTCTCCTTTGTCAGCAGACAAATGCGCCTGTCATACTCCCCCATGGGCATCTGCTTCAATATCATTCCTGTCACACATACGAACTCCTGCATAAGGATTCCCTTCCGACTCTCCGCCATGCCTTTCAGGCTTTTTTTCTCCCACAAAGTAACCGGGCTCTCTGCGGCAGCTTTTGTAATTTAAATAATCCTCAATCTTCCCGGTATGTTCAAACTGTTGCCAGTAATTTATATTATGCATCTTTGGCTCCCCTATTCTCTATTCTCTTAAGATTGTTCATTAAATGCTATACAACAAACTACTCTAATAGGGTCTGCCATTTTTCATTTTCTATGCGTGTATATCCATATCTTTGGGATTGTAACCAAAATTTTTTATAAGGAAATCGCTGTCCCGCCAATCTTCCTTCACCTTCACCCAAAGCTGCAGATTGACCTTTTTTTCCAGCATATCCTCAATTTCCGGACGCGCCTTGGAGCCGATTTTTTTCAACATCTGACCGCCTTTTCCAATAATAATTCCCTTGTGGGATTCCTTTTCACAGACAATGGTGGCCTCTATATCGCAGATGCGTCCCCTGTCTGTCATCATTTCAATGCTGACGGCAATTCCGTGGGGAATTTCGTCCGACAATAGCCGTAACGCCTTCTCCCGGATAAGCTCCGCCGCAATCTGCCGCACGGGCTGGTCCGTGATGGTGTCCTCATCATAAAACGCCTGTCCATAAGGCAGATATTTCATGATACAGCCAATCAATTCTTCCGTATTTCTTCCCTTCAGGGCGGACACCGGCACCACCTCTTTAAAATCCAGCTCCTTCCTGTAAACATCAATGGTTTTCAGAACCTCTTCCCGCCTTACCGTATCCGTTTTGTTAATCACTAAAATCACGGGGGTTTTTGTCTTTTTTAACTGCTCTATGATATGGCGCTCTCCCGCTCCGATAAAAGTGACAGGTTCCACCAGCCACAGCACCACATCCACATCATTTAAAGTGCGCTCAGCCACATTCACCATATAATTTCCCAGCTTATTTTTCGCCTTGTGGATACCGGGGGTGTCCAGAAACACAATCTGTCCCTCAGGCAGTGATAATACCGTCTGAATGCGGTTTCTGGTAGTCTGGGGCTTATGGGAGGTAATGGCTATTTTCTGCCCAATCAAATGATTCATCAAGGTTGACTTTCCCACATTTGGTCTGCCGATTAAAGTGACAAAACCGGATTTGTATTCTTTTTCGTTATTCATACTAAATTTCCTCACTGTTTTTTCTGTTCAGTCTCTTTTCTTTTATTTTACCTGCCAGAGCAACTATGCTCTCTGTTATCACAAAACTTATCACAAAACTTATCATCATACCGAAGAATTGAAAAGTCATAAAGAATGCCATAAACACCACCGCCATTGAAGAAGATGTATGATATCCATCCACTAGCAAAACTCCACAAAACAAACACTTCTCAGAATACCATCCCTGAGCAGTTGCAGCGAAATATCCTTCCATAAGCAACAATCCATACGACAAACACACTTCTATCAAATGCATAATATAGGCAATGAGAGGTAGACGAGCCAATTTCTTAAACCTGATTCCTGATACCCCGCCTATCACCATCAACACCACCATATGAATCTCCCACAATTCGCCAAAAACTTCATCAGCATACATAGATACATTCATCGTCTGGGGAACTACCACAAACAGAATCGCCGCAATAACCGTCCAGATGAGCAATTCTCTGCTTGCAATTTTTTTAATGTCAAATTTCCCTTCCATCTCCAATTTCTTTTTCTGACTTGATACGAAATCACCTGTCATAAAACCAAAGGGCATGGCAAAAATAACAAGCATCAAATTCCATAACATTGCCATCGTGTATGGCGCATGTCCCCACCAAAAAATCAAACCGCTTCCAATCCCCCATAAGCAAATCCCCATAAAATAGATTACATAGGAGATAAGCGGCACAAAACATTTCTGTTTTTCTTGGCTTCCACCAAAAAACCCTAGTGCAAATAAATACACCGGAACAACACTATACCAAAAAAGAGTGATCAAATAAAAGTCTATATCAGGATAAAAGATTCTCACAATAAAGTCAGCTATTGTTGCCGGCCATGGCAGTATCACCATGACATAAACCGTAAATATAAGCCACATTTTTGAATCTTTAGACATTTGGAACATTTTTCTTCCTTCCGCCTGTCAAGGCAAGCGCTTAAATTATCTTTGTTGTCGGGTATTCACATTGTACATTGCACATTATGCATATTAGAAAAGACGGCCGGAATTTATCCAGCCGCCTTTTGCTGTCTCCTTATGTTAGTATACCAAAAACACAAGATTTTGCAAAGAAATTAATTTTGCATATTCTGAGGCTGCACAGCATTCTGCGCTGCCAGCTTCTTTGCCTTTTTCTTCTTTGCGCGCCTAATCAGCCATTTAATGAACATGACAATGGCAAAAATCACTGCTGCCCATACCACCAGATAGGGAATATGCACCACGATCCAGATACCGAACTCCTTAAATCCGTTCCCCACGTTCTTTAAGCTGTTCACAAATCCTTCCGCCATCCGCTGCCATGCATTTTTCTCCTCCACGGGAGTCAGCTCCTTTACCTCGCTGATATCCAGATATACCGTGCTGTAATCCACCTGATTGTCATAGGTACGAAGCCTGCTTTCCATATTTTCCAGCTGATACCGCACATCGGACAAGCGGTTCTCGACAGTTATGATATCCTCTACGGTCTCCGCTTTTTCAAGCAATGCTATCAGCCTCTCCTGCTCCACCTTCAGAGCGTTCTTATGGCTTTCCAAATCCACATAAGCAAGAGTCACATCATTCACATTCTCAGAGCGTCTCACTACATTGCTGATGCCTGATACAGTTTCCAAAAATTCATCCAGCTTATCCTTCGGAATCCGGATGGTCAGACTAGAATTTTTGCTGTTGCGATGCCCGGAATAACTGCTGCCGTTATAGGTGTTACTATTTTCTATGTAACCCCCAAGACTTCTCACCTGCTCCGTAACCGCTGCCATCAGAATATCAAATTCCTTTGTCTCCACGGACAAATTCACATTTCTTATTAACTTCCTGTTAGGGTTTTCCGCCACACTGCCTGCACTGTTCCCTTGGGCACCAGAATTCTCCGTAGTCTTCATGTCTTCGTAATCATACGCTTCCGCAGAAGCCGTATCATAACTTATGCCGCCTGCCGACTGCGCCGCCATACTAGGGCTGGAAGAATACCCATTCTCAGCCACCATAGTCTCATTCTTCGATGCACCGCAGCCGCTGAGAATCATCCCCATGGACAACGCCAGCCCCAGAACAAGCCCCCTTACTTTCCATTTCTTCCCAATTTCTCGTCTTTTCATAACCTTTCCTCCCTGCTTTTCCATTGCTTTTAAGCAATTTGCTTATAGGCGATTGAAAAACTCCTTTTTTTGCAATCCAAATTGTGCAGATTGTATGTTCCATAAGCAGACCCTTGAAAAACGCCGGCGCTTAGCGAGGTATTAAGCCGAATGAAATTCGGCATGAGCTTAGCACCGTTGCGTTTTTCACGGAGCGAAAGCGTGTCTGCGTTGGAATATACAATTGGCACAATGAAACTTGCTAAACAATAAGTTTCACAATCTCCTATAGGTTCCTTCCCCCATATAGACGGCTTATCTTTAGAAAAGGTTCTCCACTTTTTCAAATATTTTTTCTTCCTCTTTAATTTTTCCTGCACTGCCCACCACACACAAACAGTCGGCATCCATGAAGGCTTGAATCTGCTCCGCCAATTCCCTGATATCCTCCGGGCCTGCGCTCAGAATCTCATCCCGTTCTCTCTGCACCATCTCCTGCGTCAATCCTGTCATATAGGCCCCTAGGGACTGAACTCCCTTTGCCGCCGGATTCATGGGCATATCGAGGTCGCTGACAGCCCCGATAATATATTGGGTCATAGTGCGCTCATCCGCCTGAAACTGCTTTACTGCTCCTGCTGCCTTCTCATAAATAGTAATAGTTTTTGTCAGGTTCGGGTCCCTGTAAGACACAAAATAGCTGTCCCCCGTCCTGCCGAAATTACACATACAGCCGTAAGCGCCGCCTTTGACACGGACATTGAGCCACAGATATTCATAGCCCAGCATAACCCTGAGCACCCGGAGTGTCCCCTTGTAAGGCAGTCCTTTCTTTTTAAAGTTGCCGGCGCGGCACACATACTGCACCTGTCCGGAGGTCATAAAGCCTTCGTTTTTCTTTTTGGGCACAGGCACATAACCTGATTTTTCCACAGGGCAGTCGTAAAGCTTTTGCTTTAATTCTTCCATGGGCACACACAGAGCAGTATCCGTATTTTCCTCCCCCACATAGTCCACCATCAAATTCTCCCTGCGGAAAATCATTTTTGCCAATGTGGCAAGCTTTTCGGTAAGCTCCTCTTTTTTCTCGTCAAAATGCTCCTCCAAATCCGCAATCAGACGATAAAAGGAAAGCCCTGAAAGCATCTCTCCATAAGCCCCCGGTACGCTTTCATAGGACAGAGCATGGCCTGCTGCCACACTGTGTCCCGCAGAAATCATCTGAGCCTGCAGCCTTGACTTTCCTTCCGCCAAAATTTCATACAGGCGCCCGGTGTCCGCAAAATCGCTGGTAAGCATCACCTCTTCCATCAGCTTCAGAGCCTTATCCAAATTGGCATAAAATACCTTGGTCTTAAACTCCAAAGTCACCCTGCAAAGCTTCTCGTCCTTCACATTGGCATAGGTATTATTCACCACAGCCATGCCTCCGGTTACAAGATTCATCTCGTTAAACAAATCCCCATACTTATAGTGCTCCGTATTTAAAAGTCCCAGACAGCTTTTTAAAACTCCCACATAAGGGAAATATTCTTCTGGGATATCATCCAGCTTAAAAATCAGCCTCAGATACCCGATGCCGTTGGTAAAGAGTTTATGATACAAAAGCAGGGTATCCCCAATGGCTTTCTCCTCATTGACAAAGCCCGCTGCTTCCTTCTTCAAATCTTCCCGCTTAAGAAGGGGAATCTTTGCCAGTTCCTCTTTGCTATCCTCGCTCTCCTGAAATGTCTTAAGCTCTTTATATTTTTTGATAATGCTCTGAATCTCCTCCTCTGTCATCTGCGCTTTCTGCTCCGCAAGAAGCTGCTTTTGGCTTTCCTCCTGCTTCTCCGCAAGTCCCAAGCTTGGTTTTAAAATCACAATACTTCTGTGAGGATTATCCAGCAGATATTTCTGTACTAGTTCCTCGAAATACCCTTCCTCCGCCTTCTTCCGCAGTGCCGCAAAAACCTCTAAGGACTCAATGTGGAGAAATGGCTTTTTGTCATCATACAGCCAGCTGTCCAAAGCCTGCAGACCATACATAAGTCCCTTGGGATAGGATCCGAAATCAGCCTCCCTGTACTTAAATTCATAATAATTGATGCCTGCCAGCAACGCTTTTTTCGTAAAACCGTTTTTCACGATTCCCTGCAGTACTTCCTCAATGACAGACAAAAACTTCTCTTCTTTCGCAAGGGAAGTATCCTTTGCCACAATACTGAAATAGGGCTGTCTGATACCGTTTTCATAGATACTGTACACATCCTTGCCGATTCCCCTCTCCACCAAAATCTGCTTCAATGGCGCTCCCGGCGCAGAACAAAGGGCATAATCCAAAATCTGAAATGCCACATAAAGTTCCTGGTCAAGACAGTCTCCCACCGTCATATTTAAGGACAAAAAGGTATTTTCCTCCTCATCCTCCCCCTCGTTTATGGGATATTCCTTCACGATGCGGACAGGGGTTTGAAAGGCTTTTTGAAGTCCAATCCCGGAATCCACCTTCTTTTCCTCAAATGCAGACAGATAATGCTCGTCGATAAAGGCAAGTTTCTCCGCCATATCCATATTTCCATAGAGATAAATATAGCTGTTAGAGGGATGATAATAGGTGCCATGAAATGCCAGAAACTTTTCATAGTCAAGCTCCGGAATCACCTTCGGGTCGCCCCCCGACTCGCAGCCATAAACCGTATCGGGATACAGAGAATTCATCATTTCCCGCTCCAACACATCATCTGGAGAAGAAAAGGCTCCCTTCATCTCGTTATAAACCACACCGTTTATGACAAGTTCATCCTCAGGATTTTCCAGCTCATAATGCCAGCCCTCCTGACGGAAAATCTCTTCCTTCTCATAAATATTGGGATAAAATACTGCATCCAGATACACATGCATCAGATTCTGGAAATCCTTGTCATTGCAGCTTGCCACAGGATATACCGTCTTGTCCGGATAGGTCATGGCATTCAAAAAGGTGTTTAAAGAGCCCTTGACCAGCTCCACAAAAGGATCCTTTATGGGAAACTCTCTGGAACCGCAGAGCACGGAATGCTCCAAAATATGCGCTACTCCGGTAGAATCCTTGGGAGGCGTACGAAACCCGATATAGAATACCTTGTTCTCATCGTCATTAGATATCAGCGCCACCCTTGCGCCGGTTTTTTTGTGCCGACACAAATAAGTCATGCTTTTGATATCTGCAATCTCCCTTTTCTCCAAAATTTCATAAGCGGATAATTCTTCTACTCTCATTCTGATAACCATACCTTTCTGCCATCTGCAAACACTAAAAATTTTATTTTTATTGCCTTATTAAAAAGACAGCATAGCCAACTTACTCACCTTTAATTCCTGTATCACCATACCGCATTTTTGCTTTTCTTCTATGCTCATCTCTGTCAGTTGTTCTGCCGTCAAAATCTTTGTGGTATATTCTTTCTTTTTTTTGCCCGATAAGGTTTTCTTTTCCTCAATCAGATTCACTTTGATGCGGGCCTTCAGCTGCTTGTATATCTGTACCAGAAAACTGCTTTTATCCAGATAATACAGATGACTTTCCAGCGTATCCTCCCTGTCTGCCTCCGGCATAATATAGCGTTCCACAATCAGGCGGAACTTAAACAGAATATCCTCCTGCATAAGGAGCTCCCCAAAGGTATATTTTGCCCCTATATATAGGTTGGAAACATCCTGCATACTGTATTTATAATCTTCGTAAGTAGTTTTATTCATATATCAATATACTCCATTTTGTATCCGCTGATGCGCAGGACGTCCTGTATGGCTTTTTCACTCATTTTGGTCTCTTCTGCAAGCTCCGCAACCGTCACCTTTCTGCCCAGCTCTTTAGACAGCTTCTTCGCCCGGATGTGCACCTTATTTACCCTCTCAAGCACCCGCTCATTTATTTTCGCCTTGTCGGCATTCTCCGAAATATACTCTTCCATGGCGTCCATCACCAGCTTCATCAGCATTCCCTCCGCCTCGGAAGGCTTTTCCAAACTGCCCAGCACACTGACGCCGTAAGCAAGCGCCAGATTGCCCTCACCGATTAAATCCTCCAAAAAAACGCCCTGTCCCGTATAAAGCTTGGCAATGTCCGTCACCGCCTTTAAGTAAATTTCCGTCAGCTTTGCCTGCGCCTGCTTTTCTCCCGCCATGGCTGAGATAGTAAACGCCTCCTTCTCCCCCTCGCTGTACAGGGGCAGAGATTCCAGCTCGTCCAGATAATTCTTTAAATAGTTCTTTTCCTTGTCCGTCAAGTAATCATCCAAATCCACCGGCTCGCCAATGCCGATTTTATGCTGCATCAGATAGTCGTATACCATCTGCATCTGTTCTTTTCTAAGGGAAAGAGGCTCAAATGCTTTCTGCACCTGCTCCTCACTGATACAATTCCCCTGTTCTTTTGCCGTTTGCTGGACTTCTTTTAATATTTTTGCAAATAAAAGCTCCTGCTCTTCCATTTCTGACAGCATACCTCTCTTCCTTTAGGGATTACTTTACATGTTCATGGGTAAACAAATGGTTCCGGCAGTATTCATAATTACCGTTACATTTGGAGCAGAAACGAAACTCCATATCGTCCCCATCCTCATCCGTTCTTCCGCAGATGGCGCATTTATGCTTGGTAATACCACTATTTCTTTTGATGTCCTGCTTAAACTGCACCCTGCGCTTTATCTGTTTGGGCGAATATTGCAGTCCTTTTATGTTAATCAGATAAAAGAGCCCCACATTGAGAAGCGCCGCTCCCACAGCAAACTTCGTGAAAATATCCCCCACAAACAGGGAGTACACCATGAGAATCACATCCAGAATCCCCAGCCATTTTATCTTTACCGGTATCACAAACATCAAAAGCACCTGCATATCGGGATATGTGGCAGCAAAAGCAAGATAAATGGACAAGCTGATATAAGAAGTGCTGAAAGCATAAGCTCCTATTTGAAAAAGCTGTCCTACCGTAATGGGAATTCCATTGTACAACAGAATGGTTCCCTCCTCATTTCCCAGCCAGAACAATACTCCCATACATAAAAAGCTTGCCACAATGGTAAGGAACATTCCAGAAAAAAGATACACATTATATTTATAAGTACCCCATGTACGTTCCAGCACGGTTCCTATGTTATAATAAAACAATAGCATAATAAGCGTAAAAATACCAAAGCCAGAGGGGGGTATGAGCAGCCATGTCACCAGCCTCCAAATCTGTCCCTTAAGAATCAGATAGGGATCTAATGTCAGATAGGGCAGCAAATCTCCCGCAAACAATTCTATGCCATATCCTACGCCATAGCATAAAAGCAAAATAACAGTAAGATTGGGAATCGCATACTTCCCAAATTTTTTCTCAAATTTACTCTTCTTGTTATACATATCTGACCTGCTTTCTTTTTTACAATATCCTCATTAACATCTTCATTTTCATAAAGACAGATGAATATATTTTATCATTCCCTACCCCATAAGTAAACAAACCATTTTTAATTTTTATAGGTTTTTTCCAATTATTTAAAAATTTTTTAAACATTTTCCCATTTTTTATTCATTGCATTCTGCAAATTTGTGTCGTATAATGACTTAGTGTGTCATCATATGACATAAACATAACCTGTAACTATTGTTTCAATACAAAGCCACTTTTAGGAAGGATGTTTTTATGGATTTCACAACAAAATACGCAACCTTGGGTATTGATATCGGTTCCACTACAGTGAAGATTGCTATTTTAGACGAAGAACATAATATTTTATTTTCAGACTATAAGCGCCACTATGCCAACATTCGGGAAACTCTTTCCGCCTTGCTTGAACAGGCGTATGACAAGCTTGGGAATCTGATGCTGCATCCCATGATTACCGGCTCCGGCGGTCTTACCCTCGCCAATCACCTTGGGGTTCCCTTTACACAGGAAGTGATTGCTGTAGCCACCTCCCTTAAGGAACTTGCTCCCAAGACGGATGTGGCAATTGAACTTGGCGGAGAGGATGCCAAAATCATCTATTTTGAGGGCGGTAATGTTGAACAGAGAATGAACGGTATCTGTGCCGGCGGCACAGGTTCCTTTATTGACCAGATGGCCTCCCTGATTCAGACAGATGCCGCTGGATTAAATGAATATGCAAAAAATTATCAGTCTCTTTATACTATTGCAGCCCGCTGCGGCGTGTTTGCCAAAACGGATATCCAGCCCCTTATCAATGAAGGAGCTACCAAGGAGGATTTGTCTGCTTCCATCTTTCAGGCAGTGGTAAACCAGACCATATCGGGTCTTGCCTGCGGCAAGCCAATCAGGGGACATGTTGCCTTTTTAGGCGGCCCTCTCCACTTTTTATCAGAGTTAAAGGCTTCCTTCATCCGCACCTTGAAATTGGATGAGGAACACATCATAGATTTGGATAATTCCCATCTTTTTGCCGCAATCGGCTCCGCCTTAAATGCAAAGGAAAATGTTTCTTTTACTATGCAAGAAATGGTTCAAAAGCTTTCTTCTGATATTAAGATGGAATTTGAAGTGGAACGTATGGAGCCCCTTTTTGAAAATGAGGCCGCATATGAACAGTTTAAAGAACGCCACAATGCACACCATGTGGCCACGAGAGAATTAAGCTCCTATCAGGGAAACGCCTTTTTGGGCATTGACGCCGGTTCCACCACCACCAAGATTGCCCTGGTGGGGGAGGACGGTTCTCTGCTCTATTCTTTCTATAGCAGCAATGACGGCAGCCCTTTAAAGACTGCTATCCGCTCCATGAAAGAGATTTACTCACTTCTGCCGGATAATGTAAAAATCGTACGCTCCTGCTCCACCGGATATGGCGAAGCCTTATTAAAGTCCGCCTTTCTCTTGGATGACGGCGAGGTGGAAACTGTTGCCCATTATTATGCCGCCGCATTTTTTAATCCCAAGGTGGACTGCATTCTGGATATCGGCGGTCAGGACATGAAGTGCATTAAAATCAAAAATCAGACGGTGGACAGCGTACAGTTAAACGAAGCCTGCTCCTCCGGCTGCGGTTCCTTTATTGAGACTTTTGCCAAATCCTTAAATTACAGTGTGGAGGACTTTGCCGATGCCGCCCTGTTTGCGGAACATCCCATTGATCTTGGTACTCGCTGCACGGTATTTATGAATTCCAAGGTAAAGCAAGCTCAAAAAGAAGGCGCTTCCGTTGCCGATATCTCTGCAGGCCTTGCCTATTCTGTGATTAAGAATGCCCTGTTTAAGGTAATCAAGGTATCGGATGCCTCTGAACTCGGAAAAAATATTGTGGTACAGGGCGGCACTTTCTATAATAATGCCGTCTTAAGAAGCTTTGAAAAGATTGCGGGCTGTGAAGCTGTCCGCCCTGATATTGCTGGCATCATGGGAGCCTTTGGCGCCGCTTTAATTGCCAGAGAACGCTATGAAAACGGCTATGAAAGCTCCATGCTTTCCTTTGAACAGATTGAAGCTCTGCAATTTGAGACCAGCATGGCAAAGTGTAAGGGCTGCACCAACAGTTGCCGTCTTACCATTAATAAATTTTCAGGAGGTCGTCAATTCATCTCCGGAAACCGCTGTGAAAGAGGTATTGGCGGTAAGAAAAATGCATCCCAAGTGCCAAACCTTTTTGATTATAAGTTAAAGAGGCTTTTTGACTATGCGGCTTTGGAGGCGGATCAGGCACCCAGAGGGGTGGTAGGTATTCCCAGAGTCTTGAATATGTATGAGGATTATCCTTTCTGGTTTACCTTCTTTACCAAATTGGGGTACAGAGTGGTGCTCTCCCCCCTGTCCAACAGGAAAATTTACGAGCTGGGCATTGAATCCATTCCCAGCGAGTCGGAATGTTATCCCGCCAAGCTGGCCCACGGCCATGTGACATGGCTTATCAGGCAGGGCGTAAAATTTATTTTTTATCCTGCTCTGTTCTATGAGCGCAATGAATTTGAAGATGCAAACAATCATTATAACTGTCCCATTGTAACCTCTTATTCCGAAAATATTAAGAATAATGTGGAGGAAATTGGAAGCGGGGAAATTGTGTTCCGCAATCCTTTTATGTCATTTCGTGATGTGGGCACGATTACAGACGCCCTGACCAAAGAATTTTCAGAGATTCCCCATTCGGAGATTACTGCTGCCTGCAATGCCGCATGGGAGGAACTGTTAAAAGTCCGCAAGGATATCCAGACAAAGGGAGAAGAAGTTCTTGCTTATTTAACAGAAACAAAAAAGAGGGGCATTGTCCTTGCAGGCCGTCCCTATCATATTGACCCAGAAATCAACCACGGTATTCCTGAGTTGATTACTTCCTACGATATTGCCGTGCTGACGGAGGATTCCATCTCCCATCTGGCTGCTCCTGAAAGACCCCTTATTGTGTCGGATCAGTGGATGTACCACTCCCGCCTTTATGCGGCGGCAAGCTATGTGAAAACCGTGGAAAATCTGGACTTAATCCAATTAAATTCCTTTGGCTGCGGTCTGGACGCCGTTACCACAGATCAAGTAAACGATATTTTATCGGGTTCTGATAAGATTTATACCTGCTTAAAGATAGATGAAGTCAACAATTTAGGTGCAGCAAGAATCCGTATTCGTTCCCTCCTCTCCGCACTACACGTTCGTGAGAAATTGGGAAAGAAACGCACCCTTCATTCTTCAGCTATTACCAAGGTGCCTTTTACAGAAGATATGCGCAAAAATTATACCATCCTCTGCCCCCAGATGTCCCCCATCCACTTTGAGATTCTCCAGCCCGCTTTCAACAGCTGCGGATACAATTTTGAAGTGCTTGACAACGACAACAAACACTCTGTGGATATGGGATTAAAATATGTAAACAATGATGCTTGCTACCCTTCTCTTTTGGTGGTTGGACAAATTATGGAAGCCCTTTTATCCGGCAGATATGATGTAAATAAGGTTGCTATCATTATGACCCAGACCGGCGGTGGCTGCCGCGCCACCAACTATGTAGGATTCATTAGGAGAGCCTTAGAAAAAGCTGATATGGCACAGATTCCCGTGATTTCCTTAAATCTGGGCGGCATTGAGACCAATCCTGGGTTCCATCTGAATGCAGATTTGCTCCTTCGTGCTGCCGTAGGCGCCGAATTCGGTGATATCTTTATGAGGTGTGTTTATCGAATGCGCCCTTATGAAGCCGTCCCCGGAAGCGTGGATGCGCTGCACCAGAAATGGCTTGAAAAGGTGAAGAAATTTGTCACCAGCAAACATATTAATTTATTTAAGTTTAACAAAATGTGCCGCCAGATTATCCGCGACTTTGATGCCGTTCCTCTGTTAGACATCCAAAAGCCCAGAGTGGGTATTGTGGGTGAAATTTTGGTGAAATTCTCACCTGCAGGCAATAACCATCTGGTGGAACTTTTGGAATCGGAAGGCGCAGAAGCTGTAGTACCTGATTTGATTGATTTCCTGCTTTACTGCTTCTACAATCAGATTTATAAAGCACAACATCTGGGTACGGGTAAAAAAGCTGCCAGACTTTGCTCTCTAGGCATCTGGGCTATTGAACACTTGCTGCGCGGCACTGCTTCCAAGGAATTTACGGCAAGCAAACACTTTACGCCGCCCACAAAGATTCGCCAGACTGTATCCTATGCAGAACCGATTGTATCCATCGGCAACCAGACCGGCGAAGGATGGTTCCTCACTGGCGAAATGGTGGAACTGATTCACAGTGATGTTCCTAATATCGTCTGCACCCAGCCTTTTGGCTGCCTGCCCAACCATGTGGTGGGCAAGGGAGTCATTAAGGCTTTGCGCAAGGCTTATCCTGAATCTAATATTGTGGCAATTGATTATGATCCCGGCGCCAGCGAAGTGAACCAATTAAACCGCATCAAACTGATGCTGTCCACGGCGCAGAAAAATTTGAAAAAAGAAGAAACTCAGACAAAAGCAAGTTGATACCCTTTTATGCTTCCAGAATATCCAGACGGTTTTTGGATTCTACAATCTGACCCCAATTGTCCAGCGCCAGCTCGTAGGTCGCATCTACTTTTCTGGAAATATTTTTGATTTCCTGATGCATCTGCAGCTGGCCCGCTTTTAGGGATGATACTTCGCTTTCCACTTTGTCCAGACGCAGTTCGACTTTGTCTAGGCGCTGCTCAACTTTGTCCAAGCGTTGGTCGACTACCGCCAAATGCTGCTCGATTTTTTCCAGACGCAGTTCGACTTTTTCCAGACGCTGATTAATAACTGCGAACTCCTCTGTGAAAAGTTCCTTGATGGCCATTAAATCTTCTTGTGTTAACATATAATTCCTCCTTTCCTTTCAATTTTTACTGTTTTCCTTCTCCGTTCAGGGATATTCTTAATCTTGCTGCCCAATTCAATATTAAGAATAACTCCATTATAAATGCATTTTTATTATCCGTCAATATATTATCGATATTTCGTTTATTCTGGTTTTTTCCTGTTTTTAAGGGAATTTAGTGCACCATGACCATATGGTTCTAAAAAATTATTTTATTCATAAGATAAACTAAAGACCTTTAGGTTTGCGAGCATGAAAATAAAAGATAAAAGTTCCCTCATCATTGCCATTTTGATTCCCATTGCCGTAGGAATGCTTTCTGCGGTTCTCAGCCAAAATATGGCGCTTTATTCCAAGATAAATCAACCACCCCTTGCGCCTCCCGGCTTTGTTTTTCCTATTGTGTGGGGCATACTATACATACTTATGGGAATATCTTCCTACCTCATTTATGAATCAAACAATCCCTTTAAAAATCAGGCATTGGGTATCTATGCCCTCCAATTGTTTTTCAATTTCTTTTGGAGTATATTTTTCTTCCGCTTTAATTGGTACCTCTTTGCTTTTTTGTGGCTATTGGCAATGATTGTCTTGATTATTATTATGATTGATAGTTTTTATAAAATCAAGCCCCTTGCAGCCTATTTGCAGATACCCTATTTGCTGTGGTGCCTTTTTGCAGCATATCTGAATTTTATGATTTACAGGCTGAACTAAAATATTTTCCTCCCTATGCACTCCTTTTATCTTTTCTGCAATACTGTTCAAAATCCTTTTTCATATGTAAAAAATTTTTGTGCTGGTCAAGAAAATATGTATTATTATTTTTTGCATAATCGGACATCCACCTATCTAAATCCTTATCTTCCTTATAGGAATAAACCATCATTGCCAATAACGAAGGCCTATTCTCTTCAACTCGCAATTTAGAATCTATCTTGACCGTATTTTCTAACAATGCATCTAATGATTCGCTGTAAAAATCTAAGTCTGCTCGTATTGTTTCCATATTCATATCAAGATTTGCTGCAATGAATTCTTCTATGCTGTCAAAAGTATTTTGATTATCAATATGTAAAAATTCCAACATCAGACTCTCAAGCATATCTAATTTATCAGCGACAACCTGTTTGTCTTTAGTACTTGAAGCTTTATCAATTTCATCAAACAATAAGTCTTTGCCATTTCTCTTACTATTTCTCAAATTCTTATCAAACTCTCTAAGAAAAGCTGCAAACTCTGTATCATTAACTCCTAATCTTGTGAATTTATCAAATAACGTAAGAAAAACAAAAGAATCTTTCTTATTAAATATGTCTTTGATATCTTCTGTAATAATGATTTCTAATCTACATAAATTATCTGCAAACTTCTCAAATTCTTCTTCTGTTGCATGGTTATTAAGATACTTACAAGCAGCTTTTGCTTGTGTTTTCCAATTATCAAAATGATTCATGCACATCATGGACTCTATAATAATTCTCTCAACAACTCCCTTTGTCTTATCTTTCTCAGAATAATTATTACATTCTGCAAAAAATCTACTATCTAAAATCTGACGGATCCGGCTTGCAAATTTATCAATATAGGTAAAAGCTTTCTGATCAGTATTCATAGCGACATGATTATTGTATCGCTTGATATATTTTGAGATCTTATGGCCATCACAAGATTCATGAATAACTGTCTCAATTTGATATTCATCAAATTTTTCCTTTAATTCCTCTGGAAGTTTTTCATAAGTCTTATTTTTTATATCAAATACTGCATCTTCATATGAAACCACACCATTTTCTCCTACAACTTTTTTCTTGTAGGGAATTAAAGAATTCTCAATAGAAGAGGTAATTTTATAGTTCATTTCTCTGAATTTTCTTAAAGCTGCCGTTCTGCATCCACCATCCACAATGTGCAATTTGGAGTTTTCCTCCTCACCGAGAATAATAGGAGGAATGTAATCATCTGTCAGAACAGTAACAATCAGCTCATTAATCTGCTCATTGTTCCATACAAAATTTCTCTGGACATCTGCATTGTTATCAATATCGCCCTTTTTATTCTTCTTAAGATACATGTCCAAAGTATAAGTTTGCTTTCTAGGTCTTGCCATTTTCAAATTCCTCCTATTATTGTAATTAAAACAACACTGAAACGTTTCTATATGAATGAATAGCTGCATAGCAATCTGAATATTGCTTTTCACTGATATGTAATTCATCTCTTATTTCTTCCGGAAGATAACCAACTGCATTAAGCCTTAATACTTCCTTTTGAAGATTTGAAAGTCTGCTTAGGTACA
Organism: uncultured Acetatifactor sp.; assembly: GCA_964524555.1. Classification (GTDB taxonomy): domain Bacteria; phylum Bacillota; class Clostridia; order Lachnospirales; family Lachnospiraceae; genus Acetatifactor. Next base: position 119,090 of record CAZGGA010000008.1, read on the forward strand.
ATAACATTCTCTTGCTGTATCCTTCCTCATCTTTTTCAAAAATTTCTTTTTCGATAGAGAAGCCATCGGCAATCATATCTCCTATTGTAGAATTGTCATCATCTCCAATCGGTGTATCAATTGAAATCGACATTCTATCTGCTCTCCGCTTCTCACAATTTCTTCTTGTCATTTCTGTCTTGATTTTGTTTAATAAACAAGAATACAAAAAAACATCAAATGACTGAGAATTATCGTATCTCTTCATTACATCTACAAATACCTCATTAGCCAGGGAATAAAAATCATCTAAATCTTTGTCTGACCAACCTCCAAACTTTAATAATATCTTGTCAACCATTTTATGAAGCTTTTGGGCATTGTTCTCATAATAGGTAATTAATATCTGTTCCATATTCATACACCTCTATTCTATATTTAATTCTTCTTGACAATGAATAGTATAGAACATATGTTTGGTTTTGTCAATATTATTTTCGAACAAATGTTCGCAAATCAGAACATAATAAAAACGATACCACTCTTTAATAATATCTCTTTTTCTGTCCTTTAAAACGGACAAGTAATATGCTCAAAATTTTGCAACCACTCTCCCACTAAATGCAGAAGTAAAAAAGAGAAACATATAACATCACAAATCATAAAGGAGGTAATTTAGTAACCAATGACAGACAAATTTAATCCAACAAAAACTTACAAAACAAATCACACTCAATTTGGAGGATGTATCTACGCTTCGGATTTCAATACAGATTATAGAGGTAAAGATAACATTCATGGTTCTATTGTAGCAAATCGTATCGCACGAGACCAAAGATTTGATGAGCAATGCAGAAAAAATATAGAAAACAGACAAATTATGGAGGAAAATAAAAATGCTTACAGAAATGATGAAACCCAGATTTAAAGGACATATTGCTGAATTTAATCTATCGAAATGGGGGTATAAAAACTATATTGCTGAGTGTGTATACCATTTTGATAAACATGAGGGAAAATACTCACTCTCAATCTATTTGAAACGAAATGATCTTGAAGACAGAATGCTCTTATCTTCCAAAAAGGTTGACACACAGTACATATCCGGAACTAGAGAAACTATTGTTGAAAATATTTGCAGAATTGTTCATTATGCTACTACTGTTGCTGACGAGAATGGTGTTAAGTATTTTGATTTCTATGTAGAGAGATATGAATATGAACTAGCATGTTTTGAGCGTGGCAATGAACTGTTTGAGCAGGAAAGATTAGGATGAGAGGAGCTGATAAATTGCTTAATAAACAATACAATTTATATTCTGTTGATACTGGACATTTTTACAGTAATCAAGAAAAATATTTGCATGACATGAATTGTAAATATCGCCGAGAACGTAATTATGTCCAAAACAAGCTACCAGAAATTGAAAAGAAACTGAAGCAGTTTGGATATACGGATGATGATATCAAAAATTTCAAAAACAACAAATCAGAAGATGTGGATATTATTGTTCATTCGCATGATACTGTTTCGGAATACCTACATTGGATAGCACTCATTGGACATAAAAGAAAGAAGGCAAAAGAATCAAAAGAAAAATTGCTTACTCTTCTATCCAATAAAGTCAAACAAAATGAATTAACAGACGGAAAAGATCATATTCGTACTATCAAAGAAGAAAGTTTAAATGATACCAACATAATATCTATATTTGACTCTGCTCTTAGCAGAACAATTGGCATTAAGCAGGATGAATTAACAGATGCTTTGATGATTGTACAAGTATATTATTTTGATGTGTTTAAAGACATTTGCTTTTATGGATTTACCTTTAAAAATGAAAAATATAGGTACTTCACTTCCTCCGCCGGACAGATTCGAAAAAAGAAAGCGGTATTTATAAAAGACTCTGTATGGAACAATATTGAAAAGACCGTTATGTGCGGACTGACAATAAATAAGATTAATTCAAAAGGCGGAAACAATGTTAATAAGCATTTAGCTTATATGGCATTAACAAACTCTGCTACCGATGAGTGGGAAGAGTTTGATATTGATAAATCCATTATAATTGATGACTTTGAAACAAATGTATATGGCACTTTTGATTTTGTAGATGAGGCTGATTATTCAATCACAAGAAGAACTGATTATGTTCCCATTCCTCACACTGATGGAGCCGGAATGATACTGCCTTCTGTTTCGACTAAGAATTTTATGTTCCGCGCCCCCTGGATCAAAGGATTACTTGGAGTATTCAATTTTAGAGAGTTTGTAGAAAAAAATAACTGCTCTTCTATTATTATTGATATCTATGGAAAAGAACATGACATTATGAAAGAAGATATTCAAATTATCTTTACAAAAAGTCAGTTTAAAATGTGGAATTATTATGATTCGTGGGATGAATACAAGGAATATTTTAAAAAATATCATTGTAGTGCCGGTAAATGTAATGTTGAAGAAGACAGGATTAAGAATGCAAAGATAAATTATCAGATGCTTCAGACTCTCACTGACATTACAGAGGATGAGATTGATTTACTCACACAAAAATCATCTGAGCGAATCAGCAATATTTGTAATTCTAAGGAAACCATGATGGATATTCTCGGAATTACGCCATATAACAAAAATATGACCCCTTTCCAAAAGGCAGTGAAGCTGTATCCTGCTTTATTAAATGATACCTATGCTAAAGATATCATTCGAGAAGTCAAAAACAGTCTATTAAAGAAATATCGCAGCGGAAAACTTGAAGTAAATGGAAAATATACTTTTCTGCTGCCCGATTTTTATGCTGCCTGTGAATATTGGTTTGGACATAATGAAAATCCAAAAGGCTTATTGAATGACAAAGAAGTATTTTGTTGGTTATTCCATCGATATGACAAATTAGACTGTTTGAGAAGTCCTCATTTATATAAGGAACATGCTATAAGATTTAATGTTGCAAACGATGCTTATGGCGAGCGTGTGAATCAAATCAGAGAATGGTTCACTACTGATGGTTTATATGCTAGTACCCATGATTTAATAAGCAAAATACTAATGTATGATGTGGATGGGGATCAGTCTCTTGTAGTTGCTGATACAAATTTTGTACAAATCGCAGAACGCAATATGGATGGTATTGTTCCTCTCTATTACAATATGCGTAAAGCTGATCCAACTGAATTGAATAATAAAACAATATATGCAGGACTAAATGCAGCTTTTACCCATGGGAATATTGGTATTTACAGTAATAATATTTCAAAAATTTGGAATAGTGACGTTTTTGTAAACGGCACTGATGAAGAAAAGAAAGAAGCAATTGATGTTGTAAAATTATTGTGCATGGAAAATAATTTCTGTATTGATAGCGCAAAAACTTTATACATGCCGGAAAGACCTGAATGGTTTGCTCCTGTTGTATCAAAATTTACTAATACCAAATTGCCAGCTTTCTTTGAATATGCAAAGGATAAAGAAATATCACAAGTTCAAAAACGCAACGGCAGCTTTGTAAATAAGATTTTTGACAGGATACCCAATAAACCTATCAATACCAGAGGTTTGAAACTTGGACAAATTGATTATCAATTAATGATGTCTGACTCCAAAATTGTTTGTAGTAAAGAAGTATCAGACCTATATGATAAGCTAAATAAACAATATCGTTACATAATTAATATGAAGGATGAATCTACTGACAATTTACGTTACACTGCTTGTAAAATCAAACAGGAATTTAGTCAGCTTGGATATTCAGAAGAAACCATTGCAGATATGCTAGTGGAGTATTTGTACGGCAGCGAAAAAAGGTATAAACAGTTATTGTGGTTCTGTTATGGTCAATTTGTTGTTTGCAATATTGAAAGGAAACTAAAAGATAGGAAGGAATTCAAAAACACAAAGTATATTCAATGTATTGATTGTAGTAAATGGTTTGAGGTTCCAATAGCATCAAAATCTGAAAGATGTGAAGAATGTAATTTCATTTATCAAAAAGAAAAAACAAGGCTGAGGGTTCAAAAATATAGAAACAGAAAATGTAACGATATGTGAAAAGCACAGATTTAGTCCATGATTCATGGTTCAAATTATTATATATAAAAATAAATTAACCCATTTACAATGGACTAAGTTTTGTGTCATTTAAGGAATTGTTTCGATTGGAGGTAAAGGTTATTTGATTATTACACAAGAAAATTTAGTAAAGCAAATAGCAGCCAAAGAAAATATTCATGTGGAGACCGTCCGAAAAATTTTTAAATCGGCGGAGGAAATTATTTTTGACCACTTATCTTCCACTACCTCATCTGAAAATACCATCATTAAATTAATGGATGGATTAAATCTGGAATGCTCTTACATTCCGGAAAAAATAATTCATACATATGATGATATCGTTTGTAAACCCAGAATTTGGGTAAAGCCAAAAGTGACCAGATATTACAACCGAAAACTTAATAAATAAGTTTTCTTTCGCTCAATTCTTGTTACATGGCGGTGCTGCTCTTCTGGCAGTACCGCCATTTGCTCTTTTTCGTGTTCTTTACTTTAATAAAAGAAGGTGTAAACATATGGGCATAAAATTTAGCAAAGCATTCTTAATGTCCGGAAGGGACTTTGAACTGACGCCTTCCATCACACTTCATCATCCAACAATAGGAGAAGTTTTATCCATAAATCACTCTCCATCGCCTGACGATTTTTATTGGGTATATGTGCAAATATTACTTGCAGACCCTTATTCCAATATGGTGATGCTGGATGATATGGGCAAAAATTATATGGAAGTTTCCCCTTATGAAGTATTTTCCCTGCAATGGGATAATTGCCAAAAGGATTATGAAGAAAACAAATATGTATACGATATTTATGGCTTCAGTCCACTAGACAATATCACAAAAGCAATTTCCTTTTTCATAAAAGAAAACCCTTGTTTTACCAAAGGCGTAAATGAGGATGGCAGTTCCTACTTTTATGATGTGAACAATCCCCTATCCCAAATGAATCAGGAAATATTTGAATATTTGTATGAATGGGTGAAATCCATTAATAAGATTGATTATTCCCATAGAATAAAACCTGCCGATGAAAATGCAAGGCGTGTTCTAATCGAGGATATGCGGGATGAAATGAAAAAAAGAAAAAGAAGAAAAAAGAAAGCGGAGGATGATGCCGACTTTTTTGGAAACATCATGTCTGCTGTAAGCTTTTGTGGAAATGGCTCTATCACGCCCTACAACATAGATAATTGTAAGATGTATTGGCTGAATGAAGCATTGTCCATTAACAATCGAAAGAACCATGCAGATCATTTGCTGGATGGCATATATCATGGGACCATCAGTTCCAAAGATATTAACAAGAAAGAATTAGATTGGATTAAATAACTAATCCAATCTTTTTTTAATTTTTAATAAATGGAGGTATATTTAAATGAAGTACGCATTCAAGAAAACAAGACGAATCATTATCAATGATTTGGCTACCAAAAAGCACAAGGTAACTTTAAACGACCTTAAGAACCTGAAAATCAATGGTTCTCAGGATGTGGTTTATGCTGAGGGCCAGGATGGCGCAAAGCTTGCCGCTTTTGATGTCAACAAGGTTGCAAGCATTACAGCCGAAAACGGCTCTGTGGACGAGGGATACCTTGCTTTACAGGTAGGCTCGGAAGTTGTAAAGGTAACAAACGGCTCTTCCATCCTCATCAGAGAGGAATTTGAAATTAAGGATGGCGACACTAGCGTAACTTTGTCTTACAAGGCAAACGGCGCTACAGGCAACGAAGTAAGATATATTTATAAAGCTGACAGCAATGGTCTGCCCAGCGATTCCTTCGCACAGAATGCAGCCGCTTCTGCAACCGAATTCGCTTATGAGCCTGATACCAAGACAATCACCCTGCCCACCAATGCCTTTAAGACCGGCGATACCGTAATTATTGATTACTATCCTACTTTCAAGGAATATGAGGAAATTGCCAATGATGCAAACAAGTTCTCCATGACCGGTGAAGTTATTGTAGATGCGTGGTTTACCGATTTGTGCTCTGAGGTTGACGTGCCTTTGCAGCTGTATCTGCCCAAGGGCAAGATTTCCGGAACCATTGACCTGTCCGCAGGCGACCAGGCTGCCGTGCAGGGCATTGAAATTGAGTCCCTGACCAAGGCATGCAATGGCGAGAACAAGAACCTTTGGACTCTCAGAAAATATGACATGACCAATGCCGAAGTATAACACATGAGGTGAATAAACTTGCATAAACCAAATACCAAATGCCGGGTGTGCGGAAAGGAATACTTTTGTTGCTCGGACAGTAAAAAAATTGGCTCCTGGCGTACAATGGCATGCTCTCCTGAGTGTTTTCAGGAATATATGAACCGCATTGAAGAGGCAAGAAAAAAGAATTATTGTTGATTAGTGTATTGAATATAAAACTTTAGGGAATATACACTAATCTTATTGGTTGTATATTCCCTATTTTTTACGATAAAGAGGTGCTTATATGAATGACATGATTGTGATAGACAATCGTTCTGATGAGATTAAATTAGTAAACCAAAGACAAGTTTTTCTGTATGTGAAAAACGGATTGCAGCCATTGCGCTTAGAAAATGGGTATGATGATAAATTAGTTTATGTATTTTCACGTTCCCAGAGCGAAGGTCTATTTGAAAAATGGCGCAAACATGAATTAAAATAAATTGACAGGGGGTGTTTTCCATAGGATTTATAGAACAAATTGCACCATATATACAAAAATATGCCGCTCCATACGGAATAAAAGTATGCTCCCCCATCATAGCACAGGCTGTGCTTGAATCGGCATCCGGCACTTCGGAACTAGCCCAAAATGCCCATAATTATTTTGGATTAAAATACAGGTCCGGCAGATGTCCCACAGCATGCGGAATATATAACAAAATCGGCTCTGAGCAAAACCCCGACGGCTCTTACACATCTGCTGCTATGCAATGGATGAAGTTTCCTGACATGGAAAGCGGCGTACAAGGATATTTTGACTTTATTAATATTCCGAATTATGCCAATCTCAAGGGGGTGACAGACCCCAAAACCTATCTTGAAAACATCAAAAAGGACGGATATGCCACAAGCTTAAAATATGTGGAAAATTTGATAAATGTAATCCATAAATACAATTTAACAAAGTATGATACCCAAGCGGAAACAACAATACCTGCAAGCCTTAGCGTGAAAACACTTTTAGCCAATCCGGCCAATTATGGCAGTTCACGAAACGCTTCTTCTATTCAATATTTGATTTATCACTACACGGCGAACAAGACCGACAAGGCAAAATCAAACGCAAACTATTTCAAAAATAATGTGGTAAAGGCATCCGCCCATTACTTTGTTGATGAAAACGACATCTATCAGTCTGTGGAAGATTTGAAAACTGCCTACTCCGTAGGCGGCGCCAAATGGTCGGATTGTGCTTCAACCGGCGGCGGTTCCATGTATGGGAAGATAACAAACGCAAACAGCATTTCTATTGAAATGTGTTCCACCAATGGAGTGATTTCAGAAGCTGCCATATGGAATGCAGTAACGTTAGGAAAAGAACTTATGCAAAAATACCACATCCCTATTTCCAATGTATACCGCCATTTTGATGTGAATGGGAAACATTGTCCCGGCTGGGATGGATGGTACGGAAAAGATAGCTCCAAATGGATTGATGTAAAAAATAGATTGTCCGATATAACATCTACTGTTCCATTCAATACATCTTCTACAACAAATCCAGGAACATATCAAGTCAAACTTCTTGACGATCTCAATATCCGAAAAACTCCCGGCGGTGCAATCGTGCAGGTGAATGGTGCGAAAAAAGGTATCATCTATACAATTGTTGAAACCTCCGGAAGCTGGGGACGTTTGAAGTCAGGGGCTGGATGGATCAGCGTTTCTGATAAATATGTGAAAAGGATAAAGGAAATATGATTATGAATACTACTGTGTTTTTTATTTTACTCTCAGCTTTTTCTGTGATCAGCAGTCTTGTAACTGAGGGTATCAAGAATATTGCTACTGACAAGGCAAATTTATCTTATAATATTGTTGCATTAATCACTGCACTGATTGTAGGCGGCGGGGGCACTGCTGTATACTATCAGCTTCACGCAATTCCATTTACTGTAGACAATACGATTTACATGGTTTTAATGGGATTGGCAAGCGGCCTGGTATCCATGGTAGGATTTGATAAGACCAAGCAGGCAATCGAACAAATTGTAAACAAGAAAACATAAGGCGGACTATACGTAATGAATGAAATTATAGAATTAACAAAGATAAATTTCTCATCCGTGTTTATTGCCGTATTTGTCATACTCATTGGAATCAAAACCATTGTGTCGCTTTTTGAGTGGCTCATTGGAAAGCTTGGCATTGAAACTAAGTGGATGCGAAGACAACGTGAAGAGCATGAATTACTGATTCAGACTTCACAGAATTTAATTACGCTGCAAGAAAAACATATCAAAGATATGGAAAGGTCCGATAAACTCGATGCAGAAATGCGAAATGACATAAAGAAACTGACTGACCTTTTTGTGGACAAACAAATCAACGACTACAGATGGGAAATCATTCATCTGGCCGATAAACTTGCCAGCGGCAAAACTGTCAGTAAAGAATGTCTCCGGCATGCCATTTCCACTCACGAGAAGTATGAACAAATCATCAATGAATATGGATTGGTCAATGGCGAGGTAGAAATATCCATTAAAATAATCAAAGAAAACTATCAGCAAAAATTAAAAGAAGGGATGATATGAAAAATATGATTAATTTTATCAGAATGAAGAAAAATGAATGGAAAGTTAAAGCAATGTTTTATGGCACTATTGCTGCTCTTATGGAACAGCAGAAAGATATATTGAAAGTTCTGCAAAAAATGTATGCTGCCTTCAAAGACGTTCCTGCAGAGGAATTACGCAATGAATTGATTTCTAAATTGGCAGAAATGATTCATGAAGAAGGTAAAGATAAGAACGATTAAATCGATTATCGGAAGGCAGGCTTAAACACCTACAAAAAATAAAAGGATGGTGATAAATTGGCTAACAACAACGAAAAAATCACGCTTAGTCTGGATACGCAGAAAACTGTTGCCCAGATTAATGCAGACATTAAAAAATTACAAAACCAATTAAAAAGAATCCGGGCAACCGGCGCATTGGACAATCCTTCCACAGTGAAAAAGATCAATTCACAGATACTTGCATTGCAGTCACAGTTAAAAACCCTCCACATCAAT
>CAZGGA010000009.1:0-33508 GCA_964524555.1 uncultured Acetatifactor sp.
GCTGAAACCCTTGATTTTACTGGTTTTCTTTACCCAAAGTTTTCATCGTCGGGAAGAGCAGCACATCCCTGATTGCCGGTGAATTGGTAAGCAGCATCACCAATCTGTCAATGCCGTACCCGATACCGCCGGTAGGGGGCATACCAATCTCCAATGCGTTCAGGAAATCTTCATCTGTGTGGTTCGCTTCCTCGTCCCCTTGTGCAAACTGCTTTTCCTGCTCCTCAAAGCGGTGTCTCTGGTCAATGGGGTCATTTAACTCAGAATAAGCGTTACACATCTCACGTCCATAGATAAACAGTTCAAAACGCTCCACATAATCCGGCTTGTCCGGCTTTCTCTTGGTCAGAGGAGAAATTTCCACAGGATGGTCCATGATAAAGGTGGGCTGAATCAAATGCTCCTCCACAAACTCATCAAAGAACAAATTAAGGATATCGCCCTTTGCATGGCGCTGTTCATAATGAACGCCCTTTTCATCCGCAGCCTTTCTTGCTGCCTCCGTATCCGGAATTGCGTCAAAGTCCACTCCGGCATATTTTTTCACTGCCTCCACCATAGTCAGCCGCTCAAAAGGCTTTCCAAGGTCAATCATTTCCTCAGCATAGGGAATCAGTGTAGTGCCGCACACTTCCTGCGCCACATAACGGAACATATTTTCCGTAAGTTCCATCATGCCATAATAATCCGTATATGCCTGATACAGCTCCATCAGGGTAAATTCCGGATTATGTCTGGTGTCAAGCCCTTCATTACGAAATACTCTGCCAATCTCAAAGACTCTCTCCAGACCGCCCACAATCAGTCTCTTTAAGTACAGCTCCAAAGAAATGCGCAGCTTCACATCCTCATCCAAAGAATTGTAATGGGTCTCAAAAGGTCTTGCCGCAGCGCCACCTGCATTGGATACCAACATGGGCGTCTCCACCTCAAGGAAGCCTTCGCCCTCCAGATAGCGGCGGATTGCGCTGATGATTTTAGAACGCTTCACAAAGGTGTCCTTCACCTCTGCATTCATAATTAAATCCGTATATCTCTGCCTATAGCGGATATCCGTATTGGTCAGTCCGTGGAATTTCTCGGGCAGAATCTGCAGGCTCTTAGTAAGCAGCACAATCTTGGCAGCATGTACAGAAATTTCACCTGTCTGGGTTGTGAATACTTCACCTTCGATACCTACGATATCGCCCACATCAAATTTTTTAAAGTCAGCATAGGATTCCTCTCCCACACTGTCCCTTGCCACATAAACCTGAATATTGCCAGACAAATCCTGTACATTGCAAAAAGACGCCTTACCCATAATACGCTTGGACATCATGCGCCCTGCAATGCGGACAGTCTTTCCTTCCAGATTGCCATAGTCTTCCTTAATGTCGGTGCTGTGATGGGTCACATCATATTTTGTAATCAAAAAGGGATCTTTTCCCGCCTCCTGCAAAGCCGCAAGCTTCTCCCTGCGCACCTTTAAAAGCTGATTAATATCCTGCTCCTGAACATTCCCGTTTGGTTTCTCTGCCACGTCTCTTTCTCCTCACTGTTATTCTTAATTGCTTCTCTGAATCTCCAAAATCTTGTAAGAAAATACACCTGCCTGAGTCTCCACTTCAACGGCGTCTCCAATTTTTTTGCCAATCAGAGCTCTTCCCACGGGACTTTCATTGGAAATCTTGCCCTTTAAGCTGTTTGCCTCGGTGGAACCCACAATCTTGTATTCCAATTCTTCACTGTATTCAATATCCAGAAGTCTAACCTTGCAGCCAATGTTGATTGTGTCCAAATCCACCTCATCTTCCACAACCACTTCCGCATTCTTCAAGATTTTCTCCAATTCTTCAATTCTCGCTTCAATATCACGCTGCTCGTCTTTGGCTGCGTCATATTCCGCATTCTCGGACAAATCCCCCTGCTCTCTCGCTTCTTTAATCTTCTGGGCAACCTCCTGTCTTTTGTTGACTTTCAGGTCGTGCAGCTCGTCCTCATACTTTCTTAAGCCTTCATAAGTTAAAATATTTTTCTTTTCCTGCATTTCTCAATATCCTTTCTGTTCTTACTTTCTGATTTATCTTGTATTGCGTATGCAAAAATAATCTTTTCTGTGCTCATGGTATTATACCCATTTTTTGAGAAAGTGTCAAGATTCCGTGCAAAATTGTATAGCAGTTTTCCATTCTTTCACCAGAGAAAAATAATGTACCCTTACTCTTCTCAGCTCAAACCTCCGTCTCTTTTCTTCCAATCCGTCAAAATCAAGCCAAATGCTGTCCGGCGGTGCCGCCTCACCAAATGCTTTCTCGTCTCCGGAAAAGTCCCAAATATTGCAGGGCATATTCCCCAAAAGCGGCAGCTTTTTATAGCCGGCAGTTTCCTCCAGAAAATGAATATCTGCGGCCAGACCATATTCCTCAAACAAAAATTCCAAGAGCTCCTGCAATTCCTCGTTAAACTCGCTTTCTCTCAGGAAAAATCTAAGGCTCTTCATCCTCTTTGCATACTTGGGCAGCACCTCCCAGAGACAGGGAGCATTACCCAAAACCACATAGCGAAACAAAATTCCGTTCTGTATCAGATAATCCACCCACTTTGCTTCCCGGTAGTCCGTAAACTGCCACTTGTTAAAATAGGTGATTGGACTTTGGCACACGCAAAAACTACTGCAGGGTTCCCCCCACAGCTCAAAAATGTCATGTAAGAGTTCCTCTCTCTGCTTTTCCCATTCTTTTTTTCTTTTTCTTCGGGCAAAAAAAGACAGAAATCCTGAAAATCCAGAGAGGGCTGCACTTTCTCTTTCTGCTGCCTCTTCAAAGCTTTCCTGTAAAAGGGATATGGCATCTTTTGTCAGTCCCACTTTTATCAGGCGATAAATGGGAAATCTATATTCTTTCCGGCAAAAGCCCGATGCTGGCTGTGATTCCTCCTGTCGTATAGGATAAAAATATAATATGGTGTCCATGCTTCATTATATGCAGGAAGTCCCAAAAATTTCCTCCACTCCGGCAATGAGCTCTTCCATATGCTCCATAGAGTTAATCATCTGCCTGAAACGGGCAGAATGGGGAAGCCCTGTGGTGTACCAGGCAAGATGTTTTCTCATCTCCCGAACAGCGGTATATTCTCCTTTATACTCCATTTGCAGCGCCGCATGACGCAGTATCAATGCTTTCTTTTCTTCCCTTGTGGGAGGATTCGGAAGTTCTCCCGTTTCCAAAAAAGCCGCCGTTTCCCTGAAAATCCATGGATTGCCCTGGGCTGCCCTCCCTATCATCACCCCGTCACAGCCGGTTTGTTCCAGCATAGCTTTTGCCGCCTGAGGACTGTCCACATCTCCGTTTCCTATCACGGGAATCTTCACCGCCGCCTTTACCGCTTTGATAATATCCCAATCTGCCTTTCCACTGTAATATTGCTCTCTGGTGCGTCCATGTACGGCGATTGCCGCCACTCCGCAGGCTTCCGCAATCTTGGCAATTTCCACTGCGTTTACCTTGTTTTCCTGAAATCCTTTTCTGATTTTTACGGTCACAGGCTTTTTGGTGGACTTCACCAGACTTTTAAAAATCTCCTCCGCCAGCGTCGGATTTTTCATCAGGGCGGAACCTTCGCCGTTGTTCACCACCTTGGGAACAGGACATCCCATATTAAAATCCAGAATGGCAAAAGGGCGCTCCTCAATCTGCTTTGCCATCTCGCCAAGAATGTCAGGTTCTGAGCCAAAAAGCTGCAGGGATGCGGGAACTTCTTCGGGATGAATCTCCATGAGGCTTTCGGTATTTTTATTATGATAGTAAATGGCTTTAGCGCTGACCATCTCCATGCATACAAGCCCGGCTCCCATTTCCCTGCACAACAAACGAAACGGCAGGTCTGTCACGCCTGCCATTGGAGCCAAAATAACGGGATTATCCAACACTACATTGCCTATTGTCAGTTGATTCATGAGTGTGTCTCCTGCACAAGTTTCTTTTTTGCATTCTTCTCATACAAAATACGCAGACCATCCAATGTAAGAGAGCTGTCATAAATATCAATGGCGTCTGTTTCATCGGCAATGGTTCTGCCCAAGCCCCCGGTAGCCACCACCTTTAAATTTTGAATGCCGCTTTCTTCTTTCACCTTGCGGATAATATATTCCGTCTGTCCAATCTGCCCATACATCAGTCCCGCCTGCATACTGCTGATGGTCTCCTGAGCCAGAATGCTCTTGGGCTTCTTAATTTCTATATTGGGAAGCTTTGCCGTCTGCGTCCACAGTGCTTCTGAACTGATGCGGATGCCCGGCGCAGTGATGCCCGCCGTAAACTCTCCCGCCTCCGTAATCAAATCATATGTGGTGGCAGTTCCAAAATCAAGCACCAGAACCGGTCCCCCATATTTCTCATAAGCCGCCACAGCATCTACAATGCGATCCGCCCCCACAGCTCTGGGATCCTCTGTCACGATGCGGATGCCTGTCTTGATTCCCGGTCCTACAATCAAAGGCGTAGTCTTAGTATATCTGACGATTCCTCCCACAAGGGAATGCATCACATCCGGCACTACGCTTGCGATAATAGAACCTTCCAGCAAAGCCATGTCAATTTCCCTGTCCCGTAAAAGCTGAGAAATCAATACTCCATACTCGTCGGAGGTTCTGGGAATCTTAGTGGTCATGCGGAAAGTTGCCAGAAGTTCCTCTCCTCGAAAGACTCCAAGGGTTAAATTGGTATTTCCCACATCAATTACCAGAATCATTCCGATACCTCCATATCTTCCCCAAGAATAACCACTCTGTAATAAAGGTTTAGGGACTCAAACAATTCCTGCCTGTTTCTGCGAATCTCGGAAACCAAAAGTCCGGCGGATACCTCATCATAATAAATATCGTCTTCCCCTGCATTGGTCTCCATTACAATATCACCGTCTTCCTCAAAGGCAATGACAAAAATACCCCCTGCCTCCTCGGTGAACAGTACACAGATAATATGCAGTTCGTCTTTAATTTCCTGAGGAATCTTGTTAAATTTCTCGTTGAAATAATACTTTTTCTCATAAGCGTTGGCGCCGCAAAGCACCGTCCTGTTATCTTCCATCAAACTCCTCTTTTCTTCGGTGTGAGACTTAGTACTTCTTAGGCGGCCATGCCGCCTTTGCGAAACTGCCCTCTGGCATGAGCTAAAATTGCCAAAGGCAATTAGAAGTACTTTTCACACTACATATCCGTAAATCCCCCGCACGGACACCTCTCCAGCGCATACGGCTCTCATATTCCCATCGGGAAGCTCCACCAGAAGTTCTCCCGTGTCCTGAATGCCTCTCGCCACTCCTCTGTACTCGCCCTTAGGGTCTAAAACGGCAACTTCCCTGTCCTTATTCACCAGAAGCGCCTCATAACGTTCTCTCACTCCTGACAGATTACCGTGTTTACAAAATACCTTGTAAATTTCCTCAAATGACTCCATAACATGGGCCAGCAGAACGCTTCTGGAAATCCTTTTTTCATATTCCTCAGCAAGGCTGGTGGCCCGCTCTGCCAATTCCGGCACAAAGGTCTGCTGCCCTACATTGATGCCCGTACCGATGATCACATACCATCTGCCGTCCTTTGCAAAATTCATCTCTGTCAAAATGCCGCAGATCTTCCTGCCATTTATCACCACATCATTGGGCCATTTAATGCCGGGGAGGGGTTCTTCGACCTTATCCTGCTCCTGAGTCAAACAAGTCTTTTCCACACCCTCCACCACGGCTAATGCCATCAGCAAGGTCAGCATGGATGCCTTTTTCGGTTCAAAATCCGGCCGCAGAATCAGGGTATTATAAATATTGGTTCCTTTGGGGCTTTCCCATGCCTTGCCCCGCCTGCCCCGGCCTGCGGTCTGCATATCCGCCACAATCAGGGTTCCTGAAGGAGCGCCTTTTTCTGCTTCTGCTTTTGCCATCAGGTTGGTGGAGTCTAAGGAGTCATAAAATTTTACAGGCCTTCCGACCCAGCTTGTCCGCATCCTGTCTGCAATAGACTTCCCGTCATAAGCCTCTGTCTGCTCTCTGTCAGATTCTTCCGCCGTACTCATATCATTCCTCCCCGCTGCCCTGTACGCCTTTTCTAAAGAGTTGCCGCCATCACTGCCTTAATGGTGTGCATACGGTTTTCCGCTTCCTCAAACACCAGAGACTGTTTCGATTCAAACACTTCATCTGTCACTTCCATCTCCGTAATACCGAAGCGTTCTCCCATCTGTGCGCCTATCTTTGTCTTTAAATCATGGAAAGCAGGCAAACAATGCATAAAAATTGCCTGTTCTCCCGCATTTTTCATCACTTTTTCATTTACCTGATAAGGGGACAGCTCTCTGATACGCTCCGTCCACACCTCATCCGGCTCACCCATGGACACCCACACATCCGTGTAAATCACATCCACATCCTTAGTGCCTGCATCCACATCCTCCGTCAGGGTAATACTGCCTCCTGTCTGCCTTGCAATTTCCCTGCACTGCTCTGTCAAATCCTGTGCCGGAAAATATTTTGCCGTAGTGCAGGCAGTAAAATGCATTCCCATTTTGGCACATGCCACCATCAGGGAATTCCCCATATTATAACGAGCATCCCCCATATAGGTAAGTCTGATATCCTTCAAATGTCCAAAATGCTCCCTGATAGTCAAAAGGTCTGCCAGCATCTGGGTGGGATGAAATTCATTGGTGAGTCCATTCCACACCGGCACCTTGGAGTATTTGGCTAATTCCTCAACGATTGCCTGCTCAAAACCACGGTATTCAATCCCCTCATACATTCCCGCCAATACTCTTGCGGTATCTGCAATACTTTCTTTTTTGCCAATCTGGGAACCTGTTGGATCCAAATAAGTGGTTCCCATACCTAAATCATGGGCTGCCACCTCAAAGGAACAACGGGTTCTGGTGCTGGTCTTTTCAAAAATCAGCGCCACATTCTTTCCTTTAAAATCATCTACGGGAATTCCCTTTTTCTTCTTATCCTTGAGTTCCGCAGCCAAATCCAGAAGATAAGTAATCTCTTCCGAAGAAAAATCCAATAATTTTAAAAAGTCCCGTCCTTTTAAATTCATTCTGTCCTCTTTCTGCATATTCATGCCCTGTTTTCTCTAGATAAGTACTTCTATCTTAGATAAGTACTACTATACTGCATTTCCCATTATTTTTCAAGGGGATGCGAAAAGGCACAGCCCTAAAGCCATGCCTTTTAGTAACTGTATGATTCTGCCATAAGGAGATAGACATTAATCAAGTCCAAATGTTTTCAAGTATTGCTGGTTATTTGGATTTCTCTTTATAAATGTTGATTTTTGAGTGGTCAGCAAAAAGTTCTCTATCCCCGTCTTGGTGTCAAGTTCTTTCACTTTCCGCATTGTTTCATCTATATATGAAATGATTTCCTCAAATAATTTTGAATCAATACCGTACACATTAAAATGTCGAGATCTGAAATCAAAACCCAAAACCCCTTTTCTCTCCATCCCAGACAAATCGGTTGCAAAAAGACTTGTCACAATTTCCAGACACACCCATTCGCCTCGTATATTGCTGTGTGACGACCATAGTCCGAATGTGCACCAAAGATGAACACCTTTCCACTTTAATTCCCTTTTGGATTTTGCGTATTTCAGTTCCTTTCCCTGATAGTACCGACCAAGCTCATTGCAGACCGCTTGAAAAATATCCCTGGGTTGGATATATGGAGAGTCAGAATAAAGAACACTTCCAGGTTCCCATTGCCACATATTTTCCTCCAAACTCAGTTGAATGATACATCATTCGAAAATTCTCCAGCCCTAACCCACTACCTTTGCGCCTTCCTTAAAAGCAGCGCCGATACTTGCAATTCCCTGTAAGTCTGCGGGAAGCAGAATCGTGGTAGCCTGACCGTCCGCAACTTTCTCAAAGGCCTCCAGACTCTTAATCTTTAACACGGCTTCATCCGCTCCTGCCTCTCTTAACATTCTGATACCATCCGCATTTGCCTGCTGCACCTTAAGGATTGCCTCAGCCTCACCTTCCGCCTCACGAATCATCTTTTCTTTTTCTGCTTCCGCACGTAGGATTGCTGCCTGCTTATCAGCCTCCGCACGCAGAATTGCGGATGCCTTGGCGCCTTCTGCCTCCAAAATCTTTGCCTTCTTCTCACCTTCTGCACGGGTAACAGCCTCACGCCTCTCACGCTCTGCCTTCATCTGCTTCTCCATGGCATTCTGAATCTCAGCGGGAGGAATAATATTTTTCAGCTCCACACGGTTTACCTTGATGCCCCAAGGGTCGGTTGCCAAGTCAAGAGCCGCCCTCATCTGAGTATTAATGGTTTCGCGGGATGTCAAAGTCTGGTCTAACTCCATGTCACCGATAATGTTACGGAGAGTGGTGGCCGTCAGATTCTCAATGGCCATCATAGGATTCTCCACGCCATAGGTAAACAGCTTCGGATCAGTAATCTGATAAAATACCACTGTATCGATTCTCATGGTAACATTATCCTTGGTGATAACGGGCTGGGGCGGGAAATCCGCCACCTGTTCCTTTAAATTGACTCTTCTGGCAACCTTATCAATCAACGGCGCCTTAATATGAAAGCCAACGGACCACGTTCCCTGATATGCCCCCAAACGCTCCACTACATACGCCTGTGCCTGAGGAACAATTTTGACACAGGATATAAATACCCAGAATATCACAACAATCAGAGCAATTGATACTATTATACCCATTTTTACCTCTTTCTGCGCCTCTTTGTGGGACGCCCACGTGATTTATTTGTTTTCTTTATCTGCTTTCTGCAGTTCCCTCTGGTTGGGAAATCGTATTTTTCTCAGTATCGTCCTTAACGATTAATTTTACTCCGCTTACGGCCATAATTCTGACTACGGCTCCCACAGCAATGGGCTTATCCTCTTCATAGCTTCTGGCGCTCCATTCCTGACCGCCCACTGTCACCTGTCCAATGCCCTGTAGATTATCAATTTCACTGATAACGATCGCCTGTCTGCCAATCAGGCTTTCCACATTGGTACGAACCCTTTCTTTGTTGAAGTATTTTACCGCTATTGGTCTTGTAAATACCAAAAGCGCCAAAGTCACCACAACAAACAGCAAAATCTGCAGCCACAAAGGCAGATTCAATGCCGCCGCCAATGCCGCCGCCAGAGCTCCTCCCGCAAACCAGATACTAGTAAGCCCCAAGCTCACTACTTCAACCACAATAGAAACAATCAGCGCAACTATCCAAAACACTGTAAATTCGTTCATTCTTATACCTCATGTCCGCTTTAGCGGATTCAAAATCAATATACGGTCATTATACTACAAAATTCACAAAGGAGCAAGGGATTAGAAAATTTATATGCACAAAAGAGTCCAAAGTCATCAGATGACCTTGGACCCACTTTTGTTCACTATTTTGCAACCTGTTTAATAGAATACATGATGTCCGATTACCAGCCCGTCTCTTCCGTTGTTTCTTCGGAAGTGTGTCAAATCTCCAACATTAGATACTCCACTTAAAGCCTCTTCTGCCGCTTGCAGACAGCTTGCATATATTTTGCCGGAATCATACACCGCATTTACCTTGCCATTCATAGCAGGCGTAAACTGTCCCGATGCATAGATAACACCATGAATACTGTCAGGATATGCTGCGCTGCGCACACGGTTCATAACCACTGCACCAACTGCCACCTGACCCTCATAGGGCTCTCCTCCTGCCTCGCACTGAATTAGTGCTGCCAGCAGCTTGGTGGTATCTGCATCCGTGGTATACTCACCATAGTTCACATGGCGCTTCGCCTCGCGCTCTGCAGCTTCTCTTGCCTTAATCTCCTCTATCGTCTCGCCGGCATCAATCTGAAAGTCCAATGTCACATACTCAGCAGACACATAGCCGTCTCCGCCTTCAAAGTCAATGCAAATCCACTCTGGATTGTCATTATTCAACACTTCAGCAATCTGCCCCTTGGGAAGCAGTCCCAGAATCTTTGCCTCACTTGAGGCTTCCGCTCTCACCCTGAGAGTTTCTGTATTGATGGTGGCAATCATCTTGCCCACATCATTTGCCAACGCCTCTGCCTCCTCATCAAAAAGCAGATATTCGTTAGATGCCCAACCGATAACATTTCCTGACTGCAGTTTGGTCCATCCTTCGCTGCGCTCTAAAATAGTTCCGCCGCAATCCTTGTACAGTTTTCCAATCTTCTCAGCATCTTCACTAGGTGCGCTCCTCACATTCAAGGCGCTGTTTACATTTGCCATAACAAGGGTGGATGCTTCCTCTTTGGGAAACTCCATATCCAATGCTACTGCTGCCACACTGCGATGATTCACATTCTCAATTCCATGCTGTCCGGGATCAAATAAAACGGCCACCCCGCCATTTAAATTCGCCAGGTAATTTCCACTGCCCGCCTGAACAGTGATACCCGACTGTGCCAGCAGAATTGCCGACAACGCTAACCCCAATAGCGTGGTAGACAATCTCTTGCTTCTTACCATCGTTTTCACCTCCCAAAATTATAACTCTTAGTTAAGAATATACCCTCTTCTCAATAATTTATTACAATTTTGTTAAATTTGTTACATGAAATATGATAGCAGAAGCCCTATTTTTTGTCAAGATATTAATTTTTCTTAATTTTTTTGCCACAAACTGCCTATTTTTAAAGGATTTTTCCATATTTAAGGGTATGTGGAAATAAAAATTTTTTAAGATATTTTCTTAAAAGCACTTTAATTTTTATAAATGACGAGACTTTTCAATACAAGCCTCCATGGCATCCATCACTGCCGCCCTCATCCCCATTTCCTCCAAAACTTTTACAGCCTCAATGGTAGTCCCGCCGGGGGAGCAGACCATATCTTTCAGTTCTCCCGGATGCTTCCCGGTCTCCAACACCATCTTGGCGCTGCCCAAAACAGACTGCGCTGCAAAGGCATAGGCCTGCTTTCTGGGCATACCTGCCGCCACTGCCGCATCCGCCATAGCCTCAATAAACAAAAAGACATAGGCCGGTGAACTTCCGCTGACTCCTACCACGGCATCCATCAGATGCTCCGGCACCATATCCGCCGTGCCAAAAGAGCGGAACAGGGCAAGCACCTGCTCTAATTCTTCCTCTGTTACGGCTTCTCCTGCACAAATCCCGGTACAACCCGCCAGCACCAATGCCGGAGTATTGGGCATACAACGAATCAGCTTACGATTCTCCCCGCCAAACTCTGTTTTCAGATACGACAGACTCTTCCCCGCTGCAATGCTGACAATAACTGTATCAGGTCTCACTGCGTCTCTGATTTGCGGAATTACATCCGAAAGCACACCGGGCTTTACCGCCAAAAATAAAATCTCTGCCCATTCTGCTACCTGTGTATTGCTGTCTGCAATCTGAATGCCAAACTGCTGTTTTGCCTTTTCTCTCGCGGTCTGAGTTCTGGCAAAACCCATCATTTCCCGAGGCTCTACCATTTTTTTCTGCAGCATGCCGCTTATCATAGCCGTTGCCATATTTCCTAAACCAATCCATCCAATTTTCATATTCCTATTCCTCATCTTTCTCTATAAATTGTCTTTTGCGTTGCTTGCCTGCGCTGCGTTGCCGATGTGCCTCATACATCAGCAAGGCGGCAGAAACCGCTGCATTCAAGGACTCCACCCGACCCTCCATAGGAATTTTCAGACAACTGTCAGCACTGTCAGAAAGTTCTTTAGTCAACCCGTTTCCCTCATTTCCAATAAGAAAGGCCGTAGGCCCACAATATGAAAAACTATCGTAACTCTGGGCTCCCAAGGGCTGTGCCGCGTAGGTGTGAACCCTATTTTGCCGCAGACGGTCCATAATTTCTGACATGTCTGTCACATAGGCAAAAGGAACCCGGTAAACAGAACCCATAGTAGCACGAATTGTCTTGGGATTAAAGATATCCACAGTTTTACTGCTCAAAAATACTCCCGTAATTCCGGCTCCCTCCCCCGTTCTGATAATAGTACCGAGATTGCCGGGATCCTGAAGATTTTCAATAATCAGAAATAACGGATTGGGATGCTGCAGCAATTCCTCTTTATCATAGATAGGCTGCCTCAGTACCGTAAGAATCCCTTGGGGAGTCTGTGTATCTGACATTCTGACAAATATGTCATCTTTTACAATCTCATACTCTGTCTGCTGCAGTTTTTCCTTCCAAGAAAAAATCTGTTCTTTAGGAGTTTCTTCTATATTAATGTGGTTGGTGTAAATTGAAAGTTCTGCCGCCATAGTCTCGGACAAATACACCTCGCAAATCCAATCTATAGGAGCTTCCTCAAACATCTTTATTCCTTCTGCCAGAAAAACCTTGTCCCTTTTGCGCTCCTTCGCCTTATTCTGCCATTGTATAACCTGTTTTACTTTAGAATTTGCGCTGCTTGTTATCATCCTTTTCTCCGTTTCTGCAGTGTCCGGTATGGTCTGACTTTGCAATACACAGACACAAAAGATTAAGAAAGCGGCTATGTCCTCCTGCAAGAAGTACAGCCGCCTTCTGTTATCACTGACAAATTACAGCATTTTGATTCTGCTCCTTTTAAATAGCAAGCACCCTTGACACCTCAAACTGATATTCGTCTATATTCTTTTCCATATTCAGCGCCGACTCAATATCAAAGTCCACAAATTGTCCATGCTGATAGCCTACCACCCTGTTAGTCTTACCTGACAGCATAATATCCACTGCATAGGAACCCATGATGGATGCATAATAGCGATCCTTTGCAGTGGGGCTTCCTCCACGCTGCATATAACCCAAAATGGTGGCGCGGGTCTCTATACCCGTTGCCGCCTCAATTCTGCGCGCCATAGAAATGGAATGCCCAATACCTTCCGCATTGATAATCAAATGGTGTGTTTTGCCTCTTTTACGGTTGCTGATAATATTGTTAATGATGCTCTGTTCCTTAAAATCATATTTCTCCGGCAGCAAAATATCTTCTGCTCCATTGGCAATACCGCACCATAGTGCAATATAACCCGCGTGGCGCCCCATAACTTCGATAATACTGCATCTTTCATGGGAGGAAGAAGTATCCTTTACCTTGTCAATTGCCTGCATAGCAGTATTGACAGCTGTGTCAAATCCAATGGTATATTCCGTGCAGGCGATATCCAGATCAATGGTTCCGGGAACGCCAATGGTATTGATTCCCAGCCTTGACAATGCCTGTGCGCCGCGGTAGGAGCCGTCGCCTCCAATTACGACAATCCCGTCAATTCCATGCTTTTTACAAATTTCCGCACCCTTTTTCTGTCCTTCCGGAGTTTTAAACTCCATGCTTCTTGCGGTGCCCAGAACCGTTCCGCCTCTTTGGATAATATCAGATACATCTTTACCCAACATGGGTTTAATTTCTTCGTTCAAAAGCCCCTGATAACCTTTCTTAATCCCCTTTACTTCCACGCCTCTAGCAATGGCAGTGCGGACAACTGCACGGATTGCGGCATTCATGCCCGGCGCATCGCCGCCGCTGGTCAAAACGCCGATTGTCTTTATCTTTTTTGCCATGATGCTACCTCCCATCATCATACCATATATGTATATTGATAAAATATTTCCTCTGATTCTTTCATTTTAATGCATTTTTTACCGCTTTTCAATAGGTTTTGCCATAAATCAAAATCATTTCAACAAAAACTTAATATTTTCCGCTCCAAAAGCCTCCTCCAACCTGGTGCGAAGCGTTTCATCTGCACAAACCCTACGGTTTGCCGGCAGCACCTTAATTGCCTTGGTACTCTTCAAAAAAATGACAACATCGTCATTTCCATCAGAATCTGCAATGACTGCAAATAGCTTCTGTTCCTGTTCCCCATAGCTCTTTGCATCTGCAAACTGCACCCATACTCCCCTTGGCATTTTGCTTATGGTCTGGCTTTGTGTCTCTTTGATTTTCTGCGGTGCTTTCCCTGCAAAAGATTGTCGTGTGCCTGCAAAAAGTTCTCCTTTTTGTTTTTCAGCTGCCTCTTCAAAGGTGGCAATCTGCTCAAAAATCAGCTTGGCATCCTTATCCTCCTCTACGGATGCGCGCCCTTTGATAAATACCTTACTATCCTCCATAAGCATGCTGCCATAGCGCTCATAATCCTTGGGAAACACGATAACCTCCATATTTCCCACTAAATCTTCCAGATTTAAAAATGCCATAATTTTATCATTCTTGGTATATTTTATGGTCTTGTCCACAATCATTCCGCCCACTATAACACTGCCATTGTCCGGCACTGTCACAGTACCGCTCTCTTCATTCAGAATAAAATCATTGGTGTGACTAGTAATATGTCTCTGCCATAACTCCTTGTCCTCCTCCAGAGGATGACCGCTGAGATAGATGCCCAACACCTCTTTCTCAAAGGCAAGCAGCATTTCTTTAGTGTATTCTCCCACATTCGGCAGCGCCACATCAAACTCCGCCTTTGACTCTTCCCCCACAATATCAAACAGAGACATCTGCCCTGCCATATTACTTTTTTTATCCTTGGCAGCACTGTCCATCATCTGCACATACACGCTCATAAACTGCTTTCTTGTGCCTCCCAGACTGTCAAGAGCCCCCGCCTTGATAAAACTCTCCATAGCACGTTTATTCATATCCGTATTCAAGGTACGGGAAATAAAATCCTTTAAATTCACAAAGGGACCTCTTGCCCTTCTCTCCTGCACAATGCCGTCAATCGCAGCGCGTCCCACCCCTCTGATTGCAGTCAAGGCATAACGGATACTGCCATCCGAAACGGAAAAGCCGCTCTGCCCTTGATTAATGTCGGGAGGAAGCAGTTCGATTCCCATATTTCTGCAAGTCAAAATATACTCGGACACTTTTCCGGGATTGTCTATCACGGAGGTCAAAAGAGCCGCCATAAATTCCACAGGATAATACTGCTTTAACCATGCGGTCTGGTAAGCCACCACCGCGTAACAGGCCGCATGAGATTTGTTGAAAGCATATTTGGCAAAATCCATCATATCCTCATAAATCTGCCCCGCAACTTGTTCGCTGATACCATTGGCAATACAGCCCGGCACTCCTTCTTCCTTGTTTCCATAGATGAAATTGGCTCTCTCCTTTTCCATGACTGACTGCTTCTTTTTACTCATAGCGCGACGCACCAGATCACTTCTGCCCAGGGTATACCCTCCCAAGTCCCGCACGATCTGCATGACCTGCTCCTGATACACAATACAGCCGTATGTAGGGGATAAAATCGGTTCCAGCTGCGGACAGGAATAACTCACTGCACCATGATTATTCTTGCCTGCAATATATTTGGGAATAAAGTCCATGGGTCCCGGACGGTATAGGGAAATGCCCGCAATGACATCCTCCAGATTCTGCGGTTTTAACTCCTTCATGAAATTTTTCATGCCGGCGCTTTCCAGCTGAAACACCCCATCATTTTTTCCGGTTCCGATGGCGGCAAGCACTGCCTGATCATTATAATCTATCTGTTCCATGTCAATCCGTTCGCCTACGCTCTCCTGAATAAAATTCACCGCATCATGGATGACCGTAAGGGTTCGAAGTCCCAGAAAGTCCATTTTTAAAAGTCCCAATTCTTCCAAAGTGGTCATGGTAAACTGTGTGGTAATAGAGCCGTCAGAACCTCTGGAAAGAGGCACAAACTCATCCGCTGCTTTCGGACAAATGACCACTCCCGCAGCATGCATGGAAGTGTGTCTCGGCAGGCCTTCCAGCCTTTTACACATATCTATCAGATAAGTAACCTGCTCATCCTCCTGATACAGTTTACGGAGCTCCGGATTCATCTCCAATGCCCGATCCAATGTGATGTTTAACTCCCTTGGCACCATCTTGGCGATGGAATCCGCCAAAGCATATGGCAGGTCCATAACCCGCGCCACATCCCGAATCACACCCTTTGCCGCCAGCGTACCAAAAGTGACAATCTGCACCACCTTTTCCGCTCCGTACTTGCGGCTCACATAGTCAATGACCTCCTGTCTTCTCTCAAAGCAGAAGTCAATATCAATATCCGGCATGGACACACGTTCCGGATTTAAAAATCTCTCAAAAAGTAAATTATACCGGATGGGATCAATATTGGTAATCTTTAAACAATAGGACACAATACTTCCCGCTGCAGAACCTCGCCCCGGTCCCACAGGAATATCGTTTTCACGAGCATAATTAATAAAATCCCACACAATAAGAAAATAGTCCACATATCCCATGGTGCGGATAACGCCCAATTCATAAGTAAGTCTCTCCCCCAAAGTCTGTCCTGTATCCCCCGCAGGCAGATTCTCATCGCCATAACGCTCCAAAAGCCCTTGCCTGCAAAGATAATTCAGATAACTCCAAGAATCATATCCTTCCGGCACCTTGTATTCCGGCAGTTTAGTCACACCAAACTCAATTTCCACATTACAGCGGTCCGCAATGCGCTGAGTATTTTCCACTGCCTCCCATGCGTAGGGAAACAAGGTTTTCATTTCCTCCTCACTTTTTACATAATACTGACCGCCTTCATATCTCATACGGTTTTCATCCGACAGTTTCTTGGCCGTCTGGAGACAGAGCAGAATATCGTGGGAATCCGCATCCTCCGGATAAGTGTAATGCACATCATTGGTGGCAACCAAGGGAATGTTTAATTCCCTGCTCATCTTCATAAGCTCCATATTAACCTGTCTCTGCTGCGGGATTCCATGATCCTGCAGCTCCAGAAAATAATTGCCCCTGCCAAAACAGGCTTCATATTTCAAGGCGGCCTTCCTCGCCTCTTCATTCTGCCCCATGGCAATATATCTCTGTACTTCTCCTGCCAGACATGCAGACAGCGCAATAATTCCCTTATGGAACTGATTTAAAACCTCCATATCCACTCTGGGCTTATAATAATATCCTTCCGTAAAACCTCTGCTGACAATTTTCATCAGATTGGCATATCCCTCATTATTTTCCGCCAGCAGTACCAGATGGTAATAGCGGTCTTCGCCGCTTACAGCCTCCTTGTCAAAACGGGAATTGGGCGCCACATAAACCTCACAGCCCAAAATGGGCTTGATTCCCTCAGCCTTGGCTGCACGATAAAAATCAATAACTCCGTACATAACGCCATGATCTGTGATGGCAGCACTGTCCATCCCCAGCTCCTTCACCCGGGCCACATATTCCTTTATTTTATTGGAACCGTCCAAAAGCGAATATTCCGTATGTACATGAAGATGTGCAAATGCCATGGGGAGTGCTCCTTTTCTGTTTGTGATGCCAAGCCTGCATAAGCTGTCTTGGATTTTACAAAGTAAAATCATTATACCATGAGCGCAGAAAATCAAGCGTCCCGAAGGGACATTTGATTTTCAAGCCATGGCTTGCCTGGTATCATGCGCCGCGCAAGCGGCGGCAAGGCAGCGCAAGCTGGCTTGAATTCTGCGCCAGCAGAATTATTATACCACAAATAAGTGAGAGGTGTTATAATAAATTTAACACAAATGAACTGCGGAAAGGATGCCTGCAAGACAGGCGGAAAGAATACAAATGAGATACTTCCAGAGAATGCGCTGCACCATCTGTGTGCTGCTGATGATGAATATTCTGCTGCTTAACCGTCTTTTGACAGACTATGTCAATACACCGATTCGGCCGGCTTTGATTCTTTTTATCATTGCTGCTTATATTTTAACACAGATTTTTCCCTGCCGGGAAAAACATATGGCGCTGCGAGTTCAGATACTATCCGGCGGCTATGAATTGATACACTCCTCCCTGCCCGCTCTTCTCATAGAAATCGCAGGATACCTTTTCTGGCTGATTTCCAAAGGGGGAATTCTATTATCAGAACCTGACCATTCCCTGTTAATCTTTGCAGTGACAAACGGAATCATTGCATGGTTCGCATTATTGTTCCACTATTTAAATGGATTTTGGCGCATCTGCTTTACTTCTTCCCAGCTTGGCCTAGGGCTTCGGGTATTAATGTTCTTTTTCTGGTGGATTCCGCCCATAAACCTCATCCTGTTTATCAAATGGTGTGCGATTGTGCGCAGAGAATTATATTATGAGAGAAACCGCTATCTTCTGGACTCCACCCGCACGGAAAACGCTATCTGCCAGACCCGTTATCCCGTGGTGATGGTGCACGGCATCTTTTTCAGGGATTGGCAGTTTTTAAACTATTGGGGCCGGGTGCCCCAAGCCTTAAAAAAGAATGGCGCCGTGGTGTATTATGGTCACCAGCAGTCCGCCTTAAGCATAGCGGACAGCGCCGCGGAAGTGAAAGCAGAGATTGAGCGGGTTCTAAAGGAAAGCGGCGCCGAAAAGGTGAATGTGGTGGCACACTCCAAGGGCGGTCTGGATACCAGATATGCCATAAGCAAGCTGGACATGGCAGATAAAATCGCTTCCCTGACTACCATCAATACGCCTCACAGAGGATGTCTTTTTGTGGACGCCCTGTTAGACAGCTTGCCGAACCCACTGATACAGTTCACGGCCGCCCGCTATAATGCCCTGTTTCGCAAATTGGGAGATGACGCCCCCGATTTTCTGGCGGGAATTAAAGACCTGACTGCCAGCGCCTGTGCCGCTTTTAACGAAAATGTTCCTGACAGCCCCAAAGTTTATTATCAAAGTTCCATGTCCAAAATGCGCTCCGCAAAAAGCGCTGGATTTCCTTTAAATCTGGGATATCTGCTGAACAAAAAATACGAAGGAGAAAATGACGGTCTTGTCAGTGTCTCCTCCGCAATTTACGGACATTATCTCGGTCTTGTGTCTGCCGGCAGGAGAGGTATCTCCCATGGCGATATGATTGACTTGACCCACGAAAACATTCAGGGTTTTGATGTGGCAGAATTTTATGTACAGATATTTGCGGGACTTAAGGAGAAGGGGTTTTAAATTTGTTAAAATATTTTTTATAAGTAAATACAAATAACAATGCCGCCAACGCCGCCGCCAGATAATCCGTGACAGGCTGCGCCATGGCCACCATTCTGGCGGAATCAAAAATCTTGCTGAAAACCGCAAGTATGGGAATATACAGAAGCCCCTGCCTGCTGATGGACAAAATCAAAGAAGGCAGCGCCGCTCCTGTGGATTGGATGGCATTGACAAATACAAACAAAATCCCCAGAATCGGTCCCGACAAAATATAGGTTCTTGAGAAAGACATTCCAAATCCAAAGGCGTCCTCATTATCCAAAAACGCTGTCACCAGAGGACCTGCAAACACATAGCATATCACAGTCATGATAATGCTTAAGCAAAATGCCAACAGAAGCGAAAATTTCAGCACTTCCACATAGCGCTTTTTATTTCCCGCCCCGTAACAATACCCTAACAAGGGCTGAATCCCGCTGCCAAGTCCTATAAGCAGCATGACCACAATCATATTCACCTTCATGGCAACGCCGAGTCCGGCAACCGCCATATCCCCATATCTTGTCATAACATTGTTAATCAGAATATTGGATACACTCATCAAAATACTGTTTAAAGATGCCGGAATTCCGATGGCACAGACTCCCGTCGCAATCTGATTCCCCATGCGGTAATCCTTGATATGAATGGACAGCATAGTGTTTTGGGACAATAAATGCCGCAGGTAAAAAATTGCCGAGGCAATATTGCCCAATACAGTGGCAACTGCTGCCCCCGCCACATTCCAATGCAGACCTAGTATCATCACCGGGTCAAGCACAATATTTACCATATTTCCGATAATCATGCCCGCCATGGCTGTTTTCGCCTTGCCCTCAGACCGTATCACATTGCTGAAAGTATTGCTGACAATGAGAAAGGGAATGCCCACTGCCACAATATTCAGATATTGCGAAGCATACTCCATGGTATCATTACTTGCTCCTACCAGATTACAGATGGGCTTCACAAAAATCCAGATAAAAACCATGGCAAGAACGCCAATAGTAAGGCCTGTCCAAAAACAAAAGGCAGATGTATTTTTTGCCTTTTCTTCTTTTCCTTCCCCCAGCATACGGGAAATCAGGGAAGTTCCTCCGATTCCAAACAGCATGCCCACTGCCATAAAAATCAAAAATACCGGAGTTGCAATGGAAACCGCCGCCACCATATAAGCATTCTTTGTCTGCCCGATAAAAAAGGTGTCTGCCAAGTTATATAAAAGCACCATGATCATACTGATGATGGATGGTATAATATTACTGATTACAGCCTTTGGTACAGGCGCATTAGCAAAAAGCTCTGTTGTCTTATCCTTCATAATGTCCCTCTTAATACTTCATGTGGCCCACATTAGTGACCGTATCATCCACAATGTCAAATTGGCATATATATGCATTACAAGATCCTTCTATCACAGGAGTATAAAAATGCCCGTCTTCTCCCTGAGTGATATAATATGGAATTCCGTCCAATTCATCAAACATAGATTCAATGTTTTCATAACTGCCATTTCCGAATCCCTCAAGAGTCTTTGATCTGGCAATCATGGCCACTGCATTTTCATTTGCCGGATTGGAGGATGTCACCAGATAATAATAATTCTGTACACAAATCACCTGCACCATTTCACTCAGTTCAGCCGCCACCGAATATACGGCTTTTACTTTGAAGCTGCTTTTATCCACTGCATATATGGCGCTGGTTCCCACACAGGGAAAATAAATCATATTATTCTGTATCGTAAAGGAACGGGTATACTGACCTTCAAGGGCTTTGATCGTCTGGGTTTGTCTTAAGTTAAGATTAAGACCCTTGCCTGCCCTCTTGTATATGTACATGGTTCCTGTCATGGAACTCCACACATAGAACTGTTTTGTGGCATTATCATACACAACATAATGAGGACGGATGCCCACATTTTCAATACTCTCAACCAGCTGATATCCCGCTTCTGTTTTGGTATACGTGACAATCCTGTTGTTGTCAGTATCCACTACAAGATAGATTGTGCCATCACTAGCTATAGCATGAGGGCGGTAGAGATCCCTGCCCACAGTCTGCCATCCAGACGGTGCATTATTCACATTGTTTGTATGAAGAATTTGGTTGTTATAAGCATCTGCAATATAAAATTCGCCGCCAAACTGATACACCTGTGTTGGCACAAAAAAGTTTTCTCCATAAATATTTTCCTCGTCATATGCATATACTTCCCCGGGTTTAGAACGAATCATCTCTGCCGTATCGTCCTCATCTGCATGGGAAACCATAGCATTCTGCAACGAAAGTACTGCTATCAGAGCAAGACACAGAATATTTTTTAAGCAGGCTCTCTTTTTAAACATTATGGATTATCCTCCTTATCATTTACTATTTTCACATGTATTACTCCGATTCTCCCCTCATAGGTTGGAGCAAAAATATGCTCTCTTACATGATTCGCAACATTACCGTCCCATGCAGCATGTAAGTGAGCTGCCAAAATCTGCGCCACATTGGAGTCTTCCCCATACATACAGTCTATAAATTTCTGTGTGTTCTGATCCGGACAATAGGAAGAATCCTCCGGATTCCAATAATAAATTCTATTCCGCACTGCCATGGACTTCTCTTCCAGAGATTCATCTTCTTCGGAATAAAATGGCACATGAGTTGCCACGATCACGGGTTTGCCTGACTTCAATTTCTCCATAAGAAATTGAAGTCTATCATCAGAAAGATTCTGATAGGATTTGTTCACACCCACAATAAGGAATTCCTCAAATTCAATCCATTTCTCATCCTGATCGCCATCCCAAATTTCCGTCTGGGCTATAAAACCATCTGTGTCTGTAAATACAGCGCCTCCATACCAGCCGCCATAGTCGTGGTCCGACCTAAGATATAACATTTTGTCTTTGGGATATTTCAGATTATCAAATCCTTCCATCAGCGCATTCATATTAGAATGACTGCAATAATCCAATATATCCCCTCCAAAGATAACTGCATCAAAGTTATGATAATTGAGGAATCGAATCACTTCCGGCCAAAGTTCTTCGGCATGTATGCCCTCCGGTGTCACAGACAGATTCTCATACCGCTCCCTGACTCTAGGCAGATTCTCCTCCAGCACATCTCCCGGCTTACTGTCCGTAATCAAGTGAAGGTCATTTACAAAAGCAATGTTATACTCTCTCTCAAGGTCTCCACTGCTTACCATGATTTCAACCGTAATCTCATCTAATTTGAAATCGTATTCCGGTGCCTCGTATGTAACCAATGACGCTTGAACAATATCTTTTAAGTCGTTATCCCAGACCGGTTCTCTCCCGATTTCCTGATTGTAGGACACACCATGGTACTCTGTCCTATAAACCTCAATAAAGGCAAGACATAGTATAGCTGCCGCAATTACTATAACAAGGCATACAAACGAAAGAATAATATTTCTTAAAATTTTCCTCGTTTGTCTCTTTCTCTTCCTACTCGGCGAATTACTCACTGAGTTATTTACTGAGTTACTCACCCAACATCACCGGTACATTACTGCGAATCCATTCTCTGGTGGCAGCGGTGGTTCCATTATGCAGATCCACCTTATACTTATCCTCTCCATCCAAATCATTAAAGTACCAGAAATGATTCAAATTCACGCTGCTGGTGGAATTCACTGCTATGTCTGTGCCGATGGTGAGTCCCTGATCGCTCTTAATCTTATCCACAATAGCATTGTAGGCATTGCGATATTGGGTCACATCCACCCCGGCAGCGTTTCCATAGGTAATAATGTCCTGCAAAAGAAGAAGATTGTAATCCGTTTCCTTCAATATTGCCGTCATACTATTTATCGCATCCGTATAACTCATGGAATTATCTTTCAATCCTGTCTCGCAGCGTTTCCGTGTAATCCACGCCAGACAATATACATAACGCATACGCAGAGGATCCTCTAAGTCTGTATCACTAAACAAGAGCGGCTTGCCGTTTTCTTTAATGGCATAAGCCCGTTCTGCATAACTCCATGCCTCATCCCTCGACCAATTTTCCCGCTCGGTAAAAGAGTTGATGCTTTCAATAAATGTGTCTCTAAATTCTGGAATCATAGCATCCTTGTATGCTTCAAGCGCCTTGCCGTCCACAGTATATCCTTTTTCTGTAACAGCAGTTAAGAGTTCCATCGCTTGGCTCAGCTTATTGCTGATCTCGTTAAAACCTTCCACATATGCACCCTGCTGTTTTATCGTATCACAATATCCAATGACAGAATCGGAGTATATTCGGAATGTATTTACAATACCTTCCTTCGCCTCTTCCTCCAGATGATTCGCTTCCGCTACACTCATGTACAATTGAAGAGCCTCATTGGCTGTATCGATAGCACCGTCGCTTTCTGTGTAACGACCTGCCGCCAATTGTTTGCCGGCCTGCTCTGCAAGCTTTCCCGCAGGGTCAAGTAGTGTTACATCTCCCTTGACAATCTCTTCTTTTTTCTCATTCTCTTCCTTTTCTGTTTTTCCGCCATCATCGGCATCTTTGTCTTTAGGGCTGTCTTTTCTGTCTTTTTCTTCCGTTTTATCTTCATCAGAAGAAATCATTTCCTTGACAACCTCAATAGGATTCTTTCCAAGAACTTTTACAAAATATGTATATCCGCCAGCGAGAGCTATCACCAATAACACCAAAATGATAATAAGGATAATAGGTCCCGGGTTTTTTGCAGATTTCTTCTGCTTTGCCGGCTGTGCTGCGGGCGTTCCTTGGGGCATTGGTGCCTGCTGTGGTACAGGTGTTGCCTGCTGAGTCGGTGCTGGCTGGGTTGCAAGCGTTCCTTGGGGCATTGATGCCGGCTGCGGCACAGGTGTTGCCTGCTGAACCGGTGCTGGCTGCGTTGCGGGCGTTTCCTGCTGAACCGGTGCTGGCTGCGCTGTGGGCGTTTCCTGCTGAGTCGGTGCTGGCTGTGCTACAGGTGTTTCCTGCACCGCCGATGCTGGCTGCATCATAGGCGTCTCTTGCTGCTCCGGCTGGGAGTCCCTCTTCATACCACACTTCACACAGAATTTCGCATTGGGCTTGAACGCAGTACCACACCTCGGGCATGCACTCTCAAGCTTATTTCCGCAACGAACACAAAATTTATTACTATCAGGCATATTTGCACCACATTTAGAACAAATCATGTCACTACCTCCTATCGTCCATTTCCTCTTGATTTTACTCTGCCCCGCAATTCTTGTCAAGAAATTTGCAGTTTTGCCATAGGCCTTACAATCCCAATTTTCCTTGCTTCTGCAAATATTTTATAGGCACTTCTTTGGTAAGCCATACCTCGTTCTTGGAAAGATAAAATTTATAACCGTCGCGATACATCTCTCCGGCCTTCACAATATAAAGCACAGGCTTTCCATGGCGCTGTCCTACCTTGACAGCAGTATCCCTATCCTTTGACAAATGTACATACAGTCTGCTTTTAGGCAACAGCCCCTGAACATCAATGGATAACACAAACTTCTCCCCGGTTCCATGCCAAAGTTCTTCCGGCGGCTCAGTCTCTTCCAATTCCACATCCACGGAAATGGAATGCCCCTGATTTGCCCTAATTAAGGTTTCATCTTCATTAAAAGAATACCTTTGCTTGCTGTCCGTCCTAACAATTTCCCTTAACATTTCCATATTAAATTCCCGGGTTTTTGCAACTCCGGCAATGAGTTCATCCACTTTTGCCCAGCCATGTTCGTCCAAACTGATGCCTATTGTTTCAGGTTTGTGCCGTAAAATCAGGCTGATAAATTTACTGGTTTGGGTTCGGTTCATGATAATTCTTCTCCATTCATATATTGTCAATGAATTGCTTTTTGCTAAGTATAATCTCCTTTTGTGATGTTACTTTATCTTTCTATAGTAACCTTTTCCAAGAAATTCAACAAACCCCTTATCTCGCAGAAGCTGTAGTTGCTGTCGAATTTTTGCTTCAATATTATGATTTTCAATATGCTTTTGTTGCAAATATTCTGTAAAACGATAAACATCCGCAAGGCAAAACTCCATCACGGGAATTGAATTAATACAATTTAATACATCAAACAACCAACCCCGGCTATCCAGATTATTGGTTTGTAATTGTTTTATGCGACTATATTGCCTTATAACACTCGCTGCATCATTAACACTTTGCTTATCAATTATTTTGATTTTCCCCTGCTCGGGAATGTCCGAAAAAAGGATATTACAGCCAATCCAGCCAGCTCTGCGAGCCGTTGGAGCAAGTGGCGGCCTTTTTTCTATTATATCAGCAACAAAGAAAAACTTGGGAATAACAAGCAAATTTGTAACCTGTAAATCAGCAGAGTAATTCAACACAAATAAATGGGGATTATCAATGCTTTCAATCCGTTCCATCATAGTGGAATAAGCTCCGTCTGCTATCTTTTTTCCTGTTTTTCCTTCTTTGCTTTTCAGTTCATAGATTTCTCCGCAATTATCACATTGAAAATCAGCAACAGGCTTATTATTATCAAGACCTGTAATATGCGGATTCCCACAACAAGGGCAGAAAATGTTATTTTCCACCCAATGTTCACTCATAACCCTTATCTTTTGAGCATTGCTTTTGTAGCCTTTAGCAATCGTTTTATCAAAATAAAAGTCCATTAAAATTCTTCCCAATCTATGTAATCTTGACTATTATCAGAAACTTGCATTTGTTTCAAAATCAAATTTCCTTGAGATAATACAAATTCACCATTTTCATATTTTGTTATAGCAATCTTATATGCCTCCTCTGCACTTTTTGCAACAACATTAAAAGTTTCACTTATCATTTCTTCAATGGTAACTTGGTATTCCTTATCCATGAACTTTACCCCCTATAACATAATTGTTTTCATTAACATATTATCATAATCTACAGCCGGACTCAATCTTCATTTCTTGAAGGTTACAGATGTGTTACACACTTTCCCTCACTCTTACCACAGTTCTCAATTTTCAGGCACAGAAAACCCCTGCAAACGCAGTGTTTGCAAGGGTTTGAAAATCCTTGTAATATGAGCATCCTTATCTCTTTGAGAACTGAGGCGCTCTTCTTGCGGCCTTGAGACCATATTTCTTTCTCTCTTTCATACGAGGGTCTCTGGTGAGGAAGCCTTCCTTTTTAAGCACCGGTCTGTAATCAGCATCTACCTGCAGGAGCGCTCTGGAAAGACCATGCCTGATAGCGCCTGCCTGACCCGTATAGCCGCCGCCCTTCACATTAACCAAGATATCGAACTTATCTACATTCTCGGTTGCAACCAGAGGCTGACGAACGATAACCTTCAGGGTCTCCAGACCAAAATAATCATCAATGTTTCTTTTATTGATAATGATATTACCCTTGCCGGGTGTCAGATATACTCTGGCAATTGATTTCTTTCTTCTACCTGTTCCATAGTATCTTTCTGCTTTAGCCATGATTTATTCTCCTCCTCTCAGTCCTTTAGAATGTCAGCACTTCGGGCTTCTGAGCCTCGTGCTTGTGGTCAGGTCCTGCATATACATGCAGCTTGGTAAACATTTCCCTTCCTAAAGGTCCCTTGGGAAGCATTCCTTTAACGGCAAGCTCAACCACTTCTTCAGGCTTCTTATTCATTTTCTCCCTCAAAGTAGCCTCTTTCATACCGCCAACATAATCAGAATGGTGATAATAAATCTTCTGATCCAACTTTTTACCGGTTACTTTAATCTTCTCTGCATTGATAACGATGACATAATCGCCGGTATCCATATGGGGTGTAAATATAGGCTTGTTCTTACCTCTTAAAACCTTGGCAACTTCAGAAGCCAAACGTCCCAAAGTCATATTTGCAGCATCTACTACATACCATTTTCTATCGATTGTAGCCGGACTAGCCATGAATGTTTTCATTGTATTCCCTCCGTATTATTTGCCGTTAGCCTTTACATTACACAATCTGCGTTACGCTACTTGCGTTATGCTGCCTGCGGCTGTTTTCTTTTGTCCTGATTCTGTCATAATCCGCAGATGTCCGGCTGCATTTTATGAATCCTCAGAACACTCCTCACTCTCAATGTTTCGCCGGGGCTTTGGCTAGACATTGAGAAATACTGTCACAGTGATATATTTTACTATAATGTACCAAAAGTGTCAACACCCAATCCTTGTTTTTTTAGCGAAATTTTTCAGCATAGAATTTTTTAAATATTATCATATGCCCCATAAATATCAGGTACGCCTTCACAATCGCATTCCGGCAAAGCATCCAGCCTATTTAAAAACACATAAATAATCCTTGCTTTGTCCATGTACGCATCAAATTCCTCATCACTGAGAATCTTCTCCATCGCCCCGACAGGTGGCTCTGCACAGAAAGTCATGTGGTAAAATCCCGGTTCTATTTCAATCTGCTGCTCTGCCGGGCATTGGTCACTCCAATCCATCAGCCAATATAAATCAATCACATTGATAGCATTACCCATGACTTCAATTCCTAGTTGGACATATGCCGGATATTTCTCTTTGATTTCATCATCGGGATATCCGCTGCGAAATCTCAATTCAAAATCAGCAGCATCACATCCTGTACAGATTCCCACCACATCACCTTTTTTAATGTGCTCTGCAACTTTGTGCGGCTGCCAGAATTCCTTCTTTAAAAAATCCTCTCCAATAGGAACATCTTTCATAGCGCCTTCCGAGTAAAACACAATCCCCATGCCAGCCGGAGATAACACCATGTCTTTATGAAGTTCCTCCCATTTCATCATAGATACTCCTTCCCATTTAATCTTCTCACACTATACCTCTATATAATACGGACAGATATCTTCATACTCTCCGCTTTTCAACCGGAACCCCTTAGGTATGGTGCCAAGCTGCTTAAAACCAATTCTTTCATATAAATGTCTGGCGTGTATATTGGTTGCAACCACAGCATTAAACTGCAGTATCTGAAAACCTTCATCATGTGCCTGTCTGATGCAATCCCGCACCAGCTTTTCTCCAATATGCAGTCCCCTGCACTCAGAAGACACGGCATAACTCGCGTTGCATATGTGACCGCATCTTCCTACATTATTAGGGTGCAGTATGTATAATCCCAAAATCCTTCCGATTCCATCTTCTGCAACGCCGCAATAACTTTGCCCTGCAAAAAATTCCCGTCCAATCTCTTCCGTCAGGCACTCTTCCTGGGGAAAGGCAATTCCCTCCTCAACCACCTCATTCCAGATGGCAATCATAGCTAAGACATCTTTCTCTTCATATTTTCTTACAATGATATCTGCCAACATCTGCCCTTACCCCCATATTTATCCCTGCACAGAAGGCTGATTTTTAAAGTTTGAATCAAACTCATATTTCACCAAAGTAAGTCCATATGCCGGCGCTGTAGGTCCTGCTGCCGCCCTGTCCCTTGCCTCCAAAATACTTTCCATATCCTCCGGCTGCATTCTGTCCCTGCCCACCTCCATCAGTGTTCCAGCAATAATGCGCACCATATTATAAAGAAATCCATTTCCGCAGACACGAATCACAAGTTCTCTCCCCTGCTCCTCCACCTCCACGGCATAAATGGTACGCACAGTGGATTCCACCTGCGCATTCGTCTGGCAAAAGCTCTTGAAATCGTGCTCTCCCTCTAAATAGGAAGCAGCTTCTCGCATCCTGTCCACATCCAGATTCCAATAGGTGAAATAAGAATACAAACGCTTCAGCGGCATGGGAAATTCACTGCAATAAATTCGGTACTCATAAGTTTTGCGGCTCTCACAATGTCTGGGATGCCAATCTGTGGGGACCTCCTCGGAATGCTGGATTCGGATATCCTCCGGCAGGCGCTGATTCAAAGCATAGGAAATTTTTTCCGCAGGCATGGGATTTTCTGTATCAAATACGGCAATATTGCCCAAGGCATGCACTCCCGCGTCCGTGCGGCTTGCGCCGATGACCTCTATGGTCTCTCCCAAAAGCTGCGTCAGACATCGGTTCAATTCGCTTTCAATTGTAATTGCATTTTTTTGTACCTGCCAGCCATGATAATTGGTGCCGTCATAGGCCACTGTCAGGCGCACCCGCTTTTTCTCCATATTATTCCTCATATCTGTGCTGCCTGAACAATCCATTCCCGCAGCAGCAGCCACTTTGCAAAGTCAGCTCTCTTCACTCATCAAATTTGCCCGTAAATTTCCAGCCTCCCTACGCCAATGCTAACTGCCATATATACCAGAAGAAAGGCATATGCCAGATAATCCCTGCCTTTATAAACAAGGGGCTTCATCTTGGTGCGTCCGTCCCCTCCCCGGTAACAGCGGGACTCCATCGCCATTGCCAAATCGTTGGCTCTGCGAAAGGCAGATATAAACAGCGGCACTAGTAAGGGCACCATTGCCTTAGCACGCTTAATCAGATTGCCGCTTTCAAAGTCCGCTCCCCTTGCAAGCTGTGCCTTCATGATTTTATCCGTCTCTTCCAGCAGAATGGGAATAAATCTCAGAGCAATGGACATCATCATCGCCACTTCATGAACCGGTACTTTAAACAATTTGAGAGGACGCATCATCCGCTCCATGCCATCTGTCAGATGATTGGGGGTAGTAGTCAGCGTCATGATGGATGAACCAATCACCAGCAGACTTAAGCGCAGCGCCATGGACAGCGCAAGCTGCAGCCCTTCTCTTGTAATCGTCAGTTTCCAGACAGTGACAAGGGGCGTTCCCTGAGTAAGAAATAAATTAAAAACCACCGTAATCATCAACAGCATCAAAATACTCTTCATGCCTTTAACCATAAACTTAAAAGGCACCTTTGAAAGTTTAATCACTGCTGCCAAAAAAATAATGGCAATCCCATAGCCCAGAAAATTCCGAAAGAAAAAGAGGGAAATAATAAATAAAATCGTCCCTCCCAATTTCACCCTGGGGTCTAAACGATGCACCACGGACTGCGCCTGATAATATTGTCCCAATGTAATATCTCTAAGCATAATGCTCCTCTTTATCGCAATGCCTTTACAATCTCCTGCGCCGCTTCTTTGATAGTGATGGCATCGGTATTCACATCCAATCCTTTTTCCCGCAGCGCATGCATAATATAGGTAACTTGGGGCGCCGCCAGCCCCACTTCCTCCAATTCCTTATAATGCCGGAACACTTCCCTAGGAGCACCGTCAAAAAGGATGCTTCCCTGATTCATGACAATAATGCGCTCCACATATTCCGCCACATCCTCCATGCTGTGAGACACCAGCAGAATAGTCATTCCCGTTTCTTTTTGGAGTTTTTTAATCTGTTGCAGAATCTCGTCCCTGCCCTTGGGGTCTAATCCCGCCGTAGGCTCATCCAAAATCAGCACTTCCGGCTTCATTGCCAGCACCCCTGCAATGGCCGCCCGGCGCTTTTGTCCGCCGGATAAATCAAAGGGCGATTGGTAAAACAGTTCATTGGGAAAACCCACCTTTCGCAAAGCGTCATAAGCCCGAAGCTCCACTTCCTTGCGGTCCAATCCCAGATTTTTAGGGCCAAAGCACACATCAGTAAACACATCTATCTCAAACAGTTGATGCTCCGGATATTGGAAAACCAAACCAACCTTGCTGCGCAGTTTCTTTCTGTCATAATCATCGTCATAAATATCTTCTCCATTAAAATAAATATGCCCGCTGGTAGCGCGAATCAGTCCGTTTAAATGCTGCATGAGTGTGGATTTACCGGATCCCGTATGCCCGATAATGCCTACAAACTGCCCGTCCGGTATGACCAGATTGATATCCCTTAACGCCATCACTGCCAGAGGTGTGTCCTCACCGTATATGTAATTGATATGATCTAAAATAATTGACATATATTACGCTTCTCCAAAATATAAGTTCCTCAAAAATTCTGCTGCACTCAAAGTCCCAAAGCCTCCGCCAGCTCCTCCGCAGTCAGAATGCCATCCAGGAGCTTTACGCCTCTCTTTTTTAACTCATGGGCAAGCAGCGTCACCTGAGGTACATCCAGCCGCAGTTCCTTGAGTTTCTCCACTTTTGAAAAAATCTCTCTGGGTGTTCCTTCCATGGCAATCTTTCCCTGATCCATGACAAACACCTTGTCCGCATGAATAATCTCTTCCATATAATGAGTAATCAATATCACCGTCACGCCTTCCACCTGATTGAGTCCCCGCACGGCCCGAATCACTTCCCTGCGGCCGTTAGGATCCAGCATGGCAGTTGGCTCGTCCAATACAATGCACTTGGGATGCATGGCAAGCACCCCCGCAATGGACACCCTCTGTTTTTGTCCTCCGGAAAGTTTATTGGGAGAGTATTTACGGAATTTGTACATTCCTACCGCCCTCAGGCTCTCCTCCACCCTCTGCCAGATTTCTTCCGTGGGAATGCCGATATTTTCCGGTCCAAAGCCCACATCCTCCTCGACTACCTGTCCGATAATCTGATTGTCAGGATTCTGAAACACCATCCCCGCGGTCTGCCGGATATCCCAGAGATGCTTGGCATCCTTGGTATCCATGCCGTCCACAAACAAAGTTCCCTCCGTAGGATACAGCATAGCGTTGATATGCTTGGCCAGAGTGGACTTGCCGGAGCCGTTATGCCCCAAGACAGCCACAAAATCCCCCTGCTTTACGTCCAAGGAAACGCTGTCCACCGCAGTGGTAATGCCCTCTACATTTCCCTCTTCGTCACGCCTGATATATTCAAATGTAAGATTATCCGCTTTAATAATTCCCATAGCCCTTCTCTCAGCAGTTCCTTCCATTTTAACGCTTCTTATTGTAATGGATTTATCCTCGTTTTACAAGGTATTTATAATATCTTCACAAACTTTTCGTATTTTTCCCCTGTCACCATCATCCGGTAAATCGCCTTGAGCTGCTCCCTGCACTCCTCGCTCCCTGCTTCTTTTTCCACCGGCAGATTCCAAAGAGCATAATGCACTCCATAAACTTCACTGGTGACACCTGTACGTACTGCCCCGTTTTTCTCATAAAACAAATCCCTTTTCTGCCTGATCTGCCTCTCTTCCTCATTCCGGGCATATGCGATATCCTCCGTCTCTATCAAGATGCCCTGATAAGAAACGCCCCTGTATTCTGACAGGCATTGCCCCATCTTTTGCAAAAAAATGCTGCCCGCCCCCAGATTCCTATAATCCTCCAACACCGCAAGATAATCTAGTAGCAGCATATCTTTTCCCGGCACCATAGCAAAAAATCCATAACTCACCAGCTTTTCCCCTTCATACATTCCCAAGGCGCAGTAAGCTCCCTGCTCCCACATCCGTTGGATATGCTTCAAAGGTTTGATTTCATTTTTAGGAAAATGTATATGTATCCATCTATCGTAAATTTCTGCCGTCTCTTCTTCAGTCAGATTTCGGATGATATAATTCATGATAACCTCATTTCTGCATCAAAATATCCGCTTTTTCCATGGTAAGCAGCTGCACTTTCCGCTCAATTCCGCCTGCATAGCCTGTCAGGCTTTTGTTTGTCCCCACAACTCTGTGACAAGGTATGATCAAAGAAATGGGATTGTGCCCTACTGCACCGCCCACCGCCCGGGCAGACATTTTTGCAATTCCTCTCTTCTTTGCCATAATTTCTGCAATCTCTCCATATGTCATTGTCTGTCCGAAGGGAATGGTGAGCAGAATCTCCCACACTGCTTTGCGAAAAGAGGTGGTTTCCATTTTAAGCGGCGGCGTAAAATCCGGCACCTTGCCGCCAAAATAAATAGCAAGCCATTTTTTCGTTTCTTCAAAAACAGGTAGAACCTTTTCTTCATAATCAGAAGGCAGCGTGGCGCCAAAATATTTCTGCCCCTCAAACCATAATCCCGTAATTTCACTGCCATTGCTGGAAACCGTAATATCCCCCAATGGCGAATGATAATGATAAACGTATGTCACTCTTTACTCCATTTCTGCGCTTACCTGAATGACTCATCTTTGCTGAGAGTATGCGCATAGATTGAAATTTCTAAGCCTGCCTGCACTATCATATTACCATATTCTTTAAAAAAATGATACGACATACCTGCATTTTGGCTGATTTGCAAGAGAAAGATTGACAAGTAACAAAAGTTTGTAAATACTGCACAAATTCCAAAAATGTTTCTACTAATTAATGCGTTTTTTGGATTTTTGTGCAGTTTTACTTTTCTATATATTTAATTTGTACAAATTAAGACCTTGAACGCTGTCCAAACCTGTAAGGGATTACCATCCCTTAACCCTAAGACCTTGGACGCTGTCCAAACCTGCAAGGGACATTGTCCCTTGACCCATTCTCCACTTCGTGGATAAGACCTTGGACGCTGTCCAAACCTGTAAGGGATTATCATCCCTTAACCCTAAGACCTTGGACGCTGTCCAAACCTGTAAGGGATTACCATCCCTTAACCCTAAGACCTTGGACGCTGTCCAAACCTGCAAGGGACATTGTCCCTTGACCCATTCTCCACTTCGTGGATAAGACCTTGGACGCTGTCCAAACCTGTAAGGGATTATCATCCCTTAACCCTAAGACCTTGGACGCTGTCCAAACCTGTAAGGGATTACCATCCCTTAACCCTAAGACCTTGGACGCTGTCCAAACCTGCAAGGGACATTGTCC
>CAZGGA010000009.1:33608-105398 GCA_964524555.1 uncultured Acetatifactor sp.
ACCTTGGACGCTGTCCAAACCTGTAAGGGATTATCATCCCTTAACCCTAAGACCTCGGACGCTATCCAAACCTGCAAGGAAATCATTGCTGGATTTTCCACCAAAAATCTTCCGGGGATAACTATTAATCCAATCCTGAATAGCTGCTATCTCTTGTTTGCTGTAAAGCCCGATATCATCACCTTTTGGAATCCACCGCCGGATCATGCGGTTAATATTTTCATTAGTCCCACGCTCCCAAGAGCTGTAGGGGTGACAGTAATAGAGCTTTGTCCGGCTCCCTTTTGTCCGGCAGGACTTTTCAAGGGCTGCATAGTCTGCAAACTCCGAGCCGTTATCACAGGTTATGCTTAAGAAAGTTTTCCGAAAAGCCGGAGTGCCTATCTTTCTTTCCAGAGCATCAAGAGATCCAAGCACGGATCCAGAGGTACGGTCTTTTATTCTAAAAATCAGCTCCTGCCTCGTCATCCGCTCCGACAGAACCAGAAGGCAAGTCTTATCATCCTTTGATGAATATACCGTATCCATTTCCCAATGACCATAAGAATCACGGTCTTTTATAAATTCAGGGCGTTTTTCTATAGATGT
The DNA here is from genome assembly GCA_964524555.1 of uncultured Acetatifactor sp. GTDB lineage: Bacteria > Bacillota > Clostridia > Lachnospirales > Lachnospiraceae > Acetatifactor. The sequence goes on from CAZGGA010000009.1 coordinate 34,197, forward strand.
GCCCCGGGGCATGGACTTAGCTTCTCTGACTTTTTGCTTCTTTTTCTTCCGGGCATAGGGGAGCTGATAAATATTAAGCCCAATATACCCAGAATGGACATAGTTGTAAATCGTTTTTGTGCAGCACCGAAACCCCAGCAGATGCTGTGCTGCTTCAGGAGAATATTTTTTATCCTTAACTAACCGGGACAGTTCCAAAAGATAGCTACTATCCGGGGAAAGTTTTTTCTGCCTGGATGCCTTTTTCTTATCATCATGGATCCGCTGGCCAACATCATAGGCATATATTTCTTTCATTTTCAAAGTTTTACTGTCCAGCATTGAGAAGCTGCCTTTTTTAATTTCCGCATACACTGCCTGTCTGGAATAGCCCAGAGAACGGGCAATCTCACTTACAGGAGTGCCTTTTTTCAGTTCTGTTTCAATATAGTATCTCTGTTCTTTCTTCATATGTTTGTTTTGTCCTCTCATGTATCGGTTCCCCCTTTTTTCAGGAGTGTAATCAGAATAAACGGATTTATCAAGGGTAAAATGTACAGCGAAAGAAAGCTGCCCTTGACAAATCCGTTTATTCTGATTTTCTTAAGCTTGTATAGGGTTTCTGATAGTCCAATTTCATGAAAAATCCGTTAAATCACATCAAGCCCAGATATGAGAGGCAGGGTTATCGAGGTATAAAAACACCAAATTTTCTCCGAAAATTTCCAAACCAAGAACAGGTTTGGAAAAAACGCTCCTACGCCCAGAAGTATCTTGCAAGTCACCGCAAAGCGCAAGCCTCCCTATGGTCGTGCGCTAAGCTGGATACTGAGGCGATAACCGCGTTTTTTAAAAGCCGTCCAGCTTTCCCGAAAAATCCGTCAGATAACGGACTGCCAAGAATTACAAGGGATATTTTCCTGTTTATATAAGGGTGAACCGAGTTTGAAGAGCTCCCCCCGCTACCGCTAAAATTAGCAAAGTAATGCTAATTTTGGGGTCGTTACCCAGCCCAGCTATTACTTAGCCCGATTAGAACAAGGACAGGAAGGGCACGGCGAACAAAAAAAGATGGACAAAATTTAAAAGAGGGCGCAAACCCTCTCTTTAACTGCTGCTGTCAGATTTTCTCTGGAAACATCATGGCTATCTGGTCATACTGTTCCTGGGAGACCTTCATGAAACTGTTCCGACGCCTTCCAAGAACAAAGTCCATGAACTCTGCCACAGATACGAACTCTTCAAATCCATTCGATGTATACCTGCGTATCTTGTGGAACCTTCGGCAGAATGCATCCCACACAGGGCGGTTTTCGGTCTGAAAATAGGCATACTGCTGGTCAAAAGGCTTATTACTGGTGAAGTACACTTTGGTATAGCAGGCAATCTTGTTATTGTAGCGACAGGGAAGCTCAAGGGGATATACATCCAGCCAGCGCAGGAGGTCATTAATCAAAAGATAGCTGCTGTCAAAATCATCAAACAATATCACATCCTGTCCACGGTAGCCATCCCATGGGTGGCGGTAATCATTTATCATGTACACGTTGGCATCCCCGTACAGATCAAGGACTCCGCTGGTCTTACCTGTACCCGGATCGCCATACCAATAGGAAACCTCCAATTCCAGCCGCCTTTTGTTTTTAAATTCCTCATAACGCAGTATTTCCCGGCAGGAAGATATCTTATCCAGATGCATCATGTACTTTGGATTTGCCTCCATGATCTCAAAATCGCTGCACCCGGATTTAACAAGCTCATACAAAGCACAGACATCATTCCGGGCTCCTTGACTTCCCTTGATATCACCATAAATAGTGGTATATAAAATCTGTTCGCCCTTTTCCTCAAACTTTCCACGCTTGTAGATATAATCCTCTGCCTGATCCTTAGTGCCCCGGGTTGCCACGAAATGCATTCCGACAGCATAAGTGGTTTTCACTGCACTCCAGCGCATCAGTTTTTTATCCTCCAGAACCATATGCACATGATGCAGGCCTCTGGCAGACACACAGTAGACCCATGCGCCGGAACGGGTAGCAGAATCACCGACCCACTCATTTTTCAATTTTTCGCATATCTCATGCGGCTCACCGTCATAACCATGATCTGCGGGATTGTCAAAAACTGCAAACCATGAACGGGAGCGGGAATCTTTCACAGATGAATCATCAGCTTTTTTGCCCATTTTTTCACTCTCCAAAAAATATGTCACAGAAGTTTTTTTATTTTGTCACAGGGGGTGTGACAACAGAAAAACCGCATAAAATCAATAAAAAATGATATTTTGTCACTTGTCACAGAAGTTGCCAAAGGGGAATCCTATACCTTTGGCAACTTCGGCCCCATAGGGACCCTTGACAGCAGGGACCCGGAGGGGTGGCTGGGGCGCCTGGAGGGCGGTGCCTCGCTTCGCTTGCAGGCACCGCCCTCCGGGACAGGCTGCCACCCCTCCCCCTACTGTAAAGGGCAGGAAGCCGGGGGCTGTCCCTATGGGGCACGTTCCTTAAGCGCCTTTTCCAGACGGTCAAGGCGCTCCAATATCTCCATTTTTTCGGCAAAAGTGCCCTCATCCACATGCTCCATGTAATAGCATGCAGCTGCTATCAGGGCAATGATTACTGCAGTAACGCAGATGCAGATGCATATACCCATGGATTTACCCTCCTTTCACTGACAGGGTTACTTTATTGGCAGGCTCAACCAACATATCACCATCCCGGAAATAGTGATCTTCTCCTGTCTGTAAATCTATATAAACCCTGTTCTCATGCCTATTCCATTCACCTCTATAAACATCAGTAGCCATTAAAAGCTTACCATCATGCAAAAATACTTTGCCCTTTTTAAGACTGCCGATTTTCTTCATTTTACTTTTAACTTTAATTTTCATTTTTGAACCTACTTTCTCATTTTTTTCTGGTTTCTGAAATACTTCCGGGACGGATGAGCGACCACATTCATGTCAGAAGGAGTATTCTGCTGAAGAGCAAGGATCTCCTCCTCTGAGAGCATATCACCCTTTTTACAGGACTTAGAGAGGTTATCCACACAGGCCAAAGTATCATAGGCATTAAAATCCGCATTGGAAATAAACCAGCCAAAGCGCCGCAGGGGCTTCACCATGGTAGGATCAGATGCGTTTTCAAGTTCATAGGCATCATATAAATTCTGTACCATAAATCGCCATACTTTATTGCAGCTGATAACGGAAGCAGTAACCTGACGGAGCAGCGCATCCACATGATTAAATCTCTGGCTCGTATAGATAAGGCTGATATGATGATGCCTGCAGGTCAGCAGCGTATTCAAAAACAGAGGGTCTATGTTAGTCTTAAAGCTCCGGGAATTAAGCTGTACAGAAAATTCATCACCCAGGACAAGGGTCACGGTCAGCGTGTCATTCAGTTCATCCCTCTGGTACATGGTATCTGCCACATTCACTATCTGGGACAGGGAAATAAATCTTTCATACGGGATGCCAAAAAGCTCCACATTGGATATGATATGTACTTTCTGGGTGACCCATTTCTTACGGAAAGGGTCATAGACCGCAACATCATTATAACGGTTATACTGCTCTATGACATAATGCACTGCATCAAGGGTCTTTCCTTTTCCGAACAGGCCTATAAAGCATTTAATGGTACCTGTCTTACAGTTACGCCACTGTTTAAATCGTATGTAGTCTATCAGGTCTCGCACTGCATAGCAGACAGTTTTGATAGGATGGCAGACAGCAACCCGCACGCAGACCGAAAGCCAGCAGGCTATGGCAAGGGCAAAAATCATTATGTAAAGCATCCATTCACCTCCCGACTTTGAAGATGCTGCCTGCTATGGATCCGATACAGTCCAGAACAAGGCAGAAAACGAGCAGCGAAACAAGCATCTCCGGCGTGAACTCCGTAGCACCGTTACAGATTAGATTTACCATGGATTCCATACAATTCACCTCCTATATTAATCCATATAAGCAAAAGAAATAATAAAACAAATCAGACACACATATATTAAAACACTAAAATGTTGCATTTAATATCATCCCCTTTCCCTGATTATTTTTCTTTGCTGCCGGACAGGATTTTTCCAGAAAGCAAAAGCTGCACTGTGAGACTTTTGGGAAAGCCACATGGCAGAATCTTACCTTGTCACACATATCATCACGGTAGAAGAGGCAGGAGTCTTTCTTTTTGCACGAAAAATCTTCACAATTTCCGTATATCACTATTAAACTTTGACCCTCCTTCCCGTCATATTGGCTACTGCATTCCTGATCTTCTTCTCGCACCAGATGAACAGGATCAGGAACAGGATGCAGGACACCTTGAAATCTAAAGATGCCATATGTTCCGCAAGAGTCTGTACAGCATCCGAATCCGCCTGCACTATGACATTAGCACCCAGGGAGGAGGCATAAACAGAATCGCTACCAGACACAGTACCATGCTTAAGTTCCTCCATGGTGTTTCCGGCATCCGGGAGAAAACTATCACCGCCAGACACGGAAGCAATGGAAACATTATCCATGCTTTCCGTCTGAGCTTCCACCTGATTTTCTTCCAGAACTTTTTCCATCGTCTCATTCATTTTTCAACCTCACTTTCTATGTCTTCAATCTCCATTCCAAACAGCATTTTCTTTTTCAAAAGATAAATGTTTTCAATGCTTTGCTTAGCCCACATTTTTGCTTTTATGACTTCATCAAAATCATCCGTAATGCACATATGATTAATATGACTTTCCAGATCATCAAGATTCTGCTGGATCTCTACTAATTTACTCATTATTAAACCTCACTTTTCCTGTCTAACAATTCGTCTAATTTTAAGCGAAAGAAGCGGTTAAGACTATATATTGCCTGTCTTTTCAGATGCATAAAATAGCTAAAATCATCTGTTAAATAAATCTTAAATAAAATTTCTCTTAACTTAAGTCTTCCTTCCAAAAAATTTATATTATTGTCTTTTGGTTCTTTCATACAGTCACATATCTGATTAGTTCTGTAAACGTGCATCATGTCAGCTCTCCATTTAACCCACGCAACAGCTTCTGCAAGCTCATCAGGATCATCTGTCAAACATATACGGTTTGCATCACTTTTAAGAGATGCTAATTGGTCTAACATAAAATCATCTTTTCTCATTTTTTTAAATCCTCCTTTTTTCTTTTATTTCTTTGGGAAAATCAAGCCAGAGTCTTGATTTTTCTCCGATAAGCCAAAAGCATGTCTTATCTCCGCACTTCGTTTGGCAAGTTCTCCTTCGGACGACTCAGGGGCAAACCCCTAAGTACCCCGCTCCGCAAAATGACTTTATATAATCCGATAAAGTAAAGGCGTAAAGCCTGTGCGCAATGTCTTAGCTGTGGGATTCAGACAGAAAACAAAAGGCGTCTGAATCTCCTCGCGTTGACAAAGCTGGATAGGGCAAAAGCTCTTGTTGGGTAATTTTATAGTCCTACGTTTTCCTCCTCTGTTTGCTTTTTTCCTCCCGGTGTGGTATTATAGGGGAAATTACTTTCGGAGGAATTAAATATGGATATACTAATAATTATTGAATTAATTTCTGTATGTATATTAATTAGACATATACAAATACAAACAGAAGAACTAAAAAAAGAAGGTACTAAAAAAGCAGAAATTTATTCAGCAAATCATAATTCGATAGTAACTTTTTTATTATTTCAAATTTTAATAATCATTCTTATAGCTTTTGGGAATCAAATAATTAAAATCCCTAATCAAATAATTCACTAATGAAAAAAATTAAAATAGATGCAACAGTACACCAGAGAAAAACATCTAAAAATTTGATATCAGTACCCGGAAGCACCTCTATTTCAAAAAATTTCATAGCCATATCTACAAAGCTTCCAAACTGACGAGCCCATCCTGTTACACTCATGAAATCACCGCCTTTACTATGCCAACAAAAACCATTAACACGATTCCAAAAATAATCAAACCAACTACTTCTTGTGGTAAAAATCCAAAACAGGCAGTTACCAAAGAACCAAAAGAATCCAAGCTACTAGATATGTTGTTAAATATCATTCTAATATATGAAAAATAACTATTTACATCAGAAATATCAATACCAACATAATTAGAGTTATATGTCAATTCCCCTGATTCTTTATCCTGTGAGCCTTTTATTTCATTATCAACGACCGGATTTCCTTGCGAATCTGATTTAACACTACCAATCGTTACAACATCTGAATAAATTTCATAGTTAGAGTTATATGTATAACGCATCCACTGCCCACAATTTCCATCAATATCATAAAATCTGACATAATAAGATACCAACCCCTGCTGGCTATCTCTTAACTGTTTTAAATCAGAAAAAGAAGAACTCGCACTATAAACATGAATCATATTATAAGCAGTGTTTATGCCAGAACCAGATTTAAAAAATGAATAAGACGGCAAAGCTTGATACTTAGGATAATCCAAAGACCATTGTTTAAAATCTTCTATCAAATCATGCTCAATGTCTACGCCATAAATATTATTAATATCTACTACATCCTGCGAGATTGCTCTATTATCCAATGTAAAATTATAATAGTGAGAAGTATATTTCCAATCCTCATCTTCAACAGGCATATAACTACCTAAGCCAGCATGAACTATTTTTACACCTAAAAGAGAATAATCAACAATCAAATCCAAGTAATAACCATCAATATTCGAAACACTAAAGCCATGATAAGACAAGTTGGATAACTCCGGCACAGGGATATTGGGGTCATACACATCCTTGCTAAAATCATGTTTTACGGAATAATCCACATCCGACTTATTTATCCAGCCGGACTCGTCTCCTGTCTCCAAAAAATCTATCAAAGCTTTTTTACTCCCAAATACCGGAAAAGTGACATTATAATCTCTAAAATAGCTAAAATGAGATCCAATAAACATACCAGCTGTATCTGTTTTCAAACGATAAAGCCAAAAATCAGATTCTAAAAAAGTAACTTTGACTTTAGGATTAAAAGACATATTACCATCATTAACTACTCTTGAACTTTCTAATTCAATATCGTTTGCATAATCTCCTTCAGGAACTACGCAGGCATAAATTAAATAATCCGTATTAGAAATAGTATCAAGATATCCATAAATAGGATAATGAGTCCGAATAGTAAAATTCTCAACATCAGAATAAACATTGCCGCCGGGATTATAATTAAAAAAACCCGAATATTCATACTCATAACCTTCAGCTGCCTGAACCGATATGCTGGGAACAATCCAGATAAACATCATCATGCAAATAACTGCCAATAACGCTTTTTTCATACCAACCTCCTAAAATTTGTAAAAAAAATAGCAGGGTGGGGCAGAACCTCACCCCGCTATTTTTTTGACTACTTCAAAGCTGTCTTTACACCTTAACCCTTTGCTGCACGCTTTGCCCTGTTAAAAATAACAAAAGCAGTAGTTGCCAAGCTGGCTATCAAAAGCAGATTTAAGGGATACTCCTTAAACAGCCCCATGACGCTCTTCACCAAAGCAATCAACTCATTGACCAAAGATGTGTCAATTACAGATTCTGCAATGACTCCAAACATCCAAGCACCTCCTTCCCTTGTCCGTTTCATCCACAATTAGAACTACTTGGACATTATTTTTATGTTTGCGCATAACATACTACTTTTTAGCTGATGCCGGAGGCTCTGTCTTTTTATTCGGCTCTGCCTTGCTTGCTTTACCTGCTTTCTCCACCATCTGAAAATCAACTACAGGCTGCCAATCACCACGGGCCTTGCCGTAGTAAAATTTAACCTTGTCCCCAATGCCGATATCAAAGTCTTCTGTAGTCTGGACTTCTTCACAAGGTACTCCAGCCAAAAGCGCTGCATTGTCCACTTCATATGTACTGAAATCATGCAAACAGTAATATGAAGTGTAAATCCTTGTTTTGTCTTTGGAAAACACCTTTTTAATTCCAATAACTTTGAACACATTTTCTGCTGACATCTTTTATCTCCTTTTCTGTTTTTTTTCAAGGACAGAGACCACTTGCCCTTGTCAATCTTTATATTACAACCCACACATACCTGCATTTTGACGATAAAACCTTGCAATTTCCACCAAAATTCTTTATAATAAAATTAACTATATGTGCTATCCTGTGCAAAGGAGGTGCTGTTATGAGTGCGATGACTGTAAACAGTGGAATTTATAAATCATATTCCCATATTTCCAGCGGTAAAAGAATTAATTCTGCGGCAGACGATGCAGCGGGGCTTGCCATTGGCAAAAAAATGGAGCGTGAGGAAAGAGGGCTTTTAGTAGGTGCGGAAAACGCAAAAGACGGCATGGGCGCTTTAAATGTAGCGGACGGCGCTATTGACGGCATAATGGCAAGTCTGCAGAGAATGCGTGAGCTTAGTCTGCGCTCCATGAACGGCTTAAATTCTGATTCGGATAGGGAGACTTATCAGGCAGAAATTGACCATTTAAAGCAAAACATTCAATCCATTGCCAAAAATACGTCTTTTAATGAACGTACTTTGTTGGATGGCAGCATGGCAGATATGCATCTTGCAGTTAATCCCAATGGCGGCGGTTTGGAAATTGGCATGGAAAATTCTACTCTGGAAGCATTAGGAATTGCCGATTATGATGTCACTAGTGGAAATTTCAGCCTAAATACCCTTGATAATGCGATGAAAATGGTTTCCTCGCAGCGCAGCAGTCTTGGCGCTTCCACAAATCGCCTTGAGTATACCTACAATTACAATCTCTCAGCTCACGAGCAGCAGTTAAGCGCCAGAAGCCGCATTGAGGATTTGGATATGCCGAAAGCAATTTCCGAAAAGAAAAAAGAAGAACTTCTCAGCCAATACCGAAATCTGATGCTGCGAAAGAACATGGATCAAAAAGCCAATGTGTTAAGACTTTTCCAATAATATAGGCATAATCACAGATTAAAAGAGCGCCGCAAAATGGCGCTCTTTTTTGATATCTTCTCACACTACAACTGCTGCATGGCAGCTATAAGCGCAGGTACCAACTGTTTCTTTCTGGAAATCACACCCTCCAGACGGAAGGAATCCCCCTCCGGTAAAATGCCAAAAGCCTCCTTTATCAACCCTTCCGCATTGTCGCCCACATACAAAAGCTCCGTAGTCTCCCTGCTGATATCTGTCAGCATAAAAAACAGCATATCCACCTTTGCGGCATTCACCGCTTCTTTCAGATAGGGAAGAAGCTTTTTCTTGATCTCGGCCAGCTCTGCTTCTGTCATAGCATTAATCTGACCGACTCCAAAGGAAATGTCATTGACGGAAAAAGGCTTAAAGTCCTGATAAAAGATTTCCTTGGCTCCCTTAGCTGCCAAATTACTCCCGGCCTTAAACATTTCTCTTGCAAACTGTTCCACATTAATTTCGGCAATTACGGCAAGCTCTTCTGCCACTCGCCTGTCATGCTCTGTGCAGGTGGGGGAACGGTACATTAAAGTGTCAGACAAAATTGCTGCGCACAGAAGAGATGCGATTGTTTTGGAAATCTCCACACCGTTTTCCCGATACATCTGATAAATAATGGTTGCCGTACATCCCAGGGGTTGATTGCGGAAAAATACGGGAGAAATGGTTTCCAGGCTGCCCAGCCGGTGGTGGTCTATAATCTCCAGAATCTCTGCATTTTCTATGCCGTTTACCGCCTGACTCTTCTCATTGTGGTCTACCAGAATCAGCTTTTTCGGCGACATATTTAACAGATTTCGTCTGGAAATCATGCCGATATAATTGCCATATTTATCCAAAATCGGGAAATCCCTATGCCGCTTTTTTCCCATGACATCCTTGATATTATCCGTAAATTCATCCATGCGAAAGGTGATTAAATGGTCTCTTCTCATAAAATGTTGAATTGGCATACTCTGATTGATTAATCTTGCCACCATATAAGTATCGTGGGGCGTGCTGATAACGGTACAGCCTCTCTCCTGTGCCAATTTTCTGATAGTCATGGATACGGTGGCTCCTTCGCACACAATCAGGCAATCCGCTTTCATCTCTATAGCGCAGAGCTGGGATTCATAGCGATTTCCCAAAATCACCAAATCATGCTCCTCAATATAATTTTCCATGAAATCCGGATTGGCTGCGGCAATCAACACCTTTCCTTTGTCAAAAATTCTTTCCACGTCCCCTGTGACAATTTCTCCATCCAAAGTTTCCACAATATTTTTGTATTTGGTTTTGGCAGTGGCAAGAATCCTGCTGTCATGCACATCCATATATGAGGTAGCAATATCGCTGATGGTAATAAGTCCCGCCAGCTTATTTCCCTCTGTAATCGGCAGCGTGACCACATTATTATCCTTCATAAGATGCCATGCTTTTTTAAGAGAAATTTCCTGCGAAACCCCTTCCATCTCCCGGATTTCAATATCTCTCACCTGTGTCCTGACATCCTTGATATATACGGGGGGCTGTACGCCAAAACGCTGCAGCACATATTGGGTTTCTTCATTCATATGTCCTGCTCGTATGGCAATATATTCTATATCCTTATTCAGGGCACTTTTTAACTGCGCATAACAGATTGCAGAACAAACAGAATCCGTATCCGGATTTTTGTGGCCTACCACAAATACCTTTTCTTTTTTGATTCCCATCATATCCCCCTTTCCAGAGTTTTGTTCGCGTGAGTCTTCTCACACTATTTCCCTTGACAATCTATAAACACTCTGTCACGGTTATATTTTCACAGTCTTCATACCCCGGCACTTTACGGTCTGTTAAAAAAACAGTGCCTGCAAAGGGCGCAAATGTCACGGAGCTCACATTGTCAAACTTAGAACTGTCGCAAAGCACATAACATTGCTTACACTGCCCCATGGCTGTCTGTTTTACAGTGGCTTCATTGATGTCAGGCGTGGTACATCCGCTCTTTTTGGTAACGCCGTTGGTCCCAAAAAATCCCTTGGTAAAATGATAATTTAACAATGTCTGTATAGCCTGATTGCCCACCACGGCTTCTGTCGTTCCCTTTAATTCACCGCCTATGAGCAAAACCTTCATTCCCCGCAGCGCCAAGGTTCTGGCGTGATCTACCGCATTTGTCACAAAGGCAGCATGGCTTTCCCCGATATAATCCAGCATATAGGCAGTGGTAGTGCCGGCATCCAGATATACAAAGTCACCGGGTTCAATCAGGGAAGCCGCATATCTTGCAATCCTTTGCTTTTCTTCCCGGTTCATCTCCTGTTTTTGGGCAATGGTATATTCCTGCGTCATGACTTTATGCTGTGCTGCCACTGCCCCGCCAAACACCTTAACTAGTTTTCCCTCCCGGTGCAACGCCGTAATATCTCTGCGAATAGTAGACTCTGAGGTTTCCAATAAATCCTTCACCTCCGCTACCGTAATGCTGCCCCTTTCTTCCAAAAGCTCCAATATCAGTTCCTGCCGCCGTTTTGTCAACATCTACTTACCCGCCTTATACTGTTCCACATTTGTCTCCAGCACAATCTTGCGAATGGGAAGAATGCTTCCCGGCGATACGGAAAATTCATCCACGCCCATGGCGAGGAATTCCTTTGTCAGAGTCTGGTCCGCTCCCAATTCTCCGCAAATGCCTGCCCAAATACCCGCTTTATGTGCATTTTCCACCACCATGGAAATCATGCGCAAAATCGCAGGATGATGGGCGTCATAGAACTCATCCAATTTCGTGTTCTGACGGTCAATTGCCAAGGTATATTGTGTCAGGTCGTTGGTTCCGATACTAAAGAAATCCACTTCCTTTGCAAGCTCATCGCTAATCAATGCCGCTGCGGGAGTTTCTATCATAATACCCTGCTCCGGCTCTCCATAGGGCGTGCCCTGCTCATCCAATTCCGCTTTCACCAAAGACACAATCTCCTGTATTCGCCTGATTTCTCCAATGCTGGTAATCATGGGATACATAATTGCTATTTTTCCAAAGACGCTGGCTCTGAACAATGCTCTCAACTGTGTTTTAAACACTTCGGGACGGGTGAGGCAGATTCGGATGGCCCTACAGCCCAGAGCCGGATTTTCCTCATGCTCCATCTCAAAGTAATCACACTGTTTGTCGGCGCCAATATCCAAGGTTCTTATGATGACCCGCTTGCCTGCCATGGTCTCCGCCACCTGTTTATAGATTTGGAATTGCTCCTCTTCTGTAGGATATTGTTCCCTTTCCAGATAAATAAATTCACTTCTGAAAAGCCCGATGCCTCCTGCATCATTCTGAATTACCATCGCCAAATCTTTTATGTTTCCGATATTAGCATATAACATTACTTTTTGACCGTCAAGGGTAATGTTTTCCCTGCCTTTTAAGGTTAAAAGCAGCTCTTTTTTCTTAAGTTCCTCCTGTTGCTTTTCTTTCATTTCCTGCAGGGTTTTCTCGTCCGGTTCAACATAAATGGTTCCCGTGCTTCCATCCACAATGCCCATTTTGCCGTCCACCGTTTCGTCAAGGGGCAGAGGTGTTCCCACTAGTGCCGGAATCGCCATCATCCTTGCCAGAATTGCCGTATGGGAATTGGAGGAGCCGTGAACCGTCACAAAGGACAGCACCATGTCTTTGTCAAGCTGCACCGTCTCCGAGGGAGCCAAGTCATCCGCCACTATAATAACCGGTTCCTTCCCGCCAATCTCTTGGTCTCCGCTTCCCTGCAGGATGTTTAAAAGCCTCTCGGAGATATCCTTCACATCTGCTGCCCGGGCCTTCATATAATCGTCATCCATATCCGCAAACATCTGTGAAAAATTATCTCCCGTGGAAGCAACCGCATATTCTGCATTGACGCTTTGACTCCGCACAATATTTTCTACGGATTCATTGTATCCGGCATCCTCCAACATCATCTGATGCACTTCAAAAATCGCCGCATTTGCTTCCCCCACTTCCTTCAGGGCTTTTTGATATAAGCCCTGAAGCTGCTCCATGGCTTTTTGCTTTGCCGCCTCATAGCGCTGCAATTCCCCATCCGCATCTGTGATTTTAATGCGTTTCACCTGTTGTTCTCTCTTTTTGTAAACACTGATTTTACCGATGGCAATACCGCCACATACACTTTTCCCATTATATACATTCATAGGCCGTCTCCTTCTCCCGGGCGGGCAGATGCGTTTTCCATAATTAGTTGTGTGTTACAGATTCTCTTTTAAAAAACTGCTTATGGCTTCACAGGCCGCATCCTCGTCTGCGCCGTCAAAAGTTAAAACCACTTCGTCTCCCTTTTTAGCGCCAAGACTCATAACTCCCATAATACCCTTGCAGTCCACAGCTCTGTCTCCCTTGGCAATCTTAATGCCGCATTCAAATCCCTTTACCGCTTTGACCAGCAGCCCCGCCGGACGTGCATGGATTCCCATTTCATCTGTAATTGTGTACTTGAATTCTCTCATATTTTTATCTCCTTTTAAAGTTATTTATACAATTTTCTTTTTTAAGAGTCCTAACAGCACCGTGGATATGATGGTGCCCACTGCCAATGCCACCAGATACATCACTGCATTCCCCATAACCGGAACTACGAAGATACCGCCGTGGGGCGCCATAAGGGTACACCCAAAGGCCATGGACAATGCGCCTGCTGCTGCGGAACCCACAATGCAGGCCGGCAGCACATGGAGCGGGTCGGATGCCGCATAGGGAATCGCGCCTTCCGTAATAAAAGCAAGACCCATGATAAAGTTGGTAGGACCGGACTGTCGCTCTTCCTTGGTAAATTTGTCTTTAAAAAGCAGAGTTGCCAGAGCAATGGCGCAGGGCGGAGTCATACCGCCAATCATGACCGCCGCCATAATGTCATAATTTCCGGCTGCTATGGCCGCTGTTCCGAATACATAGGCCGCTTTGTTGAAGGGTCCACCCATATCAATGGCCATCATACCGCCAAGAATCAATCCTAAAATCAGTTTGCTTGAACTGCCCATTCCAGAAAGTCCGTTGTTAAGCGCCATGTTTATACCACCCATGACCGGCTCCACAATAAAGGTCATGACAACCCCCATCAGCAAAATGCCCACTACCGGATAAATCAGAACCGGCGCAATCTTTTCCAATGCCTCAGGAAGCTTATCACATAGTTTACGAAGTCCTATTATCAAATATCCTGCCACAAAGCCTGCTACTAATGCTCCCAGAAAACCTGATTTTCCGCCTGCGGCCACCATGCCGCCTACAAAACCTACTGCCAGAGCTGGTCTGTCGCCGATTGCCATGGCAATATAGCCCGCCAGCACCGGAAGCATGAATCCAAATGCCACGCCGCCAATATTCTTAAAGAATGCCGCAACGGGAGTAATGGTTCCGAAATTCTCTCTCTCAGCTACGGACAGGGCATTCATATCCACTAACAATCCGTCAATCAGGAATGCTATAGCAATCAGAATACCACCACCCACCACGAAAGGAAGCATATGGGAAACGCCGTTCATCAGCTGGGTATATATCTGATGTCCGATGCCGCCCCCCGCCTTTGGGGAAGCATTCTGTGCAGCTGCCGCATTCGCGCTGTGATAGATGGGCACATTGCCAGAAAGTGCTAACGCCACCAATTCATCCGCCTTTTGGATACCGTCAGATACCGGGCGCTCAATTACCTTTTTCCCCTCAAAGCGCTCCATGGGAACCTGGGCATCCGCTGCCACAATAATGCAGTCGGCCTCTTCTATTTCCTTGGCAGTCAAAACGTTTTTGGCTCCGCCGGAACCTCTCGTCTCAACCTTGATAAAGCATCCCTTTGCACTAGCTGCTTTTTCCAACCCCTCCGCCGCCATATAGGTATGGGCAATTCCTGTGGGGCAGGATGTTACTGCAAAGATTTTAAATTGATTTTCCGCTGCTTCGCCAATGTCGGAGAGTCTTTCATCCACACTCTTTTTCTCCTCATCCGCCTTGTCGATGATTTTCAGAAAATCTTCCGGCGATGCGGCATTTCTAAGGCTTTCCGTAAATTCCGAATCCATCATCATCATGGACAGCTTACTCAGCACATCCAGATGCACATTATCCTCGGTGTTGGGCGCTGCAATCAAAAACAAAAGCGTTGCCGGCTCATCGTCCAGAGACTCAAAATCCACGCCCTCCTTAACCACCATAGCCGCAAGTCCGGGTTTATCCACCGCTGCTCCCTTGCCGTGGGGAATGGCAATCCCCTCTCCGATTCCGGTGGTGCTTTCTTCCTCTCTGGCATACACAAGCTTTCGATAAGCCTCTACATCATTGATGTTTCCGCGCTTTACCATAAGATCTACCAAGGTGTCCAAGGCCTCTTTCTTTGACTTCGGCGCTGCATTCAAAGAAATACTTTTTACATCCAATAAATCCGTAATTCTCATATTGCTGCCTCCTATTTACTCTTTTTTATTAGAAACCACCTGTTCATATACTGCCTCAATTTCCTGCCTTGTTGCAAGGTTTTCGGAAAATGCGCTGGCGCTCCCTGCGGCAATTCCCATTCGGAATGCATATTCGTAATCGGGATTTTCCATATACCCTGCCACAAATCCTGCCACCATAGAGTCGCCTGCGCCCACTCCGTTGACCAATTTCCCTTTCGGAGCAGGCGCTTCATACACTTTTCCGTCTGCCGCCACCAGCACCGCACCTTCTCCTGCCATGGAAATCAATACATTCTGCGCACCCATTTCCTGTAGTTTACGACCGTAAGGCACTACAGCCTCCCTGGTCTCCAATTTCACGCCAAAAATCTCTCCCAGCTCATGATTGTTTGGTTTAATCAAAAAGGGATGATAGGGAAGGACATTCATCAAAAGCTCTCTGGTGGCATCCACAATAATCCGAACTCCCCTGCCGTCAAGCAGCTTCATAATCTTTTGGTAAGCATCATCCGGCATAGATGTTGGAATACTTCCGGAGAGGAAAAGGGTGTCACCCTGCCCCAATGTATTTAGCCGCTCCATCAATTCTTGCACTTTCTCCTGACCAATGACCGGTCCCTGCCCGTTGATTTCCGTTCCGTCAATGGACTTTAACTTCAGATTGATTCTGGTAAAGCCATCTTCTACCTTGATGAAACCGTTTTTCACTCCCATGTCTGTAAGCCGCCTCGCAACTTCTTCTCCGGTAAAACCTGCGATAAATCCAAGAGCCGTGCTTTCCTTTCCGAGATTTAAAAGCACAATGGAAACATTAATTCCCTTTCCACCCGGAAGCAAAAGCTCTGAGCTGGTACGATTGGTAAGCCCTAACTGAAAATTATTTACAGCTACAATATAATCAAGGGACGGATTAAATGTCACTGTATAAATCATTCTCTTTCCTCCTTTCTTGACTCATTTTGAACGAATTCGGTTTATGTTGTTATAATATCAGCATATTCATTCAAATTCAATCATTATAATTCACAAAAATGCTTTTGTGCTTTGAGTAATTTTGCACAGTTTTGAATTAGTTTGACCGTTTTTGTTTATTTTATTACTATTACCCTATTATTATGATTCAATTTTCAAATCCAATGCAACTATGCCAAATAAAACATTTTTAATCATCAAGAAAATGGATTCCCGACAAATCAGGGAATCCACTGAAGCACACTCTATTCAAAAATTACCGTCTGATCCAGCTTTTCTGTCTTGATGGCAATACAGGGATAGGATGGTTTTCCGCTGTTTTTCTCCTCCGGAGACGGCCCCAGCAGACTAGTGTTTACATAAATGGCATTATCCGTCAGATACAGTTCATTTACCGCAATACTATAGCCCCCCGTGGCCTGTTCCCCATATCCCACACATATGTAGAGATGTTCGTTGTCACTATATGTCAGTTGAAAGGGCTCCGCAGGTGCTTCCGCCCTTTTGCCTTCCATGATTTTCTTAAGCTCCTCCGGCAGTGTTTCCTCTGACAACACGGTAAAATCCAAATCCCGCAGCTTGATTTTCTCTTCCGACAACATAGAGCAGCCTGTTAAAAAGACTGTCATAATTATGACTTCCATAACCATAACCGTCAGCCACAAAAATCCTTTTTTCTTCCTCACTTTTACCTCGTTTCCCAAAATAATAACAGTTCAGTCCCTGTTACTCAAATGGCAATCTTTCTCTATAATCTATGTACAATTGGAATTATTTATGATATAATTGCTCATGTGTATGTTAACTTAAGAACCATGAGAAGAAGGGATTTTATTCTATGATTCGATTTATTCTTGTTTCAGGTTTTCTGATTATATTTCTGGTGCTTTCCATTCCTGTATTGATTGCTGAATGGATTATCGGCAAATTTAATCAGGACTTAAAAGATCGCAGCAGCCTCGCCATTGTGAAGTGGGCATTCCGCTGCATTATGTGGCTGGCGGGCACCAATATCATATTTTTGGGAGAAGAAAATATTCCCAAAGATACCGCAGTGGTCTATGTAGGCAATCATCGCAGCTATTTTGATGTGGTCATGACTTATATGAGAGTGCCCCATCTCACGGGATACATCGCCAAAAAAGAAATGCGGCGCTGGCCCCTCCTCAGAATCTGGATGAAAAATGTTCACTGCCTCTTTCTGGACCGCAATGATGTAAAGCAGGGACTCAAAACCATTTTGGATGCCATTGAAAAAGTAAAAAGCGGCATTTCCATCTGCATCTTTCCGGAGGGTACCCGCAATGAGGTAAACGATACCTTTCTTCCCTTCCACGATGGCAGCTTTAAGATTGCGGAAAAGGGCAATGTTCCCATTATTCCCATGTCCATCGTAAATGCGGCTGATATCTGGGAGGATCACTTTCCCCGGATGAAAAAGACCACAGTGGTCATTGAATACTGCAAACCGATTTATATGAAAGAATTGGATAAAGATGACCGAAAGAATATCGGAAACTATATTACTAACATTATCAGCAAAGAGTATTTCAAAAATAAGGCGGCATATTTCAGCCAATAATCTTGTGGGCTAGGTAAAATACCTAGCCCTGTTCTGTCAGATATTCCAGCACTTCCGTAAATTCCATGCCGTGGGATGCTTTGACAAGCACCGTGCTTTTCTCCGGCAGAAATTCTTCCTGATTCTCTCTCAGTGCGGCAAGCAGTTTTTGTCTTCCGTCAAAATAAAAGATTTGGGGAACGGAATGATTTCCCTGCATATTCTCCGCCTCCCTGCAGGCGGCTTCATACATATGTCTGGAGTTTTCTCCCACACACACAATATAGTCTATGCCTTTTTTTGCCGCATAAGCTCCCACTCCGGCATGCATCTCATCGGAATCTTCCCCCAACTCAAACATATCTCCCAAGATTGCAGTCTTCTTGGTATCTGCCATATCCAATAAGTCGATTGCCGCCTTCATGGAGACAGGATTGGCGTTATAACAATCATCAATCAGAGTATAGCGGGACAGTTTGATTAAATGGTTCCTGCCGTTAATAGCCGCCAATTTACTGATTCCTTCCGCTATCTGCTCTTTTGACACTCCCAGAAGACTTCCGACGCAGGCTGCCGCGGTACTGTTAATCACCATATGAATGCCTGGCAGAGGTATCTGTATGGAAAATACCGCCTGCGGTCCTTTGTCTGGCATATGGAGCAGCGCCTCGCTCCCCCACAATCCCTTGCTCACCACATCCGTAGCATACACTTCCTCTTCGGCATTACTTCCCATGCCAAAAAAATGAGGCTTCCGGCCACGGACATCCGTAATGGACGCAAGTTTATCATCTTCTCCGTTTAAACATATCTGACCGTTTTCAGCCATATAATCAAAAATTTCCGTCTTTGCCTTTAAAATGCCGTCCCGTGATTTCAGATTTTCCAAATGGCACTGTCCGATATTGGTGATAAGGCAGATAGTGGGGCGCACCATTTTGCTTAACCTGTGCATCTCCCCAAAATTACTGATACCCATCTCAACCACTGCCGCTTCATGCTCTTCTTTAATACTGAGCAGCGTAAGCGGCACCCCTATCTCATTATTAAAATTTCCCATGGTTTTAAGCACATTATATTTCTCCCCGAGCACACCTGCTACAACTTCCTTTGTGCTGGTTTTTCCCACACTTCCGGTAATCCCCACAATGGGAATAGACAACTTGCTGCGGTAGTACTCTGCCAAATCCCGCAAGGCCCCAAAGGCATCCTTTACCAGCAGATAGCTCTTCCATGCAGATGCAGGCACCCCGTGCTCTGCCTCCACCTGTTCGGGTGTCTTCTGTGTAATCACCAGACTGACTCCCTTGGCAAATACCTCCGGCACGAACTTATGTCCGTCCACCCTCTCTCCCACGGTAGCAATAAATACGCCGCCTTCTGTGACCTTTCGGGAATCGATCACCACGGAATCCACCTTGTTGCTTCCCTCCGCCTGTTTTAACACCAGAGTGCCGCCACAAGCTTTCTCTATTTCATACAAGCTGAGATTCATTCATTTACCCCCACTAAATACCTATACTTAAAATTACAATTGTGTGTCAGGCATCGCCGCCCGTAATATCCGCTCACACAATTCTTCAAAATTGATTCCCACTGCCTCCGCTTCCTGTGGAAGAAGAGAAGTTGGCGTCATGCCGGGGAGCGTATTGGCTTCCAGACAATAAATTTCTCCCGCTTGATCCATCATAAAATCCATTCTGGCATAACTCTTTAAGCGAAGCGCCTGAAAGACCTGCTCTGCAATCCTTTGCATTTCAAGGGTTTTCTCAGGGGACAAATCCGCCGGACAAGTCTCCACCGTGCTTCCCGCCTGATATTTATTCTTATAGTCATAAAACCCCGTCTTGGGAGCAATCTCAATGACAGGCAGCGCCTTTTTATCCATAACTCCCACAGAAAATTCTCTTCCTTCTATGTACTGTTCAATGATGACTTCATCGTCATACCAGAATGCTTCCTTCTTGGCTTCCTCGTACTCTTTTTCATTTCTTGCAATGCACACGCCTACGCTGGAGCCGCCGCAGCACGCTTTCACGATGCAGGGATAGGGAATCCTTTCGCTCTCTGTCTCTCCCTTGCGAAGCCGGATGCCCCTGGGGGTGGGAATGCCCCATGCCTTGAAAATATCTTTGGTGATTCCCTTATCCATGGCCATGGCGGAACTGACAAAATCCGTACCCGTATAGGAAATTCCCAAAAGTTCAAAACATGCCTGAATTTTTCCGTCCTCTCCGTTTGCCCCATGCAGCGCCATAAACACAATGTCCGCACTCTTGCACAGTAATAGCACATTGGGACCAAAAAAATTCTTGTCTCCATCCTCCCGCAATGCCTTTACAGCCTCCAAATCCGGATTTTTCTCTGCAATGGCTCCTGTCTGAGCGGCCCAGTCTACTTCCCTGTCAAAGATTCCTTCTGTTTCACCCACATATCCCAAGTAAACATCTAACAAAATTGCTTGATGCCCCTTTTTCTTTAACGCCCTGTAAATCATGCTTCCGGAGCTTAACGACACATCCCTCTCGGTGCTGGTGCCACCTGCCAAAACCACTACTTTCATATTTTCTCACCTTCCGCTGCCTGCTTTATTATCTTATTCATTTTATGTATCAAACGTTCCTTATGTGGTCTCAAGAGAAGCCAGATGCGCCAAAATAATTAAATATTTTGCTCTTTCACCCTGCTCCGGATAAAAAGATACCGACTGCTGGTTACGTCCCATAAGATAATCCAAAAATTCTTCTATGATCAAGTTATTTTGATAACTTTTCAGCACATAATTGGCACAGGAAAATTCCACCGCTGTTCTCAAAAGCTCCTCAGCTCCATTATTTCTTGCATGGATAGGCTGTAACAGTTCACGGTGCACCTCTACAATTTCCTCTCCTTTGTCCAGCAGCTGATCCATAAAAAGTCCGCACAACTCCATGTCCACAGGCTGTCTGGTCAGCATATAAGTCATAATGCCATAGAGATAGCCGAACTCCTCAAGAAAACTGCTTTGATTTTCAAAATAGGTCTTATATTCCAATATCTGATTGCCGTAAGTATCCAACCCCGTGGCACGATACAGCTCCGCTAAGGCAAAAAAGGCATCTGCATCCTTTTTCATAGTATTTTGGATTTTGGCAAAAACTGCTGAAGCCCTCTGCAGACATTCTGTGGCATAGGTTCTGTCGTAATTCTGATAAAGGTAACTGAATTTTGCCAGAAAAGCTGCATATTCTGCGCCTTCCGCCAAATCCATCTGCCCATAATCTATCTTGTCAATCCACTTAGACAATACCTCCATCACATCCGGAATTTTATTCTTGTTTGCATCCTCAAAAAGCTCATTCCGCCATTCATACGCACAAAGCAGCGCCGTGACATCCTTGACGGACGCCGCGTTTTTCTCACAATCCTCTATAACTTCTTCATACAATTCCCAAAAAAGGTTTTGATAAAAATCCGCCTCCAGAGCAAAAGAATAAGATCTGCCGATATAATCGCACTCCAAATAATACGTCCCCTCCACCTGATATTCTTCAAAGGACGCATAACCTATATAAATTCCCTGCTCCTGGTCATAGGTGGTTTTATCAATCCAGCCCCTGTACACTACCTCTTTGGTGTCTCTATTGACCAATCTGAACTCCTGCGGCAGATTCTTTCCCTTCACCGCAGCCTCTTTTCCTCCCACAGCGGGATACCCCCGTCTATTCACCAGAATATTGGGAGTGTTTTCCGGTACGGCATAATCTATTATGGGGGTACTTTCCATGCTGGAAACCATTCCGCCTGTGTCAAAAAAATTCAGACTGCTACAGCCGCATAAGGATAACATCAGGCAGATAATTAGCAAAACTGCGGTCTTTCTCACCGGTTTTTAACCTCCGTAATACCAAACTGCTCTTACATTGCTTACCTTATCATTTTAACATGATTTCCCCATAAAGCAATTACTTTATTCATAAACAATTTCTCCGCCTATAATTGTATATAAAGTTTTGGTAAATATTTCCATGGGATTGCCGTCAAAAATGGCAATATCCGCATCCTTTCCCACGCTCAGACTCCCCACTCTGTCATCTACACCGCAGATAATAGCAGGATTGATTGTGATTGCCTTATATCCTTCCTCCAAAGGAAGCCCCGCCTTTACCGCCAATCCTGCACACAGGGGCAGGGATTGAATCAAGGATACAGGATGATCCGTGGTGACCGCCGTTCGGATTCCCGCCTTGTTCAAAACCCCCACTGTTTTGAACGCCACATTCTGCACCTCTATTTTGCTGCGGCTGGCCAAATCCGGTCCTACAATGGCAGGATACCCCTCTGAAGCCAGCTCCTCTGCAATCAAATGCCCCTCCGAACAATGATCCAGCGTCATTTTCAGATGAAATTCCTTGGCAATACGGATTGCAGTAAAAATATCATCCACCCTATGGACATGGGCTTTTAGGGGAATCTCCCCACGAAGCACGGGAATCCAGCACTCCTTCTTAAAATCCGGCTGAAAATATTCTCCCTGTGAAGCAGCTTTTTCCTTTCTGTGAAGATAATCGACTGCCTCAGACAGTTCTTCCCTGAGCATTCCTGCAATGGCCATTCTGGTGGAGGGGCTCTGCCCCTGCCCGGAATAATTCACCTTGGGGTTTTCCCCAAAAGCGATTTTCATGGCAGCAGGAGCCTTCACCACCAAATCGTCCACCCGCCTGCCCTTGGTCTTTAAGAATGCAAACTGTCCTCCCACCACATTGGAGCTTCCGGGACCTATCATGGCGGAGGTAATGCCCGCCCGCACGGCATCATCAAACGCCGCATCCATGGTATTGATGGCATCAATAGCGCGCAAATGCGGGGTAACAGGGTCAACCGTCTCATTACAGTCGTCCCCCTCCATTCCCTTTTTCTCCTCCGTGATACCCATATGACAATGTGCTTCAATGATACCGGGCATAATCAGCCGGTCCCTGATCTCTATCACTCTTTCACCGGCAGCGGGAGCAACAGGAACTTCTCCCTTTCTGCCGATTTCCTGAATTTTTCCATTACATATATGAATGATTCCGTCTTCTATATCCCCTAAAGCATCATCCATTGTTTTGATTTTACCGCCTAAAATATACATTAGAACCATTCCTCTGAATTAATTGCTTTGTCATCCTTTGTCATTTTGAAATAAAGATTACAGCCCTCCAAGGTGTAATGCTTTGTGGGATTGTCCACCAAAGCGATAACTTGGCCTGCTTCTACATAATCTCCCACAGATACCCTGACATCTTTTAATTGTCCATAAGTCGCCAGATAGCTGTCACCCAAATCCAAAGTCACCACAGTCCCCAATTTCGCATCCTGATAGATATTTGCTACTCTTGCTTTTCCGCAGGCAAACACTTCTGCATCCAAAGAGGCCGCAAAAAGAGTGGCAGGATTATAACGGTACTGCTTGAGTGTAGAAAAATAAACACTCTTGTCCATGCTGTAAGGTATCAGTATTTCTCCATTAAACGGCACATGAAAACCTTCCTTGGTAAAGTGAAGTTCTTCCGACACCAACACCTGACTGCCGGATACGGCCTGAGGTGTAGTTTCCTCTATACTTTGCGGCTCCGTCACCTCATTCTCCACTGCCGCCGAATCCACCAGAGTGGAATCCCCTTCTTCAAAATCTAAGGGGATATAATCCAAATCATCATACAAAGCAAACTGCTGATCTGTATTTTCCCCGGCTTGTGTAACACTCCCCAGAATTCGGTCCATTTCCATTCCGGCAGCATTCTCGTCCCCTGTACCGCCATTTGTCTCATTATCAGCATCACTTCCCGTACCTACATTGTTTTGAGCAATCTGGTCAAGTTTCTCCTCCACATTGTTTTCAAAGGCTCCAAAATCCACAGTATAACCGTCATCCAATTTCGCCTTATTATTTTGGTTCATATATACGCCTGTCATTGTAAGCGCAGCCAGCACAAATGCCGAAGATGCAATCATAATGATGCGTTCCTTTTTGATACTTCCCATTCCATTTCTTCTCATATCTACTTTTCTTCCCTTTCTGTTCTATTATGCATATCTGTCCACAAATGAACTGTTATGTATTCCTATTTTTGCCGAAAGAAAAGTTTTTATACAAACAGACCGCAGACAGTCTCCCGTCTGCGGTCTGAAACCAATTTTTTCTAAAGCGGATACTAAGATTCACGCCTCCTTATTGTATTTTGCCACATCCACATGCTGGATGGTTCCCACATTACCGTTCTCATACAAAAATACTCCGGTATTGCGAATCACGCCCTGAGTCTGGCCGGAATCTCCTTTTAAGGTAAAATCCGTGGAGACATTTTGCAGGCAGATAGCTCCAATGCCCTTGTCTGCAAGACGATAAAGCACATCGTTGCCGTTTTCGTCCTTTGTCCATACTTTTAATTTTGACCAGACTGCGTCATTTTCATCAATCCATCCGTTGCCATCCTCATCGTATTTTGCCAAATCGGCAAAACCATTGCCACTGGAAGTTCCGAAAAGCTCGCTGCCATCATTAATAGTACCGTCCCCATTCTTATCAAGAGCAAGATAACCGCTTCCGCTTCCCAGGTTAGAAATTTCATCCAACACGCCGTCTGCATCAATGTCAAAATAAAAAGTCTGGTCGGACAATTCTGCCACATCCGTATCCATATTGATGACAAGGGGATCACACAATGAAAATTGCGCCATCTCAAGGTCATCCCGGTAATACTCCTGAAACTCCCTGCTCATACCTACATTGACATTAAATTTAATTTCCCTGCCATCGGAGGTACGAACTGTTCCAACGGTGGAGAAAGCAGTATCTTCCGCCTCCATGGAAAAAGTTTCCTGAGTATAATTCAGCACTCTCAAGTTGGTAGAAAACAGTGCGTCAATATTGGTTCCGACATTGGTGGAATTGGCATTATTGGCATTATTGGTATTATTGTTTGTGTTCACATTGGTAATGCCGGCAGATGACCATGTATTGTCCTGCATCCATGTATTGTCCTGCATCCACATATCGTCCTGCATTCCAATTCCCATGCGCCCTCTTCTTCTGGAAAACAGCATATCAAAAATGTAGCGAAGAGACATCTGCTTCAAATCTGAAACTGCATTTTGAGAAGAATTTCTCAGGTTAATCCTGCCTGAGGAAACTCCAAAACGGTTCCTCCATGCTTCGGCTAAGGTAACGCCACTTCCTTCCACAACAGTCTGCTTGGAATTCTCTTGCGCGTCTTTTGCCTGCTCTTTACTATCCTTTACAGCAGTGTTCAGAGCATTTTGGTTTTGTGCCAGACCTCCTCTATAATCCGTTATAGTGAAGCGCCTGTTTGTCGCCATAAAATTTCTATAGCTTCTTGCGGATTCCATTCCTATGCTACTGGAATCAATTTTCAATCCTCTTTCTCCTTCCTGCCACCACATCAGGCTTCCTCATCCGCATCCTGCCGTCCTTGTGGGAAATCCGATGCACCCCCCTGCTTGCATCTATGCGGGACATCATGTCCTTCACAGAAAAGATGGTATCTATGCACAGCACTCCGTCCTGTACATAAATACCATCCGTGGTGTCAATATTAAAATTACTTAGATTGTTGTGGGCCAGACAACTTTCCTGTAATTAGTATATCGACAATTATTAGAGAAACTTTACCATATAAAGTAACTTAAGGCTGGGGCGGTTTGGGAGCAAGCATACTTGCTATCAGCTCTTTGGTCATTGCCATATTGCCGCCGTAAGGATTAATGACAAATCCTGCAGCCGGGGGCGTATTGCCGTTTTCGTCTTTCCTGAACAGCATATCTGCATATTCCACCAACTTAAGTCCAAAGGTCTGCTGATTGTCCTCGTTTTTCCACTTTCGCAATTCTTCCCAATCCGTATAGGCCATAAAAAACCGCTTGCCGTCCGGAGCCTGTAACATGGGAAACTGAATCTGGCTTCCCGGAGATATGCTGAACAAGCCCTGCTCATCCGCCACCGGAGGCGGATCTATCACTACGGGAGCAAGAAAAGTCGCTTTCATGACCTCCCCCAAAAAGATATTCCTGTGTTCCGGCGTATCATCTGCATGCAGCAACTCCATGGCACCCACCAGCATGGGATTGGATATTGATTGGTTGATTTCCATTTTTACATTCCTTTCACGCTGTTGTAGTTAATCAAACATCCCTTTAAAATAATCTGACGCTCTTCATCCGTCAATTCTCCCAGACGAAGTTCAAATTCTGTGAGTCCTGTATCCTTTACCGTATATGCCTGAATCACCTCTGCCTTTTCTGCCACAGCCTTTCGGATGCCGGGGATAAACAAATAATCCAGATTCTTAAAGGGAAGCTCCCCTTCCTTAATGATAAAAGGCAGCATACCCCAATTGATCAGATTGGAACGATAACGCTTTGTAGCATATTCATTGGCGATATTTGCCCATCCTCCTAGCACCTTCTGGCAGGAGGCTGCCTGCTCTCTGGCAGAACCGTCACCGGGCTTTACCGCAAAAATTGTGGAACCAAATCCTGTGTTATCGTGATTTGCATCTGCAAACTGTGCCTTCACTGCATTCATCACAGGCTTTACCCAGGAACATACCTGACAGGGATGCTCGCCGTTCATTCTGGCTTTCTCCGCCTTCTGCACTTCCTTTGCCCTCCCTACATACTGAGGATCCTTGCGGCTTAAAGCAAACTCCGCCAACCCTAAGGGATTGGAGCGGTAGGAGGAAGTCTCTCCGGAAGGAATCAACTCGTCTGTGGTGGTAACCGGGTCGTGAATCTCAGACACCACCTGCAGCACTAAATTCTCAGGAAGCGCACCCATCTTGGGCCAATCCTTGATATTGGGTCCAAACTGAATCTCCGTATCCGGATCCGCTACCCCCTTGGAATCAAAGACACGATTTGCATAAATATTTGCATCAAAATGATATTGATATCTGCCAAGTTCACCGTCGAATTCCGTTGCCGGAGTCAGCACGCCCTGATTTGCCGCAGTTGCCGCAATGGAACGGGCATCCATAAGCGCCACGGAAGAAATCTGGCCGTTCTGCAGCTTGCTTCCCTCACGGTTGGGGAAATTTCTGGTAGAATGCCGAATGCTGAATGCATTATTTGCCGGAGTGTCCCCTGCGCCAAAGCAAGGACCGCAGAATGCCGTCTTCATCACTGCACCGGTCTCCAAAATGGAAGCCGCACAGCCATTTTTAATCAACTCCATATAAATGGGCATGGAAGCAGGATATACACTTAAGGTAAAGCCGTCAGAGCCTATGTATCTTCCCTTCAGGATATCCGCTGCCGCACAGATATTTTCAAAACCGCCTCCTGCACAGCCTGCAATGATGCCCTGATCTACCATAAGCTTTCCGTTTTTCACTTTATCCTTCAAATGATATTCCACTGCGCCGTCCAAACTAACAAGTGCACGCTTTTCTGTCTCATCCAGAATATCCAAGAGATTCGCGTTTAATTCCTCTATGGTATAAGTGTTGCTGGGATGGAAAGGCATAGCAATCATAGGGCGCACCTTGTTAAGATCCACTACAATCATGCCGTCATAGTAAGCGATATCTCCCGGCTTTAATTCCTTATAATCTCCAGCTCTGCCATGAATCTCATAAAATTCTTTGATTTGTGCATCAGTCTTCCAAATGGAGGACAGGCAGGTGGTTTCCGTAGTCATCACATCAATGCCGATTCTGAAATCAGCGCTTAAGGAATCCACTCCCGGACCCACAAACTCCATTACTTTATTCTTTACATAGCCGCTCTTAAATACTGCGCCGATAATGGCAAGAGCCACATCCTGAGGACCCACGCCCTTTACGGGAGCGCCCTTTAAATATACTCCCACTACTTCCGGCATATTAATGTCATAGGTCTGGTTTAAAAGCTGCTTTACCAATTCGGGACCGCCTTCGCCCACAGCCATAGTGCCAAGAGCGCCATAGCGGGTGTGGGAATCGGAGCCCAGAATCATTGCGCCGCCCCCTGCCAGCATCTCTCTTGCATATTGATGAATGACTGCCTGATGAGGAGGCACATAGACTCCGCCGTACTTCTTGGCACAAGTCAGTCCAAACATATGGTCATCCTCATTGATGGTACCGCCCACTGCACACAGGGAATTGTGACAGTTAGTCAGCACATAAGGCATGGGAAATTTCTCAAGCCCTGACGCTCTTGCAGTCTGGATAATTCCCACAAATGTAATGTCATGACTTGTCAGCTTATCAAAACGAATTTTCAGCTTTTCCGCACTGCCTGAAGTATTATGCTCCTGCAAAATACCATAGGCAATGGTATTTTTTAAAGCCTCCCCCTTTGTGATATCTTTTCCTGTCTTTGCCTTAACGGCTGCCTGCGCCTCGGCATTATCGGGAATCAGTTCTTCCCCGTTTACCAGATAAGCGCCTCCATTTAATAATTCAATCATGATTGTCCTCCTCTGCCAGCTAATAATTCAAATATAACTTTGTAGCTTATTATAATAGAAAATGATGTCAGTTGCAATTCTGAATCTGAAAAATAAGAAATAGCCGTCCTGTTCACCGGTATGATTGGACGACTATTTCTAAAAATCTAGTTTTACAATTCGCCGGTTCAGGTGACCTGCACTCACCTTCCGACTGTCCTGTTAAGTACATTATACAGCATGAAAACCCATTTTTCAACCGTCAAATTTTAACACTTCCACAAATTGTATTACAGATTTTGCTTCACATGTTCTTTATAATATTTCCATAATCCATCTATGCCACTACTCTGTAATAGCAGAATTACTGCAACAATAGTATAAGGTTCTAACACACTCTTCGTTACCAGAGAATTTACGCCGATAATGCAGCCGTCTGCTATTGTTACGCCGGACATGATTTTTGAATCTGAACCAATCTACACGATGCTCCCCGCCTAACATAATTGTAACATTGGAAGCAATGGAGCAGAATTTTCCTATTATGAGTTTTGTCCCTTCATCCTCTATACGCACAATGGGAACTCCATAAGAAAAATCGCCAACCTCTATATTTTTATTTTTTAACCGCCATCAAAAATTATAAATCTTCAGCCGATGGTGCATTTTCTCTCTCATACTCTTTTATCGTGAATATATATTTTTTCCATTCATCGCTTTTTATAAATCCTCTTTTTTCCAGATTTTCACCTATTGCATCTGAGATATGCATGTTTTCCTGTGGAATATTATGTAACATAACCACTATTACGGCCGCTAAGGAATACCTTTCAGTTACAATCATATCAGCTACATATTCCGCCGATTCATATGCAAATGCCACCCTCATCAAAGTCCATTTAAGCTTCAAATATTTTTTCTTCAAACATTTATAGACATTATCTGTAAATTCCATATTCACAAATAAATCTATTCCCATCATCTTTTCCAACATACGGATTTCCATTACATAATGCATAATCAAAAGATCTGGATTAAAGTATATGGCATTGTCAACTTCTTTTAAAACATCATGAATTTTCGAATAGTTCTCCTGAGCAAATAACGATTTTAAAGACGAAACTATAGTATCGCACAATTCATATATTTTAGTGGCACTCTGCTTATCTTCATTTTTATAGCCATATTCCGTATATAATTCCAAAAATTTCTTCTTGTTTATATTGTAGGTTTCAAAATTAAGAGGACCGGAATCATGTATACACCAGATATCATCCTGTCTTGCTATTGCCACCTTGTATCCCTGTTTTCTAAAATGAATACTCTGTGCCACATCATAAAAATGGAATCCGCCAATCCGCTCGTCCCAATCTTGATCATATGCGGTTGCCATCAACATTCCATCAATAAATTCAACCTCTCCAAAGATATCTGAGGGATTGCTTCTCTCCAATGTAACAGCAATATTTCCCAGACCTGAAAATGTTCCAACCGTATAACATCTGCCTACATCCAGACTTTCCCATGCATCCGCATTATTGAGTAGATGTTCTACTCCAACAACTCCAAGCATTCCCAAGGACTGATCGCTCTGAAAGCAAGCTAAAATATCATATATAAAATTCTTGTTGACAATAAATACATCCTGATGAAGATATACCTTATACCGTGCACTAGAAGATTTCATAGCTTCATTATATCCGGAAGCCATACTTTTAGCTTCCTGTACCGTTAGAAGTGTCACTACCCCCCCAGCGGGTACATCTAACTGTTCTATATAAAATCTACATTCATCCATGTAATCCTCGTCATTGGTACAAATAATAAATGCAATCTCAAACAAGGGACTGTTCTCGTTTATAGCGTAATCCATTCTATTATCCATTCTTGCTTCACGCTACTTTCCTGCCAAATATAAGCCCCCGGCGAAGCTCCGCATTCAAATATGATTCCAAGGATTCATCTATCCACATATATCCCCTGGAGGTCTCTGTTTCAAAGCCATACCCTTCCAACATATTGCGAATCCATTCCTCGTCTTCCCTGCAATGATAAGCACAAATAGCACATCTCATATTTTTACTCGTTTGCAGCGTTCTGACCGCCCCTTGCAAAGCAGGTTTTTCAAAGCCCTCAATGTCCATCTTAATAAAATTAATCTCTTCCTGCTCAAATAAGCCATCGATGCTCACATGATCTCCTTGATGCACACAGTCTAAGAAACCACAAATAATCTGAACCTTCTCCCTCTCTTCACGAAAAGTCTGCTCCAATGCCTCAAGCCACTCTCTGTCCGACTCCACCAGATAAATTTTCCTTGCTCTGTCAATAACATCCAATGCAAAAATTCCCTCTGCTGCGCCTGCATCCACTACCACATCGCCTTCAGCCACTGCCCCAATAGCAGTACCAGCATAGCAGTGAGGAGAACGTTCATCCTGCTCTCTTGCAATCGAACAATAGTAATTTGCAATTCTCTGCTCATCCCAATTTCTAGGAAAAAATAGTTTCCTGCCTTTATAAGGCACATATCGCATTTGACTGTCCTCATCCAGAACAATTTCTACAGGCAGAGCATCATATTCCTTTGCAAAAGCATAATTAAAAATATCAATTTGCTGTTCTTTTTCTATATAGTCTATAATCTCCTTGATTTCTGGATCATTTATTCTGTCACGATACTTGTATCGCCAATATTCGCCATTGGCCAAGGCGTATACCATGGGTGATATCATATCCACACAGAGAATCAAAGCATCCATCCACAATAATATCCGACTTTGATCCCTCTCTGTGTCCGAGATTCCGTCACACAATGTATGAAAACTTTCCATCACCTCAGAATACTGCTCCATAGTAAAAGTACTTTTGTTTACCTCTATCTCCATAGCTACACACTGCTCTATATCCTCAATAGGAATATTTTCTACAGATAACCTGCCGCTTAAAATTGCGGTTTTCAGTTTCAATAATAATTCTTTCGTGTGGTTCATAGTTATTCCCTCCCATTAGATTATATACTGCAATGTTAAAATCAGTCTTCCTCAATCCACTGTAACAATGTCTTTGCCCTTGCATCCCAGGTATGGTATTTCAGGGCTTTTCGATAGGCGCATTCCGCTATCTGCGCCCTTTTTTCTTCATTTGAAAGCAGTTCTTTAATCTGTCCGGGCAATTCCTCCAAATGTCCCAAATCAAACATGAGAAGCTCTCTGCCATTCTCAAAATTCTCTTCCAGATAAGTGGTACGGTCTGTGACCACCACGGATTTTTGCAGCATGGCATTGGCAATCCGCTCCGTAAATCCGTCCTTATGCCATGTCATAATATTTAAGGACATCTTTGCCTTTGCATAGACCTCTAACGCCTCTTCTCCCATCACAGCCTCATGCCAAATAAGAAGTGGATGTCCCCACATAGGACTTTGCTTCCAAGTATCACCGAACACATGGATGGAAATCCCCTCATTCAACAAGCGCCAAATCACTTTATTTCGATAATGGTAAGATAGACAATAAGTTACCCAGCGTTCCCGATGCATAATCTGCTTAAATTCTTCTTTGTCACAGGCAATCCCATAATCTGCCAAGGTTCTTTTTAATGCTTCCTCCGGAGTCATTCTTAAGTCCCTGCGCATATACAAAATATATCTGTTCACAAAATAAGCTCTCTTTTTATCCATACTCCTGACTGCCTGCAAGTCGCCTATAGGGCCATCATAATAACTTCCCAAAAAAACAAGCTCATATTCCTTTTGGGTATAGATACTCCCTCCGGGGGCAACCCTCCCTCCGGGAGGGTGGAATCTGGACGGATGTCCGTAATATTCCTCAATAAATTTTTGATAGTTTCCATCCGGCACCAATATGCACAAGTTTCGGGGCACCTTCTGTAAATGTTCTATCATCCGGATGGGATGGTCAAACACAAACTGATACTTGGGAGCAGCTATTCCATCATGAGCAAATCTTCCGTCCTGCCACTTTAGAGAAAACATATCGGTCTGCATCCCAATCACTGCCTTATACCTTCTCTTCATATAGGCCGCCAATGCCTCTATGGGCTGTGTGGAAACATCAAAATATTCTACCTTCTGTCCCAATGCCTCCAAGGCATCCCCCATATATCGGGCAAAGGTATCCAGAATGCTATAGCACAAATCGCTCCCCCGATAAATTAAAATAGGCTGTGTACAGTCGTAAATGTGGTAAAAATCATCCGAGGAGGAAAGCATTCCCTCCAAATATTTGGTAATGCCTTCTCCCCCTTGCTTCACGACTCCAAGCACAGCCTCATCAAAACATCCCAGCTCAAGCAATTCCGATTTATATCTGCCTATGAGATAGCAGTCCGTCCTTAATGCTTGAATAAAGTTTTCATACTCTTCATCAGGATTCGGGTCTTCAAAATTCTGATTTTCCGGCTCCAGATAAAGCCAGGCCTGCCCCATAGACACGCAGTTCTGCCTGTTTTCCAGCCCCAACTGTAAAACCGTGTATTCTTTAGCAATCCGGATCAGCAGCTCATAACTGCGTTTTGCACCCAATCGGTAATTGATGCCTCCTACATATCGCAGGGCTTCCTTTAAAATCCAGATGTGTCCTTGCATTAAGGTTTCGTCCAACAGTATTTCCTCAAAGGAAAGCTCCCGCTGGATACTCTCCTCCACAAAACAGACTGCTCCGATTGTACTTTTGTTTCCGCCCATATATACACCTGTTCTATGAATTTTCTAACCTTTAAATAAGCCGCTTCAGCCGCTCAAACGATCAATGCATTTTAGAAAATCTCACACCTTCACCGTTATGTTCTTATCCACATATTCTGTCTCTTTAGCATATTGAATCCTGTCTTCCCACATACTACCAATATGTTGCATGCTATCGGTATGCTGCATACTTTCTGCTACATCCTTATGCATCCAATATATTTTGGCATGATCGCCATATTCCGCCCGATTACACTGCCATGTGGTCTTCATCATATTCTGCTTCGCTTCCTCATCCAAATATTGGGAAACCATCTCCGGTGTTATTTCATAAAAGGGAATCCCCATAGAATAAAAGAAGCTCCTGAAAATCTGGGAATAATCCGAATCAAATTCTATTTTAATAATCTTTAATCCGCTCTGCTTCTCCAGATATTCCAGACTCTTTTTCGAGTGCAGAAAGAAATGTCTTGGTGCATCAATCTGAAACCAATACGCTCCAAACATATCAAATGCAATGTTGGGAAAAACAGGAATATCCATGGCTAACACTGCTCCCGGCTTTAATAGCCTTGCTGCACTCTGCAACGCCTCTATCGGATCTGCCATGTGTTCAAAGACATCACTCATCCTGACTTCATCATAGGAAGCCTCTCCCTCCATTTCATGGATGGAGCATTTTTTGATATGTACCCTGTCTCCATAATGCATATCTCTTTCCAGAAAAGGGTCACATCCATGCAGATTCCCCCATCCTGCCAAGGCTTTCCGAAACAGCCATACTCCGCTTCCACAGCCCACATCCAAAATTTTATCTTTTCTCTTTATTGGTGTTTCATATTTAATATTCGGATATTCTTCCTGAGCAAAACTATAGTAGTCCCTTCCGTAATATTTTCCAATGTTTGAGGGTATCTCGGCAATCTGAAGACAACCACATTCTCCGCATACGAAATACTCAAATTCTTCTCCTGTATTCTGCATCATCTCTCTTACCAGATAGGACTCAAACATCCCCTCTGCCTTGCACAATCTGCATTTGTGGCTCTTTTTTCCTAATTTTCGTTCTGTTGTATCCTTTACTAATTCTTTCACATTGCCCCCCTACCCTGTCTGCCTGACAGTTCGATGTTTTCACGCTTTACACAGCGCCGCTGAGGCACAGCATCAGCAGCCCCTTTACCTCTTCCAAAGCGCCTCTCTGCTCCGCCCTTTGGAACAAATCATTCACAACAAAATCAAATACACCCTCCGCAATCATCTTCTCCTTATATCTGCCTATCATTCTGCATCTGCTCTCATAATAAGCGCTGACACCAGAAGAAACGCCACCCAATGAATCATAAGAATCCACCAAAGGTTCATCCACATACCCGATAGCATATTTTATGGAAAATCGAAGTGCAAAATCCCAATCTTCCAAAGCCCTTAAACCCGTATCAAAACCTCCCGCTTCCAGAAAACATTCCCGTTTCACCAGCATAGTAGGCGCCCCTATGGAATTGCGCTGTGCAAGCCATGAAAAAAGTTTTCCTTCCAGACTTCCATGCCAGCTAGCGTTTGGCACCACAATCTCCTGTCCGTCTATATACTTTTTATATGCACAATAAATCATGGCATACTCGGGATGTTCCTGCCAATATGCCATCTGTTTTTCCAACTTTTCCGGTTTCCAGATATCATCACTGTCCTGAAAAGCTATTAGTGGAGCATCCGCCTGCCTGACCCCTTCATTACGGGCTGCAGATGCCCCTCCGTTCACTGTCTGCTTTATATATCGAATGCGCTTATCCGATATTGCTTCCACCATTTCCTGTGTATCATCTGTAGAGGCATCGTCCACAATGAGAAGTTCAAAGTTCGTATAACTTTGCTGCAAGACGCTCTCTATAGATTTTTTCAGTTTGGCACTCCTGTTATAGGTCGGAATAATAATGCTGACTTTTTTCATCTCTGCTCCTACCTACCATCATCTTCACATTTTACCAAAGAACAATCCCCTGATCGGCCTCGTAGTCCCTTGACGACTTTGCGCCGATAATCATATCCCACTGTGATGCAAGTTCTCCCTCTGCACTTCTCTTCACACAAATATTGCCTTCGGTGAAAACTTCCCCCCGTGAAATAGGATGTTTGGCTACTATCCTCTTTGTAACCACGGTCTTAATAGCTCTCTCCGAAAAAGTCATCTGCTTTCTGCCGTCACCCATAGCTCTCTCAATGTTCCGTATCTGTTGAACCATCTTTTTGAACTCTTCAGGCTCTGTGCTGGCCAGATGATCCGGTCCTTCCATATTTCTATCCAATGTGAAATGTTTCTCAATCACTCTTGCTCCAAGCGAAACGGCAGAAACAGACACTTCTGTCCCTACTGTATGATCCGAATATCCTACAGGCAGGTGAAAAGCATTCCGCAAAGTCAACATTGCGTTCAGATTGACTTCTTCTAATGGACACGGATAGTTTGTCGTACAGTGCAGGAGCGTAATGTCATTCGCTCCGCCTTCACGCAAAGCAGAAACAGAAATATCCACATCAGCTAAAGAACTCATTCCTGTACTTAATATTACTGGCAGCTTCTTTCCTCCGATATAGCGCAAAAATTGCACATTTCCGATATCGCCGGATCCTATTTTTATGAAAGGAATTCCTAAGTCTACAAGGAAATCCAAGCTATCCGATT
This sequence comes from uncultured Acetatifactor sp., assembly GCA_964524555.1. Classification (GTDB taxonomy): domain Bacteria; phylum Bacillota; class Clostridia; order Lachnospirales; family Lachnospiraceae; genus Acetatifactor. The sequence goes on from CAZGGA010000009.1 coordinate 69,865, forward strand.
CATCTGCTGTGGATGCAAACAGAATTCCTATTTCATCACAATGAGCCTTGACCTTTCTGAAATCATCGTAGGAAAGTTCCAATCGTTTCAGCATATCGTATTGTGATTCATGTACGCCTACATTCTTCTCCTGATAGTCAGCCATTTCTACAGTCTTTGTAATCAGTTTGTCCGTATTCCAAGTTTGAAATTTGACAACATCCGCTCCGGCTTCCTTTGCGGCATCACACAGTTGCAGAGAAAGGTCCAAGCGTCCATTATGATTTACTCCTGCTTCGGCTATAACTATACATCTGTCTTTTTGGGGGTTGTACAACATATTCCTCTATTGTCCTTCCGTTATTCTGCATCTACAAAATATCAAAGTAAACCTTAAAAACGATACTGTATATAAAATCCGTTTTCCGAATCAAAGGAATCGTCAGCTTCCGCTCTAATCTTCATTAATTCCTCATACTTATCCTTGTCAATAATGCTGCGCCCAATATAAAAAGGCAGAATTCCCGACCGATTAAATTTCTTTTTATATTGGAACAGCGAATCCTCGTTGGACAAACCACCTCCCAAATGCAGCTTCTTCATCCCATTTTTCGCTCCCCATAAAGCCGCCTCAAGCATTAACAGCTTCTCAAATGAAATATTAGGTGCATCAATATCGCGCCCGCTCAAATGAAAATGCATATAATCCTTGTCATACAGAAATATGGATGCACCCACTACTTTACCATCCATGCGGGCATAAAATACCTCGAAATTATTATAAAAGTCCTGCATTAATGTGTCATAATAGTCTCTTCCAAAGAAATACATATCCTCAGCATCATGCTTCTTCATAGTCATGTCATAAAGTCGAATAAATTCTTCAATCTGTTCCCCCTTATCATGTTCAATAACGACTCCGACTTCCCTTGCTTTCCTAATTTCTCCCCTATACTTTGAATCCATATTGGACATTATAATCTCTTGACTTGACAAATCCATATAAACAGTATTTTTATATGTGCCAAATTTATCGGTTATTATGGTGCTTTTACCGTCTATAAACATTATGGGATAGAAACGTATAAATTGAGAAATAACACCATATGATTTCAAAGCATCATTTATTATGGCGCGGCATTCTTCTATTTCGCTTTGTCCAAACGACATATTTCCATAAAAACATGGACCCCCATATCCATAAGGTGTCTCCACATCAAAATATACTCCTGATGGGATTAATCCTTCAAATTTAGAATCTGTTGCAATATCCATTATTAATAGACAATAAACAAATCCTCCGTCAAGAGTTTTATAATTTATAAGTATTGGTTTGGCATTTAAATGATCTGCCATCGGCTTCACATACTCATATTGAAAATAAACATCACTAATGCCATACCTTTTCAAAGCGGCAACCCACTCCGCCTTATTCGTCACTATTTCAATCTCTGCCATAGTCCCTCACATTTCGCCCAATCCCAAATCAATCTTTGACAGCTGTAAGAATAAACATGTCAATCACATCTCCCGCATCTGTATACATAAACTTTTCAATTTGAATATTCTTAAACCCACTCGACTGAACCACTTCTCTAAGTTCTCCTTCTTCCCAAAAATGCACTATTCCGTAGCCTTGAAGATGACCACTTGTCAACCCTTTATAAGTATTCTTTTCTATATATTCCCCTGTTCCAAATCCGGTTGTTTGTGTCGTGAAGAAAGTTGAGAACAACTGTCCCCCCTTTTTCAAAATCTTATAGATATTTGAATACATCTGTCTGATATCTTCAATTCTGTTATGTCCTATACACGCACCATCAATAACTGCATCAAAGAAGTCCTCAGAATAAGAAATATTTGCTCCATCCATGACTTCCACATGTGCTGTTAAGTTATTTTTCTCCAATACCTGTTTTGCCTTTTGTACCGCAGATAAAGAACCATCAAAGGCATAAGTATCAAATCCTTCTCTCGCCAGATACCAAGTACATGCTCCCTGACCGCACCCAAAATCAAGAATTTTTACATTTTTTCTGTCTAATTTATAGTAATTCCGAGCAACAAACCGAATAACAGGCTCGCTTGGATACTTCCCCCATTCTCTGTCATGGTGAACTTTTTCCCATTCATCACTCATTGATTTTTTCATGTTGACCTCCTATAAAAGTATCTTTTCAAAAATTGCTATTATCTTCTCAGCAGTATGTCCGTCTCCCCAATAACGGGTATCAGACATATCTGCCGATGATTTCATTACCGTATCTATTGCATGTTTTATTGCGTTACGATCTGCGCCGCATTGTGTAACATTGCTGCACAAATGCCTCCCTTTTTGCCTGTCGCCAATATTGATAACCGCTTTTCCTAATGACGGAGCTTCGGTAATACCACTACTTGAATTGCCTATAATAAACCGAACTTGCTTCATAACACTCAAATATCTTTGTGTACCCAGAGATGGAACGACCCTCAATCTTCCCGACATCTTACCGCCTTGCTCTTCAAGATAATTATTTATCTGTCTTCCTCCGCAGTCACCATTTGCATAGGTTGCTATAATGCAAATATCCGGAATTTCCATTAATAACTCAAGGGTGTTCTTGATAACACTCAAATTATACTCCAAAGACTCTCTAGTCTCTGAATGGTATGTCAACAAGACCCAATCCTTGCTTTCATCAAGGTTTAAATCCTTTGCCAAGTCAGCTCTGTTTAAAAGTTCCTCTCTGTTAAATGCATCCAATCCGGGTTCTCCAACAGCCCATACATTTGCATCATTACCTGTCATACGACATATATTCGCTGCACTATCCTCCGTTCCCGGAAAATGATATGAAGCAAGCATCGTTACTGCATTACGAATACCATTATCTATCGCACCTACTGTTACATCCCCACCAGACAAATGTATGATGGGTATGTTCATCACAAATGCGGTATTGCAGATAGGCAGCAACTCATATCTGTCTCCAAGCACAACCATATAATCCGGCTCTATTTCAGCAAACAGATGCGCCATACCTTCAGCCATTCTGCCCATAGATGCAGCAATAGATTCCTTTGTTGTCAAATCCAACCGAACATCGACCTCTGCATCTATCCTAAACCCGTCCTCCTTGATTTGATCAATGGTATGTCCCTGCTCTTCCAAGAGATGACCACCCGTCACCACTAATTGCAATTGAAATTTTTTTGAGTTGTCTACTTCCTTCATCAGCCACTTTAAAAGACCATATTCCGACCTTGCCGCTGTAACGAAACAAATCTTTTTCATCGTGTTCCACCATTCTTTATCAAGAATTCACAGATATAATTATATATGATGCCACATATTTTGTCTACCGTCTTAGTTTTGCTCTGTTTTCACTTACTTCCCGCAGTTGCGCATCCTGCTTTACATAATGCGCTTCCAACAGACCCATCAGTTCATAATCGTCTTCACTGTCAATGTCCAGCACTGCCCTGTCTTCCATTTTCCAAATGACCGCACTGCACTCCTCATCACCTCTTCCTGACAATAAATACTCTCTCCCATATGCATAAATGGAAGCATTCATGTCATAACAGGCGGGGGCTTGCTGCCTTGCCACAAAACCACTTGGAATCACCGTGTTGAAAAATCCGTTCTCCTTTTCGCAAACTATATTAAAATAGGGAGAGCGTCTGGACTCTGTCACACTATATGAAATATCGGCATCCGTTCTCTGCCAAAGTGCCTCCAAAGTCCCTTTGATATCATTTACGGTACGCAAAGGTGACGTCAGATCCAAATCCAGAACAGTTTCATAAATAATAGCTTCTTTTTCCTCCATTTGAAGCAGCGTATCACGGATTACATCAATTTTTGCGACCCGATCCCCTGCCAAATCGTTTTTTCTGGGAATACGTATGTAATCAATTCCCGATTGTTCCATCTGCTCAATAAGCGCATCACTATCCGTATTCACCGCAAGTTGAATCCTGCCATATTCTCTTCCATACTTTTCTGCAAAAAGCTGATATGCCGACAAAGTATAATAGACCAATGGATAACCGCAAAACAACCTTGTATTCTTACTTTTCACTCCCTTGGAGCCTGCTCTTGCACAAATAGTAAATAGTATATTCATATATGCTCTCTTTTCTCTCCTTATCTTAACATTATCATTTTTGCAGCACTAAATCCAACACATCTTTCGCACGGGACACTGTATTCATATTCTCTTTTTTCCCTTCCAGCAAATCTAAAAAATAATTAATTTCATTGAGATGAATATCCTCCTGCGGAAATGTAATCAATCTGTTTTTATCGGGATCCATACTCCTGTAAGCCACTGTATTTTGTATCAAATCCACATCCATACGGTATTCCCTGCAGTAGAGTTCCAATCTGCGCTCCGTAAACCGCCCATAGTAGTCCAAATGAACTTCTATGGTCAAATTTCCATAATCTGCCATATAAAGTGATGCATCCTCGCAATCTGTCTCCAAGTTAGAATAATGCCCTTCCAGATGCATCAGCTCCTTAGGCATTCCAAACAGATAAGTCAGGTAATCCCACTCATGAATTAAATCTAGAGTTACACCGCCGCCCAGGTTCCTGTTGGCACTATAGGTCGTTCTGTAATCCACTCCCTTTCTCCATTCCGGCAGATAAGAGGAGGAAATGGCTCTTGCTGCAAATACCTCTTCTCCCTTGTCAAGTTCCTCCTTTACATATTGAATCACTGCCTGATGTCTTAGGGGACAAGCCACATAATAGATTCCATCCGGCGGTAACTCGGGAACTTCTGTATCCGATTGCGAAAACAACGGTTTCTCAATAAACATGGCTCTTGTCTTTTTAGCAAGCTGTGTTATGGCAGTATAATGTTCACTTGTGGGGTTTGTGATAAAAACTACATCATAATCCTCTGGCAGCTCTTCGTAGGAAAAATACTCTTTATTCAATAATCCCTCTATTTCTTCCGGAAGCTTTTTCCCACTGCTGCGCAGGGCATCAATAGTGTATGCCGTTTTGCGTTCTTCCAAAAGCTGGCTGATATTTTTGATATGTCTTTTTCCAATGGAACCTAATCCAATCATGCAAATCTTCATGGTCTTCAAATCCTTTCTTTATTCTTCCATTTTATCAATCTGCTGTAACAGATGAAAGTCTTCTTCAAAACCATACTCGGGCATTTTATCCTCATTCAGATAGGCAAAGAATGCCTCCAGCTCATGAATATAAGCATATTCATTAATTAAAGCATTATAGCCTTCCTGCCTCTCATAATCTTCTTTTTCCAAAATCTTTTCAAGCTCTTTTGTTTCCATATTTTTTTTGCGCAGGGAATCAGGCGTTCCCTTCCAATCTATATAGATATTCTCGTTATAAATCTCCAGATACCGGACTGCCTCCCTACAGACCACATCCACCGCAAAGACGCCTCTTGTGCCGTTTTCATGTGTCAGATGTATAAAATAATTATCCGGATAATCTATCTGCAAATCTGTAGTTTTATTTTTAAATGAATGTATTTCCACTATTGGGCCAAATGCTTTTGTCATCCATGGCAGCTCAATTGCCAGAATCTCCCTGCATCCATTGGTTCTTTTCTGTCCCACAAAAAATTGATGATATTGTTCCCAAGGATGCCAATCCGGCAGATATTGTCCTACATGGTAAATATAATTTACCGGTCTCTTGGCATTCTGTGTTTCATCCTCCAAAATCTCTCTTATCTGCCGCATTTCCGCCTGATAAATTGGTGTGGAGGATAAAAATAGCTTACATCCCTTTTCTTTCGCCAATTCCATATTTTCCTGATAGCCATCTGACACAAGATTGATCTCTGTAAATACATGAAGACCATAGGTAAGACATTGATGAATCAACCCTGCATGGGATAACGGAGAACTGCATACCATGGCACAGAAAAAAGGTTCTCCCTTTTCTCTTTCGGCATTGACCGCCTGCTCCAAATCAGGATAACAAAGGATTCCGAATTCCTGTGATACATTCTGCATTCTCTCCTCGTTGCTGTCAACGCCTGCCAATGACAATTCCGGGTACATCTGCTTCAACAACCGTATTCTTCTTCTTCCCATGGAACCAAGACCTATCACTACAACCTTCATCTTTGTCTCCTTCTTATATCGTAATATTTCATTTTCACAGCCCCATTTTCGTTCTCATCTTTTCCAATTCCTCTAACTGCCCCATATCCATCCAATCTTCCTCATTCACCAGATAGGTTCCTACCTTTTCCCCGTCACGGATGCAGTTCTCAATAATCTCTGTAATATTAATATAAGTGTTAGGCGGAATTTTTTTCAAAAATTCCGGTTCAATCACATAAAGTCCTGTGTTGGTATGAAATTGAAAGCCCGGTTTTTCTCTGAATTCCAATACGCTCCCCTCCTCATTTAACTCCACTGTACCATAGGGAAGCACTACCTTTTTCTCCGCACACACAATCGTAATCAGATTATGCTGTTCCTTATGCTTCTTTAAGATCGCTCCATAATCAGCTTCCAAAAGTATATCACAGTTCGTGAGAAAGAAAGTTTCCTTGATGTCCTCCCCCACAAGGGCAATTCCTCCCCCGGTTCCCAGAAACTGCTCCTCATCCACAAAATGAATATGGGCATCGGACTCCAAAAAATATGCCTTGATAAATTGTTTTTTGTAATTGACAATCATATAAAAATCCAAGCACCCAAAGCGATTAAAATGCTCCATAATATGTTCTGTAATGGTCTTGTCTCCAACGGGAATCAGAGGCTTTGGCAAAATATCCGTATAGGGCTTTAAGCGTGTCCCCTTTCCGCCCGCCATAATAACCACTGGTGTCTTCAGATTCTGCTCCAAAAGAAAGGTATCTTTTAACAAAAATCTAATATCAACAATATGTTTTTTCTCATCCACTATAGGAAGTACCGTAATCTGTTTTTCTTTCATCAGGGCAACTGCCTTGTGACCTACCTTTTGATAAAGATAAATAGGATGATAATTGGCAATTTCCCTGACAGGCGAATGGATATCCATACCTTTCATCAGGCTTCTGCGCACATCTCCATCCGTCACCGTGGCAAGCAGCACTCCGTCCTTGCAGACAAATGCAATACCGGAAGAATTGTTATCAATCACCTGCATCGTATCCCTGAGGGATGTTTCTTCTGAAACCATATAATCATTTATCGTCATATTTTTTCCTCATATTTTCGGTCCAATTTGCCTGGCTCTGAACTGTTACAAATTGTATAAGTCCACCTTATACTTGTCCAGATTATGTCTTAAAAATTCTATGGTTTCTGAAAGCCCCTGTTCAAAAGTATACTGAGGCTCCCATGCCGTCAATTCCTTAATCTTTTGATTGCATCCAAGCAGTCTGTTGACTTCGCTTTTCTCGGGGCGCAGTCTCTGCTCGTCACAGATGATTTTCGCCTTGGGATTAATCTGTCTGATTAGCTCCTCTGCTAATTGCCCAATGGAAATTTCCTTCTGTGTGGCAATATTAATCTCTTCGCCCACTGTCTTATCCGAACGATAGATTTCAATAAATCCGTTTGCCGTATCTTTCACATAATTAAAGTCTCTGGTGGGGGTGAGGGAACCCAGCTTAATTTCCTCTTTTCCTGCTAATAATTGTGTGATAATGGTAGGAATCACCGCCCTTGCGGACTGTCTCGGTCCATAAGTGTTAAAGGGCCGCACAATGGTCACCGGCAGATTAAAGGAACGATAAAAAGACTCTGCAAGACGGTCGGCGCCGATTTTGGTAGCCGAATAGGGGGACTGCCCTTGAAAAGGGTGTTTTTCATCAATGGGAACATACTGCGCCGTTCCATATACCTCAGAAGTGGATGTCACCAGCACCCGCTTTGTATTCAGCTCTCTGGCTGCCTGCAAGACATTCAGCGTACCTTTGATATTGGTATCCACATAGGTATCCGGAGAATGGTAACTGAAAGGAATGGCTATCAAAGCCGCCAAATGAAAGACTGCATCCACTCCCTTCATTGCTTCCTTTACTCCATTGGGGTCACGCACATCTCCCTGAAAAATCTCAATCTCATCCAGCACTTCCTTAGGAAGCGTATCCAGCCAGCCCCATGTGTTAAAGGAATTGTACAAGACAAATGCCTTGACCTGATACCCTTTCTTTACTAATTCTTCCGTCAGATGACTTCCAATAAAGCCGTCCGCACCTGTCACTAATATTTTATCCATAAAATTTATAATACCCTTTCCATATTTGATAGATTGCTTATACTTTTTCTCAACAGGCTGCCATTTGGTTCAAAACCTCCTGCATCTGCTCTGCGGCATATCGTATTTCCTCTTCCGTAAGCTGGGTACTGCATGGGAAATTCAAAATGCATTTGCTGTAATAGGGTGCACGCTCCATCTCATAGGCTATGTAATCCTTATAGGGAAGCTGTTCATGAATCAAGCCCCATATAGCTCTGGTCTGAACGCCTCTCTCCTGCAATGCTGTAATCACATCCCTCAAACTTCCCTGAAGCCTGTCCATCTTGATTTCCAGCGAATAAAACCATTGATTGGAATAGGTTCCCTCCCTGAATTCCAAAATATCACCCAAGGGAAATCCCTCAAACAACTCTCTGTATAACTCCAGATTTCTATGCTTTCTCTCAATAAATTCCGGAAGTTCTTCCATCTGCGCCACTCCCAGCGCAGCCTGTACATTGGTCATACGGTAATTATATCCGATTTCATTGTGGATATAGTAATGGGGATCATCCTTTGCCTGAGTGGAAAGATACTGCATATGCTCCACTCGCTCTGCTTCCCTCGCCGTAACCATACCTCCGCCGCCAGTAGTAATGATTTTGTTGCCGTTAAAAGAATAAGCGCCAAAATCTCCGATAGTACCTGCCATTTTTCCGGCATACTTTCCGCTTGTATAATGACTGCCCAATGCTTCTGTGGCATCCTCCACCACATAGAGATGAAATTCCTCCGCAATCTCCATAATGGATTCCATGTCTGCCAGATTGCCAAAAACATGAACAATCACTACCGCCTTCACTCTTTTGTTATCGGCATTATGAATCAGGCATCCCTTCTCCAAATGACATTCCTGTTCACAAAATCTGCGCAGTTTGATTGGATCCAAGCACAAGCTGTCATCACAGTCCATAAACACGGGCTCCGCAAACTGATAACGCACTGGGTTCACAGCTGCAATAAAGGTCAATGTAGGGACAATGACCATATCTCCCGGCATCACCCCACACTCTAACAAAGCAAGGTGCAGCCCAGCCGTACCACTCTGACAAGCGGCAGTCTTCTCTACTTTCAGGTATTCTGCTGCCTGCTCCTCCAACTTTGTAACATAAGCGCCGCCTGTAGAAACCCATCCCTGTGCAACTGCCTCATTCACATATTTTTGCTCATTACCCTCAAAATTGGGTATCGATAAGGGAATAAAACGGTTCATCTGCCAAACCTCCAGATATCCTTCGATATATAATTTATTATACTCTATAACAAGTATTTCGACAAGTCTTACGCAAATAATGAATTGTACGGGAATTTGTAATTATGACTGTTTTTGTATCATCAATCCCACCTTTTAATCATTGATATAATATACTCCATATCCTCAACATCATATCTCTGGTCACAGATAATAGAAAGTTCATTTTCAAAAAGCCGCCTTCCCTCCTCCGTAATATTGTGTAGTTCACTTAAAGGCCAATGTATCGGCAAAAAAATATTATGTTCCACCAAATATTGTCTGAGAGATTGTCTCTTGGTTGTTTCCATACATATCGGTACGAACAATGGAACATCTTTATCTGTCACATCATTAAACAATAAATTAATCTGTGAAATATCTCTGAGTCCTTCAATCAGATATTTTGCATTGGCCTGCCGGATTGTCTTCATCCTTTCATAGTCCGAATCATAAATACACTCTCTGCTTTCATTGTCTATTTCAAAACCAGCATACTGAGTTTCTATCATTTGCTCCGCCTCATGAAAAAACTGCCGATATGTTTTTTCTGTCTTACATTTCTCTGTAAAATATTTCTTTTTCTCAGCAATAGCTCTACCCTTTACTGCCAAATATCTGTCACGCACACTCTGATCATCAGTTGCTATATCTGCTCCTTCCCGCATCAAGCCTTCTCGCTTTATTACAATGGCGCCCCCTTTGGTTGCCATCCACTTGCGATAACTAGCGAATACATAATCCGACTCCCTGCTATAGGGATTGGGCTGTAGAACAGAATGTGTTGCATCCTCTATGACTACCTTCTTTTTATCTTTAAGTCTATGCACAATATCAAAAACATTTTCATTATAAAATCCAAAATACTGCATAATAAGAATGGCATCAAAATGTTGTTCCCAATCAATACAATATTTGATTCCTCCGCCCTCTTCAGGCACTATATCATAAAACCGAATCTGCAGTCCACGCCTGACAAATGGATGTATCATGGTGTGACAGCAATATGATGGCAGGAGTACAATTTCAATCCCATATTCCATTATTACGTCTTGTACAATGGCATCTAAAGCTGTTCTGCCGAGAAGATATTCATGTATATATTCACCCTGAAATATTCCCTTTTTTGCTTTTGTAGGTTCCTTCTCAACAAAATCACTTCCATACTCGCTTTTTATCATTCTTCATTTCCTTTTTTAAACTGTTCTTTCACTCATAAGGCTCTGCGCACCCGGCGCATTCATTGGATTTCACTGTAATTTATTATACTCTATAATAAATATTTCGGCAAGACTTACACAAATAATCAACTTTATGATTTTGTTTCGGATTTGGTAATTTTGTGTTTGATTTCAAAAAATATTTATTTTTCGTATGATCTGTGATATACTTACACAAATAAAATATTATCTGCAATTTGTTTTGGTACGATTAAAATATTGGTTGAAGGCTTCGACATCAGGATCAGCGAGGGAAGCTATTTAAAGCCCAAACTCAGGGTTGAAATCAACAGAAAACTCATTCTCTGCCACATCATGAAGAAATACTCCTACTATGGATATAACAAATTTATTGTTTGTTACGGTTATAAACAGTATGTGGCCAGGGCATGATTTGCCGACTACTACCTCCACAACAGCGATGCCACCTTTGACTTTACCCAAGGGAATCACATGGATATCCATATCAACGTGACTGAGCCCTGGAAAGATTGCCACAATGACCGCTGTAAACGTGAGCAACAGTTCAGCATATTAGAAATTGAGCCGAATGGAATGATTAGCAAGTTCCGTGAAAAAAGCAACTCTGATGGCAGCATCCTCAACGGCGGCTACATGATACTGAACCCGTAGATATTTGGCTACGGAAATGCGTGGACACTCAGCGGGAGGAAATGATTACATCGGGACAAGTCCCTTGGATGCTCTGGGACAGATAATGCCTGTCATAGGCAGAGGAATTACAGGATTCATATCAGGAGGAAAAAGCATGTTTGAAAACAAATCTGAACAGCAAGCCCGTGAAGAGATACTCGCAATGGTGAGGGAATATGCGGACACCTACCACAAACGCAGTACAGATTTTCAGGAAGGGCAGAGAATCCCTTACGCCTCCCGGGTCTATGACAGCACAGAGATGGTCAACCTGGTGGACAGTTCCTTAGAGTTCTGGCTCACCTCTGGCAGGTATACGGAGGAGTTTGAGCACAAGCTGTCGGAATACTTGGGAGTGAAGTACTGCTCTCTCGTCAATTCAGGGTCGTCTGCCAACCTGAATGCTTTCATGGCGCTCACCTCTCCCCTTTTAGGTGACAGGCGCATCCAGAGAGGAGACGAGGTAATCACGGTCGCAGCAGGATTTCCCACCACAGTGACCCCCATGATCCAATACGGCGCAATCCCTGTCTTCGTGGACGTGACCATCCCCCAATACAACATTGACGTAACCCGATTGGAAGGTGCCCTGTCCGACAAGACTAAAGCAGTAATGATTGCGCACACCTTGGGCAATCCTTTCGACTTAGGCACAGTAAAGGCATTCTGCGACAGGCATAACCTGTGGCTGGTAGAGGATAACTGTGATGCCCTGGGTTCTAAATACACAATTGACAGAAAAGAGAAATTCACCGGCACTATTGGAGATATCGGGACTTCTAGTTTCTACCCTCCCCACCACATGACCATGGGGGAAGGTGGGGCCGTCTACACCGACAATCCGATATTGCACAAGGTCATCCGTTCCTTCCGTGATTGGGGCCGGGACTGCATCTGCCCCTCCGGCAGAGATAACCTCTGCGGGCACCGATTTGACAGGCAGTATGGCGAACTTCCCCTAGGGTACGACCACAAGTACGTATACTCCCACTTTGGCTACAACTTAAAGGCCACGGATCTGCAGGCCTCCATCGGCTGCGCCCAGCTGGAAAAATTTCCCTCCTTCGTGGAAAGACGCAGGCACAATTTCGTAAGGCTTAAGGCGGCGCTGGCAGGGACGGAGGACAAGCTGATTCTTCCCGAAGCCTGTGAAAATTCAGACCCCAGCTGGTTCGGATTCCTGATTACCTGCAGGGAGGGAACAGATCGGAATCAGATAGTACAATATGTGGAATCTAGGGGAGTCCAGACCCGGATGCTTTTTGCAGGGAATCTAATCAAGCACCCCTGCTTTGACGAGATGCGCCAGACCGGGCAGGGTTACCGGGTATACGGCGACCTGTCCAACACGAACCGAATCATGCGTGACACCTTCTGGGTGGGCGTGTATCCGGGAATGACAGACGAGATGATTGACTACATGGCTAGGGTAATCAGGGAGGCAATTTTGCATGGATAAGGTAAAAGTAGGCATCATTGGCACCGGAAACATCGGGACTGACATATTACTCAAGCTACAGCGCTCCGATGTGCTGGAGTGCAGTATCTTTGCAGGCAGAAACCCCGATTCCAAGGGCATCGCAATTGCAAAGGAGATGGGGGTGAAGACCTCCCTAGACTCCATACAGGCCATTGTGGATAACGCTGCAAACTGCGAGATTGTGTTCGATGCTACGTCCGCAGGCGTACACCGTGTAAATGCCCCCATCCTGAAAAAGCTTAAGAAATTTGCCATCGACCTGACCCCCGCCCAGGTAGGGAAGATGTGTGTTCCCGTTTTGAACATGCAGGAATGCCTAGATGAGGACAACGTGAACCTGATCACCTGTGGCGGGCAGGCCACAGTGCCGCTGGCATATGCAATCAAGCAGGTGCATCCTGAGACAAAATATATTGAAATTGTTGCCACAATTGCATCCAAGTCCGCCGGGGCGGGGACTAGGAACAATATTGACGAGTTTACTCAGGCAACCAGGGATGCGCTGACGGAGTTTACCGGAATCAGCAACACGAAAGCCATCATCGTGTTAAACCCAGCAGAGCCGCCCATCACAATGCACAACACAGTCTACGCACTGATTGACAACCCTGACATGGCGGCAATACGCAGGCGGGTACGAGAGATGGAGCAAAAGATCCGCCGCTATGTGCCGGGGTATAAGGTTGTGATGGAGCCGGTATATGAGAACGGGCGCGTGACCACCTCCCTTCAAGTAGTGGGTCTGGGCGACTACCTCCCAAAATATTCGGGAAACCTTGACATCATCACATGCGCGTCAATTGAAATAGCAGAGCAATATGCCAGAAAAAAGATTTGGGGGGAGACGGATGAATAAACTTATAATCTTTGATTCGACACTGCGTGATGGTAACCATGCAATCAAGCACCAGATGAGCAGGGAGAACATCGAGGACTATTGCTGCTCCATGGACGGTTCCGGGGTATACACAATCATTGTGGGACACGGAAACGGATTGGGGGCATCCTCGCTCCAAGTAGGCCTTGCAAAACTCTCCGAGCGAGAAATGCTGCAGACCGCTAGAGCAAACCTTGAAAGGACAAGGCTTGGGGTCTACATGATACCAGGGTTTGGCACCATCAGAGACAACCTGATACCGGCCATCAATGACGGAGTTGACCTGTTTACGATTGGGTGCCATTGCACGGAGGCGGACACCACAAGGCAACATATAGAGTTTTTAAAAGACAAGGGAAAAGAGGTCTATGGGGTACTCATGATGTATCACATGGCCTCTGCGGAAAAGCTGCTGGAAGAGTCCCAGAAAATGCAGTCCTATGGGGCAAATGGTGTCATCCTGATGGACTCCGCTGGTGCCTCTACCCCTGAGATGGTGCAGAGGACGATTTCCACTCTGTACGAGGGGCTTGACATCCGAATCGGTTTTCATCCCCACAACAACCTGGGCATGGCCGTGGCCAACGCATACACCGCATATAAGGAGGGCGCATCCATTATTGATGGGACACTGCGCAGCTTTGGGGCCGGAGCTGGGAACGGGCAGCTGGAATCCATTGTCGCGCTGCTTGAAAAATGCGGGGTCAAGACAGGGATAGACCTATACAAGCTACTAGACACTAGCGAGGATGTCATGCCCACAATCATGGAAAAGGACATGGGTCAGGATCCCCTGAGCATTGTAAGCGGTCAGGCAGGTGTCTTTTCAGCGTTTAAGATACATGTCCAAAAAGCTGCAAAGGAATTCAATGTTGATGCACGCGACATTTTCATGGAGCTGGGAAGAAGGAAGGCCGTGGGCGGTCAGGAAGACATGATCGTGGAGATAGCGGAGCAGCTGAGCAGCCCAGCCGGCAGAAATTTGGGGGATGAGATCAACTATCAATTGGAATCTTTATTATAGTAAGAGGAGAAAAAGCAATGAACGTATCAGAATTTGTTTTTGATTTTTTTGCGAAAAAGGGAATTGACACTGCATTCATGGTAACCGGCGGACAGGCAATGTGGCTGAATGATGCGGTGGGCAAAAATAAGAACTATAACATTATCTGCACACATCATGAGCAGAGCGCCGCAATGTCCGCAGATGCGTATGGCAGGATGAAGAACAAACCCGCACTGACCATTGTGACAGCCGGACCTGGAAGCGTGAATGCCATGAATGGCGTGGTAGGGGGATACACAGACTCCTCCCCCATGATCGTGATTTCGGGTCAGGCTGCGTTGTCTTTCGTACAATATCAGGAGGAAACCAGAATCCGCCAATACGGGGTACAGGGGATAAATATAAAACCTCTGGTGGAAAATGTCACCAAGTATTTCATCACCATAGATGATCCGCAGAAAATCTTATACTACCTAGGGAAGGCATACCACGAGGCCACCACGGGAAGACCCGGTCCAGTGTGGGTCGATGTGCCTCTGGACATCCAGCGGGCAGAAGTAAATGAAAAATACCTTGAGGAATATGTTCCGGAGGAACAACCGGAAGGCCGGGTATCCTTAAAGCAAGCGGTCAGGCAGGCATATAAGCTGCTAGAACAGGCAAGTCGCCCTGTCTTTCTAGTTGGTCAAGGAGTGAGTCTGTCCGGAGCGAGACAGGAATTTTACGAATATATAAACACCGTGAGAATCCCCGTGATTACCGCAAGACTTGGAATTGACCTGATAGAGTCGGATAATGACCTGTATGTAGGTCGCCCGGGAAATTATGGTGAGAGGGCTGCCAATTTTGCCATACAAAATGCTGACCTGATCTTGTCCGTGGGATGCAGGATGGCATCCTCTTTGGTTGGACACTCCCCCAAGATGTTCGGAAAAAACGCATACATATACGCCGTGGACATCGACCAGAAAGAATTGGACAAGCCGGGTGTCAAACTAGATTATAAGGCGCGTCTGGACTGCAAGGCCTTTCTAACCGCCCTGAAAAAAGAACTAGGCAGCCACTCTCTACCCAGCTATGAGGGATGGGTGAAGACATGCAATACATGGAAGAAAAAGTACCCTGTAGTGCAGCCGGAATACAAGGATGAAAAACCGGTGAACTCCTACTACTTTATTGACACATTATCAAGAATTGTCTCTAAGGATGCCGCCATACTAGTGGATACCGGCTCTTGTTTCCATGTCGCATGCCAGACATGGAAGGTAAAGAAGGGGCAGAAATATTTGACGACAGGGGGACTGTCCTCCATGGGATATTGGTGTGCGGGCATCGGCGCGTGCATGGCATGCGATGAAAAGGAAACCATTGTCATCACTGGGGATGGAAGTCTCCAGATGAACCTCCAGGAATTCGCGACAATCAAGCATAACAACCTGCCTATAAAAGTATTTATCCTGAACAACAATGGGTATCTATTAATCCGCAATACGCAGCACAACTTCATGGAAGACAGGTTTGTAGGGGAAAGTCCCAAGTCCGGCGTATGGTGTCCAGATTCCATGGAAATTGCGAAAGCATATGGTATCAAAGGCATACGAATAGATGCTGTCGAAGATATGGAAGTTAAGATTCAGGAAGCCTTGGCTTATGACGGACCGGTAATCTGTGAGGTGATGACACCGGAGTGGCAGCTTTTGATTCCACGGATTGCATCGGACAAACTTCCGGACGGCACGTTAGTCGCCAGGAATTATGAGGACATGTTCCCATACCTGCCCGCCGAGGAGGTAAGAGAAAACATGATTGCGGAGAAATAAGGTACATTATGAAGAGAGTCATTGTAACAGGCGCTACCAGCATGATAGGGGTGGCATTAATTGAGGAATGTATAAGAAACAACACAGAAGTCTTAGCAATCACTAGGAGGCAGTCTGCCCATTTGGGCAGGCTGCCTCAGTCCAGCCTGATTGAACTCTGCGAGTGCAACCTGGATGAATTGGAAACGGTTGTGGTGCCGGACAAGAAATATGATGTCCTTTATCACCTTGCATGGGATCATACTTCCAAGGAAAACAGGGACAACCCCATGTTACAGGAAAGAAACATAAAATATACTTTGGATGCCGTGGAATTAGCCGGGCATCTGGGATGCCGTAAATTTGTAGGCGCAGGCTCCCAAGCGGAATACGGGAAAGTAGACCATGTGATTACACCAAACACAGAAGTCTCCCCCCTGATTGCGTATGGGATGGCCAAATACGCTGCAGGTAAGTTAAGCATGAAATTGTGCGCGCAGCTTGGCATATCCTGCATCTGGACAAGGATATTCAGCGTATATGGCCGATATGACAACGCAGGGACAATGCTGGTTTATGCCATTGACCAATTCCTGAAGAAGGAACCTGCCAGGTTTTCGGCAGCAACACAGATGTGGGACTACCTTCACGAAAGCGATGCCGGGAAAATGCTCTACCTGTTGGGGGAAAGGGCACAGGAAAGCAAGGTATACTGCCTCGCGAATGGGAATTCTCAACCCCTGAGGAACTTTATCATGACCGTGGCAGATGCGTTTGGCGGCGAGGCGAACTATGAATTTGCAAGCGACACAGACAACGACAAGACCATCGGGCTACAAGTGGATATAAGCGAACTGACCCGAGATACAGGCTATGAACCACAAATATCGTTCCAAGAAGGGATATCAGACATGATATCATATAGAAGGCAACTCATGCAGCTATAGAAGAATACCTGAGGATGAGACAACAAAAAATCGGCAAAGGATTTCTTTCGTCCCCTTTGCCGATTTCTCCCATCATTGTCTCTACCACCTTTTCCAGGGCGCCTCTCCGGTCTCCCATATTCTTTCCAAAAGCTGTTTTTCTCTGAACGAATCCATACACTGCCAGAATCCGTGATGGACATAACTCATCAGTTCGCCTTCCATAGCCAGCTGTTCCAGCACTACCTTCTCAAAAACACAGGTATCCCCATCCAGATATTCAAACACCTTGGGCTCCAGCACCATATATCCCGCATTGATGGGAGTGCCGTCCGTGGTCTGCTTTTCTCTGAAAGAACGAACAAACCCCACCTCACTGATATCAAGAACACCTTTCTCCTGCTTTTGAACAACCGAAGTGATTGTTGCCGACTTATTGTGCGATTGGTGAAATTCTACGAGCCGATTGATATCCACATCACATACCGCATCTCCATAAGTCAGCATAAAAGTCTCATCTCCAATATACTCCCGAATCCTTCTCACACGACCACCGGTCATGGTCTCATACCCGGTGTCTACCACCGTGACTTTCCATGGCTCCGTATGCTGATGATGTAAAACAATGTTTTCACCGTTGGTAAAATCGAAAGTCACATCCGAATGATTAATGAAATAATTACGGAACCATTCTTTGATATACTCCTGCTTGTATCCTGCACAAATTATAAATTCTCTATAACCGAAATAGCTGTATTCTTTCATGATATGCCATAAGATCGGCATTCCGCCTATCTCCACCATCGGCTTCGGACGATATATACTTTCCTCAGTAATACGCGTCCCCTTGCCGCCCGCCAAAAGAACCACCTTCATGTTTTTTCTCCTTCTGTCATGTCTTCTGTAAAAAATCCTTTATCTGACCATCCATACAGGCGCTTACATCTCCTCCTGCAAGATAGCATTTATTCCATTCAACCACCTTGTCTAAAGCCATATCCAAATTCCAGCGAGGCTCCCAGCCAAAGGTTTCCTTTAACTTTGCGCAGTCCAATTTCAGGCAGTTCGCTTCATGGGGACCTGAGTCTCCCTGATTGATCCATCCGGCTCCCTCGCCCCATTTTTTCACAAAGGAATCCACTAGTACACCCGTCCTGCAGCAATCCGTTTCGTTCGGTCCCACATTATAATAACCTGCATATTTGCCATCCTGATACTGCATGGCCGCTATCATCAAATAGACATACAGTGGTTCCAAAACATGCTGATAAGGTCTGATGGAATAGGGATTTCGTACTATTATATTTCTTCCTTCCTTCACCGCCCTTATACAGTCCGGCAGGATTCGGTCATTGGAAAAATCGCCTCCGCCAATCACATTGCCCGCCCTTGCTGTGGAAATTGCCACTGTGCCTTCTGAAAAAAAGCTGTTTTTGTAGGAATGTGTCACCAATTCAGAACAGGACTTTGAATTGGAGTAGGGATCGTATCCATCCAATTCATCCGTCTCTACATATCCTCGGTTCCATTCCCTGTTCAGATATACTTTGTCCGTTGTAACATTCAAAAAAGATTTTACACAATCGCTGTTCCGAATACACTCCAATATATTCACTGTACCCATCACATTCGTCTCGTATGTATACGCCGGTTTTTTATAACTGTCCCTCACTATGGGCTGTGCCGCCAGATGAAAAACAATTTCCGGCTTCGCCTCCTGAAACGCCCGGTTCAGACCATCATAATCTCTGATGTCTCCAATGACTGATCTGATATCTTTCCCGATATTGGCAAGAGCATACAGGGCAGGATCCGTCTGCGGTTCCAGAGAAAAACCGGTGACAACTGCCCCCTCATTTGCAAGCATCCTGCACAACCAGGATCCCTTAAACCCTGTGTGCCCCGTTATAAATACTTTTTTATCCCTGTAAAATGTTAAATCAAACATATTCTGTCCGCTCCGTTTTAATAAAATCCACCGTATATTATATCGTGCAAAAAACATTTATTTTTTAGTCAAAATAAATTATTCTTTGCAATATCTTTTTATTTATGATAAACTGACATTAAAATCATGGTTGTAATGAGGAGAGATTTTCATGGATGAACATTGGACAAACCCCGAAGCTCTATATTCGGAAGCTCTGGCGGAATTTGAAAACAATAATTATGACAGTGCCGTAGGAAAACTGATTGCTTTGTACGAATCAGGCTTTCACAAAGAAACTATTTTAGAGGATTTATATAACTGTTTTGTGAATCCCAACGAATCCGAGTTTGCTGACAATTACAGAAAGCAGACGGAAAATATTCATTCTCCATTTTCATACGCAGAACTGCCGATTGATTTTTTTCCTGTCTCCGACACTCTTTATTACATTTATAATCGGAGAACCGACTCTTTCCATGGAAAAATAGATCTCGCCCCCTATTTAAACGACCAACAAGACAACAGAACTTTTCAGTCTCTGCTGATCTGCGATTTATGGAACCCCACTCAATTCCTTCAACAGTATTGTGAAAAAGAATATCAAAAGACCTATATCTGCCTTGAAGAGAATACTGCACCATTGTTTTATTCCTTTTATAAGCTGCCTGACTTCCTGTCCGCTATTGACATGGACAGAACCGTTATTTTTTTTGATTCAAAGGAGTACTCCGACTATTTTTACAGTCATGCGGACAGTTATATTCCCCATGTGATTTATGGAAAAAATGTAACATCATTTCAAAAAATCAATCAGGAACTTCACTCTTACAGATTAGCCAACCCCTCTGGCGGCAATATTTTTCTGACCATAGCAATTCCTACCTACAACCGCGGACAGATTGCATTGGACGCCATAAAGCAATTGCTGACCCTGAACTATGATTCTGAAATAGAAATACTGATATCTAACAACGGGAGTACCAAGAATACCGATGGATATAAAGAGATTGCCGCAATGGCGGACTCCCGGATAACTTATTTCGAATTTGAGGAAAATCAGGAATATATAGGAAATATCGAAAATGTTTTGTCCATTGGAAAGGGCAGATTCATTATGGTGGCCAGCGATGAAGACCGGATGTATCTGCCCAATCTGGGGGCTTATCTGGATTTTCTTTACAACCATACATCCGCTGGATATGTCTTTCCCTCAGGCACCGGCGACAATATGCACCCAATGTCCTTAACTATCTTCACCGATCCCGTAGAACGTTTTATCGCCGCCTTTAACCAAAACTATTTGACCGGACTTACCTTCAATTCTCAGGTCTTAAAGGCAAACTCTGCCTTTAGCCGCATCAGGAACTTAGTGAAATCTCAAAATTTGTTTGCACTGCATTATGTTCATATTGTCTATGCGCTTATAGCCTGTGAGCAAAATTACTCCTGCCATTCTGACATCCTTTTATGGGATTCTCCAGAGGATTGTAAGAGCAGCAACGAAGCTCTCATTTTAGAGTATATGCGTCCTGACAACCGCTTGGCGCAATTGGATTCCGCCATAGAACTGATCTTTCATTTCCTGCGTATCCCGCCCGACCCGAAAATCAGTACTCATCTCTTCTATGGCCGAATAGCAAAAACCTTCTGGGTATTATTCGTTGCCTTTTGGGACCGCCCCGCTGCAATGACAGCAGAGTATGATTGGCTGGATACCTGCATCAAAATTTGGGAACACAATAACAGCCTGATACAACACTACAATACAGAATTGGATGCTGCCTTCATTAATTGGCTTTTAGAGCAGAACGTTCTGCTCTTTAAAGATTATATCGTTAAAAATCCCTCCGAATCCATTCAAAATCCGGAACAGCTTCGCTCCTATGAGCTTCGAAGGGACAAATTACTCAATACTTAAAATAACTACCAAACCTCCAGATATCCTTCCTGAAATTCCTGCTGGGCGATTTCCAACATCTGCCTTGCGGATAATTTCTCCTGATACTTAATATTGTCAAACAAATTTTTATGGTCTTCCCTTACTAAATGCCCTTTTTCAAAGGAAATAGCAAAGAAATCTTTTCCCAGCCACTCAAAATCCCTGTCACAAATCGTCTCCGGGTCAAAGAATGCTCCTCCCAGCCGGAAGGAATGCCAATCCCGTAAACGATATGCCCCAAGATGTTTCAAACAGACATAAGTTCCATAAGTTTCAAACTCGCTGAAGCTGTTGTCCTGAATCTTGTCTACACCGATAGCACGCAGGATTTTTTCCCAGAAAGTTTCTCCTGCCAGAGCCTGATTTCCCTCAATATCTTCCAGCATCTGCTTCATAATATCACAATTCATCAGCATATGCTCTGCAATAAAAGATTTTTGGATACACTTTTTCATACCCGGCAGTATCTTTGCCAAAGTGGTAAAATACTCTTCATGATATTCTGTCTTAAGATCCAGATAAGGGGTATCTCCGTCCTCGGAGAACATAGAAAAAGGCTTGCAGGGTATGGTATCCCCATCCCAGACCAAATAATAGGCCTCCTTACAGATACGGGCATACTGCATTTTTAAAAACTGCTGATAATACCAGCCGGTGACGCCTCTGGGAAGCTCCTGACCCTTAAGGAGGTCTTTCATGATATCCTTCATGACTTCGTGAACTTTTGAAAAAGAAAGGACATCCTCCTCATTGATAAAGCCAATCTTATCACCCAGGCCCGAATTTTTTACCCGTTCTCCCACTTTGGCACTCCCGATAAACAAAACACGCCTTGCCGGAAGATTGTCCGCCAATCTGGCATAATGCTTCTCAAGCCGTAGATAATCCGGCTCTGTTACCATAATTAATGCATCAAATTCCTGTATCTTGTTCATAATTTCCTCACTTTCCAAACCATCCGTTAATGCAGTCACAGACCGCCCCTGCCAGATTATAATAGACATTCCGGCTGAAATGATTGATGCAGTCCACATAATCCTCCTGAGAATGAATAAAGTCTGTCATGGGAATTAATTTGATACGGTTCTTACCTGCCGCAAATTCCTTTACCATGTCATTGATTTCCTTATGCCGTTTTGCATGATTGGCAAATTCTGCATTCTCACCCTCATATTCCGTCTCGCTCCCCAAAAGCAGCACGAATTTAGGTTCTCCCGGTGCATGATAATACATGTACTCCAAATTGCGCAGCAAATCTTCTCCGGATGTAGTGCCCACAAATTCCCAATTTCTCGAAAACTCCCTGATAATTTCTTCCGTAAAGGGAAAGGCATGGTTCACAATGGTACCGTCGATATATCCTGCCATATTTCTCTCATCCGTCAGATCAAAATTGACACTGCCAAAGCTGATATACCGCCCTGTTTTTTTGTTGCGGTACAATCCTGCATGGCAGTCCGGCAAAAGGCTGTAGCAGATGATATGGTACTTATTTTGAAACAGCATGGTCTCAAAATCTCCGTGAACCAGAAAGGGAACTTCCCTTAAAATATCTGAAAGTTCTTCCTCCGAACAGTGTGCGCTCTCCCAAAGATGCATGGAATGATTCTGTCCCGTTGTAATAAAGCCTTCCGCATTCACATAATTAAATTCCGTGGTTACTTTTCCTCCTGCCAGATAGGCTTCTATTGCGCTCATATCGCAGGGTCCCTTAAGCAGGATTTTGACACGGTTATCCTTTGTAGCTTTGCTCTCTTCTCCCTCATCTCCCCATTCTGCTTCGGATATCCATGACACATGGGCATCTTTTTCCAATGCACAAAGTGTGCAGGCAGTGGGCGGTGCAATTTCAATCGCAGGAAAACCTAATCTACTATAGATATATTGTTCCACCTTCATTCCTAAAATCCTGCAAGAAAACAGAAAATGCACAAGTCTCTGCTCCTGCCTGTTATAGCAGTAAAATCCCACTATACCATAATCCCCGTATTTATCCTTTACCTTGACATATCCGCAGTCCATCCAATCGTTAGATATCATTCGCAGCAGTTCTTCCCTGCTGCTTCTTTGCTTGGTAAAATTTAATTGATTGGTTCTCCCCACCAATTCTGTGATTCTGTCCAATTCTTTCAGACAGTCATGCCCGATGTTTACCCTGATATCGCTCTGCTCCAAAAAATCTTCTTTGGAATCAAACTGCTCCTGTACATTCACCTTCTTTTCCAGCAGCTTATATTGGGCAAGCCGCTTATGTCCCCGATCCAATGGGGGAATTCCTTCCGCATAATTTACCAAATAGGGAATCACATCCGGCAGGGCAGTCATGATTTCCCCGCAGCAATGCTTTGCCTCTTCCAGATTCCTGACATTATCATCTATAAAAAGAACATTCTCCGCCCTGAGCCCCATATTTGTAATCTTGCGCTTTATCTGAGTCCCCTTGTCCTCCCAATTAATGTCGTTAAAGACAAAAAAGGAACGAATCTTAAGCTGATCCAGCTTATCATACACTTGGGAGGCATCATTTTTGGAAGAAATAGAATTTATAATTCCCAAGTCCGATGTATGCTTTATCAATTCTATATTTTTAGGCGGAACGGTCACATTCCCTTCGCTCAAGGTTCCCTGCCAGAAAGTATCATCTAAATCCCAGATAATCAGTTTGATTTTGTCAAAGGCAAGCTCAGCATAGGGAGTTTTCCCCGGATTTTTCCCCGGCAGAATCAGGCAGCCCTGTGTACACAGCCCAAGCAGAGAATTGCTTTCTTCCTCAGACAAATTCCTATATGTTTCAGGGTTGATAATCAACACCTGAAAAACAGGAGCCTGAAAAATCTCTGTCAGTGCTTTCACACTCTGAAACACAACCTCCGTTTCTCCTGCCACCTCACATAGCGCCGGATTTAACTCAAGTCCCACCATATGCGCATTGGGAAATCCCATCTGTAACAGCTTCAAATCAGCGCCCAATCCACAGCCAATTTGAAGAACATTAAATTCCTCTTCCCTGAAATAGGAAATCTGGGCGGACAGGTTTTTGTCGGGATAGGCATATTCCAAAATATCAAATCCCCATTTCTCCAGAAACAGCCTGTGATGATCCAGCAGAATTTGATTGACATCTTTTTTAGGAGCAAAACTCTGGCTTCCTGCATGATAAATAAAACTGTTCCTGCAATAAAGCATCTTAAAACCTCTCTGCAGTATCTTCATGCAGAGGTCATCATCTTCAAAATAACCCGGTGCAAACTGCTCGTCCATTCCTCCTGCGCTGTCCCAGACACTCCTCTTTACCAGCATGGCAAACCCTGACAAACGAACTCTCTCTTCGTATGGATGCCTGAGGGGCAGATTCACCTTTGCCCCATAATCCACATACTCCCCCGGGCTGTTCAATAAAATCTCCAACTGCTGCTCATTTCCCGCATAATTGGAGCAACTGCCCACAGCTCCCGTCTGCTCATTCTCATACAGTCCCATCCGAAGCCAGAATAAGGAGTTGGGGGCAAGGCGTGTGTCATTATTTAACAGAAAAATATCACTGTCCCCGTTTGGCGTTCCTTCTACGATTTTAGCTCCCTGATTGCAGGCACAGGAGAATCCTCTGTTTTCCCTGTTTTGGATTAAAATAATATCTTCCTGCTCTCCCAGCCATTTTGCCACTCCGTCCTCCGAGGCATTATCCACTGCTACGATCTGATAGGTACCTTTTAAGAGTGTATTTCGGATACTCTCAATATTTTTTTGCATCAGGTAACAGGAATTGTAAGAAACAATCACAATAACCGTATTTTTCACCGTAATGTCAAAGGCCTGTTTCAGCTCTTCCATTTGTGTTCGGATAACCTGTCTGTCCTCCTCCATATGGCAATAATACAGTGCATTCTCAAAACACAGAAAGGCCTGATTGGGATTGACTGCAAGGTAATAGTTACCCAGCATGTAATAAAGCTCATAATTGGACGAATTAAAAGAAAGCCCTGCTGCAATGGCATCAAACATTCCTTCCCTGTCCTCTTCCGCCTCGTACACGCTGGCATCCAAAATGGCAAAGGTATCATCCGGACAGCCGCCTGTCAGGCTCTTTTCTCCTTCCAATAGTATCCTTGCCTGTATATAATTTTCCTGCTCAATTTGTTCTCTGATGCTATCCCACATGAAAAGTTCCTCTCCGTATCATTTGATTCTTTAAAACAAGAAAATATCCTGCTGTCAGACCGCTTTCCTAGCTTTAATCAGATACTGATAGACCTCAAAACTATCCTCAGAGACAACTCCAGGAACCTTTAACAGTGCGTCCAGCATATTCCGATCCTCCTCGTTCACCGCTCCTGAAGTCTTCCTTTTTGTAACGATATCTATCTTATAACCACATTCCCTGAATAACAGCACAATTTCATACAAGGTAAAGAAACGCAAATGGGTTCTGTCCAAAATTCCGCTGTCCACATAAGAGAACCTGCCTCTCAACAAATCCAAAATCACCGAATAGTGCAGAATATTAGGAATGCTGGCAAGAATGAAACCGGAAGGCTTTAAATATTTCTGCATCTCTTTCAGCACTTTCTGTGGATCATGAAGATGTTCCAATACATCTCCAAAAATAATATAGTCAAAAAATTGATCCGGATACTCAAGAGGCATATTTTCAATATTGCCCTGTTCAATGGCAGGCAGGTATTTTTTTGCCATATGTACTACCCTATCGGATAACTCTATGCCATAAACCTCCGCATTGGGATATCTGTTTTGGATATGCCCCAGCGTCGCCCCCATGCCACATCCAATTTCCAAAACTTTAAGAGGCACCTCTTCCGCTTCCTCTATATATTCTGTTAGATCCCGCCGCTCATTGGTATAGTATCGACCGTCAAATCCCCATTTCTGCTTAAACTTGT
The DNA here is from genome assembly GCA_964524555.1 of uncultured Acetatifactor sp. Lineage (GTDB taxonomy): Bacteria > Bacillota > Clostridia > Lachnospirales > Lachnospiraceae > Acetatifactor. The sequence continues at coordinate 96,022 of CAZGGA010000009.1, forward strand.
GGGCATTGGTCATCATCAGATTGTTATACTCTGACACATTCTTAGAAAAGCTACGGCTGCCGAAGTGAAAAATAAAGGAATTACGGCAGAGCAAAAGCTGATACTCTGCCTGAATCAGACGATAAGATAAATCCACATCTTCAAAATTGCCCGGAGTAAATCTTTCATCTAACAATCCAACCGCATCCAAAGCAGTCCTTTTTATCAAATAGGCAAAGCCGATTAAACACAGCTTTTTTTCATAAGGATATTTCATGGGAACATTATGTTTTTCGGCATATTCCATGTAACCTTCTATGGATGTAAAATTTTCCGAAATAATCTGGTTATTCCCTGCATAATTAGTGACGCTTCCGGTTCCACCCACGGAAGTATTTTCGTACAGTCCCATTCGCAGCCAAAAAATGGAGTTAGGAGCTATTATGGTGTCATTATTTAACAGAAAAATATCATTGTTCGGATTTGCCGCTTTGATTCCCTGATTGCACCCTGCGGGAAATCCTGCATTTTGCTTATTACAGATTAATTGAATATCACTTTGTTCTTTCAGATAATCCACCACTCCATCTGTAGAAGCATTATCAATCACAATGATTTCTCCATACCTGCCTGCCCCTCCGTATTTTCTCAGGCTATCCAGACAAAGAGCCATTTCTTCTTTTGCATTGTAGGACAAAATCACTGTGGATACAGAGGGCACTCCAAAACCGGACTCCGCCAATTGTTTCTCCGCCTGTTGTATCACAGCAATGTCCTCTGTATCACTGCAATAAAATTCTGCATTTTCAAAACATAAATATGCCTGATAGGGGTTGCTGTCCAGATAATACTCTCCCAGCATAAAATACAATTCGTAATTTGTATAATTATCCTGCAGCCCTTTTTGAATCCATGACAGCATTCCTTGGCTATCTCCTTCGCTGCGGCATTTATCCGCCTCTAAAATTGCTTGTACATCTGTTTCCTTACTCATGTCCATAACCTCTCAACTTTTTAAATTTTTGACTCCATGCAGTGATTAATCTTATCTATCATGGTCTTAACATATTGCACCATCTTGTCATCTGTATTCAACTGTCCTTTCATGGCTGCCAATTCTTTTAATTCCTCATAATAAGATTTATCTTTCAGGCAAGCTTGCACTCTGCTTTCCATTGCCGGGCAGTTCTCTACTATAAACTCTTCTCCCACATGATATGCAACATCACAATCGGGCAGTGTCACAACCGGAATGCCGGCTACCAATGCCATCTGAGAGCTGAATCCGCCGCCCCCCCGTTTGGGATTCAAATAGAAATCTATAATGCTATAAACACCCATCAAATCATTACAATATCCCAAGTAAAATATCCGGCTTTTATAGGGTTCCTCAGAAAAGAATTTTTTCACATTTTCAACATCACCAATAATCACAAAAGCGGTTTTTTCATTGTCATCCATAATATTTTTCATAGTCTGGATAAACTCTGAATCAATCTCTTTATCTAAACGATTACCCACAATTGCAATCAAAAACTTATCTTCTGGCAGGTTTAGTTCTTTTCTCGTATATGTTTTATCACTTTCTTCTATTAATACAGGCATCCTTTCTTCCATAAATAATTGAGACTGTCCGCTCTTAGCAGTTACCCTCTCGTATTCTGCCTCTGCTTCTTCTCCACCTCTGCTCAGCCTTATCAGTATCTGTCCCTCTGAAACCGGGCAGCAAAGTGACACCTCCATAGCGGCAATTGTAGTGAATTTGCCTGCCAAATCCGCTACCGGATTGCAAATTCCTATGTTAAACACAAATAAGGGATTCCATGCATGAATTAATTCCAGCATCATATGATATTCCTTAATATTAGCTGAAGACATATTCAGTTGATAGCCATGAAAGAATGCATTTTTATATTCCAATAGCATGGGCATTGTTTTCAATTCTTCCATTTCATTCATCCTGAGTCCGTCTTCCCACCATCCTTCCGGAAGCGTGCCGTCACAAGGACATACAAATATCAGTATTTCATAACCTAATCTCTCCTGCAGCATATAAGCAAAATCCAATACCATCTTCGTCGGCGCGTGTAAAATTGACAAAATCTGTTCTGTCAGAATAATAATTTTCTTTTTATTGCGCTTTTCTAAAGGTAGAAACTGATAATCTATCCCCCCTAATGTAATGTCAAATCTGTCAACATTCTTTTTATGCAATAAACGTTTTTTCTCATAACATGTTTCAATATTCATATTTATTTGGAGTTCCAGCATGCTCCCCCAATACCAATTATAATCTGCCTGGAGCATGCAATCGAGAACATTTTCCTTGAATTCCTGTGCCTTCAAGTACTTCACAAGTATGGAATGTACATAAATGCAATCTTGGTTGTCTAACTTAGACTTCAACGTATTGTGTATACTCTCCCGTTCACCCGGTGAAAAAGCATAATATATTTTTTCCAATTCGGAGAATTGTGCCCTCCTCTCCGCCTCTTCCATCTCTGAAAAATGAATGCATAATGTCAATGTTTGCTTGATCCATTCTACTGTAGTGTACATTTTCATACTCCTTTATTTTTCTTACAAACTCACACGGTAAAACCCTATTCAAAACTGTGGATTCATGATACAATAAGACAATACTTTTCATAAAAATATAAACTTGACATTGGAGTAAATCAAGATGACCATTTTATTTTACCGCTATGGCAATATCTGCGAACCTGACTTAATAAATGCTTTCCAAAGCTTTGGCATTACCGTGGAGGAGGAAACTGCTGAAATGTCTGACAAAAGCCTTTCCCCCGCCAAATGTGTGGAGCTGGTGAACCGCTCTCTGGAAGCCTTACATCCGCTCTTTGTATTCAGCATCAACTTTTTCCCTGCGGTTGCAGAAATATGCCATCTCCATAAAGTGCTTTATCTGTGCTGGACTGTTGATTCTCCCGTGCCGGAGCTTTTTTCTAAGTCCATCCTGCATGATACAAACCGCATTTTCCTTTTTGACCGGGCACAATATGATGATTTTGCCCCTTTCAATTCTGACTGCATTTTCCATCTGCCTCTGGCATCCTGCACAGAGCGCTTTGACAAGGTAACGACCTCCATTTCCGCCTCAGACCGTGCCAGATATGGCAGCGACATCTCTTTTGTGGGTTCCCTGTACACAGAGAAAAACCGTCTGCATCGCTTGCCCGCCCTTCCTGATTATATCTCTGGATATATCAATGGTATTGTGGAAGCATCCCTAAAGGTATACGGCTACAACTTTATGGAAGACATTTTGACAGATGAAATAATCGACAGTATTCGTACTGCTGACTCCTCCTTCTTCACCCTTGCAGACACTGTTGCCGCGCCAGATCGTTATGTGACGGCACATGAATATATTGGTATTCAGGCTGCCGAGACAGAGCGTATCCGCACTCTGAATGAATTGGCAAAACATTTTTCCGTGGAGCTGTATACCCGAAGCGACTCTTCTCCTCTGAAAAGTGTCCATGTCCACGGCGGCATTCAGACTCTGACGGAAATGCCCAAGGTGTTTCATTTAAGCAAAATTAATCTCAATATGACCATCCGTCCTATTCAAACTGGCTTGCCCCTGCGCATCTTTGATATTCTAGGATGCGGAGGCTTCCTCATGACCAATTATCAACCGGAACTGACTGAGCATTTTGAAATTGGCGTGGATTTGGAAGCCTATGCAAGCCTTGACGAATTAGTGGATAAGTGTTCTTATTATCTGACTCATGACAAGGAGCGACAGGACATTGCGGCAAACGGATATCGAAAAGTGAAAGAAGGACACACTTATCAAAAAAGATTAACCGAAATGCTGCGAATGGTCTCTAGTTAAACAGAGCTTGTTCCTGCAATTTTAGCGCCGCAGTTTGACAGATTATAAAACTTTACCTGTGGGTATTCTCTTATTTTACCCTCAATCCACTTGCGGAAGCCTATGAGGGAATAGTCTGCATATACGATATTTCCGTCCACAGCCTCTATGGGCTTCATTCCGGAAGTGTCCATCTTCGTTCTGTTCATAGTGCCGCCGACATGGGACCATCCGCCCGGATAAGCCAAATCGGCTCCCACAAAATAGACTGCATTTGCACCCAGCTGCAAAACAATATCCAGACATAAAGTCAAAACCGAACCTCCTGTCTCATAAATCCTGTGTCCTGATTCTTTCGCACGCCTTTCAGCATTCTCATAGTCCTTTTGATAAGCAATATATTTTTCTCCGCCATAATTTGCCGCCATTCCCCAATATGCCGTGGAATCCACAATCAAAGGAACGTCTTCATTGTCAAGCCCTTCCAATTGCCTCATAGTGATTTCATGAGCATCCATAGTAACCACATAGTCCGGTACAATGCCTTCATCAAAAAGTTTCTTCCACACTCTGGCAACTGCCACTATAACCTTCTCTTTAGAAGCTTCTCTCAAAAATTCCATGCTATTATCCAAAGACGGGCCTGCGGCTACCAGAACCACCTCTCTGTTGTTAATCCTTTCTTCTATTTCATCCACATTGTGGCTGCAATATTTTTCATTGCTTCTGAAATTTATTGTTAAGGATTTTCTTGCATTTATCATGCTGTTCCAGCCAAGGAAAAAACTGCTCATCCGATCCTTCAACAATTTGTCCTGTATCTTTTTGATAGAGGGAAAGTGTAGTAAAATCCCTGTATCATGCCTTGTGTCATGCTGGGATAAATACCTTGCAAACTCTTCTCCTGTTTTGTCCAAAACATAAGTAATGCGCTCCGCCGGAATATGGTCTAAAATGCCGCATTCCGCTGCCAGCTTAAGCATCTCCTCATCTTCCTCAAAAACAATAATCCGCACAGCCCCCTTTGCTGCTTCATATAATCTTACTATATGGTATCCCAATCCGATTCCCCAGACAGCATAGTTTTCCTTCTTTGGATCAAAACAATGTTGTACAAGGATTCTGGCTTCCTCCATAGGATTGCAGTTCCCATGAAGATAGAGATTTGTGGGAAGATGCCTGACAGTCAGACCGCCAGAGGAAGTACTTTCCAGACAATAATTTCCCCTGACAATTGGTTCTTTAGGAACTACCATATCTTTTATCAGGGGCAGCAAGGCCTCCTCCAACAAATCCGCCAAGAGAACCATATCTACCTTCTCCAATGCCTGCATCATCTCATTCAAAATTGGGATTTGGGCACTGATATCTGAATCTTTCTGCAATTCCTGTAGCAGTTTTGTAAAACGAAATGTGCCCTCAGCATAGTCTTGGATATGTAGATAATATATGATTTCTTGAATCTGTGTGATTACACTTGACTTATTAATAATGCTTCCAGTCATCCTCTGCCCTCTTTTCCTCATCGTTTCTCAAATCCAAGGAAGCTTGTCCAATACTTTCTTCTGATTCCATATATAATACTGAATTACAATAGCGATGGCTGCCATAGAATAATTCCCTTGCAAATAAGAACATTCCGTTCCATCTTCCGCATCATACTCCATCCGTTTTAGCAGATATTTCAATGTTCTTACTTTAGCAAATATCTCATCCTTCCGTAAACCATTTGCCCACAGTCTGTGGATTGTGTGATTCTGCACCTCCGCCTTTTCAATATATGCAATTAGAAAATATTCCCGAAAGTCCAGAAATTCTTCAAAGACAGAATCCTGACATACATTCAAAAATGCTTCTCGGTCTCCGTTTTCCAACATCCCATCCAGCATTTCCTTTAATTGTTTGAATTTATTCTTTAATTCTGATATATTTTCTCCCTTTGAAGTACTGAGTTGCTGAATCTTTGGAAAATACTCCTTCAAGAACAACTCATAGTCCCCGTAATAAGTCGCCATATTGGTTGCTCCATTATCATGAAAACACCATGGTGTTTTCTGAAAGGGAACTACCACCTCTTTGCCGATTCTCTGCATTTCCATTGACTGTGAGGCATCATAAAAATGCCATCCCCGAAACAAGTCTTCTCTCCAAGGAATATCCGTCTGAGTCGCCATCAACAACCCATCTACCATCACTACTTTCAAATGTCCCCCCTGAGGACTTCCATAGTCTAAATATGCGTCCCGCAAATTATGGAATACTTTCCCCGTATCATAGCTGTTAACCGGAAGATATCCTTCTTCCATTCTCCATTTTGAGGCGCCTACACAGCCCAGCATGCCTATTTGTGGATTTTCTTGAAAAACAGCAAGTATATCAAAAATAAAATCAGGATTTATGATAAAAGCATCTTGATGTAGATATACTTTGTACTTAGCATCTGTACTCTTCATTCCCTCCTGATATCCGCTGGTTATAGATTGTGCATCCCATATAGAAAGCACCTCTGTTGTCATCCCCTCCGGAATGGACAGGCGGCTCAGGTAATAGTGGCATTCCTGCAATTCTGGCTCATCATTGGCACAAACAATAAATGCAATTTTTCTTTCATCCATCTGCTATTGTACTCCTGCCGCAGTTTTTTCCTCTTCCAATTTCTTTATCGCTTCTGCATAGGATTTGGTTCCGGCAAGTTTGGCACCGACTTGGGACATATTATAGAAGGAAATCCAATCTGCTTCTTGGAACAAAGTCTCGACCTCCCCATGATATATCTTGAATACTTTGTCCGTATATACCGTATCGCCGTTCACTCCTTCCAGCGGAATCAGCCCCTCCAGCTCGACTTTTTTTCTCTGTGCGGTTCCCTCTGCATGAGTAATACCGTTTGGATATGCCATATCCACTCCTACCAGATAAACATTCTCAGCTCCAAATCTGCTTGCCGCTATAATTGCCATATTTGTCACCGTACCGCCCACGGCCCACGCATCCTCGTATTTCTCTTCAAGAGGATATCCGATTGCTTCCTCCATCCCCACTAGTGGAACAAAGTACTTTTCTCCCTGATAGGCTGCCGCAAGCTTCCAATAGGTAAGCAGGCTAATCAACATAGGAACCTTTTGATCCTCTAATCCCTCCAATTGCAACTGATAGACTGGCGGATCCGGCTCCAGAAAAGTCACAAAATCCGGCGTAATATCATTTTGGATCAGTTTCTTGAATACAGTCCCCACAGCAATCAAAGTCTTCTTTCCTTGGTTCTCTCGAAGAAATTCTATATTATCATCCACGGAGGGTCCCCCGGCAATAATGATGAAATCTTTCTTCAGCTGGGAAGTATCCAATTCTGATACCATTTTACAGCCTAGTCTGAGGTTATTCCAATAGTTGATGGCCACATCCCTTTTGTGCATATAAAGCGTACAATACTCTATCTTAACGGTCTCCATAATCGTCCGAATATCATCCGCCTCGTTCTTAAGAGCCGGCTCAAACAAGTATGAACCTGTCTCTTCCTCCAGAGCACTGTTTAAAAAAGGGCGCGGGTCTTCATCTATCACTACCTTGAGATTTTCTTCCGGCACCCAATCCAGCACTCCATATTGTCTGGCATACTGTACCATTCTGGCATCCTTCTCATAGACATTCAGCAGTACGGAGCCGCCGGATACTTCATACATCTGATAAATCAAATACCCTAGTCCGCAGCCCCTGATAGAATACTGTCTGTTCCGAGGGTCATAAATGCATTCTGCAAGCTGCCTGGCTTCCCACATAGGGTCTACCGTACTGTGAAAATAAAAATTTCTCTCCAGATCCTTCAATGTCAAAAAACCGGATACAGAGGTTTCAAATCTATAGTCTTTCTCATCATTTTCCGTGCAGATAGTCCCCCACTGTCTCATGCTGTCCTCTAACAACGGCAATATTTTATGCTCAAAGATATCCGCTACCAGCGCTGGGTCATTTCCAGCACCAGTAACTTTCTTCATCAGACTCCACATTTCTTTCCCTTTTACCACATTATACTGCGCATACCGCTTGCACACATCGCATAACTTTTGCAATAATTCATCCCCTCGGTCAACCAAATGCACCAAATCATTCCTTCTGGCGTATCCCACCACCTGCTTTAATTCACATATCAGCCTTCCATCCTTATAAATTTCTTCTAAAAAAGCTTCCGCCATATTTGTATACCTCCCTGCTATTATCTATGACCAATAATCTTCTATATAAACACACATATCTTTTATCCTGTGCAGATAGGTGTGTTCTTTCCTTACTTTCTGTCTGCCGTTTTCCGCAATCTTGCGGCGCTGTGTCTCATGTTTCAAGTAAAACGCCGCTTTATCCACTGCCTCCTCACTACTCTCATACAGCGCCATGTCCTCGTCTGGCTCAAAATATTCCAGAAAATCCTCCTGCCAATTAGATAACAGAAAACCTCCGCATCCCATAATATCAAAAGCCCGCAGGGGAATGCCGGTCTGTATGCTGCGCAGGGTAATATTCAAATTGACCTTACTGTTATGATATACATAGGGCGCTTCCGTATAATAATCCGCTTTTCCTCTGGTATCTGCATGAGGAATATGGCTTTTCTCCGGCGTATACACGCAGGTGTGAAAGTGTTCTGCCATCTGTTTAAGCAGCATCTGCCTGTCCAACGCCGTCACCTGCCGCAAGAGATAATAGTTTGCATAAATCCATTCAATGGTCTCTAATCCGTCTCCTGCAATCAGAAAGGGACAAAGTCTGTCTATCTGCTCCACCAAATCTGGCATTTCCTCTAAAATCTCCTGCAGAAATTGATACCCGTAAACTTTCCGCTGTGCCTGAAGCAATCCGTCAATCAGCCCTTTATAATACCCTGTCAACTCCTGCATTTTCCGAAAAGGATTGTGGAAATCTTCACTGTATAAAGAACCTACAAAAGCTGCCTCACACTGATAATGTGACTTATTATATGGTTTCCGCAGCATCTTCTCATAATCATCTTCCGGAATCGCCATAGGCATATAATATACATTGTGATACCCCATACTGCGCAGTTCCTGCACGGTATGACTGTCAAACACAAAAGCAAAATTCGTATCAAATTCCAACGTTTTAGAATAAAGCTGTACATATGGGCTGTCGTAAGTCCATGAAACATAGGGAATGCGGCAAGCTTTACAGGCAATGGCAACTACCGGAAAATAATTAAAGGTAAACACACAGGCATATTCCCTGCCCAATATCAGATGTACCAGCCGCTCTGTGTACTCCGCATCATTTCTGGTATCAATTTTGTCTCTTGGGAAAGTCTCCCTAATAATAGAGTATCCTAACTTTTGAAACGCTTGTATCACAAAGGGAGTACCGAAACTGTGCCATTCCAAAAACAATATGGTGTTCTTTTTCATGTCTTTTTACCTATGGAATTATTATAAAAAGGGCTGACGATACGCCAGCCCTTTAGGAAGTTTCATTCAAAATCTATTACTGAAGTAAGGACATAACACCCTGATTTGCCTGATTTGCCTGTGCCAGCATTGCCTGACCTGCCTGTGCC
>CAZGGA010000009.1:105498-127866 GCA_964524555.1 uncultured Acetatifactor sp.
CAGAAGACAACTTCTCGGTGGACTTTGCCTGAGTGTCTGTTGTCAGTCCCAACATCCTGTTAGAGTTCATTGCTGTAAGATTGTGTTTTACTACCATAATTTTTTCCTCCTTGAAATATGATACCGCTTCCTTGCGGCAAAATTTGCTTGTTTACTGCTTGCATGATTCGCACATACCACCCTCACAGTAAACGGTTAGCGCTTCCTTTCAATTGTGCGAATTGAGACAGAAGCATTTGATGAAAGCTTTCAAAGCTTATATCAATTAGCTTATCTGCTTTACTTGATAAGTATATCGGAAAGTTTTTCGATTACTTTAGGGGTAAAAGTAAATTTTTTAAATTTTTATTTTACTGTTTGCTGTCCAAGAATTGTGAATCCATGGTTGCAACCCTATTCATAGATTGGTAATAGTCAAAAGCCGCCTTGGATGACTTGCGGTTATTGCGGATGCCCGCCCGTTCTTTTGCAAAATATTCTTCTATCAAGGCTTTGTTGCGGGCTTCCTGCGCCTGAATAGACACACTTTTGTCCGTTACCTGCTTCACAAGTTCCTGCATTCGTTTAATCTGCTCTGAATATTTTGATTTATTATTCTGCAGTTCTTCTGCGACCTTAGCATACAGGCTTTCAAATCCATCGTCCAAGCGGGAGAGCTGTTCAATCAGCTTTCCTTTTTCTTCAATGGCTTCATCAAATTCATCAAGAGATGCCTTTTCCTCGGAAAAAATCCTGTGCTGTTCGGTATTGTAGTCCTCAATTTTTTCCAGAACCTCCAACTTCTTATGCAGCGACTCTTCCAAGATATTGAGATAATTCTCCATCATCCGTTTCCTTTCTCATGATTGATGCGCATTACCTCTTTCCATGTATCACGCACAGACCTAAGATGCACCAAAACCTCTTCCAGAATCTCCTTGTCTTTCTTCAGATTTGCCTGTATAAGGCGTTCTGATAAATAGACATATATCCTTTCAAAATCCTGTGCCACCGGGTATTTCATATCCAAAGTCTGGCGTAAATAGTCGATAATCCTCTGCGTACGCATAATATTATCATGGGCCTTAGTAATGTTTTTCTGTTCAATAGCCACTACCGCCACATTGCAAAATTTGATGGCCCCTTCATAAAGCATAAGGGTCAGTTCCGCCGGTGTTGCCGTCAATATTTTACTGTTATTATATTGTGCGTACGCATTTGGTAATGCCATGTTATCCTCAACCTCCTAATAAACCTGTCACTGCACTCATATTGGACTGCATTTTTGCCATTGCAGTCTCCATTGCACTGAATTTCTTGTACCATTTATCTTCGTATGCATTCAGCTTCTTTTCCAAATCTGCAATCTTGGTATTATAGCTTTCATAATCCGCTTTCATCTTCTTGTCATCATAAAAGCTGCCATAGGTACGGTAATCTTTTATGCCAGAAGACAATTCGGTCATCTTTGCATACATATCTCTAGACAATTGCGTAAAGAAGGAAATTACGGTATCCGGATCGCTGGCAATCATGCTCTTAAGCTTATCTGCATTACCCGCCGTATCTGCATCATCCGGATCGCCGTCAATGTGATAAGCATTCTTTTCATTGTCCGCCGCATTGAAATATCCCAAAGTCTCAATTCCAAAATCAAAGAGATACATACTCTTCCCGTTTATGTCAATGCCAGCCGTCATAACGGACTTCAAGGCTGAAGTTATGGAAGAAATACCGCTGTCTCTGCGAAGCAAGGAATCTTTAATCTTGGTCTCCCACTCCTTGATTTCACTCTCGGACATAGCATCCTTCTCTTCGCTGGTGAGAGGCTCATATCCCTTAGCGGATTCCGCATTGTAAAGCTTATCCATTTCATTTATGACACTATTATATTCCTTTATAAAGTTTTTAATCATGTCATAAATGCCATCAGTATCCTGCTGGGTGGTTAAGGTTACGGTTTCACCTTCTTTGGTCTCGCTAAGTGCCGTAATCGTCAAGCCGTTGATCTCAAAGGTGTTGGTGTTACCGGTAAAAGTTGCACCGTTTAAGTTAATCTCTGCATCCTGTCCTGATACCTTGGTAGCTCCAGCTACAGCCTGTACACCGCTCTTTAATACCAGATTGCCTGTTGCATCCGTCACATATTTTCCGCTACCGTCCGTCTGATAGTTCTGCAGTGCAGAAACTGCATATTCCGCCTTTTTGAGATAACTCTGTTCTACCTCACCAATAAGCTTGTTTAAAGCATCTGAAGGCTCTGCACTGTAAGTAGTCTTTCCATCAACGGTGGTTTCCTGAATATTCACATAAGTCTTGATATCAGCCATCTCGGCATCATACTTAACAATGTTATCCTTCTGAGCCTGCAGGGAATCCGCATCTGCCTTGAGTTCATCTATTTCCTTCTCCAGACTTTTCCTCTGGTCAGGATCCGTTGCATTATCAAATTCTGTCTGTTTCGCTGCTATCTTTGCCTGCAAGCCAGCAGCAACCGTGTCTGCACTGAACGCTGTTTCATATCCATACTTTTCTTTCAGCTTTTCTATTGCTTTCTCGGCATCTGCCTTGGAAGATACCAGATTCTTATATTTCTCCACATAGGAGTCGACACTAGATGCAACAGTCTCATTGATCAGACTGCGCAAATTAGTCAATGTCGCAGTCTCATTTCCTGCCACATAAGCTTCTGCATATTTTACATACAACGCTGCGGTTGCCTTGTCGCTGGTCAAATCCGTCTGTAAGCCCAGAGCGCTCAAAGCCTTACTTCCGTCTGCATCCATTGCAGTAATACTGAAATCATTACTTGCGCCGGATTCCTTGGACCAGATATAGAATCTCTGTGTCTTAGCATCAAAGCTGGCATTTAATCCTGTATCCTTAAGCTTGGTCAGCACATCGGAAATGGTCGTATTGTCATCTACATTGATATCTACTACACGTTCTCCCGTCTTTACGCTGATAGTTCCGTTGCCGGAAAACAGCTGATTGCCGTCCTTATCCGTAAGCTCGCTGAGTTTCGTCTCTGCGGTATAACCATTCTTGTTTGCACTCTCAAGTTGTGCGCCTGTCAGATAGCCGGTTTTTGCCAATTTCTTAATCTGCAGGGACTGTACGCTGTTTGCCGCACCCTCTCCGGTAATCACACTGACTGCATCACTGTTGGATACTTTCGTAACCTTCTTGGAATATGCACTAGAAAAACGCATATTGCCCAAGAATTTGGACTGTAAATTTTTTAACTTGGTATTGAGTTCTTTCCAAGCCTCCTGCTTCCAAGAGAGCTTTGTCTGTGCCTTTTTCTGTACATCTACTTTCTTCCGTCTGACGCTGACAAGATCCTGTATAATGCTTTCGGTGTCCATGCCGGACATCAAGCCTGTTAAACGCATTGCCATTTTATTATCCTCCTATCTTTCCCACTATCGCTTCTCATCCACAAGAATACCTGCCATCTCCCAGACTTTGGCTATCATATCCAAAGTCTTTTCCGGCGGAACCTCTTTGAGAACCTTCTTGGTATCCCTGTCTACAATCTTAATTGTTACACGGTTTGTGCCTTCATGAATGCCAAAGATAGCTTCTGAATGAGCCATCATGGACTTGTTCATCTGCTCCACCGCTTTTTTGATCTGTTCATCGCCTACCTGCTGTTCGGGTCTCTGTCCCATATTTCCGTTCTGACCCTTTTCACCGGCGTTTTCCACCACTCTTGTGGCAGTATCCGCCTTGTCGACAGATTGGACATTGGCATTGGTATATTCCGCCGCTGTTTTCTCTGTCTGCACCACCGGTTTTTGTACTGCCGCCGGCTGTGCCTGAACGCTCATCACGCTCCCGATTGCTTCCATCGCCATTGCTAATCACCTCCGTGTGAATCTTAGGAGTCCTTAAAAGGACTCTGCGCCTTCCTTCGGCGCTTTTATTGTCTCCGTAATTAGAGAAAAATTGGTTTCTAAGGTTTTTATCGGCAAAAATAAACAAAAATTAATAGCAGAATACAATTTTTTTAAAAGAAACTGAAAGCTGCCGCATTACTACCATACGACAGCTTTTTCTATCATTCTGATTTGCCTTAGCCCAACAGATTTTTCAACGCTTCCATACCGTCCACATCCGCAGCTGCCTTATTTGCCTCCTGAATCTGCAGATATACCTCTTTACGGTACACGGGTATCTCCTTGGGAGCAGTGATGCCTATCTTGACCTGATCGCCCTTTACTTCAAGAACTGACACCTCAATATTATTATTGATAATGATTGCTTCATTCTTTTTTCTTGATAATGCCAGCATCCTACTCACCTCCCTTTTTTGCCTGAAGGATATCATAAATAGGGAATTTCACCGGATAGGCTTCGCTGTCCAGAATAATCTGGCATGCTTTCATCTCGTTTACATTGATGATAATGGGACCTTGAAGATTAATGCTCATCTTGGTCAAATCGGAAGGAACCGTAGCGGTCACTAACACCAGCACATTTTCCTCTGTCAGATTGCCTGTGCTCTTTAACAGCTCATCATCCACCTCAGGGTCATAATCCGGTTTAATGGCCAGAGGATCCATCACCGGCATGGCAAAATTGGGCTCTTCTATGGACTGCAGGAATCTGAGTCCTACCTTGGATCCCTGTTCCACATCATGAAGCAGGGTAAAATGCTTCATGTCAGGAAATCCAATAATGCCGTTTTCAAAGGTAATAATCTTGTCGTCTGAAATCTCGATTTCACCAAAAATTCTTGTGTTTATCTTCATATGAGCTCCTATCTGCGCCGCCCGGCGCTGCCTATTATAAGATTAGGCTATTGCAATTGTCTGTTTAAATAAAATTCAACAGTGTATTCTGCACCACTTTACCCGTTGCCATCAACGCCGATTCATAGGTCATCCCTGCACTAGTCAGATTAATGATAGTTTCTGCAATATCAATGTCTTCATTTTCGCTCTTTAAGGTTTCAAAAGTCGTCTTCTGGTTCTGCATACGGGCATCTATCAGCTCCAGCTTCTTACTTCTAGTACCGCAGTTTGTGATACTTAAGCTGGTGTCATTCAGATAGCCCTGAAAAGCCGTAATGCCGCTTCCAAAAAGTCTCTGGCATTTATCTTTGGCAAGGGTAAATGCTTTTTCTGCCGCATCCTTCTGTTTCTTCAAAATCGGATCATCCGGAGTATTCTTCAGCGCTTTTTCTATATTTGCCAGAATGCCTTCCATATCCAAAGCTTCCTGCAGGGCATTTATCACATCATTCACTTCTCTGCCAATGCCATGTTTGAAGCATTCGTCTGCAGTGGAGTTAATGCGGATGGTCTGGTTAAAGCCCACGTCATATTCAATGGCCTGTTTTTCCGGCTCCCCGGTCAAGTAGTCCTGATTATACTCAATCGCTTCTGAAGCGCCTGTGGCTTCCTGTACACAATAGAAATAGTGTTCCGGACGGAGATCTCCCTTTGCCCAATCGCTCTTTTTATAGGTAATTCGGATTTCGCTCTCGTCATAAGCGGTGGACACATCGTCCTGAACATCTACCAATGTTTGATGAACATTGGCTCCTAACAGAATCTCTCCTGTGTCCGCCAGATAAACCGCTTCATCCGGATTGTCATTCACATATTTGTAGGGATTAAAGTCCGTATCCACCGTAATGCTGCCGTCTGCTGCCACGGAAGGCTCACCATAGGAATATGCCACCTTTATAGGGGTTATTTCAAGCGGCTCTGCGTCTGCAGTGCTTCTTCCATAAGTAATGGTGGGAGGCACTAATTCAGGGGGATTTCCCGCTACCGGTACATCACAGTTATTGTATGACAGGCGGAGACGGTATACCTCCAATGCAGATATGTCATCATCAGTGATATTTGCCATATCGCCTGTATTATAGTTTCCTGTATTCCAATTTACCAAATCACCCACTTCCAATTTGGTAATCTGGTCTATGGCATCCTTGTGCACCTGTTCCGTAATCGTATACTCTCTCTGGGTAGCCTCGGGGAATCTCACCGAGGTGTCCGTACGGTATCCGGTAAAGACATATCTGCCTGCAAAATCCGCATCAGCAGTAGAATATACTTCATCGCTAAGAGCCTTTAACTGCTCCAGAATAATCTGTCTGTCCTCTGTCTTCCAAGGACCATTTGCACCCTTTGTACACTGTTTAATCATGTCCGTCACAATATCGGACATATTTTTAAGGGCATCCTCGGTAATGGACAGCCAGCTCTCCGCATCAGGAATATTCTTGGTGTAATACTGTGTCACTTCTGTCACATTGCTGCGCAGCCTCAGTGCACGGATTGCCACCACCGGGTCGTCAGAAGGTCTGTTAATTTTCTTCTGGGTGGACATCTGGTTACTCAGCTTATCCTGATAGATTTTGTTGGTATTGATGTTCTGCAGGTTATTTCTTTGAATAATCTTGTTTGTAATTCTCATGTTTGCCTATACCTCCCTGCCTGCTAAAGCAGGCATCCGTTAAACTCCAGTCTCCAATATCAATCTGTCATAAACTTCCGTCAGTATCTGTATCATCTTGGATGCCAGATTGTAGCCGTTCTGGTATTTTACCAGATTGATAGCTTCCTCGTCCTCATCCACACCGGATATAGAAATTCTCTGGTTATCAATCGTGTTTGCAAGATCAGCGAAATTCTGCTGGAACTTGTTGGCGCTGGATGCATTCAATGCCACATCCGACAATATACACTGCAGGAATTCCGAAGCGGAAGCCCCTCTGAAACTCATTTTCGTCTTATCGGTAGCCATGTTTTTGAGGGCATTCAGCAAGTCATCCTGTTCCACGCCGTCCCCTGTCTTAAACTTGTTTGCCATCAGATTCGCATCCTGCTCCATTGCGGAAAGAATACTGAAATTTTTGGCTGTCAAGAGATAATAACTGTCCTGCGCCACACCTACGGTTATGCTTCCAACCATACTTGCCGCCGTAACCTCCGTTACGCCTTCCGCTGTCAAAGCATCTTTGGCCTGTTCCAATGCCTCGGCATCCGTGATAGGTGTACCAGCCTCCTCCGCCTGAGCTTTCAATTCGCTTGCACGGGTTGTCAGCTTCGCCTGATAGTCCTTATAAGCCTTCACCTTTTCGTTCTGTTGCTGCACAAACAAATCATATCTGAAATCACCCGGAAAATCAAACTGCTCATCACTGACAGCATCATCTCCGGTAAACATGATAACGCCTTCCCTATTTTCAGCGGTATAACCGCTTGTAAGAATATCGTTAAACTTCTGGGAAAAAGTTCTGATCCATTCATTCATCTGATTCATGTAATACGGAATACCCTGATAGGTAATGCTGGAACCGATATCCGCAGGCTTATTCATGCGGTCATTGGTAACACGTCTCGGGTTTTTCTCACCGTTTCCTGCCTTGGACAAGGTAAAGGTATAGGAATAAACTGCCTCTCCATTCTCGTCATAGGAGCAGGTATAAGTCCATGAATCATAGTAAAATTCCTGATTGCCCAGATTGATAATGCCGCCCTGGTCAGAAAGATTACATTTATTCAAATCCTGCAGATATTCCCGTCCTACCTGGACGGTAACGGTATCATGAAGAAATCCGTCAGCATCCGTTGTTTCTCCCACATCCGTAACAGTGCCATGGAAATTCTCGCCATTATTACCGTCTCGCATTTCTACCAGACCTCTTAAATTGCCGCCCATTGCCGCATTATTAAGATTAAATCTCTGACCGTCCTCCCAATACACATCATACAGACCGTCAATATCTGTCTGGTTCACTTTCTCATAATTACGCCTTGCAACACATTCCAGCCCTCGATATTCATTGGTATCTACCAAAAGCTGTCCCCCTGCAATTTTTACAAGGAAGCGGTTGCCGCCGGTCTCTCGCTCAGGATTGTTGGCATCCGTAATGGGAACTTCCCTTATCTCAACATCCACGATTTCCGAAAGTTCATCTATCAAAAGGGTTCTCCTGTCCCGCAGTTCGTTTGCCTTAAGTCCGGTTAATTCAATGGTGTTAATCTGCTTATTCAGGGTGGCAATTTCCCCCGCAAGAGAATTAATCTGGTCAACCTTTAACTTGATTTCCTGATTGACATCCTTCTGCATTGCTTCCAGATTGCCTGCCAAACCATTGAAATATTCCGTCAAATCTCCGGCACATCCGATAAACTGAGCCTTGGCATTCACGCTGCTGGGAGTTTTTAACAACTCCTGTATACCCTTTATCATCATTTGGTCAAAAATCGTCTTGAATCCGGCATTGTAACCGGTATCTTCAAAGTATGTCTCAATCTGCTGAGTATAATACTGCTTCATATTGTACTCACCAAGTCTGGTATTATTCTCCCAGAACTTGCCGTCATAAAATTCATCCCTGATGCGCTCAATTGCCAATGTCTCAACACCAGCGCCCGCACAGCCGTAGGCTTCAAATACACGCAGGGCATTGCATGCCTGCTGGCTCACCTGCTGCCTGCTGTAGCCTTCCGTATGCACATTTGCAATATTATTGCTGGTGGTGTTTAAAGCGGCATTACTGGCTAACAGCCCCGTATATGCAATATTCAGTCCAAAAAATTGTGATGGCATGGCTGCCTCCTTACTATACTCCTAAAGTATTGAGAATGTGTTCCAGCATCTCATCAACCACATTGATATAACGGCTGGATGCATTGTACGCGTTCTGGAATTTTATCATATTGGAAAGTTCCTCGTCTGAAGAAACTGCTACCACCTGATCCCTTGCAGACAGAGTGGACTCTACGGTATTCTCCTGATTCTCATAAATGCTGCGGAATACCGAGCCTGAGTTTGCCACCTGCGCTACCAGGTCAATATAATAACCGTTAAATGAAGTTAACTTTCTCACATTGGGATTTAAGGTATAAGCCTCTTCCGTAAATGCCTTTTTCAAAGCTTCCACCGTCTTCTTATCCACCTTGTCTTCCGAACCGTCCTTCAGTCGGAATCCTAAGCTGGAAGGCTTCTGCATCAACTCTGGATTCACCCGGAGATTGTTTATGGTGTAGAGCGTATCCTGCTGCTCCAAGTCCTCTTCCACATAAATCCAATACTCTCCCGTGTTACCGTTTGCATCGGTTGCCGTCACCTTCCTATAACCGTCCGTGGTGTACTTGGTAAACATCTGGAGAGGTCTTCCGTCCTCTGCCCTCATATAACCGCCCACGTCATCCTTGGCATAGCGCACATTACTCAGCAAAGCTTCTGTAGTTCCGTCCTCAAAGGTCACATTACTCAACGTACCTGTTTCTACTCCAGCGGCAGTTGCCAGAATATCGTTAATCTTGGAGCATACATTGTGCACCAGCTGGTCAAACTCCGCCTGAACATTCATAATAATCGATTGGGAAATGTCGTCATAATTATTTCCCTCAATATCGCTGTAATTCGCCCTGTGGTCGCCTCTTGCCAAAAGCATGGCCTTCAGTCCGCCCACATCAGTCCCCAAATCGGAGGAAATTTCAATATTTAAATTAAAGACTTGCGCACCGTCAATGTTATATTTTCTGGTTCCGTCCGGCAACACCCTGTATGATGCATTCTGTGGCCAGAACGGTGTGTAAAATCCTGTGGATGCATCCACATCCATATCTATTTCATAGCACATGCCGCCTTTTACGAAATCAACGCCCTCTATCTGTACGGATACATTTCCAAGAGCATCTTCTTTCCAAGACATATTGGTCAGCTCTGCTAATTCATCCAACATTCTGTTTCTGGTGTCCCGAAGATCGTTGGGATGCTCTATCCCGCCTACTTCAATAGAGCGAATTCTATCATTCAGCTCCAAAATGGCACGCCCATAATTATTAATCTTTTCAACCTGTTGTTTAATCTGTATATTCAGATTGTCCTGATAAGAGGAAAGTCCCTCATAAATAGCCACTGCCCTCTCCACAAATTCCGAAGATCTCTGCACGAAAAGCCCCTGTGTTACCGAACTGCAGGGGTCTTTGCTGAGTTCCTGCACTGCAGTCCACAAATCACTCAAAGGATTCTGGAACGCCTCGCCGTTTAATTCTCCCAGCAGACTCTCCACTTCCTCCAGCACTTCCGTGGATACCTTATAAAACATACTGCGCCCGGATTCTTTGCGGTATGCCTTATCCAAAAAATAATCTCTTACCTGTTTTACATTGCAATAGGTAACACCGAGCCCTGTTTGTTTATTTGACACAATTCGGGGATCCGTTGCGATGGTAACATAGCTCTTGTCGGACTGTTGAACCTGCTGTCTGGTATAACCCACAGTGTCCACATTAGAAAGATTATGCGCTGTAGTATTCAGCGCATTTTGACTTGTCTGTAATCCGGATGTTCCTATATATAAATTGGCCATCAATGACATAATGTTCACCTCTATATCTCACAAGGATGCGGCTTACAGGCTATTGTTTGGCATCAAACCCTTTGCTGGTGACACCCATGGTATTTCCTGTATTGTATGCGCCTCTGTTATAATTTGCTGTCTCGGGTGCCGCCTTCATTGCCTGTAACAGGTTCATCTCAAATTCAACCATCTCCAGCGCATTATTAAGCAGCTCCCTGTTCTGCTCATTTACCCTCTGCAGACCTCTCACCGATGCTTGTAACTTATCATGTATCTCTATCAGTGTCTTTTGTTCCTCAGGTCTTGCAGAAAGCATAGCAATCAAATCAGTCAGTTTTAATGTTTTAACATCCTTGTTTAACACATTGGCAATATCCGCAGTAACCTCCACCCGTTTTTTCTCCAGATTGGCGATTCTGCTCACCATCTCCTGCTCGTCATCCGTGATTTTTTGTAATTCTTCTAAATTGCCGCTTATAATTACCGGCGTTTTCTTTTGAGATAGTTCAAGCAGTCCCTCATATTCACTGTTTTCTTTCCCCAGTACATCTATCAGGTTCTCCATTAAACTAGCCACTTGAACTACCTCATTTCTTCAAATTTCTTCATCAGCTTGTCAGCAAAAGTGTTTGTATCTACGGAATAAGTTCCGCTCTGGATTTTTGCTTTAATGGAAGCCGTCAGTTCTTCCCTCACATCGGGAGCGCTGGCAACTGCCGCCTTTGCTATCTGGTAATCCTTACCTTTGCTGCTAATCTGCAGCTGGTCGTTTGTCTGGGCTGCAGACTTAGTCTTCTTGTTCTGACTTACCTTCTGTGACTGATAAATCTGCTGTACTTGTGTGTAGGCCTCTATACGCATATGGATTCCTCCTTTCCATTGTTACATTTGACTTACTTGTAATAATTATCGGCGGTTTCCAAAAATACTTTAGAGCAGATTGCAAAAAAGACTATTTCAGTCTATCCGCCATCTCATAAAAGTGGCTGTAGATTCCCTTCTTTTCCAACAACTGCTGGTGATTTCCTTCCTCCACAATTCCCTCTTCTGTCAGCACCAGAATCCTGTCCGAATTTTTGATGCTGGACAATCTGTGGGCAATGGTCAATGTGGTTCGTCCCTCTGACAGCTTTGCAAGAGAGCTTGCCACCGCAAATTCACTTTCATTGTCAAGGGCGGATGTGGCTTCGTCCAAAATGATAATGGGCGGATTTTTTAAAAACACCCTTGCAATACTGATTCTCTGCTTCTGTCCGCCGGACAGTTTGACTCCCCTCTCTCCCACATAAGTATGATATCCGTCCTTTAACTCCATGATGAAGTCATGGGCGCCGGCTCTTTTGGCAGCCTCCTCCACCTCCGCTTCGGAAGCCCCCGGCTTTCCATAGGCAATATTTTCATAGACCGTTCCCGAAAACAAATACACATCCTGCTGCACAATACCAATATTTCCCCGCAGGCTCTTTAAAGTAAATTCCTTGATATTCCTGCCGTCTAACAAGATTCTTCCCTGTGTGACATCATAAAATCTGGGAATCAGATTGCACAGAGTAGTCTTTCCGCCTCCTGATGGTCCTACAATGGCAATCTTTTCCCCTGCTTTGATTTGCAGATTTAATCCTTCAAACACTTTGTTATGGTCATCAATATATTCAAAACATACATTTTCAAATATGATATCTCCTTTAGGATTCACCAGCTGGGCTGCGCCCGGCTCGTCAAAAATCTCTATGTCCGCATCCACAATTTGAAGAAAACGCTCAATTCCCGTCATACCCCTTTGAAATTGTTCTGCAAACTCAATAATACGGCGTATTGTGGCAATTAATGTGCTCACATACAGCATATATGCCACCAAATCACCCGGAGCAATCAGACCTTTTATCATAAAAAGTCCTCCTGCCACCACTACCATAAGATACATCAAGCCATCAAACATTTTAACGGTTGTCTGGAACAATGCCATATATCGGTATGTCATTTTTTTGATATCCAGAAATGCCTGATTATCCTGTTCAAATTTTTCTGCTTCTATCGCCTCGTTTGCAAATGCCTTTACCACTTTATGTCCCAAAAGACTGTCCTCTATTCTGGCATTCAGCTCCCCGATCTGATGGCGCTGGCTGCGAAAGGCTCCCCTCACGCGAAAGTTCAGGGTCATACATACCCCCACCATCAAGGGAACACATAAGAAAATCAGTAAAGTCAGCCATAGATTAATACTCGCCAAAATCAAAAAGGATATCACAGTCTTGATTCCTGCAATAAAAAATTCCTCCGGACAGTGATGGGCAAATTCCGTGACATCAAACAAATCATTGGAAATGCGCCCCATAATCTGCCCTACTTTTGTGTTGTTATAGTAAGTGTTTGACAACTGCTGCAGATGCTGGTAGGCATCATGCCTCATATCCGTTTCTATCTGCGCCCCCATGACATGTCCCATATCCGCCATATAATAGCTGGCAATGCAGTCCACGATTCTGAGTGTCAGATACAAAAGTCCCAATCCCCCCACTGTCTTCATGGACAATGCTGCCAAATCCCGCAATCCCTCATTGGTGATATAACGCATAATAAGCGGCAGTACCAGCTCACAGACTGTGGTCAGCGCCGCACAAAACAAATCCATACACAGCGTTCCCCTGTATTTTTTGAAATAGGGTATAAATCTCTGTAATAACTCTTTGGAAGTATACTGTTTGGGTTCCATGCTCTCCACTCCTTTCTTCGGCGCACAAACCTCTTTCGTTCATCTCACTAGTACTCATCTTATTCACTTTTATCCAAAATGTGAGCGCTACAGTGTACCAATCATGCCACCTTCATTCTTCATATTTCTGGCATTTCAAAAAATTGACCATATGAGTTTTGATTATCATTATAATATTCTTTACAGAAAACAGTCAACCCACGCTGAGCTTCTTCCTTCCCGAATTTGTGATAAAGTTTCCTTTATTTGTTATGATGAAGTATCCTATATTCTCCATTCATTTTTTCAACAAAATCTTGCAACCACCAGAAGAGAGCGTTATATAGATGTCTTGAATAATGCCATCAGGAACTAGCAGATAGTAAAAATTCCTCAAAAAGAACCAAAACAGGACAATCGATTGGTCTATTGTCCTGTTGTCTTTACTACCATTTATTTAACCATTTTGTCTTGCAAAAAATCTATCTAGTGCACCAACTATAAATTAATCAAATAATTCATCTAAATCAAACACACTATTAAGTTTAACCGTAATCTTTTTGCGCAAAGCAATCTTATTTTTATCTATAAGCTTAAGTATACGAATTCTATCAATTAAAAAAGAATATATGCTTGTTTCATCATAAAACTTACCAAAATTATCATGACACGAAAAAGGAACAAACATAAATACCGGATAAGAAACCAACGGAGAAATTTTTGTCTTCCACTCAACCATGCCGGCAGAGTGTTGTTTCTCTACCCACTGTTCAAAACTACATGTACATTGCGCAAATGCAAATGGAATGACCTGTGCCACATCTATTGGAAGAAACGCCACTATATCTAATCCATCATCGCCATTATTGATTTTATCATACTTAGGATTATTGTCAAAGCTTTTTGTTGTGCTTGCACCTAAATATTGTGCCAAAGTTTCGATTCTTGCCCTTAATGTTCCTTTAAAAATAGTATCTTTTCTTGTTGTTCCAAATAATTCTACCACAGCATCTTTAGGAACTAACACAGACATTATTACTTTACAAAATTTTTCAAATTCTCTTGTATATTTTTGTAAATTTGTCTTACTCATAAAACAAATGCTTGAACAAAGCAACAAAAAATATACTGTTTGTGCTTGTCAGATAATTCATGCAACAGCATCAAGCAATTCCCATTTTGTAATTCAAAAGGATAATAATCCCCACATTCTTTTTTTCTAGTATGTAATAATGTAAAATAATCTTTGATCTGTGTTTCTAAATCATTTGAATTTTCTAAATGAGCATCTCCTCCACGATCATATTCATTATCCGTGTCCTCATCACACCAAATGTCCATCAGATCATCAGGTGTGATGATTTCCTCCTTCAAGCATAGCAATTCAACATAATCTGCCCATCTATTATATTCGCTTTCTTTCCACTTAGGTTTTGAAACCAACCTTTCCCTGTCAATTATCATATTATTCCGTTCCCAATAACCCTAAAATCATTTGTTTAAGTTCTTCTTTTGATTCATCTGGAAGAGCGCTGAATTTATTTTCTTTAAATGCCTTCATTTTAGGATCAAAATTGGCAAATAAAGCCCCTGTTATTGTTTTGCTTAATTTTTCAATATCCTCTAATAAGCCATCAGCTTCTATAGGTTTACCACTTAATTGTTCAATTGCTGATTTTGCCTGTTGCAATTGACTCTTAGCTCCCTTTAACTGATTAATAAACATTTCTTCCGGTTCACTAGTAAAGAGCACCGCCTCTGCTAACGAAGAGCCACATTCGAGTTTTTCTACTGCAGCATCATATGTTAATACTTTAGACAATGTTGTAATTTGACGCGATTCTGCAACAACTGATTTATCACGGTCAAACATCCACAAAAATACTTTTTTAAAATTCTCTTTATTTAAGTTATCCAAAGAAATCTGTCCATCTGAAAATCCGATAAAGTCCAAAATCCCACTATGCCCTAATGCAGTCGTTATCCATGAAAAGTTAATGTCTCTGTCTTTGACATCCATTCCATAATAAGCTTCATCATTAGCCAATTCATATAGTTTCAGAGCCATATGCAATTTCCGTGTATAATCAGAACGGCTACCTATCATTTTAGCAATTTTTTGATATATACCACCCTGCCCTACTTCGTCAATATGTGTGTTGTATAATTGGTCTAAATATTTTGCTTTTTCAAGAGCACCCCAATCTTTGACACCTGTTATATGTCTATATCCTAAATAATCCAAAATATCGGTTCTATTTTGATATACAATACACGGAACTTCCTCTGGAATCTTAACCGATGCATTGTCAACAATATCATTAATGGCTTTAACCCTTAAATCCGTCAATGAAGGATCATTCAGTAATTTCAATGCTGCAAGTCTTCTATTTCCTTCAACTACAACATATTTTTCTGAATTAACGCTTACGACCAATAATGGTTCTGCATCCGAATAACCAATTTCAGCTATCGAAAGCATTAATTCTGTAACATTACCAAATTTCACCATATATTCAATAATTGCTTCTTCCTCTGTATTCCCCTGTAGTTCTTGAGGCACTCTGGGATTATTAGAATCAAACAGCAATTGATTTACCTTAATATTTCTTTTTGCTCCGATTGGCATAACTTCCTCCTGCTATATAATACCCACTGTTATATGCACCATGTATGTATAACTAGTATAATCGTGTACAATTCTTTTTATGCTGGTAATTCCCCTTATCCGCTATAAATAAAATCATCCTTGCTCCTTTGTATTTACTATAAATTGCTCAATCTCCCCGCATATTCACCTAATCTAATTCTCCTTGCCATCTCTGAATCATTTTCCCATGGTTCTATTTGAGTATGGACAGATGATGGCAGCGAGATAAGATTTACATCAAATTTTAACGATGGCTCCACCTTTGAACTTGCACTATGTATTCTCATTGAAATCTGCCATCCCTCATCGCAAACCACCTCAATTGTATTATCTGATCCCGGTTTAAATCCTATATGATAAAACTGTGTCGGCATTTTTAATATAGGAATTTTGGTAATAGCTTTAACATCTCCCGATTGTTGATTTAGAGTACCTGCAATATTAATAGCATCTATCCGGGTAGTTTTGTTTTTATCATCCGCAATTACTTTATAAAAGTCATAACGTCCCAACAAATATCTAATCATCTTCTCCGGAATATTTTCGTTTTCAGAGTTTATCTTAGACAACTCATCCATAAAAGCCTTTAAAACCGGAATATAATACTTTTCAGCTTTTCCTCCAATGTCACTCCAAAGAGCAGGACAGCCCTCTAATTTGCTCTTATCCCTAATTTGCCTTAATTCTGTGAATAAGCATACCACCTTATCAAAATATTCCTTCGAACATGGAACACCAAGCCATTCCCGCCCAAAATCTATTGTATCTGATAATCGGCTATGCTTTACGGCATGATGGTTGTGCTTACATGATAAACCAATCGCCCAGCCGTTTTGCCTTCGTATGCATAACACATCTCTAACATCCCCATTAATTCCTGCAGCATCTGTTTGCAACGAGAGATACAATGGTTCATTCCCATCCGATTCTACCAACTGAGGTTCCAATCTCTTAATTATCCTCACTGCAGCCCGTGCCGCAGCATCCAATAAGGGTTTCATATCTTCTGATATCCCATCATACAGTTTTTGCGCAGTTTTCATCTGAGGAGATGATTCTATCATAATATGTTGTCCATTTTTCAACTGTTCATGGAGCGCTATGACACATGCATATTCAAAGGCTTTTCCGTTTGAGGTCTGTATTCCTGTTCCCACATTTCCTGCCCCCTCTCCAATAAGATTTCCTTCAATTGGTTTGCAACATACTCAGCCAGCTTTACGGGAACCGCATTCCCTATTTGTTTATATTTACTTGTGAGATCTCCATAAAAATCCAATTCTTCAGGAAATGTTTGAATTGCTGCGGCTTCTCGCCAGCTTAATCTTCTTGTAATCCCATCATCACCAAATTTCCATAAATCTTTATCCACTTTTTTCATATCCGGTGAACCCGGGTATAATGTTACCTGCTTTGCCATTGCAGGTATTGTATAAGACACCTGATTCCAATCCCTTTTCCTATTGCGAGACATATATCTGGATGAATATGGTGCCCTACATACTTCATCTGGCTTCGCTTCCGGCAAATCTGCCAATGCTTCTCGCAATGTCATTGGTTTAACCCTAGGAACTCTCAATTCAAATTTCTGAATGTTCAAGTCTTTCCTAAATCCACAAATAATGACTCTCTCTCTATCCTGTGGAACGCCAAAATCTCTCGCATTCACTAATTTGTAAAATACATTGTATCCACAGTTTGAAAACTCGTCTATAATCGCCTCTATAATCCGACCATTTCCCATCGTCAACAACCCTTTCACATTTTCGCCCACAAAGATTTGGGGTCTTTTGGCTGCTACAATTCTTACATAATGTTTATATAATGCATTTCTAGAATCATCGATTTTTCTAGGACCACTTAAACTAAATCCTTGACAGGGAAACCCTCCAAGAATAACATCAGAATCTGGAATGTCTTCAACATTGACTTTTGAAACATCACCACATACCACTTTCGCATTACTCCAATTCTGATGAGTTTTACAAGCATCTGCATCAAAATCGTTTGCCCATAAAATACAGAATCCTGCCCTATCAAATCCAAGATCAAGACCCCCTGCACCGCAGAACAAACTTACTGCTGTAAATTCTCTCATCCCAATCTCCTTTATGGCTTTTAATTGTATTATTATATCACACACACAACAATATGGCTATCATCAACTTCAAATTTTCAAACAAATATTGTAAAAGACTATTTCAGTCTGTTCGAATTTTTAATGCCAGACAATCACTTCTGCATTCTATTTTAAGTATATTATTTTATGCATTTTACTCTTTTACTGTAACGCCGTCCTTTACCCTTGGAATGCGGTAAAATAGAGGCGAAATATCTCTTAAATTGACACAAAGGAGGAACCTACATGGTGTCTGATATGACAATCGGTGAAATTCTGGCAGAACTCCGGACCGAAAGAGGCATCTATCAAAAGGAACTAGCCATTTACTTAAATGTTTCCATCGGAACCATTTCCAATTACGAGAAGGGCATCCACTATCCGGATTTGGAAACTTTGGGAAAATTGGCAGACTTTTTTGGTGTAACTACCGATTATCTCTTAAACCGCACCGGGTATCGTTATACTCCCGCAGATTTGGAGCGCCGCCTGACCAAGGATTACACGGCTGCCGATCTGCTCAACACCACCTTGGAACTGCCCCAAAAAGACCGCAGTCTCTTAGTAGAATACGCACAGCTTTTGAAGCTGCGCCAGCAGGTAAATGCCATGAAACAGGCCGCTTCTGCGGACAATCTGCACAATGACACTTGCTGAATAACGAATTTCAAATAGCGAAAAGGAGCTGTCACACTAAAACTTAGCGGATAGCTCCCTTTTTGCCATATCATGCTGTTTACACAGACATTATACAAATTCAAGTACTACTTCCATAGCTGCATCGCCCTTGCGCTGTCCCATCTTAATGATTCTGGTATAGCCGCCCTTGCGATCCGCATACTTGGGACCGTACTCATCAAACAGCTTTGCCACCAAATCAACCTTCTTGGTATTTCTCTTTCTGCCGGCAGCTTCCGCAGGTACATCCACAACAGGATTCAACACCTTCAGCATCTGGTGTCTTGCATGAAGTCTGGAAGGCAGATCCTTCTTGATTTCCTTCTCCACCTCGTCATAAACAGTAACGGTAACGCCGTTCTCCATTCTGAGAATCTTGCCGTCCTTGTCACGATGAGTCTCGGAAAGAACCTTTCCGGTATCCTTGTCAACAATCTGTTTCACTCTCTTGCCGTCCTTGTCCTTGCGGGCAACCTTAGCAGTTACCTTAACGGTCTCAAAGTTATCCTTTTCCTTGACCGCCAATGCAATCAGACCTTCTGCAATCTTTTTAACTTCCTTAGCCTTAGCCTCGGTGGTAACAATCCTTCCATGATAAATCAAAGCTGTTACCTGATTTCTCAATAATGCTTTTCTCTGGGCAGATGTTCTGCCAAGTTTCCTATACATTGCCATAATATTTTCCTTTCTCCGTTCATGGTACATCCGGCCACGCCTTTTGGACTTACTTACCGAATGCCGAAGGCGGTAAACGCCTGTTTTTATTGCCATTTAGAGATACCACGCATGCGCTCTCCGGCCTTACCATACATGGATGAAACTCATGCTATTCTTCGCTGGAATTCAGCTGCAGTCCTAACTCTTTCAGCTTTGCCAGCATCTCTTCCAAAGACTTGCGTCCCAGATTACGAACTTTCATCATATCCTCAGAAGTTCTGTTGGTCAGTTCTTCTACAGTATTGATGCCTGCCCTCTTCAGACAGTTGTAGGAACGAACGGAAAGTTCAAGTTCGTCAATACTCATCTCCAGAACTTTTTCCTTCTCGTCATCTTCCTTCTCTATCATGACTTCTGCATTCTTTGCATTCTCAGACAAGTCAATAAAGAGTTTCAAATGCTCGCTGAGCACTTTGGCAGCAAGACTCACTGCCTCATCCGGAATCAAGGTTCCGTTGGTCCAGACATCCAATGTCAGTTTATCAAAATCTGTACTCTGACCTACACGGGTATTCTCTACCGTGACATTCACCCTCTCCACGGGAGTATAGATGGAGTCAACGGCAATCACGCCAATCGGTAAATCTTCGTGTTTATTTTTTTCTGCACTTACATAGCCTCTGCCCTTGGTAATGGTCAATTCCATGTAAAGCTTGGCATCCTTGCCGCTCAATGTAGCAATCACCAAATCGGGATTCAAAATCTCAATATCCTGATCCACCTGAATATCAGATGCTTTGATAACACCTTCGCCCTCAAATTCAATATAGGCAGTCTTATCTTCATTGGTCTCGCTGTTATTTTTAATTGCAAGACTCTTGATATTCATGATAATCTCAGTCACATCTTCCTTGATTCCCGGAATGGAACTGAACTCATGAAGAACACCCTCAATCTTAACCTGGCTCACTGCTACACCCGGAAGAGAAGACAGCATAATTCTTCTCAAAGAGTTGCCCAAGGTAATTCCATAGCCTCTTTCCAAAGGCTTTACCACGAATTTACCGTATTTCTTGTCTTCTGAAATCTCAGTAACCTCAATATTCGGTCTCTCAAAATCAAACACTGCAAATACCCTCCTTTACGAACATCTTTTAAATGTGCCGCTTATTACTTAGAGTACAGCTCGACAATCAACATTTCATTTACAGGAACATCGATCATCTCTCTGGTAGGAAGATTCTTGATGGTTCCCTTGAAATTCTCCATGTCAACATCCATCCAATCGGGTACTAACCTGCCGGCAGTTACTTCAAGGATGTCCTTGTATCTCTGCATGGATTTTGCCTTCTCCTTGATTTCGATAACATCGCCTGCCTTGATTAAGTAAGAAGGAATATTTACCTGCTTACCGTTTACCAAAACATGCTTGTGTCCAACAACCTGTCTTGCCTCTCTTCTGGTTCTTGCAAATCCCATTCTGAATATTACATTATCCAATCTGCTCTCCAGCATAACCAGAAGGTTTTCACCAGTCATGCCTTTCATTCTATCGGCTTTCTCATAGTAGTTTCTGAAAGGCTTCTCCAATACGCCATAGATAAACTTTGCCTTCTGCTTCTCTCTCAACTGAAGACCATACTCACTTACTTTCTTTCCTGCTCTTGCAGAAGTTCTCTTGGATTTCTTGTCATATCCCAGATAGGAAGGCTCAAGGCCAAGAGCTCTGCATCTTTTTAATACGGGTACGCGATTTACTGCCATTTTAGTTTCTCCTTATAATACTTGATTACAGGGTTCGCAATGCGGTTCCTGTAATATTGTTTACAGCACCTAAAAGGTACTTTCTTCCAACACAGTTACTAATTGCCACAAATGATAAACTATACGCGGCGGCGCTTGGGAGGGCGGCATCCATTGTGAGGAACCGGAGTTACATCACAAATGCTCACAACCTCAAGTCCTGCAGCGGAGAGCGCTCTGATTGCTGCCTCTCGTCCTGAACCGGGGCCCTTTACAAATACATCAACGGATTTCAACCCATGTACTAAAGCAGCCTTGGTAGCTGTTTCAGCTGCCATCTGTGCAGCATATGGAGTAGATTTCCTTGAACCTCTAAATCCAAGACCGCCGGCGCTTGCCCAGCTGAGCGCATTTCCCTCGGTATCTGTCAATGTCACGATTGTGTTATTGAAAGATGCCTGAATATGTGCCTGTCCCCGTTCAACGTTTTTCTTGACACGCTTCTTTGTTACTTTCTTTGCAACAGTTTTTGCCATTTTAAACTAACCTACTTTCCTAATTTCTCGTTTTCTTGTTACATTACTTCATCGCTCAATTACATTTCGCGAGTCACTTCGTTCCTTTTGAACCTTCTAAATTTGCTTCGCAAATTCAGAAGTATCAAGTAATCGCTCAATTACATTTCGCGATTACTTTTTCTTGTTAGCTACAGTTCGCTTTGGTCCCTTGCGGGTTCTTGCGTTATTCTTGGTGTTCTGTCCGCGGACAGGAAGTCCCTTACGATGACGGATGCCGCGATAACATCCTATTTCCTGAAGTCTCTTGATGTTCAGGGCGATTTCTCTTCTCAAGTCACCCTCTACCATAACTCCAAGCTTGTCAATCGCTTCGGTAATCTTCTTCACTTCTTCATCGGTGATATCCCTCACTCTTGTGTCAGGATTCACGCCTGCCAACTCCAAAATCTTGTTGGAAGTCGGCCTGCCGATGCCATAAATGTAAGTCAAGCCGATTTCAATTCGTTTTTCTCTGGGTAAATCTACACCTTCGATACGAGCCATTTACGTTTCCTCCATTTTCCTTGCGTTTTTCATTTCTTGAAAAATGCGCTGCGTACATTTGGTCTGTTTGTTGTACGCTTTCTTAGTTACTAATTGATTGGGGCTTTCACCCAACCGGACGCATATCCGATCTTTCCCGAACATTTGCCTGCTTCTATCCCCGAGAAATATGCGCTTGCGCATATTTCAGGGACAAAACATAGATTTTATTAAATCATGTACTTTATGATTTTAGAAAATCTTTTTGTCCTGGTATCAACAAGTAATCTCCCATAAGCTCTATCCGTTTTATGATAATCGGTACATTCTTTAAAATGCACCGGTTCAGCCGCACATAATAACCGGACAAGAACTCACAACTAGTGATTATCCCTGTCTCTGCTTATGCTTCGGATTCTCGCAGATTACTCTGATGCGTCCTTTTCTCTTGATGATTTTGCACTTTTCGCAAAT
>CAZGGA010000010.1:0-127710 GCA_964524555.1 uncultured Acetatifactor sp.
AGGGAGAATACTTGATAATGAGGAATAATACTTTATCTTCTTTGGAATTCCCGACAATGAAGAGTCTGGAGAAAAAGCCTTCCGACCATGTGAAAACCGAGAAAAAAGAGGCAAATTCTGTAGCAAGAAAAAGCAGTATTTCCAGAGACCAGGCATGGGAACTGCTTAAAAAATATAACAAAGAACCCTTCCATATCCAGCATGCTTTGACAGTAGAGGGCGTGATGCGCTGGTATGCGAAGGAACTTGGCTATGCAGCGGAGGAAGATTTCTGGGGCATTACCGGACTTCTTCATGATATTGATTTTGAACTTTATCCGGAGGAGCATTGCAAAAAGGCACCAGAGCTTCTGCGTGAAGCCGGAGTGAGCGAGGACATGATTTATGCAATCTGCTCTCACGGCTATGGAATCTGCAGCGAGGAGGAACCCAAGCACGAGATGGAGAAAGTGCTTTTTGCAGCGGATGAATTGACCGGATTAATCTGGTCCTGCGCTTTGATGCGTCCCTCTAAGAGCACCATGGATATGGAGGTCAGCAGCCTGAAAAAGAAGTTTAAGGACAAGAAGTTTGCAGCAGGCTGTTCCCGTGAGGTTATCTCTCAAGGTGCAGAGCGGCTTGGCTGGGAATTGGAAGAGCTTTTTGACAAGACGATTCAGGCGATGAGAAGCTGCGAGGCTAGTGTGGCAGAGGCCATGGCGAATAATTCATAAGAAGCGGAATTTGCTTATAGCAGACAGACCTGTAGGGCATTATGGAACAAGCAATCATGATGGTAGCGGAGTTGCCTGACACATAGTGAAAGAAAAGGACACATCGGCATCCACCTTTGGGGTGGGTGCTTTTTTATGGAATGGTTGTATAACTGTAGGTTTGTCAAAGAAATATTGAAGAAAAGGATTTTGTCGAGTATAATATATATGACAGATCTTTGGATTTCGTAAATAATTTTTGATTATGATTATAACAAGTTGAAAAGGAAGCTATGGAAGAATTGGAATGAGAGATTTTGTTTTTGACTATATCAAAAAGAAATACAAGGTATCTCCGGAATACCCATGGAGCAAGTACGACAGCAATGCTGTGTTTAGACACTCAGATAACAATAAGTGGTTTGCCCTTGTAATGGGTGTGCAGAAAAATAAGCTGGGACTTTCCGGTGACGATTATGTGGATGTGGTGAATCTTAAGATGGACGATATGTTTTTCCGGGATATCATCATACAGGAAGAGGGCATTATGCCGGCTTACCACATGAATAAGCTTCATTGGATTACGGTACTTCTGGATGGCACCGTGGCAAGCGAGAAAGTGCTTGACCTGATTGATATGAGCTTTATGGCTACCGCATCGGCAAAAAAGAAAGAGAAAATCCGGCCCCCGAAAGAGTGGATTATCCCTGCCAATCCGAAG
Source organism: uncultured Acetatifactor sp. (assembly GCA_964524555.1). Lineage (GTDB taxonomy): Bacteria > Bacillota > Clostridia > Lachnospirales > Lachnospiraceae > Acetatifactor. The sequence continues at coordinate 1,414 of CAZGGA010000010.1, forward strand.
TATTATGATATCGAGCACGCATTTGATGATGCGGATGAAATCAATTGGAAACAGGGCAGCGGAATCAAGACCGGGGATACGGTATTTATATATGTGGGAGCCCCCGTATCCGCAATTCTTTATAAGTGCAAGGTATTGGAAACAGGAATTCCTGGTGATTATAAGGACGGCAAGCTGGTGATTAAGGCTTTGATGAAGATAAAGCTGTTTATGCGTTATAAGCCGGAGCAATTTACTTTCAACATTCTGAAAGAAGAATATGGGATTTATGCTGTCAGAGGACCGAGAGGAATACCTAATTCCTTAAGCGCAGCGCTTAAGGAAGGGAAATCTAAAAAGAAAAGAGAAAAATGATGATGGAATTGTGTCACGGAAGACCCCAAAATACGGATGGCAGACTGCCAAGGGAAATCAGAACTTATGATTTTCTTGACAGTCTTGAAATGGAATATCAAAGAACGGACCATGAACCGGCCAACAATATGGAAGCTTGTAATGAGATAGATGCAGTGCTGGGAGTGCTGATTTGTAAAAATCTGTTTCTTTGCAACAGGCAGAAAACAAATTTCTATCTGTTGATGATGCCGGGGGACAAGAAGTTTAAAACCAAGGAACTGTCTAGTCAAATCAATTCAGCAAGGCTGTCTTTTGCTGACCCGGAGGATATGCTGAAATATCTTGATATCGAGCCGGGAGCAGTCAGTATCATGGGACTGATGAATGACAAGGACCATGCCGTGCAGTTGCTGATTGACGAGGATGTGCTTGAGGGAGAGTACCTCGGATGTCATCCCTGCGTGTGCACATCCAGCCTGAAGATGAGGACCAAAGATGTGGTGGAGAAGTTTCTTCCGGCAACGGGGCATCATTACCAGACGGTTCATTTGGTGGGAGAGAATTAGTCATGGATGTATTGGAGAATTTAAATGAAGAGCAGGCGGAGGCAGTAACGACTACGGAAGGCTATGTCAGAGTGATTGCCGGAGCCGGTTCAGGAAAAACAAAAGCGCTGACTCATAGATATACTTATTTAGTGAACGAATTAGGCATTTCTACATCCAATATCTTATGTGCTACTTTTACCAATAAAGCGGCGAATGAGATGAAGAGGCGTATCAGGGCAATGATAGGGGACAACGATACGGGGTTCATATGTACCTTTCATGGATTTTGTGTACAGTTGTTAAGGGAAGATATTCATGTGTTGAATTATCCTCAAAATTTTGTTGTAATGGATGAGGAAGATACGGAAGCAATCTTAAAAACCGTGTATGAAACATCAAACATACAGTCCAGGTCCTATACATTTGAAATGGCGCGAAAGAGCATTCATTTCTTTAAGACGGCCCATGATGCGGATGCACATATTCCCTGTTTTTTAGAATTAGACAGCCGGAAATGGAAGGAAAAATACGAAAAGGAAAGTGATATAGAGAAAAAAATAATTTTGGGTTATTTGTGCGAGCAGCGGAAATGCTACGGGCTGGACTTTGACGATTTGATTACACTTGCCGTTTACATATTACGTCATTTCCCGGAAAAACAAAAGAAGTGGCAGGAACGTATGCAGTATGTTATGGTGGATGAATTTCAGGACGTCAGCAGATTAAACTATATTTTGGCGGATTTGCTGAGTGGGTATCATAAGAATTTATTTATCGTTGGGGACCCGGACCAGACAATCTATTCCTGGCGCGGGGCCACAATAGAATATATTATGAATTTTGATAAGTGCCATAACAATACAAAGACCATCATTCTCAATAAAAATTATCGTTCCTCACCTGAAATATTAAATGCGGCCAATTCTTTGATTCGGAAAAACAAAGACAGAATCGAAAAAGATTTAATTGCCATGAAAGCAGGCAATGTTCCGGCTGTTTTTTATCATGCCAAAACAACGAAGTTAGAGGCAGAATGGATTGCGGGGCAGATAAAAGATTTGGTGGAAAAGGGAAGCAGGTATAGTGATATAGCCATATTGTACAGGGCACATTTTGTATCCCGCAGCATGGAAGAAGTTTTTATGAAAGAAAAAATACCGTATGTTTTATATAGCGGCATTGAGTTTTATAAGCGGAAGGAAATTAAAGATATTTTGTCCTATCTGCGAATGGCGCTATATGCGGATGATTTGTCATTCCGTAGAGTAATCAATGAGCCCAAAAGAAATATCGGTAAAAAAAGGATGGCGTTTTTGGAAGAGTATGCGGAATCACAGCATATTTCCCTGTATCATGCCTTAAAGGATAATGTGGAGCAGGAGTTGTTTAAAAGTACGGGCGCAGCGGCGTTCATTGATTTGATGGAAAAATATCATCAGCTGTACAAAGAAATGGAAGTGTCCGATATCATGACGGCTCTATTGGAGGAAAGCGGATATGAAGCTATGCTTCGGCAGGCGGGAGAGCAGGAGCGTCTGGATAATTTATCCGAGTTGAAACAATCCGTGTTTGAGTTTGAGAAAACAGCAGGCGAAGAGAATACTTTAGAAGAATATCTGCAGAATATCGCTCTGTTTACCAACAGCGATAAGGAGGAAAAGAAAGAAACAGTTAAGATGATGACGATTCACACTGCCAAAGGTCTGGAATTTCCTTATGTATTTGTATGCGGAATGAATGAGGGCATTTTTCCAAATAAACATGTTGATACATTGGATAAATTAGAAGAGGAACGCCGCATGGCTTATGTCGCATATACACGGGCAAAAAATGCTTTATTTCTCAGTGATGCTGAAGGAATAAACTACGATGGTTCCTTTCGATATCCCTCGCGGTTCATCTTTAATACGGATAGGAAATATTTGAAGTATGTGGTAGAGCTGGAAGAACGATTGGTGGATGCCGGAACAAGGTATATACAGGCAAATGAAGAACGATTGGGCATAGCACAGACAGAATTGCAGATTGGGGATTTGGTTGAGCACAGGGTGTTTGGCAGGGGAAAGATATTGGATATCAAAAAAGACAGTTCTTGCTTTGTTATCAAATTTGAAAAATCGGAAACGGAGAGAAATTTAAGTTTTAAAGCACCTATAAAGAAATGCTGAAGGAGGTTAAAATGGAACAAAAACAGAAGGCAGAAGGACATTTTGTAAATTTCGTGTTGTTGAAGGAAGCGGTATGGGATAAAGAAGAGTTCATGCGGCTTCTAAAGGAAGAATGGCAGGTTGAAGAGGAGGAGAATCCACAGGGCGATACAGAAAAAGAGATTGCCAAGGAAGAGGATGTAGTGTGCTTTTATAGTCAGGGCTGCATGATTTCTGTAGCTTTGATGCCTGCGGCGATTCCGGAAGAGGAAGTGGTATATCATGTCAAAAGAAACTATTCGTGGCCGGATGGGGAGAAAACGGTGAAGCAGCATCAGGCACATTTGGTGGTGATAGTGATGAATCTGGGCGCCGGAGTAGTGGAAGCAGGGAAGATGTTGACGAAAGCAGTGTCAGTTTGTTGTAAGCAAGAGGGGGCCCTGGGGGTTTATGCCAATACGACAATATATCAGCCTTGGTATTATCTGATGGGTTCTAATGTGCTGAAAGAAGGAAAGCTTCCCATACTTAATCTTGTGTGGTTTGGACTGTATCCCGGAAAAGGCGGTCTTTGCGCCTGCACCTGCGGGATGAAGGCCCTCGGATATGACGAGATGGAAATTATAGACAGTAGTTCCACACCTGTGGAAGTGTTAGATTTTCTCGCAGGGGTGTCAAGTTATGTCATTGAGGAGGAGGTGACTCTGCAAAGCGGAGAAACCGTAGGTTTTACGGATGAACAGCAGATTTCCATTACTAAGAGTCAGGGTATTGCAGTGGAGGGAGAATCATTGAAGCTGGGATTCTGAATCCAATGAAACAGCATATCCACTGCCATACATTGATTGCAGGCTGTCAATCTTATTGTATTGTTCACCAATACAGAACTCTTTAGACCAAGTCATATAGTATGCCCAGGGAGTATGCGACTGTTCAAGAAGTCTGATATTAGGAATGTATCCGACTTCTGCAAGCGCTGTGACTTTTTTCTTCGTAGTCTCGGAAATAAGTTTAGCATACTCCTGGGAGTAATCTGTTTCTGCATACTCAGGCAGATAGATGTCCGTAGAGATAACATCAACATATTCATCACCCGGATATCCTTCGGCTAAAGGACAATTCCATACCCAGAGCAGATTATTAAGATGATGGTGGGATGTATAATAATCAAACATCAGTTTGTATAACTCGCGGGCAATCTTCGGACCTTTTGCGCCCCACCAGAACCATTGTCCGTATGATTCATGAAACGGTCTCCAAAGGATCGGAATATTTTCGTCGCAGAATTTTCTTAGTTGTTTTGCAATAGCATCCATATCGTGAAAAAAAGCCGTTCTCTCAGGTGTGCCGTCTAAGAGGACCTTTTCTGCGTCAAAGTCCGTATTTTCGGCATAGAAACTTTTGTCCCTGCCTCCGATGGGAGAGTACCAATGAAAAGTAAAGGTGAGTATGATATCGGATTTCTTTGCCAAATCCATAGCGGTACTTAAAGTGTCCCTATTTTCATAAATTTCTTTTAGACAAGCATCGGACGCATCATCATAATTGATATTGGGAGAATAGGATAACAGTTCAAAGCCTATTAACTTCGGTACTTTTCCTGTATTTTTCTTTATATATACAATCTCCTCCATAGGATTGGTTTGTGTATGCTGACCTGTAATTATTTTTTCCCCGGCTATATCCGAAAGATAGTTCAGAAGTTTCTTTGCTTCTTTAGATGCATAAGGATTTGCTGTAGCTTGCATAGTTATATCTCTCCTCTATGATATGACTGAAAGACCCTTAATTATATTCGGCTGAACAAGGCACATGATTTATACGTATTAATTTTGATTTTGTTGGTATCCTTAGTCATTTTTTATGGAAAAGAGAGCTTTTATATGATAATATAGAGAAAAATAAGGAAACATATTTGAAAAAACAGGAGGTATATGAGAATGAATTTTAATTTAAGCGTAGATAAGTGGAATCTGGTATCTGAAAAAGGTTTGCCCGAAGACGGAGAGTGGTGTTTCCTTGTGTGGAAACATGATGATGGAGAATTGGATTGGAGTGTAGGGGGATATAGCGAAAGCGAGAATGAGTTTTATGTTAATTTCGGCATGGGAGGTCTGGTTCTTAGCGCAGAGGATGTGGTTGCGTGGGCTGTGTTCTTTGGTGATGAAACTTTTACGGTGCAATAGGCAAGCTCAGCTGTTCTCCCGCCTGCTTATCCTCATATGTATACAGATATTCAAAAATCTGCCCGTTGTTGTGGACTATTCCGTTAGCGCTGCACTTCTGGTGGAATAATTGCATCAGCTCCCTGCTGCGGGGGCTGGGCACCTCATATTGATTCCCATATTGTCGGATATACTTCTCTTTCAAACCGGGAAACAGGCGGTCTAATTGGCTATAAAAATACTCCCTGTTTCCCTCTCGCAGCGTAAGACCCATGCCAAAGCAGATCACGCCGTAGACGTTTGCCTCTATACACATATCCAAAATGCGGGTGATATTGTCCTCCGTGTCATTGATAAAGGGCAGAATCGGGGAGAGCCACACCACTGTGGGAATTCCTGCATCCCGCATCTGTTTCAGCACGGCAAACCGTTCCCCGGTGGTGCTGACATTTGGCTCCAGCTTTTTGCACAAATCTTCATCGGCAGTGGTCAGAGTCATCTGTACCACGCATTTGGTCTGTCGGTTGATCTTCTGCAATAAGTCCATATCCCGCAGAATGCGGTTCGATTTTGTCTGTACGGTAACGCCAAAGCCATACCGTTCTATGAGAGACAGAGCTTTTCGCATATTGCCCAGCTCCAGCTCCAAAGGAATATAGGGGTCTGTCATGGCGCCTGTGCCGATCATACACTTCTTCCGCTTGTGCCGCAGGGTATTCTCCAGCAGTTCTATGGCATTTTCCTTTATCTCAATGTCTTCAAAGTCATGATGCATCTGGTAGCATTTGCTTCTGGAATCACAGTAAATGCATCCGTGGGAGCAGCCGCGGTATAGATTCATTCCGTTTTGAGCCGATAATATCCCTTTTGTTTTCACATAATGCATGGTATTCTCCTATCTTGTGTTTGCATCCGAATGATTCTTCTCGTAGATTTCCTTGGCCTGCGCCGCCAAGACCTCTCTCAGATAGATGGGGCTTACCACTTCAACCTGCGTTCCGAAGGACAGCAGAAAGCCCGTCAGCCACGCATCCTGCGGCATGAAAGCTGTCACAAGCAAATCCCCATTTTCCTGCTCTTGTATATTACTTACATCAAATTCATCATAAACCCGGTAAGCCACCTCTCTGGGAAAGCGGAGTACGACGGGGTCTAAATCCCGCTCAGATGTCGCTGTCTCCTTGAGAAGCTCGGGGTAAGAAACAGGTATAAATTCTTCCTCCAGAAGTTCCCACCTGATAATACGGCTCAACTTAAAAAGGCGGAAATCTTTCTTCTCCGTGCAGTAAGCCTTCACATACCACGCCCTTGACTTATATAAAAGTTTCAGCGGATGTATGATCCTGCTGCTTTCCGCCTTATATGCACCCACATAGTTAATCCGCACACATCGGTGGCGGAGCACCGCCTTTTTGAGTGTCTCGAACTTCTCATTGTCCTGGGTAGTCTCGCCCCATCTGGAAAAATCCACCTCATACCAATTGTCGTCAGGAAGCTGAAAAAGGGCGGTCAGTTTTTCCATCGTGGCTTTGTCGCAGGTATCTCCCATGGCTGACAGGCTCTGCAGTGCCGCCAGAATATCCTGCCTTTCCCGCTCCGACAGGATTGCCTTGTCCAAAACAAAGTTGTCCAACAGCGAAATCCCGCCTTTTCTTCCCTTTTCCGCATAGACAGGGATTCCAGCCTCGCTCAGGGCATCAATATCTCTGTAGATGGTTCTGACAGACACCTCAAATTTTCCAGCTAGTTCCGCCGCGGTAACCTGCCCCTTATTGAGCAATTCATATATAATTTTAAACAGTCTGCTCTCCTGCATGGGCATTCACTCCCTTACTCTTTACAGTTCTTTCTGTGGGCCTTGAGCTTTTTGATTGCCCAGTCGTAATGGCTTGCCGTGTTGGATACAAAATAAGAGCCCAGCGTGCTGCCGCCAACCCACGGAAATACACCTTTTTCAAACAGTTCCCGCTCCGTAAAGGTCTCCGCTAGTGCCATCACTTCCCTGTGAGACTGCGCCAGCATCTCTTTGGCCGCCTCTAGTGTGGTATCCTGGTGTTTTTTCCAGAATTCCCGGTTCATATCCCCATAAGTCTTCCAATTGTAGGGAGCGGGCAGCATGGGCCTGTTCTCCCCTTTTTGGTTGGCTGCAATCCAGTCCAGCAGCAGACGGTGCCATTCGTAGAGGTGAACCAGCACGTCCCGCAGATTCTTGTCCCGCACCCAATGGGTCTGAGTTTTTGATTTCATCTTGGTGAAATCAAAGACCGTACTCAATTCCTTCTCCGTCAGGGAGGAGATCAGCGTATTCATCTCCTCATAGTTTTTCTCTGCCGATTGTATCAAATCTGCTTTTGTTGTTGCTCTTTCCATGTCGTTTTCTCCTATACTGAAAAGTTTTTCCTCATTATAGCAGAGAATTCCTGACAACCTATGTCATATTTAATTCTTTGGCAGAAAAATGTTAAACAGCAGCCACAGGGCGGGCTGATGAACCATATAAATTCCAAGGGAGTGCCGCCCAATCCATTCGATGCCTTTCAGACTGCTTGGGGATAAATGATGAAGCAGATTCTTTTTATCGCCAAGCTGGTACAGGAAAAATCCGGCAGTGAAGAGGAAAGCCCACGGGAACAGAGAAAAGTAGTCCGTTGAGTAAAATCCGGGCATGGGCAGGCCCAAAAAGGTGGTGGCTAAATCGTGATACCAGCCCTGGGGCAGGGTCAGAAGACAGATGCTGCCGACACCTAAATAACCGGAATTTATGTGTTTGGTAAGAATAAAAAGGAGAATACAGGCAGTGAATCCTATGACAGGATTGCATTTTTGCAAAATACGTTCTGACGGCACCATGAGCAGCATACAGGAGCCAATCAGCGTAAGCACGCCAAACATCACACGGTTTTGCGGCATTACCAGAATGGTGACAAAGGATATGAGAAATCCTGCCAGAAAGACAATAAGCCCTCTTTTTATTTTTTTATGTCCCAGAGGCTGACAGAAGCCGGACAGGAAAATAAAAGTACAGCAGATTCCCTGTTGCCATAGATAGGCTCCTTCAGAATAATACCATTTCCAATCAAAGCCGAACAGGTAAACCAAATCCCATGCGGCGTGATAAAGAATCATATTGATAAGGGCAATGCCCCGGATGCAGTCTAAAACGGCATATCTGGCGGAAGCAGTATTCTGATTGTGTTTGGTATCTGTTTTTGCCATGACTTTCTGATTTCTCCTCATACTAAGTATAGCATGTTTTCAGGCGATTGAGGAATTCTGATTTTCGCAACAACTTAAGTATAGCATTGTTTTTGATATGAGAAAACTTATTTTTTTAAAACTGTACTGCATCACGCTGGGCACTGGTATAGCGAACACCTCTTCCGGCTAAACGATTCTGCTCAAGCAGCGGATGGAGTACATTGGATACTCCGTCATAGCGGTAATTGTTCTGATGGGCGCCGATGGCATGGACATTGACGGTGGCACCGTCACGGTCGCCTATGGGCTGCCTGCCGGGTACATATTCACAGATAATGGAGCAGTTGCCCGTACCATGATGTGTGAAAGAGGCATGCAGCAGTATGTGTCCGTTGGGAAGCGTACCGATTTGAGCGCCATGATCAAGAGCAACACCGCTCCTCAATTGATCTACATAGTGCAGAATACTGTTGGCAACATCAGTAACGCATTGATTAAGGTTGTTATCCTCATAGAAATTTTGAGTCAGCGTGCCTCCGGCTCTGCCTTGGCGATAAAGGTTCAGGGCAGCATTGACAAGATTTGCTGTGTTTAGAAAACTATTGGGTGGATTTTGAAAAACAGGTATTGCCATAATGATTACCTCCTTGGTTTGTTGTTATTTTAGGTACAAACCAAGGATAACAGAAAACACAAATAAAGGGGCTGATTTGGGAGCAATTGCCAATAAATAGGGCTGAAGGACTATTGGGGTTTCTGAAAATGCTGATAATCTTTGTGGGAATTGAAACTGCCGCCCCAGATAAAGCCATGTTCTTTGAAAAGCTGATAGCAGAGGTCATTTTCATCTATTTTATAGGGAAAACTCAGGCTTCTGTCCGCATAGGATTCTGCGGAAGCAGGGGAAATCTCCTCCGTCCCGTCTGCGTTATAAGTAATGCGGGGGTTGTATAAAGGGTTAATGTCAACGGCAAGCCCATATGCATGTTTGGACGGGGTGGGATTTTCCTGTGGCATCTGGCAATAGAAGCAGAAGGTATTGTTGACTTCCATGGAGGCAAGGCAGTCGCCGTTATACTCATCAATGAGGCGTACCCGGCCAATCTGGTATTCACTGCGGTACAATTCATAGAAGATTTCCACCAAGTCTTGGGCAATAGCCTGATTGCAGATGAGTTCTCCTTCTGTGGGAGTACCGTCAAAATTATAGTGCCAGATATGCACATAGCGCAGGTCATCGTAGGTAATGTCCAAATGGGGGTCCGAGCCTTGGGAGGCGTCTGCATCCTGCTGGGGAAAGACGGGATAAGAGATTCCCGTGATATATCTCTGAAGATTTTCTGACAGGGGTTCGTAATAAAAACCCTCCGCATAAAGTGTGCGCTGGTTGTTTGGAATGCTGCTGTTTAATGCGGCTCCCGGCAGAGAAGAGAGTGTGGGTGCATCCTGCTTGCTATCCGAGCCAGAGACCGTTTCTTTTTCAGTATTTTTCTGATAGGCGATATCCGGATTTTGGTTTGCGTAATCTTCAAGGGTCAGGGAATGCTGGCGGGACACTCTTGTCAATGCGTTGACCAAAATACAGATGAGAGCAAGAATGAATACCATCTTTATAATTTTATTTCTGTCTATTTTCATAGTTTTCCTCATTTCTGATTGTTGATTTCAAGGCGTTTTTATCTTTCGTTACTCAGCATAACATGTCAGACTCATTTTGTAAATGAGAAGCGTTAAAGCAGTTTGCGAGTCTTAAACTGTTTGGTGTGCTTGCTAAAATAGGGATTCCCTAGTATAATAATGGACATAGATATGGTTATAGATAAGAAAGGGTATGGTGAACCCTATGCGACAGATATTAAAAAAAATGAATGTCCTGCTGGATAAGAAGCAGAAGCGTACCATGGCGGGGCTTATGGTTATGATGGTTATCGGGGCTTTCCTGCAGACCGCAGGGGTGGGGCTGTTGGTGGAGGTAGTGAACATCGCCATTGACCCTCAGGCGGTTCAGGACAGCCGTGTTGCCCGGACTTTTTATGAGCTTTTGGGAAGCGAGGACTATAGGAGCTTTTCCGTTACCGTAATGGCATTGTTAATCGCAGTTTTTATTGTGAAAAATATTTTTTTGTATGTGCAGCAGAAATTGACATTTGCTTTTGTGTATACCAATCAATTCAGGACTTCCGAGAGAATGATGTGTAATTATCTCAGGAGGAATTATGAGTTTTATCTCAATGCGGACACGGCGGTGGTACAGCGGAGCATTACCTCGGACGTAAACAATATGTACGCTTTGATTTTAGCCTTGCTGCAGATGCTGTCGGACGGGGTGGTATCAGTGTTTATTATCAGTTACTGCCTGATAAATAACGGCACCATGACTATGATTCTGGCGGTGGTTTTAGTGACTTTGATGCTGATTATCAAGAAAGTGCTGAAACCCATTATGTATCAGGCGGGCAAGGACAATCAAGATTATTACAGCGGCCTGTTTAAGTGGATTTCCCAGACGGTGCAGGGTATCAAAGAAGTAAAAGTTGCCTGTAAGGAGCAGTATTTTGTGTCCGAGTATCGCAAATGTGGAAAAGGTTATGTGGATGCGGTACAACGTTACAGTCTGTACAACAATATCCCAAAGCTTTTGATAGAGACGGCATGTGTGGGAGCCATGGTGGGATATATGATTGTTTTGGTACTGACAGGCACATCCACGGAAAATATGCTGGAGGTGTTCAGTACGCTTGCGGCGGCGGCCTTTATTTTGTTGCCCTGCGTGAACCGAATCAACAATCAAATCAATTCCATTGCGTATTTCGAACCGTTTTTTATGGGAGTCAGCGATAATCTGCAGGATGAGATTGCCGGGGAAAAGGTGGACATGTCTTTTGCCACGGACGGTGAGGAGAAGCTGCCTGTCAAAGAAGTGATAGAGATGAAGGATATCACTTATGCTTATCCGGGCACAGAGAAACTGATTTTTGACCATGCCAATCTTACGATTCCGGTGGGTTCCGCTGTGGGTATCGTAGGCACTACAGGCGCCGGAAAGAGTACAGTGGTAGATATTCTGCTGGGACTTTTGAAAGTAAGGGACGGCAGGATTTGTGCGGACGGGCAGGATGTGATGGAGCATTACAGGCAGTGGCTTAAGAATGTGGGATATATTCCGCAGATGATTTTCATGTTGGATGATACCATTCGTAAAAATATTGCATTCGGCGTGCCGGAGGATAAAATTGACGAAAAGAGGCTGTGGGAGGTATTAAGGGAAGCACAGCTGGACGAATTTGTAAAAACGCTGCCCCAGGGGCTGGATACGGGCATCGGTGAGCGGGGGATTCGTCTGTCCGGGGGACAGAGGCAGAGAATCGGGATTGCAAGGGCGCTTTATAATGACCCGGAAGTGCTTATTTTGGACGAGGCTACTTCCGCCCTTGACAATGACACAGAGGCTGCCATTATGGAGTCTATAAACAGGCTCCATGGTAAAAAAACACTTGTTATTATTGCCCACAGGCTGCAAACTATTGAAAAATGTGATTTGGTGTATCGGGTGGAAGACGGTAAGGCAGTGATAGAGCGGGGACAGCTTGCATGAAATTAAGTATCATTGTGCCAGTGTATAATATGGCGTCTGACGGAAAACTGAATTTTTGCATGGATTCGCTGGTGGGACAGACTCTGCCGGCTTCTGAATATGAGATTCTGGCGGTGGATGATGCTTCTACGGACAATTCTCTGGAAATTTTGAGGGATTATGAGGGCAGGTATCCGGACAGGGTGAAGGTCATTCACTATGAGGTGAACAAAAGGCAGGGCGGCGCCAAAAACGAGGGGCTAAAGTATGCCAAGGGAGAGTGGATAGGGTTTATTGACAGTGATGATTGGGTGGCGCCTGATTATTACGAGAAGCTCTTGCAAAAGGCAGAGGAAACAGGGGCGGATCTTGTGGGCTGCGATTATAATCTGGTGAGGTCGCACACTTTTACAGTGGGCAAGGTGGTACAGAACAATACGGCGGATCAGACCGGCATATTGGATAAAGAGCGGCATAAAAAGCTGTTGATGCGTCCCGGAAGCATGGTGATTAAGATTTACCGCCATAGTATTATAAAGGAGAATCATTTGAATTTCCCCGAGGGCATTTTTTATGAGGATAATTGCGCGGGACCGGTGTGGTCGCATTATTTTACGCATTTTGAGAAGGTGGAAGAGCCTCTGTACTATTATTATCAGCATCAAGTGTCTACGGTTCACCACATTACAGAAGAAAAGTGCAAAGACCGCATGAAGGCAGCGGATCTGTTGTATGAGGAGTGTAAGAACAGGGGATTTTTTGAGGAATATAGGGAAGAAATTGAATATCGCTTTTTGGAGCTTTATTATGTAAACACGCTGTTTTCTTATTTGTCAGGCGTAAAGCATTCACGCCTGAGTTTTGTGAAGGAGATGCGTGCAGGAGTGACGGAGAAATTTCCCGATTTTCAGGAGAACAGGTATTATAGAACCATGACCGGGGCACAGGAGCAGAAGTTTATCGCTCTGCTGCAGAAGTCGGTTCCAGCGTTTTTTTGGTATTATAAATTAAAGAGACAGGTATGGAAATGGAAGGCAAAGAAAAGATGAAAAGAATAGCAATTATCACGGCTAGGGGCGGCAGTAAGCGTATTCCCCGAAAAAATATCAAGGAGTTTTGCGGAAAGCCCATTCTGGCGTATTCCATTGAGGCGGCATTGCAGTCGGGAAAGTTTGATGCAGTGATGGTGTCCACGGATGACGAGGAGATTGCGGAGATAGCAAAGGAGTATGGCGCAGAAGTGCCTTTTTACCGCAGTGATGCCACGGCCAATGATTTTGCCACCACCAATGATGTGTTGATTGAAGTGCTTTCGGAGTATGAAAAACGGGGGCAGCATTTTGATATCGGGGTGTGTATTTATCCTACGGCGCCCTTTGTGACCGCCGAAAAGCTGCAAAGTGCTTTAAAGGAGCTGGAGAAAAGTGATGCGGATACTTTGATTCCGGTGGTGCAGTTTTCCTATCCTCCCCAGAGGGCGTTAGTGGTGGAGGACAGTGGGATGGTTTTTAAATATCCTGAGTATCTGGACAGCCGTTCCCAAGATTTGCAACCCCATTATCATGATGTGGGACAATTCTATGTCTTTCGTACAGAGGCTTTTTTGGTGAACAGAAGGCTGATGGTGGGGAAGCTTCTGGCTTTTGAACTGTCGGAGCTGGAGGTGCAGGATATTGACAATCAGACGGATTGGGAGATTGCAGAGATAAAGTATCGGATGATGAACGAAAGGAAACTGTGCTGACATGAAAAAGGAAATTGTGATAGGAAAACATATTATTAGTGAGGATTCCCCCACATTCATTATTGCAGAGATGTCCGCCAATCATTTGATGGATTTTGACAGAGCGGTGGCTATTATGCAGGCGGCAAAGGATGCAGGGGCAGATGCCATTAAACTGCAGACCTATACGCCGGATACTATCACTTTGAATTGTGATGCCCCTTGTTTTCAAATTACGCAGGGAACTATCTGGGACGGCACCACGTTTTATAAATTGTATCAGACGGCATATACTCCGTGGGAGTGGCAGCCCCAATTAAAGAAAATTGCGGAGGAGATGGGGCTTGAGCTGTTTTCTTCGCCCTTTGATTTCAGCAGCGTGGATTTTCTGGAGAAAATGGATGTGCCTGCATATAAGGTGGCTTCTTTTGAAATTAATGATATTCCTTTGATAAAAAAGATTGCGGGGACAGGAAAACCTGTCATTATATCCACCGGAATTGCCCATCTGGCGGATATTGAGCTGGCGTTACAGACTTGCAGGGAAGCGGGAAATGAGAATGTGATTTTGTTAAAATGCACCTCCGCTTATCCGGCGCCTTATGAGGACATCAATTTAAAGACCATTCCCTCCATAAAGGAGGTATTTGACTGTCTGGCAGGATTGTCGGATCATACCATGGGAAGTGCAGTGGCGGTGGCTGGTGTAGCCGTGGGGGCTAAAGTGGTGGAAAAACATCTGACCCTGAACAGGGCGGACGGCGGTCCGGATGCGGCATTTTCCATGGAGCCGGAGGAGTTTAAAGAGATGGTGGAAAATATTCGGATGGTTGAAAAAGCTTTAGGAAAAGTAACTTATGATTTAACAAATAAGCAGAAAAACAGTCGGACCTTTGCCCGCTCTCTTTTTGTGGCAAAGGATATGAAGGCTGGCGATGTGTTTACGCCGGAAAATCTCCGTTCTGTGAGACCTTCCGTTGGTCTGCATACGCAGTATTATGAGGAACTTCTGGGAAAGCGGATTGTCAAAGATGCAAAGGCAGGGACTCCCATGAGCTGGGAATTGGTGGATTTTGAGGCATTGAAATAAGGGAGGATATCAGCATGTTTATCATCCGGGCAGATGGAAATGCAAAAATCGGTGCAGGACATTTGATGAGATGTATGACTATAGCGGAGGCACTGAAAGGACTGCTGTGCAGGGATGCAGGAAGCAAGGCAGAGGATGAAATTGTATTTGTATGTGCCGATGTTGATTCCGCAAGGCTTGTGGAGGAACATGGATTTGCTGCAAAAGTGCTGCATACGGACTATAGGATGATGGAGCAGGAATTGCCGGAGTGGGAGAAATTCTACAAGGAGTTTGTTCAGGAAACGGACCAAAGCGGCGGACCATATAAAAAACCGCATGTTATTTTAATAGACAGCTATTATGTGACAGATTCCTATTTGATGCAGTTGAAAAAATGTATGGCCGGTTTCTCGCTGGTCATGATGGATGATATGCAGGAACATGCCTATCCGGCGGATGCAGTGGTCAATTATAATGTCTCTGCAGAACGGGAAGTATATCATAAGTTATATGCCGCAGGGCAGAGTAATACGGCACTCTATCTGGGAAATAGATATGTGCCAGTCAGAAAGCAGTTTTTTAATAGACCATATCAGGTGGCAAAAAAAGTAAAATCGGTGTTGATTACTACTGGAGGCGGGGATGTGGACAATATTGCCGGAAGAATACTAAAGGCATTATTGGAAGTGGACAAAACAGAAAAGTTAAACTATAATTTGATATTAGGTAGGTTTTATCCTAAATTACAAGAGATGCTGGAGCTTGCAGCAGAAAACCCCTGCATACATATCCACCACGATGTGCAGGATATGGCCACCCTGATGCAGGAGTGTGACCTGGCAATCACTGCGGGGGGCAGCACAATTTATGAATTGGCGGCGGTAGGAATTCCTTTGATCTGTTTTTCTTATGCCAAAAACCAGGAACTGCTGACAGAATACATTGGGAGAGAAAAAATCGCCGGTTTTGCCGGAGCATACCACAAAGCTCCTGACGCCGTCATCACAGAAATCAAAAGGCTTTTTGTAGAATTCTGTGGAGATGCCGACAAAAGAAACATCTGTTATTTAAACGAGAGACAGCTGGTGGACGGACTAGGCGCTGAGCGGCTGGCACAGGAAGTGCTGCTGGGCATAAAGGCCTGATTCAGGTGAAAACCACTGTTGCAGGCGGGAAGAAAGATATGCTATAATAGAATGACTCTAAATGGAGGCGTTGTTTGAAAATTAATATCAGCAGACAGATAATTATATATGACATCATAGCGGCAGTATGTTTTCTTGGCTTTTTGTTTGTCGGCCTGTCTCCCAAGGTATCGAAAGAGAATCCAGCAGAAATCCTTGTCTTTGGCGACAGTATCGTAGGGATATGCCGTGATGAGACTTCAGTGACTGCCCTGATGAGTGAAGACTTGGGTGAGCCTGTGTATAATGCGGCTTTGGGTGGTACCTGTTACAGTTATGCAGATAGCACTATGAGGCTTGCCTATACTAAGGAGTTTTTTAATCTGGTGGGGCTTTCGCGGGCAGTTTATACAGGTGATTTCCGACTGCAGGAGTATGCGCGGATTCGGGAGGGCGCAACCGAATATTTTGAAGATGTAATATATGATCTGTCTATGATGAAACTTGAGGACATTGATACTATCATTCTTGTCTATGGGATGAATGATTATCATAGCGCAGTGGAGTTGTCCAACCCGGAGAATTTGTACGACCCTTATACCTTTATGGGAGCCATTCGGAGTTCTGTGAAGTATTTAAGGGGAGCTTTGCCGGAGAGCAGAATTATTTTGGTGACGCCCACATATAGCTGGTATCCTTCTATGGGACTTACCTGTGAGGATTATAATACGGGAAATGGATTTTTAGAGGATTATGTGAATGCGGAAATTGCAGTGGCGGAAGAATTAGATTTGGAAGTGATTGACCTTTATCATGATTTCTATGGACATGAGAAATATGAAGATTGGCAGATTTATACTGTGGACGGGCTGCATCCCAATGAAAAGGGGCGTACCCTGATTGCTCATGCATTGGCGGATTATTTGAAAGGTAATTCATAGCCCGTTTTTTGCAGGAATGAGAGGAAACATGACACCTACGGAAACTTTAAAAAAATGGATAAGATCTATAAAGCCGGAATGGAAAAAGGCATTTTTCTCGGCACTTTTAATAGGTCTGATGATTCATATGCCGGCGCTTGTGTCAGACATTCCGAATCATGACGGACTTTCCAGCATGTACTTTGACCAGAATATGATTACTTCCGGGCGATGGTTTTTAACCGTTGCCTGTGGTTTTTCTTCTTATTATACGATTCCCTGGTTTATCGGAATATTGGGGCTGTTTTTTCTGTCCTGCACTGCAGTGGCGCTGACAGAAGTTTTGGAGTTGCAGGACGATTTGATGATTGTACTGACCAGCGGTCTTCTGGTGGCATTTCCGGCGTTATCCTCCACCTTTGCCTATGTATTTACTCTGGACGGTTATATGATGGGGCTGTTTTTGGCTGTATTATCCGTGCTGCTTGTAAAAAAATACCGCTATGGATTTTTGGGCGGCGCATTTTGTCTGGCATTCAGCATGGGGATTTATCAGTCGTATCTTCCTTTTGCCATCTTGTTGAGTATTTATTCTATATTAATATTGGCGGCAGAAGAGGGAGAAATCAAGGTAAAATTCAAAAAAGGCTTACAGTATCTTTATATGGGAGTGCTGGGGGCAGCGCTGTACTACGTGATATTGAATGTGCTTTTAAAGCTGCAGGGCAAGGAATTGGCTTCCTACCAGGATATCAACAAGATGAGCGGAGAGAATGTGGGAATGTCAGGCCTTTCGGAAAAGATAATAGCTATGTACAAGGACTTTGCATCCTTTACGCTGAAGGGGAATGTACTTTTTCATAATATTTTTTCCCTTGCAGGGCTGGTGATACTGATATTGCTCACAGTATTTACCCTGCTTGGTCTGGCTTATCGGAAAAAGTGGTGGAAGAATCCCCTTTTTTTCGTTATAATGATTTTGCTGGTATTTAGCCTTCCGCCAGCCACCAATATTGTACTGTTTATTTCGCCCAATGTGACCTATCATTTGCTGATGCGTTATCAGTGGGTGCTGTATCCCATGCTGATGGCGGCATTTGTAAGCCGATATGGATATAAGCAGGGGGAGCAGGACCGTGCAGCCAAGGGACGGATAACGGCATGGCTCCTTGCTATATCAGTATTTGTTCTGGTATTCTCCTATGGGGTGGCGGATAATATCGGATATTCCAATCTGCAGAAGCGTTATGAGAAAACCTATGCTTATTGCGTGCGGCTGCTGGACAGAATAGAGCAGACAGAAGGATATTATCAGGGGATTCCCATTGCCATAGTGGGTGTGGTAGGTTACGTGCCATATCCTGAAACAGACATCACAGGGGATGTCACATCGGGAATGATTGGTTTGAATGGGGATTTCCTTTTATACACAGGAAATAATTATCAGGAGTTTATGAAGCATTATCTTGGGGCAACCCTTAATGTGTTAAGTCCGGAGAAGATGAAGGATATTTATTATTCCGAAGAATATATTGCCATGGAAAGCTTCCCTGCCGAGACTTCCGTAAAGATAATAGACGGAATTTTGTGCGTAAAGACAGAGAATGTGGGAAGGGATTAGCGCTATGTGCAAATCATAGATGCAGGAAGGAGAACGAATGGCGCTGTTATCAATTGTACTGCCGGCATATAATGAAAAACCCAATATTGCAGAGACCGCGGATACCCTGTCAAAGCTTTTGCAGGAGAATCAGATAGATTATGAGCTGATATTTATCAGCGATGGCTCCACTGACGGCACTTTTTCTGAGGTTCTCAAAGCATCAAAACAGAATCCCCGCATAAAAGGAGCGGAGTTTTCGCGCAATTTCGGAAAGGAAGCAGGAATCTTTGCGGGCTTGGAGCTGGCCGGGGGAGATGCGGTGATTGTGATGGATTGTGATTTACAGCATCCGCCGGAAGTGATTCCACAGATGTGGAAGCTGTGGCAGGAAGGCGTAGAGGTAGTGGAGGGCATTAAGTCAAGCCGCGGCAGGGAGGGATTGGGCTATAAGCTGTCAGCCGGACTTTTTTACAAACTGATGAGCAGACTGATTCGGATGGATATGAATTCCTCCTCAGATTTTAAGCTTTTAGACAGAAAAGTGGTAAATGTATTGTTAGGGCTTCCAGAGAGGAACACCTTTTTCAGGGCATTGACCTTTTGGGCAGGTTTTCGCACAGAAAGCGTCTATTATGAAGTACAGGAGAGGAAATACGGCAAAAGCAAGTGGTCCTTTGTCAGTCTGATGAAATATGCTATTACCAATGCCACTTCATTTAGCACACTGCCTTTGCAGCTGGTGACGGTCATGGGCGTGATATCCATCTTATTCAGTGTGGTTTTAGCAGTGCAGACTATGGTAAGATATTTGTGCGGAACGGCAGTGGAAGGATTTACCACTGTAATTTTGCTCATTTTGATTATAGGCGGATTTTTGATGTTGAGTTTAGGCATTATCGGGCATTATCTTGCCAGGATTTACGAGGAAGTAAAGGGCAGACCCAGATACATTATCAGTAAGACTACGGAAAATATCCCGGAAATAGCGTGTAAATTACACGATTGAAAGAAAGGCCAAGTTTGAAAAGAGAGGTATCAAGATGATTCATTTTAATGTTCCTCCCTATGTGGAGACTTCCAGAGATTATATTATGGAATGCGTCAATAACGAGAAAATATGCGGGGACGGCGCTTATACTAAAAAATGTAATGAGTGGCTGGAAAATCGGATGGGAGCGGCAAAATGCCTTCTTACCACATCCTGCACCCATGCAACGGAGCTTGCAGCGCTATTGTGCGACATCAAGGAGGGGGATGAGGTGATTATGCCGTCCTATACCTTTGTGTCCACTGCCAATGCTTTTGTGCTGAGAGGCGGTGTGCCGGTTTTTGTGGATATTCGCCCGGATACCATGAATATAGATGAGAAGCTGATTGAAGATGCCATAACGGATAAAACCAAAGCGATTGCGCCGGTGCATTATGCGGGAGTTTCCTGTGAAATGGACACCATAATGGATATTGCAAAAAGGCATCACCTGAAGGTGATAGAGGATGCGGCACAGGGAGTCATGTCTGCCTATAAGGGGAAACCCCTCGGCACTATTGGCGATTTTGGCTGCTATAGCTTCCATGAGACCAAAAATTACAGCATGGGCGAAGGCGGCGCACTGTTGATTCGTGACAGAAAGGATATTGAAGATGCAGAGATTATCCGTGAAAAAGGCACGGACCGCAGCAAGTATTACAGAGGGCAGGTTGACAAATATACATGGGTGAATACTGGTTCCTCTTATCTTCCCAGCGACATGAATGCAGCCTATCTCTACGCCCAGCTTGAAATAGCAGATGTTATTAATGAAGCCAGGCTTGGCATATGGAAGCATTATTATGAGAGACTGAAGCCTCTTGAGGAAGCCGGAAAGATTGGACTTCCGGTGATTCCCGAAGGATGTGTGCACAATGCGCATATGTTTTACATTAAGGCAAAGGATCTGGAGGAGAGGGCGGATTTTATTCGCTATATGAAGGAAAATGAGATTCTTTCCGTGTTCCACTATATTCCTCTGCACTCGGCTCCCGCAGGCAAAAAGTTTGGGAGGTTCCATGGGGAGGACCGCTATACAACGTCGGAGAGCGAGCGTCTGGCAAGGCTTCCCCTGTATTATGGTCTTGAGCCGGATAAAGTGGATTATATTTGTGATAAGATTCAGGAGTTTTATCGATGAAAAGGGTGAAAACACATCTTTCTGCCATTATGGGCAGGATGCTTTTCATAGGATTTAGTGTGCAGATTATCTTTGGGCTTTTTTGGATGCTCTGCAATTTTGGCGCAAGGCAGGACTTTGCCATGCGAGGTGACGGACTTTTGTACCCTGTTTTGCTCAAGCTGGCTCCCCATTACTGTGTGCTGTACTTTTTACAGGCAGCAGCAGCATTATGGGCAGGATATGTTTTTTTAAAAACAATACGTCCCTCTCTTTTCTGGAATATTTGGGGCAGTCTTGCCATTTTTACGGTTCCTATGGGGATGCAGTGCCATCTGGCGCTTTTGCCGGATTCTCTGATAAGCTCTTTGATGTTGATGCAATGTGCGCTTTTTTGGAAGGCAGTGAGTTCTAAGGGAAAGCGAACCATAATATTTGCGGAAATGGCAGGATGCTGGCTGGGGCTGGCACTGTTAGAGGAAATATATCTATATTTTGGCGGGATTTTGCCGCTTTTGCTGCTCCTTGTTACTGTTTGTGGCAGGGAGCGTTTTCGGATTGTGTCCATGATTCTTCTTTTTAGCGCCTTTGCAGGAATCCTTTTTGGAACCTATGATTTGGCGAAGATGACCGGAGTATATGAAAAAGAACCCAAACGTGTATCGGAGATGCTGTTTGACCGTTTTGTATGGTCCACTATACTGCGGGAGTGGGAGAATTGGCCCACACAGCTTACTGATATTGTGGATGGTCCAAGCATTATAAGTTCCTCTTTTTATGCGGACGCTTCCGACACAGACCTGAAGCCGGCGCTTTCCAATGTTTTGTCACAGGAGGAGATGGATAAGCTTTTTGTGGATTTGGCGAAAAAGGCATGGAATGCTTATCCAAAGCGGATTATACACGAATGCGGCTGGGATTTGGCAGGCTATGTTTTTTCGCCCACCATTGCCGGATTGATGCTGGAAGGACGGGGGTGTGCCTCTTATTGCCTGAGGAATTACGATATTATGAGCAGAACCACCCCGAAGCTTACACAGTATTATGTGGATTATGCCTGCAGGTGGTTTAGCGCCGCTTTTCTTCTGGCAGTGTTTATGGAAATCTTCACGGTTTTTGATATGGGAAGAGCAGAATTGTGCAGGAAGATAAAATACTTTGCGGCATACATGGCTGCCTGCTTATGTCTGGTGCTGTGGTATGTGGCGCAGGGAGCCGGTATTATGGATTATAAACGGACAATATTTATCACTGGATTGTGGCTGGTATGGCAGGTACAAAAGGCACAGGGGGGTATATAAATGACAGCTCCTAAGGGCGAAAAACTGCATAATCTCCTCTTTTTAGCAGGGCTTTTGGCAATCTTTGTCATAGCGGTTCCTTATCTCATTCTGGGGCAGGATGCCATTGTGACCTACCATGATCAGTTGGATGGAGAATTCATTGCTTATCGGCTTCAGGCAAAGCACTTATTTGAGAACGGGGGACTGCCGGAATTTTTGGGCAGAGCTTCCAAGACGGCGTTGATTCCCCCTGCACCTGCCTGTGTGCTGCTGTTTTTATTTGGGGATGGCTTTGCGGCATTGGCGGTTATGCAGCTTTTGGGAAGCCTGTGTGGGTATCTGGGAATGTATCTTTTGATAAAGAGGGAGACGCAGATTCCGTTGATAGGGGTGATTATGGGTATTCTATATGGATATCTTCCCTTTCTGCCGGTCTATGGACTGACTCAGTATGGGCTGCCCCTGTTACTTTTTTGCATTTTAGAGGTGGAAGAGGGGAAACATCTAAAGGCAGCTTTTCTCTATGCGGCGCTGTTTGCCCTGAATTCATCCTTAGTGCTGGCTGGGTTTGCAGTGCTTGGCGCTATGGCGCTGTGGCTGCTTATTGCATACCTGAAAAAACTTCGGAAGAAAGAAAGTAAGACGGGATTAAAAAACTGCCTTCTTATGTGGTTCTTGATGCTTGGCATCTATGTGGCGGAAAATGTTGGGCTTTTTGCCCAGATGTTCCTGCAGGGACAGGACAGCCTCTCTCACAAGGCAGAATATCAGCTTTTTCCGGAAAATATTATTCAGGGCTTTTGGAACGCATTTTTGCAGGGAGGACAGCACAGCGAGGATGCTCACGGCGCATTTTTGTGGGTAATAGTGATTGTGGCGGTTTTTGCTCTGGTTTTGATATGCAGACAGCCGGAAGTTTTCCGGCAGGAGAAGGTTGGGAGTATTTCGGCGCAGCTTAAGGTAATTGGTATTTGTGTCGGCTGTAATGCCTTGTTTGCGGCGGCAGCAGCTTTGTGGAACGGAATTCCCGGAATCTTTTTACGAAGCCATATGCAGGTGCTGGGTGCTTTTCAGGTGGAACGCTTTTTGTGGCTTGCCCCCTGCCTTTGGTATTTATCCTTTGGATGCAGTCTGGGAATTCTTGTGGAGCTTTGGAAGCAAGGTATATTCTCAAAAAAAGGGAAAGCCGCAGGAGTTTTTGCGGGAGTCTTGACGCTTTGTATGGCGGTGGTTTTGTGTCAAACCAGCTGGAAGGTGTTTCGTGCAGGAAATTTGAAGCCCAATCTTCAAAAGATCATAAATCCCGACTACCCGCTTATGAGTTATGGGGATTATTATGCCATAGGAGTATTGTCGCAGGTGGAAGATTTTCTGGAAGAAAGGGAAGGGGAGTCCAAGGAAGGATACAGGGTGGTCAGTCTGGGGATTGACCCGGCTGCGGCGCTGTACCATGGATTTTATTGTCTGGACGGTTATTCCAACAATTACTCTCTGGCCTATAAGCACGCATTCCGAAAGGCATTGGAGCCGGAATTGAAAAAGAGTGAGTATCTGACGGACTATTTTGATAATTGGGGAAACCGCTGTTATCTTTTCAGTGCGGAATGTCCTGGTTATTATACCATAGAGAAGGGAGGCTTTTTCTTTAGCAATTATGAGCTGAACACGGAAGCCTTGCGGGAATTGGGAGGAAAATATCTGTTCTCGGCTGCCTATATCGCAAATGCTGAAGAACAGGGACTTACTCTGTTAAGAGAGGAAGGGTTTGAAACAGAGGATAGTTATTATCGAATATTCGTGTATGAGTTTTAGGTAGACATATGGAAAGAAACTTAAGGGAAATGAGAGAGAAAATCAAAAGGAATATACCGGAGATTCTGGTGATTTTGCTGTGCCTTGCGCTTTTGGGTGCCGGGGTATGCCGAAAACAAGGATATCATATGGATGAGCTTCTCAGCTTTGAACTTGCCAATGCCCGTTTTACGCCATGGATTGTGCCGACTCAGCCTCAGGGACGTCTGGAGAAGTTCGTACAGAATGAGATTGAGGCGGACACTTTTGGGGAAACTGTGGGAAATCTGATAAGCACTTTGAAGGATGTGCTGCAAAATAGGGGAAGCAGCAAAATGCTTTCCTATCGTGCCGATGTGTATGAGGAACCGGTCTGGATTACAGCGGAGCAGTTTCAGGATTATATTACGGTGGGCAGGAAGGATGCCTTTCAATATCTGTCCGTATATTTCAATGTGAAGGATGATAATCATCCGCCCCTTCATTTTATGCTGCTGCATACCATGTCCTCTCTTTTTCAGGGGAAAATCAGTCCCATGCTTGGTTGCAGTATTAATCTGGGGGCACTGGCCGGTATTTTGATACTGCTGATAGGATTAGGACATCGTTTCGGCAGAGAGTTAGGTTATAATGACAAAACAGGGCGTTTCTTAGGGATTATGGCTGCGTTTTGCTTTGGTTTATCCACAGGTGCCATGGCCATGACCCTGTTAATTCGTATGTATGCGATGCTTGCCTTTTTTTGCACCGCCTTATTTTACATCCATATGAAAAAGTGGCAGGAGGATGGTTTTGCCAATCATAACAAATGCCTTATTCTGGTGACTGTGGCGGGTTTTTTGACACAATATTTCTTTTTGTTTTATTGTCTGCTTTTAGCGGCAGTCACAGCGGCAATGCTTTTGCAGCGCAAAAAGTATCGGGAATTGGGGAGATATGCGGGCTCCATGGCAGTTGCGGGAGTCCTTGGAATAGCGTTGTTTCCCTTTGCCATATCCGATGTGTTTTCCAGCGGCAGGGGCGTGGAAGCGCTGGGCAATCTGTCCAAAGGATTTGCGGGATATGGGGAGAGGCTTGCGGCATTCCTTCGCATTCTGGCGGACAGGACCTTTGGAAGATTGTTCTGGTGCCTGCTTTTGCTGGCTGTCTGGTGCTTGACCCAGTGGATATGGGGACTTATTAGCAAGGGAAGAGCTAAAAAGGGAGGCGGGATATGGATGTTCTTTCTGCCTGTGGCTGGATATTTTCTGCTGGCGGCAAGAATGTCCCCCTATCTGGTAGACCGATACATGATGCCGTTGTTTCCTTTGGTGACGTTTGGGGGAGTCCTTATCATTATGGCTGTGCTTAGAAGTGCCAAGAGCAGTGAAAAGGAAGGAATGATACAGAGCGGCTTTGGGCGGCGCAAAATGGACTTAATTATCTGGGGGCTGCTCTTAGTCTGTCAGATAATAGGCTTTTTCCAATATGACGGAACCTATCTGTATACCGGGTATGCCCTGCAGCAGAGGATGGCGGAGCAAAACTCATCCTGTCCCTGTATCTGTGTGTATGAGGGCGTGGGCTATTATGAGAATCTGACAGAGTTTATGTATTATGAAAAAACCCTGTTGGTAAAACCGAAAGAGCTTGCGGACAGAAAGGAGAAAGAGTCTATACTCTCCTTGGATGAAGTGGTGTTATTGGTGAAACCCGGAGTGGATTTTACGGAGACAGCCCGCATCATGGAGGAATATGGCTTTGTTTTGGAAGAAATGCTGTGGAGAGACAGCATACACGGTGATACAGCAGGAAGATTTGTAAAGAGTGAAGTGTGAAACGAGAGGGCAATGGTTTGGAAATAATAGCGGCAATCCTTCAATTACTTTTGTGGGAGTTTATGATTCCCATTGTGGCGGGCACCTTATTTTTAAGTGTCTGCAACTTTAAACAAAACCTCATATTTTGGTGGGTAAGCGGACAGATGCTGCTATGGGCAGTTTTTCAGCTGCTCTGCGTGCCTGCAATATTGAAGAAGGTGGATTTTTTGCCGCTGGTGAAGATATATACGGCGGCGGTGGTGGTCCTGCTGGTAATGGCAGTGGTTTTCTTTTTCAGACGAAGAGGATGGAAGTTTTTGTATTCTGTGAAAAAGAAGGGAAACAAAGAACAGGTGATTCTGTGGGGAATTTTTGCGGCATTGTTGCTGTTTCAGCTGATTCAGGCGGCAAGGATGACTTATGCAGATGGGGATGACGCCTATTATGTGGCGCTTACTACTATAACCAATAATGCCAATACCATGTATCAGAAGCTTCCTTATACCGGAGGGAGTACGGAGGTGGATATCAGGCACGGTCTGGCACCTTTTCCTGTATGGATTTCCTATCTGGCAGAGGTGTGCGGTCTGGCACCCGTGACAACAGCTCATATTGCGGTGCCCATGATGCTGATTGCCATGACCTATGGCATATTTTATCTGCTGGGAGAAAAAATTTTCCGTGACAGAGCAGAAAGAATCCCTTTATTTTTAGTAGCTTTGGAGCTGCTGGTGCTTTTTGGGGATTATTCCATTTACACTGCGGAGAATTTTATGATTGCCAGAAGCAGGCAGGGAAAGGCGGCTCTGGGTAATCTCATTGTACCCATGCTGTTTCTTTTATTGAGTTTATTGTTGGAATGGCTGGAGGCTGAGAAAAAGGTCCCCATCAAATATTGGGTGCTTCTGGGGGCTGTGATGACCACTGGCTGTCTGTGCAGTACCATGGGGGCGCTGCTTGGCTGTATGCTTTTGGGAACGGCAGGAATCTGCAGTGCTGTCTGCTACAAGAAATGGCGTGTGCTTCTGCCTCTTTTTGGCTGTTGTATACCCTGTATTATATTTGCAGTGATTTATCTTTTGCAGTGAGACTTGAAAGTTATGGCAGTAAATTGCCATAGGAAAGGTTTGTGAGATTCATGTCAGAAAATGCAATCATTTTATTTCGGGAATATATGGGGAACGGGCTGATTGTCATATGGTTTTTGGTGTCCCTCGGATATCTGGCTGTCAGAGAGAAAAGAAAAACGGTGCGAATTTTGTTTTTGTATGTGCCTGTAGTTTTGTTATTTTTATTTTTTAATCCGCTTTTTGCAAAAGTGGTGGGAAAAGTGGCCGGAAATGATATTTACTATCGTATTCTCTGGCTGATACCGATTTCTCCGGTGATTGCTTATGCCGTCACAGATATTTACGGGCGGCTGAAGGGAAAGTCCAGATTTCTTTTTGGGATTGCTGCGGCATTCTTGATTGTCATATCGGGAAGCTTTATCTATAGTAATCCTTTTTTCAAAAAGGCGGAAAATCCGTATCATGTACCCCAGAGTGTGGTGGAAATCTGCGATGCCATTGAAGTGGAGGGCAGAGAGGTCATGGCGGTGTTTCCCATGGAACTGCTGCAATATGTACGGCAGTATTCAGGCACTGTCTGCATGCCCTATGGAAGGGAAGCTTTGGTGGAGGCATGGAATTATTGGTCTGAGCTTTACAGCGTCATGGAAGCGGAAATAGTGGATGCTCAAAGATTAGCTGGGCTGGCAAGGGAAGAAAGCTGTGTATACATTATTCTTCCCAAATCCAAGAAAGTGGAGGGAAGCCTTGAAACCTATGATTTTATCCTGTTTGGACAGACGGAAAGCTATCTGATTTACAAGGACAGCCTTGTAGAATTGTCCATCACTTCTTTTTATTAAAATAGTTCAGGGCATATATAAAGTGCTCTGCTACGATTTTGCGTCCTTCCACATTCAAATGAAGGTTGTCCTTCAGGTATTCGTTGGCGTTGTCCGCAGTAATGGAGCCATACAGATTGTCTACCAGAGTAACGCTCCTCAGGAGAGCTGACTTTGATGTCTCCCCAAGATAAGAGGGAAGAGTGTGCTCTCCATGTACCAGATAGAGGTCGCTGCTGACGTATTCTCCATCCACGTCCACAAAAGCATAGGTGGGGGACATGAAAATAATCCGGATATTGGGATAATACTCCTGAAGCAGTGCAATGCCTGCCTCCAGATTTCCGGCAAAAGTAGTGATATCAGTGGGATTGTCCAGATTGGAAGGGGCTCTCCACAGGAAATAGTCCGTGGCATCATACATAATGACTGCCACATCGATGGTATTTAAGTCCAGCGTGGTAAGGGTATCATATACTTCCTGCGCTTCCGGCGGCGTCTTATCCCCAAGGACTGCAGCGGCTTTTGGATAATAGGATGCGTTGGCGCCATTCACGGCCAAAGTCACCAGCCAATAAAAGCTATAAGCATCCATAGGATAATCCTCGGAAAAAGCATAAAATTGGGAAGACATACAGCTTCCTGAGACGGCACAGTTATAAACCGTGGCATCCGCCTCCCTTGCAATAATGTTGGCAAGACTGTCTTGAGAATCTCTGTCATCTGAAAAGGGATGATTCCCGAATACCAGAATATTGGTGACACCGTCATCATTTATGGCATCCTCCGTATCCGTAAACAGCGGAAGAATCTCATCCATGCAAAGTTCATACTTATCATCGGGATGGCTCTCCAGATTGTTGAGATCTATATAAATTCCCCAATTGCTGAATTTCCAGATAAGCAGGCCGATGCTTGCTACCACTGCCACAATAAGCACAATATGCATTATGCGGTGAAAGGGAAATTTTACTTGTTTGTCCTGTTTTGTCGTGTTATTGTTGTTTTCCATAGTAATCCTCCATGCCGCAGCTTTTGCTGCGACTTAATTAGAAATGCCCAGATTCGTTTGATACCATTTGCTGCCGGGTTCTGACAAATATATGATAATATAGTCCTGCATTTCTCTGATGCTGCCCTCAAGGGGCCACAGCTGCATGGATTCCCTAACATCCAAAGCTTCTAAAATCTGTTCCGAAGAGGGCGCCTGAAGCACGCAGCCTTCCAATTTGATAAAATCTGTCATACGTCTGATATTTCCGCCATCCCACTCAAAAAAGGAGGCGCCCAGCGTACCGGAGGTTAAAATCCCCATATCCTCCTGTGCTACCTTGCCGATAAACACAACGGGCTTATTGTGATAATCACAGCCGTTTCGCTTTAAATCATAGATGATTTCGCCGGCGATGGCTTTGTCCCGCTGGTAAACCAGATAGTTATAATAATAGATCCGGTTCATATTGGATGCATTGATACATAAAATTCCCAGCAGAAGAATGCAGACAAGCCGCTTTATATAAGCTTTCCCCAAATAGTTAAAAATTAACAGAAGTTCAATCATTCCAGCCAGAGGCAGGGCTATCATCATGCGCCCTTGTGTCTTATAGGTGCCTAAGACGATGTAGAGGGCAAAGGGAGCCAATAAGATTCCAAGGGTAAAAATAACCGTTCCCGCCTTTTGAAAAGCTCCTTTTTTCTTAAAAAACATCACTATACTGAAAAGAATAAACAAAAGGGTTACAATACGGAGTGTTTCGCCCCCATAGATGGACACTTCTTGATAGGGGATGGCAAGGGATACCCTTCCTACATTTGCCAAAGCCATAAAAAGGTTAAAGGGGATGCTTTCACCGTTTGTCCAGCCTACATAATTGGCAGATAAATAGGAAGCAGTGCCGAAAGCCTTGGCTATAGCCAGATTGATAATATAGTATAAGCTTACGGAAGCTGCGCTGAAGAGAATTCCCTTTATCAACTCAGGCTTTAATGACTTTTCTTCCCAAAAACGGCAGAGGCACCATCCGGCAATCGCAGTCACATACACACAGATAAGCGCCTGATAAGCTCCCAGTGCTATGGCAAGAAGAAAAATGCTGCAGACAGCACACCAGCCGCTCTTTAACCGTCCCCTTGTGATGAGTGCAGGCTTGACCGTCAGCAGAAATGCCAAGGCCACAAGAACCATGCTGAAACTCTCAGGAATCACCAGCATGGAAAATGCGAAAGCCTCGCCCATACAAAAGGGTATGGAACTGTAATAGCATAAAAGCAGGGTTCGCAGCCACAGTTTGTCCTCTTTTTCAAAATCAAAAAAGACATTGGCAAACAAAAATCCCGATATATTCCAAAAGAAGATGCTGATCATGGTGGCAAAAAAAGGTATGAAGCGTCCATGTTCCGTAAAAAACAGATTATAGAAATAAACCGTGTAGCGGTTTTGCAGCAGCCACAAAATCGTAGCATTGTCGTTTAACAGCCATGTCTCTTCATCAATATGGGGCGCAAAATGTGTCAGCATAAATCCAAAACAGAGAACGGTATATCCCAAGGAAAAATAAAAGGCCTTTTTGTTCTTTTCAAAAAAATGTCCCAAGTAAATACCTCCATTGGTTCTGACCTTATTGTTACAATTATATATCATTTTTTGTCATCTGCAAATAGAAACATTTTTAAGAATTTATGAAGAAATCACAGAATCCCTTGAAGAATATGCAATGCGGTGATATAATATTACAGAATTGTTAACAAATGTAACAATATGTACAACGCAGGAAGGAATGCTTTTATGAAAAAAATATTTAATCATACCAAAAGACCTCAAGAACAGTGGCGCGATAATGGTCAGAATTATGATTGGGATGAAATAGATCAGGAATATGAGCAAGAATATGAAGAATTTTATGTTGAGGAAGATGAGGTCAGGGAGCATGACTATGAACAAGTCATGGAGTATGATCGGGAAGCATATGGGGAAGGTGTAGAATATACCGAAGACATAGGTGAAGGCGGTATAGAATATGCTAGGCGTCTTCATAGGGAGAGCGCCTATGCGAGTACCTATGAAAATGGCGAAGCATATGCGGAAAGCACCAATGAGAGTGACGAAGCATATGCGGAAGGCTCTTATGAGAATGGACAAGCATATGTAGAAAGCACTTATGAAAATGGAGAAGCATATGCAGAAGGCTTTTATGAGAGTGATGAAGCATATGCAGAAAGCGCCTATGAAAATGAAGAAGCATATGCAGAAGGCTTTTATGAGAGCGATGAAGCATATGAGGAAGACTTCTATGAGAATGATGAAGCATATGCGGAAGATATCTATGAGAGCGATGAAGCATATGAGGAAGGCTTCTATGAAAATGGCGAAGTATATGAAGAAGATGTCTATGAGAGTGAAGAAGTATACGAAGAAGAGGCCTATGCTGGAAGAGCAGCATATGCGAATGATATGCATAAAGGATATGCCGATTCCCGTTCTGAGGAAAAGGGCGGTATTTTTGGGTGGTTCAGGGAGTCCATTTTTAATATGAGCGGACTTGACCGTGTCATTACTATTACAGGCGTGGCAGTATTGCTGCTGGCAATAGCCACAGGCGGCATAGTCGCTGGAGCTTCCGTAATTAATAAACAAATATCTGAATTTGTAGAGGTGGGCAAACAGCTGGACAGAATTGATACCATAGGCGAAAAGGGGCTTATGGTGCTTACGGATAACCGGATTGCCAAGCTGCAGGCAGCGGCAGCCGTGGAAAATGAGCAAAATGAACGGAACGAATATCAAGAATCGGATTACAATAAGGATGTCAAGGTTTCTTTGGAGACCACTTCCGTCTTTAAGGATTTAAAATTAAAATTTGTGAATACAAAAACAGAGAAACTGATTGCTAATGTACCTTTTGCAGTGACAGTTACCAAACCTGACGGAAAGAGTGAGATTTGGTCGGATGATGATATGGATGGCATCATCTATAAAAAAGATATCACAGCAGGAAATTATTCCCTGTCAGTCAATGCCTTGACGGGAGAAAAGTATGAGAGTTATACGCTCCCCACAAGCAATAAGACTGTGGAGGTTAAGAAAGATATCGCTTATAAGAAGGTTGATGTAAAGAACGAAATCAAGAAAGAATCCGAAATTAATCTGTCAAAGGAGGAGGCAAAAAAGAATCAGCTGGCAGTAGAGTCCTCACTGAAGGATACAGTTGCATGGGTGGAAAGTACGTCAACGGCGCTCACCTATAGGGAGGTGTCAAAAAGCACGATTCCAGATCCCAGAACTTTGGCAAGGGCCGGGACCTTTATGAGGCTGACTGCGGCAACGGAATCACAGCCGGGTTCAGAACCGACAACGCCTTCAACGCCAGACCCGACGACGCCCTCAACCCCGGATCCGACACAGCCCACAACTCCTGACCCGACACAGCCTTCGACCCCGGATCCGACCCCGGCGGCAACATTAACCCTTGACAAAACTGTAATGACTGTTACGGCCGGACAAAGTGCTGCCATTACGGCAACTCTTGAAAACAGTAGTGCAGGGATTACCGCAGAGTCTTCTAATTCCGGAGTGGCGACTGTGGGGTATTCAGGAAACACCATTACTGTCACAGGCGTGGCAGCAGGAACAGCTATTGTGACTGTTAAGGCGGGAGATTTGGCACAAACCTGTATGGTGACGGTGGCAGTTGCAAGTGAAATCAGCATGAATCCCACCAATCTGTCTTTGGCAGTGGGAGAAGAGAAAGAGATTCAGGTAAGTCTGGATGCCGCCAGCAGGCTTCAGGATGCAAATATTGTTTTTCCTGCTAATTCAGAGATTGCAGGCATAGACGTTATATTCAGCACCAATACCATCAAAGTGAAGGGCAAAAAGGCAGGAAGCGTAACGATTACCATACAGCATCCGACGACTTCCCAGACGGCGGTCTGCACCATAACCGTGACAGAAAACCTGAAACTGAGTCTGGATAAAGATGCGCTGTCCCTGACAGCTAAAGGAACGGGCACAATTCAGGCAGCCTTGGAGAACGGAACCAAAATCAGCGGCAGTAATGTTGTTTCTTCTAATACGAATGTTGCAACCGTGTCGGTAGACAACAATAATACCATTACCGTTACGGGTGTGGCAGCAGGAGAATCCATCATCACTGTTACCCATCCCAGCGATGCTACGAAAGCGGTGACCTGTAAGGTAACAGTGGCGGCAGCAGGCAGCATTTCCTTGAATAAGAAGAGCATGACTCTGATAGCGGGGGGAAGCGATACGATTACCGTGACTCTGGATAATTCCAAAACACTGAAAGCGGAGGATGTCACTTCCTCTGATACAGGTATTGCAAAGGTGGAAGTGTCCGGCAATACCGTAACCGTAACCGGTGTGGCAGCAGGAAGCGCTGATATTACCATAAAGCATCCTGATGGAAGCCTGACGGAAAAATGTACTGTGACAGTAAAGGATGGAGGCAGTTTATTAAAGGATAAAGACGGCAACCAGATTTATGTTATGGAAAACAACCAATACAGAGAAGCAAAATATTCGGACTATGATGACATTCAGCAGGATAAATATAAGGTGTACATCAAGGGAGATGCGAAGTACACCGGATGGCAGACATTGGATGGTAAGGTTTATTTCTTCAATGCTAGTGGCGATAAAGTGACCGGCGAACAGGTTATTCAGGGTGCAAAGTACAATTTTGCAAGCGATGGAAGCCTGATGCAGGAAGGCGGCACCATGGGCATTGACGTGTCAAAATACAATGGAAATATTGATTGGAATACCGTGAAAAATTCAGGTGTGTCCTATGTGATTATCCGCGTGGGCTATAGAGGTTACACGCAGGGTTCGCTGGTGGATGATTCCAAGTTTGCTACCAATATCAAGGGAGCCACGGCAGCCGGATTAAAGGTAGGAGTCTATTTCTTTACGCAGGCAGTGGATCAGGTGGAGGCAGTGGAGGAAGCCTCCATGGTGTTGGAGAGAATCAAAGGCTACACCATTTCTTATCCGGTATTTTTGGATGTGGAGCCCAGCGGCGGCAAGGGCAGAGCGGATTCCTTGAGCAAGGAAAACAGAACGGCAGTCTGCAAGGCTTTCTGTGAAACGATTCAGAACTCCGGCTATACTGCAGGTATTTATGCCAATAAGACATGGCTGACCGAAAAAATAGATGTGTCTCAGTTGAATACATATAAGATTTGGCTGGCACAGTATGCAGCAGCGCCCACCTACAAGGGTAGATATGATATGTGGCAGTATAAGTCCACCGGAAAAGTAAGCGGTATCAGCGGAAATGTGGATATGAACATCAGCTATTTGGGATACTAAAATAATATGCTGGATTTTTGAATAGGGTATATGGTATAATGTTCGCAAAGACAAGAGACAAGACAGGAGATATCGTATGAGAACTTATCTGGTAACAGGCGGCGCCGGTTTTATCGGTTCCAATTATATTCATTACATGTTTCGCAAGTATGACAAAGATATCCGCATTATCAACGTGGATGTCCTGACCTATGCGGGAAATCTGGAAAATTTAAAGGATGTGGAGAAGAGGGACAATTATACTTTTGTGAAGGCTGACATCTGTGATAAGGAAGCCATCCGGCAGATTTTTGCCGAAAACGACATTGACCGGGTAGTGCATTTTGCGGCGGAGAGTCATGTGGACAGAAGCATTGTCAATCCCGAAGTATTTGTTCAGACCAATGTATTGGGCACGGCCGTGATGTTAAACTGTGCAAAGGAAGCTTGGGAGCTTCCTGACGGCAGCTTTAAAGAGGGAAAGAAATTTCTTCATGTTTCCACGGATGAGGTGTACGGCTCGCTTCCGGAGGATGATACGGCTTTCTTTTATGAGACTACACCCTATGATCCCCACAGCCCTTATTCGGCCAGCAAGGCGAGTTCGGACATGCTGGTGAAGGCATATATGGACACTTACCATTTTCCTGCCAACATCACCAACTGTTCCAACAATTACGGGCCATATCAGTTCCCGGAGAAATTTATTCCGCTGATGATCAACAATGCACTGCAGGGGATAAAACTTCCGGTTTACGGCGACGGTAAAAATGTCAGGGATTGGCTCTATGTGGAGGATCATGCCAAGGCAATCGACATGGTGCAGGAACAGGGAAAGCTGTTTGAGACATATAATATCGGCGGACATAATGAGAAACAGAATATCGAGATTTTAAACATTATTTTAGAGACATTACAGGAGATGCTGCCGGAGGATGACCCGCGAAAGGCGAATGTTTCCAAAGATTTAATAACATATGTTACGGACCGTAAGGGACATGACAGAAGATATGCCATTGCGCCGGATAAAATCAGGGCGGAAATCGGCTGGGAGCCGGAAACAATGTTCAAAGAGGGTATTCGGAAGACCATCCAATGGTATTTTGAGAACGAAGCCTGGATGAAAAACGCAACCAGCGGTGATTATCAGAAATATTACGAGGAAATGTACGAAAAGTAAGAAAAATGGGAACGATGAAAGTCGTTCCCATTCGGTGTGTATAAAAAGGTGCATGAAAGGAAATGTAAGATGAAAGGAATTATACTTGCCGGAGGTTCCGGCACAAGGCTGTATCCGTTGACCAGAGCGATTTCCAAACAGATTATGCCAGTGTATGATAAACCCATGATATATTATCCGCTGTCCACACTGATGTTGGCGGGAATCCGTGAAATATTGATTATTTCAACACCGAGGGATCTGCCCGTTTTTAGGGAGCTTCTGGGTGACGGCAGCCAGATTGGAATGGAGATTGCCTATGCCATTCAGGAGGAGCCCAGAGGACTTGCAGACGCCTTTATCATAGGGGCGGATTTTATCGGAACGGACAGGGTTGCGTTGGTATTGGGGGATAATATTTTCTATGGTCAGAGTTTTTCAAGAGTGTTGAAAGAAGTGGCATCCCGCGAGAAGGGCGCAACTATTTTTGGATATTATGTGAGGGACCCCAGAGAATATGGCGTGGTGGAATTTGACGAGAACGGAAGGGCGCTCTCCATTGAGGAGAAGCCGGAGAATCCCAAGAGTAATTATGCGGTGCCCGGGCTGTATTTTTATGATAATGATGTGGTGGAGATTGCAAAGAATGTGAAGCCCTCCGCCAGAGGGGAAATAGAGATTACTAGTATCAATAACGAATATCTGCGCAGGGGAACCCTCTATGTGGAGACTCTGGGACGCGGATTTGCGTGGCTGGATACAGGAAATCATGATGCCCTTTTGGATGCGGCGGACTTTGTGGCTGCTTTCCAAAAAAGGCAGGGGTTGTACATTTCTTGCATTGAAGAGATAGCCTACAAGAGAGGGTTTATTGACAAGGAACAGCTGCTTCGTCTGGCGGAACCTTTGATGAAGACAAATTACGGAAAATACTTAGCAGAGGTAGCAAATGGACTCTAAATTGCAAAGATTGACAATATTAGGCTCTCTTGCCGTTATTCTGCTGGTGTCCATTCTGGTACTGTATGCCAATTCTGAAAAGTTTGCTGAAAGTAAACAGGGAAACACCTCCCAGGGAAATGGAGCAACACAGGAGGATTCCCAAAGTTCGGGCGGGCAGCTTAGCGATGACCTGACTGCGTTTTTAAAGGACAGTTCTTTCTTTGACCCGGAAATCAATCCCCTGCTGGAAGCGGCAAAAAATCAGGCAAACAGGCTTTCCCTGATGGTGACTTCCATCGAAAAAGATTTGCGTATCCAGATTGTAAACGGGGAAGGTAATCCGGTGACAGGAGAAAGTTTCTTTGTGAAGCTGGACGGTCTTGGCGAGTACAAGGATTTGGATAAGGATGGCGTTATATATATCGGAGATTTAAGTGCAGGAGAGTATTTTTTACAGCTTCAGCCTATAGAAGGTTACCGGGTGCCCATAAACGAAACCAAGGTTCGGGTGAAGGACAAGGTGGAATATCTGGCAATCGAAGATATTTCCCTGCTTATCAAGACCGAGGATGAGGTGGATGCCGAGGCGGAGGATACAAGGCAGAAAGATGCCCTTTCAGATGCGGACAGAAGTGAAATGCAGAATCTGCGGCCTGCCACGGGAAATGCTCATGTGGGCATTGATGTCTCCAAATGGAACGGAGATATTGATTGGGACAAGGTAAAGGCGGAAGGGGTGGAATTTGCCATTATCCGCGCCGGATACCGCGGTTCCGTGACAGGAAGCATCGTGCAGGACCCTAAATTTGAGGAAAATATGAGGGGCGCCACGGCGGCAGGCATCAAAGTCGGTGTGTATTTCTTTACTCAGGCAGTTAACGAAGTGGAGGCCGTGGAAGAGGCATCGGCAGTGTTAAAGCTGGTGCGGGACTATTCTTTGGATTATCCCATCTTCATTGATACGGAAGGCGCCGGAGGCAGCGGCAGGGCGGATGGTCTGGACAAGGAAACCAGAACCTTAGTCTGTGAAGCATTCTGCCGTACTGTGAGCAATGCGGGCATCAGAGGAGGAGTTTATGCAAGCCGTAATTGGTATAATAATAATCTGGACATGAACAGGCTGGATGCTTATTATATCTGGCTGGCAGAGTACCGCAGCGCTCCGCTGTATCAGGGATATTATCAGATGTGGCAGCATAGTTCCAAGGGTAAGGTTGACGGAATCAAAGGAAATGTGGATTTGGATATCGCTTATCATTAAATGCTAGGAAATAGATTGATTACACAGGAAAGGATGAGACAGTTATGGGAAAGATAACAGTAGAGACCTGTGAGATAGAGGGACTTAAGATTATTACTCCGCAGGTTTTTGGAGATGAGAGAGGGTATTTTGTAGAGACCTATCATTATGAGGATTATAAGGCGGCAGGGATTCCGCAGGTTTTTGTTCAGGATAACCAATCAGCATCCAAAAAAGGCGTACTCAGGGGGCTGCATTTTCAGAAGCAGTTTGCGCAGGACAAGCTGGTGAGAGTCATCAGGGGAGAGGTTTTTGATGTGGCAGTGGATTTGCGCAAAGGTTCCTCCACTTATGGAAAATGGTTTGGCGTGCTTTTGTCCGAGGAGAACAAGAAGCAGTTCTTTGTGCCCAAAAACTTTGCCCATGGGTTTCTGGTGCTGTCCGACTATGCAGAATTTTGTTATAAATGCATGGATTTTTATCATCCCGGAGATGAGGGCGGCATTATGTACAATGACCCGGATATCGGCGTGGAATGGCCGATTCCGGCAGGAATGGAATTAATTTTATCCGAGAGGGACACCAAGTGGGGCGGCCTCAAAGAACTGCGTTCTTAAGACTTGGATTTATAGGAAATCATAATAGAATGGATGAACAGCCGGTATGGAAAAGACAACAGGCATACACAAACTGAATAAAAAGACAGTGATTACGGTGTTTATGCTTCTGGCATTGACAGTGGCGGTTATCATCATTGTTCATAACAATCCGGGAGCCGACCCCAGACAGGAGCTTGCAAAGAAGCTGGCTGCTTGTGCGGGGATTCTTGCAGCCTGTGTCATTTTTTATAAATGGTATGATAAGTTTACGGTGTTGCCTGTGGAATTGTATCAGAACAGACATCTCATCTGGAAGCTTGCCAGAAATGATTTTAAGAAGCGTTATGCGGGCTCCTATATGGGAGCGGTGTGGGCCATGATGCAGCCTGTGGTGACGATTGCCATGTATTATGTGGTATTCGGGATTATTTTTCCCGACCAGCGGGAAAGCGGGGATGTGCCCTTTGTACTGTTCCTGACAGCGGGGCTGGTGCCGTGGTTTTATTTTAATGAGGCATTGAACAATGGTACCAATGCGCTGTTGGAATATGATTATCTTGTGAAGAAGGTAGTGTTCAAAATCAGTATTCTGCCTATTATCAAGGTGATTGCGGCAACTTTTATTCATGTCTTTTTTGCCATGGTTCTTCTGCTTGTGGCAATAGGCTATGGCTATTATCCCAGCATTTACACCATTCAAATAGTATATTACAGTGTCTGCCTGTTTATTTTTGTGTTAGGACTGAGTTATATCACCTGTGCAATTGTGGTATTCTTCAGGGATTTATCCCAAATTATCAATATTGCATTACAGCTAGGCATGTGGGCAACTCCGATTTTATGGGATATCGGTGCCATTAAGACGCAGTGGGCAGTGACTGTTCTCAAGCTGAATCCTTTAGTATATGTGGTAAACGGCTATCGAAGCGCAATTTATGAAAGAGAGTGGTTTTTTCAGGACTTTTTTTCCACCATGTACTTCTGGCTGGTGACAGTGGCGATTTTTGGTCTTGGGGCATTGATTTTTAAGCGGTTGAAGGTGCATTTTGCAGATGTGTTGTAAAAAAGCGTGGAGGTTAGTATGAAAAAAATAATTACATGGAAGCCTTCTCTACGGATCATCAATATCGCTGCAGTCATTGCATTGGTGCTGCTTTTGATTCCACTGCTGCTCCTTACGGGATATGCAGTGCCGTGGTATGATGATTTTAATTATGGAAATTTTGCAAAATTCTCCATGAGTACGACTCCGGGTATCTTGGGAGCGCTCAAGGGGGCATGGGAGTGCGCCAGAGTTCAGTGGTATGCATGGCAGGGTACTTTTTCCTCCATTTTTTTTATGGCATTGACGCCTGTCATCT
This sequence comes from uncultured Acetatifactor sp., assembly GCA_964524555.1. Classification (GTDB taxonomy): domain Bacteria; phylum Bacillota; class Clostridia; order Lachnospirales; family Lachnospiraceae; genus Acetatifactor. The sequence goes on from CAZGGA010000010.1 coordinate 40,346, forward strand.
GGGGGGAATCCTATTATTTCATAGGTCCGGCGTTTCTGATTCTCATTCTCACGGTATCAGTGTTTCTTTTGAGTGGTACACTGACAAGAAATGTATTGCATATAGATGGACAAACAGCTTTAAGCTTTCGGATTCTTGCTGTAATTATGGTACTTGAGTTGATTTATACGGCGCAGCAGGGATTTTATTGGTATAATGGCGGGGTGCATTATGTGGGAATGCATTCTTTTGGTATGTTGCTTATTGCTGCGTTAGTTGAATTGGCAGGGCAGAAGAATATCAGAAGTTTAAAAGGAATCCTGCTGATAGCTGTAAGCATTCCGGGGGCTCTGCTGGCTGGCGGAAGCAATTTTGTCACGGCTTTGCAGGGATTGCTGGTTCTTTGTCTGGTGATGGCATTGGCATTTCTGGCAGAAAAGAAAAAGATTTTGCGATATCTGCCGGCATTTGCCGTATACGCCTTTGCTTTTTATAAAAATGTATCGGCTCCCGGCAATCAGGTGAGGGCCCGTTCCTATGAGGGATGGGGATATCCGCCTCTTCAGGCGGTTTGGCATTCTTTTTTGGAGGCATTCCGTCATCTGTGGCTGTTTACGGATTGGATAACGGTGGCATTTCTGATTTTAATGCTGCCCCTAATCTGGAACATGGTAAAGAAAAGCAGCTTTTCCTTTAGGCTTCCGGGGCTTGTGCTTGTCTTGTCTTTTTGTCTGTATGCCACGGGTTTTACTCCAAGCTTATATTCGTTGGGGCATGCAGGACTTAGCAGAACATTAAATGCAGTGAAGATTACCTGTCAGATATTGTTGCTGATAAATGAAGTATATTGGCTGGGCTGGCTGAGAGGTGTCATTGAACGCAAGCGGGGGACTATTCCTGACAAGGGGATAGCTCCGTGGTGGTTCTTTGGGCTTATGGCAGCAGTCATGCTTATGATTTTCCGTCTGGCGCCCAATCAGGCAGGCTGTTATTCTTCTTATGGGGCATACTACTATCTGCAGAGAGGAGAGGCAAGCCAGTTTCACGCCGAATACCAAAAAAGGCTGGAGCTTTTGTACAGTAATGAGAGGGATGTAGTGCTTGAACCTTATCAGTGCAGACCGTGGTTTCTGTGCATGGGAGATTTGAGCGAGGAGCCTGATACAGAGGAGAACCGGGCAGTGGCGTTATGGTATAATAAGGGATTCGTGTCTGTGAGAAGCGCAGGAGAATGACCAAAGTACGGATATTCTTCTCGTAAAAGATTTGTGCCGCCAGAGGCGGAATGGAGATCAGTATGCAGGATAAAGATAAGCGGAAAACAGCCATCAGGGTAAATGAGGTGCAGAAAATTTATAAATTGTATGACAAGCCCAAGGACCGCATCAAGGATGCCTTCGGACTTGGGAAAAAGTCTTATAAGTTGCACTATGCCCTGCAGGATGTAAATATGAATATCTATAAAGGGGAAACCGTGGGCATCATTGGCACAAACGGTTCCGGCAAGTCCACCCTTTTAAAGATTATCACAGGAGTATTAAATCCTACTAAGGGCGGGGTTTTGGTGGACGGACGCATCTCGGCGCTTTTAGAGCTGGGAGCAGGTTTTAATCAGGAATATAACGGTATTGAAAATGTCTATCTAAATGGTACCATGATGGGATTTTCCGAGAAGGAAATTGATGAAAAGCTTCCTGCCATACTTGAGTTTGCGGATATCGGAGATTATGTATATCAGCCGGTAAAAACTTATTCCAGCGGTATGTTTGTGCGGCTGGCCTTTGCAGTTGCCATCAATATTGAGCCGGAAATCCTTATTGTGGATGAAGCTCTGTCAGTGGGGGATGTGTTTTTTCAGGCAAAGTGTTATCATAAATTTGAAGAATTTAAAAAGATGGGCAAAACCATTGTCTTTGTGAGCCATGATTTGAGCAGCATCAGCAAGTACTGCGACAGGGTATATTTGTTAAATAAAGGCATTATGCTGGGAGAGGGCAGTCCCAAGGAAATGATAGATGCCTATAAGCGGGTGCTGGTGGGGCAGTATGAAATGCCGGAAAGCCATGAAGGAGACAGGCTTTTGGACGACCCGGGGCTCCGGGAGGCAGCCAGAAAAGCTTTGGAGGGAGAGGAAAAAGGCGGGAACGCCCCTGCTGCTCCTCAGGGAATTAACCCGGAAACGCTGGAATATGGCACCAAGCAGGCACATATTGTGGAGTATTATTTGACGGACGAGCGCGGAGTACGGACAACTGCCGTGATTAAAGGAAGCAGCTTTACTCTGCACATGAGGGTGGAATTTCAGGAATCTATTCCGGCCCCGATTTTTGCCTTTTCCATCAAAAATGTGAAAGGTACGGAAATTACGGGAACCAATTCTATGATTGAGAAGGCTTTTTTGGAGAGTGTGGAAGCCGGAGAGGTAAAAAATATTACTTTTACGCAGAAAATGAGCCTTCAGGGGGGCGAATATCTGCTTTCCCTAGGCGTTACCGGATATCGCGGGGATACTTTTGAGGTGTATCACAGACTTTATGACGTGATGAATGTGACGGTGATTTCCGACAAGGATACCGTGGGGTATTATGACATGGATTCCAAGGTTGAAGTAAAAACTATAGTATGACAGGGGACTACTCTATGCAGGAGAGAGAGCAGATTGGAAAAGTGACATTGGATTACAGCAGATATCCGGGGGAGGATTTTTATTGTGACGGTGATGTGGAGGATGAACTTTTAAGCATTGCCAGAGATTTTTCTCCTGTGGAATACGCAAATGTGATTGAGGAGCGGAGAAGCTGGCCGGTTCTCTATCATTTGTCCGCTCTTCGGGGGAATATTGTGGAATGGATTCCCATGGATAAGTCCGCCAAGGTGCTTGAGGTGGGCAGCGGCTGCGGAGCGATTACGGGGACTCTTGCCAAAAAAGCAGGAAGCGTTACCTGTGTGGATTTGTCTAAAAAGCGGAGTCTGATTAATGCCCACAGGCACAGTGAATGTGAAAATGTGACGATTCATGTGGGGAATTTTAAGGATATTGAGCCGGATTTGCCAAGGGATTTTGACTATATCTGCCTGATAGGGGTGTTTGAGTATGGTATCAGTTATATCGGAGGGGAGACCCCTTTTGAGGATTTTCTTAAGATTTTGATGCCTCATCTGGCAGAGGGCGGCAGAATCGTCATTGCTATTGAGAACAAATACGGATTAAAATATTTTGCCGGGTGCAAGGAGGACCATCTGGGCACATGGTTTTCCGGTATTGAGAATTATGCTGAGGGGGGCGGCGTCCGCACTTTCAGCAGAAAGGGATTGGAAAAAATTTTCAAGGGCTGCGGGGTAAAAGCGGCGCATTTTTATTATCCCTACCCGGATTATAAATTTATGACTACTCTGTACAGTGATGATTATCTGCCCCGAAAAGGCGAGCTATCCAATAATCTCAGGAATTTTGACAGGGACAGGATGCTTTTGTTTGACGAGAAGAATGCCTTTGACGGCATTGTGGAGGACGGGCTTTTTGACCTGTTTTCCAATTCGTTTCTGGCAGTTATCGGAGATGGGTTTGATATCCAATATGAGAAATACTCCAACGACAGAGCGCCGGAATATGCCATCAGAACGGAAATCAGAAAGGACTCCCAGGGGGAAATCTGTGTCAGAAAGTATCCCATGAGCAATGATGCAACAGAGCATATCAAAGAAATGGAGACGGCGTACCAAAAGCTGGTGGAGAGATATCAGGGCGGCAGGCTGGAAATTAACCGCTGTGAACTTATGGAGGATGAGGAGCAGACTTACATTCAATTTGAGTTTGTGAAAGGTACGCCCCTGTCCGAGTTGATGGATGGATGTCTGGAAAAGGACGACCAACAGGGATTTCTTAAGCTTTTTACGGAATATATGGAGCGGATCGGGTATCACAGCGAATCTCCCGTGGCGGATTATGACTTGATTTTTTCTAATATTCTGGTGGATGGCGACAAGTGGACGCTGATTGACTATGAGTGGACTTTCGGAAAGCAGATTGATACTAAAGAACTAGCTTTTCGAGCCATCTACTGCTATCTGTTGGAGGATGAAAAAAGAAATAAGTTAAATCTTGATCTGATATTAAAAGAATTAGAGGTTACAGAGGCGGAGGCTGAGGATTTTCGGGAGCAGGAGAGAGGGTTCCAGAGCTTTGTGTCCGGCAAACATATGGTGCTTGCCCAGATGCGGGAGCTGATTGGCAATAAGGTGGCAATACCCCAAGCGTGGCTTGAAAAGTATTGGGAGTCGCAAAAAATAAAGCGCATCCAGATATATGAGGACAGGGGAAGCGGCTATCAGGAGGAGGAATCCTATCTGATACAGCCGGAGTATGAGGATGGCAAAACGGTGGAGCTTACCCTTAAGGTGGATGGAAATGTGAAAATGCTCCGCATTGACCCCGCATTTACCAGCTGTGCCGTAAAAATTCTGGAGTTTACCTTCAATGAGGAAGCGATTCCGTTAGATAAAAAACACTTGTTATTAAATGGAAGGATTGCAAAACCCTCTACCATTGTTTTCCCCACGGAGGATCCCAACATCAATATTATGCTGGAAAATTTGTCCCCCAAGGCAGAAAATACACTGTCTGTCAAGATGGAGGTGGCGCTTCTGCCCTTAGGTGCGGCGCAGGAAGTGACGGATGCAATAAAGAGGTTTTCGCCGTTTACCTTATAGGGAAGTTTGGAAAGGGAGAAATGATATGAGCCAAGATACACAGCAATTGTTTTATAATATTGAAAATTGCTTTCTGGCGGATGGCAGCGTGCATATAGTGGGCTGGGTGCTGGGAAGCGGAGCCGTGGAGATTCAGGTTCTGGACAAAAAGGGCAATATCATAGAAAGCAGCATCACCCGTTCTTACAGGCAGGATGTGATGTATGAATATGACACTACGCCTATCTGCGAAAATGGCAGTCAAGGCGATGCAGGTGATGTTATTGAAGCAGGCTTTCGGATTAAATTTTCTGCGGATGCGGCAAAATCTTTCCAAATCCGCTTTGTTTGCGGTACACAGATCACAACTTTTCACTCCACTGTATCAAAGGCGGGAAAGCGCACTGTCAGGGTGAGTGCTTGGAAACGATTTGTCTCTTATCTGGGCAGAAAGGGTCTGAAAGAGACCATAATACGGATTGTCCGCCAATTGACAAGATTTCATACCCGCATGGATTACCCCTCATGGTATAAAAGACACCAGCCTTCCAAAACACAGTTGGAACGCCAGCGTCGGGAAACTTTTCCGGAGCCTGTCACCTTCAGTATTGTGATACCATTATACCGCACTAAGGAAACTTACTTAAAGGAACTGCTTGACTCCGTTCTTGCCCAGACCTATCCCCATTGGGAACTTTGCCTTGCGGATGGCAGCGGCCCGGAGAATTCGCTAGAGGAGGCGGTGAAGCGTTTTGCAGGAGGCGATGAGAGGATACATTATCAGCTGCTTTCCGAAAATCTTGGTATCGCCGAAAACACCAATGCTGCCATTAAGATGTCCGCAGGTGACTTCGTGGTTCTGGCTGACCATGACGACCTGATTGCGCCTAATGCACTGTATGAATGCGCCAAGGCATTGCAGCGCCATAAGGATGCGGAAGTGCTGTACACGGATGAAGATAAGATTGATATGTCAGGAAAGACGCATTTTGAGCCAAATTTTAAGCCGGACTTTAATATTGATTATCTGCGCAGCCTGAACTATATCTGCCATATGTTTGTGGTAAAAAGAGGACTGTTAGAGCGTGTGGGTCTTCTTAAGGCAGAGTTTGACGGCGCTCAGGATTACGATTTTATTTTGCGCTGCTGTGAGCAGGCGGGGCAGATTTACCACATCCCCAAGGTGCTGTACCATTGGCGCTGTCATATGGACTCCACTGCCTCCAATCCGGAGAGCAAGTTATATGCCTTCGAGGCCGGCAGGCGGGCGTTGGAAGCCCATTATAAGCGCGTGGGGCTTCCTGCCACCGTGGAAAATGCCAGCTATCTGGGGATGTACCACACCATTTACCATTGGGAGCAGACCCCGCTGGTTTCCATTATGATTCCCAATAAGGACCATGTGGATGATTTAAAGAAATGCATTGACTCCATCGAGGAGAAATCTTCTTATCGGAATTACGAGTTTATTATTATTGAAAACAATAGCACGGAAGAAGGAACCTTCCGTTATTATGAGGAAATAGGGAAGCGCCCCAATGTGACAGTTGTCAATTATCAGGGAGGTTTTAATTTCTCCCGCATTAACAATTTTGGGGAACAATACGCAAAGGGCGAATACCTCCTTCTCCTCAATAACGATACGGAGATGATGGACGGAAACTGCCTGCAGGAAATGTTATCCTATTGTATGAGGGAAGATGTGGGAATTGTGGGGGCAAGACTCTGGTATGAGGACGACACCATCCAGCATGCCGGCGTCATCATAGGCTTGGGCGGCGTTGCGGGGCATACCTTTGTGGGAGCTGGGCGTCATGATGCCGGATACCAAAAGCGTATACTCTGCGCCCAGAATTATTCTGCAGTCACGGCTGCCTGCCTCATGGTCAAGCATGACCTTTACAAGGAAGTGGGCGGAATGACCGAGGAATTTGAGGTTGCCTTCAATGATACGGATTTTTGCTTAAAAATCCGTGCCTTGGGCAAGCTGGTGGTCTATAACCCCTATGCGCAGCTCCACCATTATGAATCCAAGTCAAGAGGCTATGAGGATACCCCCGAAAAAATCCGGCGGTTCCAAGGGGAAATCCAGAAGTTTAAAGAACATTGGCCGGAGATTCTGGCAAATGGCGACCCCTATTATAACCCGAACCTGACCTTAAGCGCTGCGGATTTTTCACTGACTCCTTGATGCTGATAAAATATAGAAACATTGAAAAGTAAAAAGTATAAAAAGCAAAAAATATTTGAAAAACCTTGACATTCCTTTTTAAATTATATATTATTTTTCTAGACATAGTTTAAGGGCAATCATTCAGTGATGGATGGACGCAAAGCATGAAGTCATGGGGAATACGGGGAAGGTAACACTAGAAATAATGCCGTCATGATGGTTCGGCTGCACAGACCAAGTCTGGTTTGTGTAGCCTTTTTTAATGAGACAGTCCCACCTAATTGTGTAAAAAGGAGAACAAACAAATGAAAAAAGCATGGAACAAACTAACAGAAAAATCATGGAAAAAACCCGCGAAAAATCTTATGAAGACAAGACTGAGGGTCATAGCATTGATTCTTGCATGGGTAGTGTTGACCACGGGAATGGGACCGGATATTGTCTATGCGAAGGAGGCCCAGACATCTATTACAGAAGAAACTATCAGTGAATCCATGGGGACAACACCCAGACTGAACTCTATGGAAAGCTATGTTCTTCCCTTTTCTGTACAGCAGTCAAGCTTGACAGCTTCCTTTCGGATTGTCAATGAATGGCAGGGAGGCTATCAGGGTGAAATTACCCTCACCAATACAACAAACACGACAATAAACGGCTGGCAGATGGAATTTGCAACAGACGATGCTATTACCAACCTCTGGAGCTGCGCTATCCTCCAAAACGATGCATCAATATGCGCCATCTCTGCAGAAAGCTATAATAGTGTGATAGCACCGGGAGAAAGTATTACAATTGGTTACTGCGCATTAGGAGCCAACCGAGAAGTCAAAGGGCTGGAAATCAGCGTCACATTACAAAAAGACCCAGAAACCGAAATGAGTGAAGTATCAGCCGATGAAACAGAAATCAGAACCAATGCCCCTTACGTTTACCAATATGATGGCTTTACAGTGGAATACTGCATAAAAAATACTTGGAGCCAGAACTGCAACATCTGCTTGAAGATTACCAATACCTCCAACACAGACATTGAAAATTGGGAAATTGCATGGCAATCTGGAGATATATTGTCCAATGCCTATAATGGGATACTTTCTAGCACAGACGACATATATACGTTAAAAAATATGGGATATAATCAGGACATTCTGGCAGGGGAAACTATTGAGGTAGGATTTGATGTGCATTATGATGTTGCATTGGATATACCCAAAGGATTTGCGTTGATATTTTCTGAAGAGAATTTGGACAGTGATAGTTATGAAATTGAAAATGTAGTCACAAACCTATGGGACGGCGGATACACGGGAGAAATCCATGTTACCAATATAAGTAACACTATAATAGAAGATTGGCAGTTTACCATGCATAGTGATGATATAATCATAAATGTGTGGAATGGCATCCTAACAGACCTTGGATATGGAATCTACCAAATCAAAAGCCCCCAATATTACCAGAATATCCAGCCTGGGGAAACGATTGTAATTGGCTATCAGATAGAAGGAAATAACTATGACTCTATGGAGTTTCTCCTGTTCAACCACAGGAGAGGAAAAACTGTGGGTGCAGGGCAGGAAATAGAAAATAAGGACAAAACGGAAGAAAAAGAGTTTAACAGCGAAAATTACATTGAAATTTTAACTCCTTTTGATACCATTTCAGGGGAAGATACTTTTTTGGTGGAAGAGGTTATTACTACATACGAAGGCGTGTTGAACAACCTGTCTCTGGTGGAAGAGGCAGGATATGAAGTGGAGGATGTGTTCGGAAATTCTCTCTTGTCAGGGAAACTGCTCTTTGAGCCAGAGGACGGAAAGTGGGAAATCGATGACTTTGGGCTTGCTATAGGCAGCAATCAAGTAATTTTTACTATTTGCCTAAAAGATGGCACCGAAGTGGAGGAAACCTTCAGCTATTTAAACTCTTGCATAGAAAACATGGACAAAACCAATATTGACCTTAGAGATAGCGATGGGGACAGTATAAACAACTATTTTGAATCTATTTTTGGTACTGACCCATACAAAAAGGACACGGATGGAGACGGTTTGTCTGACTTTGAAGAGTTGATGGTTGTGGGAACGGATCCTTTGGTGTATGACACAGATGGAAACGGCATAGGCGATGCAGACGAAGACCCAGATGGGGATGGGTTGACTGTGTTGGAAGAGATGACTCATGGGACTAGTCCCTTATATAGTGACAGTGATTTAGACGGTATTGATGATAAGTCAGAAATCTTTATTATAGGTACGGACCCCTTAAAGGAAGATACTGATGAAGACGGGCTGACGGATGGGGAAGAGCTGAAGCTAGGAACAAATCCCCTAATAAAAGATACGGATGGAGATGGAGTGTTTGACGGCGAGGAAAAAATAGAACAGCAGGTTTCCATGGGAACAGAAGGGAAAGACAGCGCTATAAGCGAGGTATCTGTCCGATTAGCATGCAGTGGTGATTTGGCAAAGCAGCTTAAAATAAAAAACACCATAGAGACGGATAAACTGTCTGCAGGAGTCGTGGGATTAGTGGGATTTCCCATTGACATCAATTCCATGGTATCTTTTGACGAGGCTGTTATTACATTCCATTATGATGAGGATCTTCTGGGAGCTACGAAGGAAGAAGATCTGTGCGTCTTATGGTATGACGAAAAGAATATGCAGTATGTTTTGTTGGAGGATTCTGTGGTAGACATTGCAAACAATACAGTATCCTATACTACCACGCACTTTTCCACATACCTACTAGTGGACAAGGAAATATGGCTGGATGCGTGGCGAAAGGATTTGAATTATGACAAAGGCAGGACGCCTGCGACAGAAGGCGCAACCTACGACATTTTCCTGTGCATAGACTACTCCGTGTCGGAAGAGGAACTGAAACAGGAAAAGGCATTTGCTCGCAAAATCATTGAACAGATGGCAGAGGGCGACAGGGTAAAAATAGGCATATATCTGCCAAACACATGGAACACCTACTTTCGGCAAAAATGGGATACTAGTAAGAAAGCTGCCCTGATTACTTTAGATACCATGGAAAAAGAGCTGGAAAGGCAGTATCAAATCTCACTGAAGCCCAAAGGAAATTATCATTCGGAAAATTATCAAGCAATCCAAATGATTACCGATATGGCAGACAAAACCTCCAAGAACAATAAGGTTGGCTTCCTCATTAATGCAGGCAAAAATGAGGATGTGTTCAGGCTTATCGTTGTCAGGAACAGAACCCAGGCAGCGGCAGACCTGAAAAAACTAGGATTTCCTGTGCACTCCGTTTCCGTCACTGACAAGACGAATAAAGAGCTGGAAGCCCTGTTACAGGAATATGGCGGTAGCTCCTTCAACCTGACCACCTTAGACAAGGTGGAAAGAAAATATGGCTATAAGACGGAAAGCTTTGATATGCTGGATTCCGATGGGGATGGTCTCTATGACACTTATGAGGTGAACGGAATCCGCATACAGAACGGCACTGTGGTCTACACGGATCCCTACAAGGCAGATACGGACGGGGATGGAATCAGCGACTTTGATGAGGTTGGGGGTCTCCCAGAGATGCTGCTGGTAAGTTTGAACCAATATGCAAGCACAATTAATTACTTAAAGAGCGACCCCAATGACCCGAACTCAACAGGCAAAAACATCATAGACGGCTACTTGGTAATCAAGGAATTTCCCTATTGGCCTTATAGTGAGAAAGACTATGAGGATATATTTATCAAGAATACGGGAAAAAAGGACGCAAATGGCGAAAAGATTTATGGTCTATATAACATATACAACTCAAACCCGGATGAGCTGTCATGGATGGAAGTGGAAAGGATACGCACCTTGGTGGAAATAGAATGTACCCTTGCGGAACTTCCCATGATGCTGCCTGCACACTTCTTGCAGAGGTACATCAAGGAACGGGACGAGAGGAATGTCTACAACTGCGAAGGAGTGTTAAGGAGAAATAAAAGTGCAAGAGATCAACTTGCTGATGATGCATGGGGGCTGATGACTGCCGCCGAAAAATATATTGAGGAAACAGGGGATCCCATTGTGGCGTTGGCGCAGGCACCGACTCTGAAAAATGATGGATTGAATCTGCAAATAGGGAATTGGTATGAGGAAGAAAAAGCATTTGAGTTTCATCCCGGCGATTATTTAGGGATACACTTAGCTAATACGCGTGCCTATGGAATAGTGACTTTTGATGGGACAAAATATATCATGAATCTGCGATACTATATTTTTGATTATTACAATTGGGACGAAATACAGACAGCGCGTTTGGGGTTGGTTTCTGACAGCGAGTTGTATAAGATGTGCAGATGCGGTGCAGCACGCTTTTATGAAAATTGGGGAGAGTACATGACCCAGATTATTTGGGAGCCTACCGTGGAAAGTGGGCAGGAGGCACTAGCTGCTGAAAAAGATAAACTAACAAAGTTCCCAGAGTTGGAATGGTAGGAAAGATTTCTGACGTGAGAATGACCATTAATTTACTTTTACTGGCATGAGCATCTTATGAGGATGGAAGTGATTTGGAAAAATGAAAAGAGGAAAATTATACACTAAAAAGGACTTTAACATAGCTCTGGCATTGACAAGTATCCTTATAGTATTATATTTAGTCGCATACACAGGCATGGCGGTAACCAACAGTGATGACTTAGCTCAGTTTGTCATACAGTATGACTTGGTGTACATACTTTCCATATTAGGGATAATGCTTTCGCCAATCCTGATAATCATGGGCAGCTATATGTGTATTGAAAGATTTGTATATGTAAAACTACGGTCCGGAGGTAATCCGATTGACAAGAAAGGGCGGCTGCTTATTTACTTAAGCATAGTAGCAAGCATATGTTTTGGCTATGGTTTTGTTGACAGCATGAAATATATGATAGGTTATAATATATTCTGTTGGATTTTATTAGAAGGGTATTACCGTTATGTGGCTATTTTGGCGGCAATCACAATCTGCTGGCTGTTTGGCTTTATCTGGAGCATTTTGCAAATGTGGAAGATAGATAGTCTGGAGGAAGAAAAGTCCGGACGGAAAAAGGGATGGGCAGCAGTGGCAGCAATAGTACTTTTATTTGCTGTTCTGGTTTTTGTTACCCGAACCAGCCACAAATATGTGGCTGGACCTGTGGTAGAAAGGGATAAGATGCGATATTATGAGCGGTATGGAGAGGATGCCATCCCTTATGAAGTACTGCATTAAAAGTGTACATGATTAACACAAAGGAGGATTCACAAAAATGGAGCATCAGGCCTACACAAAAGAAGATTTGAAGAAATCTCTGATTGTGGCAGGCATACTCACCGGATTGGTGGTGTTTATGAAGGTGGTTGTGGTGATGATAATCAGGTTGGAAGGGGCGGAAATGCTGGGAATACTGATTGCACCTCTGAGATGGTTAGATTGGCTCCTGCCAATATTCATGATATTAAGCTGGTCAGAGTATGTCAAACGATATGTATATCTGGAAATGTGGCCGGAGGATGGGACGGAAAGCGGTAAAAGCCGATGGCGAATCTATGCTGGTATAATAATTAGGGTATTTATAGGTATTGTTGTTTTTTTCACAGCATGGTTTGTCATATTATTTGTCACAGCATTGCAAAGATGACAGCAATGATAATGGCGGGAAGGACATTTGCCACACGGATGGTTTTAGCCCAAATAAGGTTGACCCCCACGCACAAAATCAATACATTGCCCACTAAAGAAATATTGCTGACAGCCGCTTCCGTCATGATGGGGGCGGCTGATTTTGCTAGTAAGGTAATGCTTCCCTGAAAGACAGCCACAGGTATCACTGAAAAAATGCATCCCTTCCCAAGAGATGCCGTCATCATCATGATGATAATCAAGTCAAGGATTGCTTTGGCATATAGAGTGTCATGGCTGCCGTTAAGACCATCCTGTATGGAGCCTATAATCGCCATCGCCCCAACGCATACCGTAAGGGAAGCCGAGACGAATGCATCAATAAACCTCTCATCCCCCTGATTACCGCTCTTATCCCGCAGCCATGTGCCAAATTGTTCAAACCGTTTATCTAAGTTGAAGAATTCCCCAAGCAGCGCTCCTGCCGCAAGGGAAATGATCATCATCATGGTTCCCTGTGTGTCAAGGCTTCCGCTCAGCTGTCCGCCTGCTTCTGATATTTTTACCACAAACATTTGTGACAAGGTACTGCCAAGCGCCATCACAATAATTGCGAATCCCATTGCCTTCGTGATGGTTTCCTGATATCGGTTCTGCAAAAACCGTCTTGATATCAGTCCGCCCAAACCTCCGATTATAATTGCAATCGCATTTACTATTGTTCCCAAACCTATCATATGAAAATATAGTCTCCTAATCTGTAAAATCTATAAAGAACTCCCGACTCACCGCTCTAAATTTTATCACAGACGGCTGTTTGATTCAAGATATGAAAAAGGAAATGGAAATTTGATTGACATCCCGCATATTGTCTGATATAATTACATACATCTAGGGAAGCATCTAACATTTCAAACCATTTCGGCTGACAATCCCTATATAACAAACGAATATGGCGGATTGAGGGAATGGTGTGATAGGAAAGTTACATTACGGTTATCATACAGTTTTTCTTTTCGCCGGATACGAAAGGAGAACTGTATGAAAGAAAAGGATGTAAATAGGACAGGAAAGTCCATTGGACAAAAGCAGTCCATTGAATGGGTAGCACAAATCAAGACTCTGGAGGAGATGAACCTTCTGGACGACTTTCTGTTTGGCTCAGTGGTGTCTTATCCAGAAATCGGGGAACGCTTTGTAAGAATCTTCCTAAAGACGATTTTCGGCAGAGAGTTCAAGCACCTGACGGTCTCAGCCCAGAAAGTATTTTATGGCGCAGATACCAAACTGCATGGTGCAAGGCTGGATGTGTATACGGAGTCAGATGCAAATGCGGATGTGGAAGAACGAGCCACAGTCTATGATATAGAACCCGACAAGAAAAACAGTTTTGCCGATATCAAGGCACTGCCCCGCAGGATGCGCTTTTATCATGGAAAAATCGCCGCCAGAAGCCTGAGTTCCGGGACGGACTACAATAGCCTAAAAAATGTCATTATCATCATGATTCTGCCTTATGACCCCTTTGGTCTGAAACGCATGGTGTATACCATAAAGAACAAATGCGTGGAAGTGCCGGAGATGGAATACGATGACGGTGCAAGCACCATGTTCCTGTATACGAAGGGAACAGAGGGGATTCCTAGTGAGGCGGTGAAGCAGCTGTTACACTACATGGAAGATACGACCTACGAAAATGCTGTGAACAAAGAACTGCGTGAAATCCACAGAATGGTGGAAACTGTAAAGGAAGACCCGGAGGTGGCAGGAATGCGCATACAGATAGTAGAAGAAAATATAAGAATGGCGGAAGAAATCGCAAAGCAGGCAGAGGAAATCACAAAACAGGCGGAGGAAAACGCAGAACTGACAGAAGAAATTACAAAGAAGGAAGAAGAAATTACAAAGCAGGCAGAGGAAATCACAAAGCTAAAAAAAGAACTTGCACGGGTAACAGGAATGGGAGAATCGGCGGTGCACACTTGATGGGTATTCGTCTTTCGGAAATTCTGTAATACTATAGGATTAGGGAGAGGTTGCATCCTCTTCCTTTTTCTGCTCATCACACAGAGGCGAGCCGCTACGACATCAAAGGGTAAGCCTGTAAAGAAACAGAATTTGTATCCCTAAATGGGTATTAGATAAACTGAATATAGAAAACGGGGATACATAAAACTAATTAAAAAAATAAAGGTGAGATACCATGGATAGAAACGTAAATATTATTGTCGGTCTGAATGGTGAGAAAATCGTACTGATTAACGATATTCGGTTTAAAGGAAAAAATAGGGAAGATTGGAAAGAAGTAGAAAATTACCTCAAAGAGTATGTTGGGGAATTTTACGAGATTGCGGAAACATCCGAGAAGATATTCATTTCCAGCAGTTTCCCAGACAAATATGCTAGTTCTGAAAGCAGACTTTCCCTGAAAGGGGCTGTTGCGAAGGCCAAGGCCAATGCGGCGCAGGGAATTCCAGAGCTAATTCAGATTGCTACGAAAAGGGAATATTCGGCGAATACAAAAAAGAAGCATGAGAAGGATGCAAAATATGGGTGGTATCGGTATGATGTGCGATTTGCCCTGCCGGTATATGATGATAAAAGCGGCGAGGTTTGCCGTTATAATATCTTTTTTGCCCGAATGCTGGTGCGCCATGATGCGGATGGTAAGAAGTATCTTTATGATCTGTTGGCAATAAAAAAAGAAACGAGCAGCCCGCTTGAGTAAAAACCGTACGGTGAAAACCCATCTCTTTTGTAAATGATTGTATCGAAAGGATGGGATTTTGTCAATAGAAAAATGGGGAAATTGAAAAACTACTAAAATGCAGAATAAATCTACAAAAAGTAAAGCACACATATTGACATTTTAATAAAAGTGATATATTATAAAAGTGTTAAAGGCTAATCGGATAAATATAGTGCTAAATTATGAGGAGTCAGCTGCACAAAATATAGCATAGTTTGTGCAGCTGATTTCGTCTTAGCGTATGAAAATGCAAACAAGGGTAAAAATAATTGACTTTTAATAAAACATAGTATATGATTAGCATGTTAAAGATTGGAATGTTAAAGTGTTAAGGGGCAAACATTTAGTGATAAATGGACGCAAAGCATGAAGTCATGAATGGCAAGAGAAAAGCAATACCATGATGGTTCGGCTGCACAAACTTTTAGCATGAGTTTGTGTAGCCTTTTTTGTGCCCAGATGACTGAACGAGGAAGATGGATGAATTATCAATTGATGACACCTAAGACCAATATTGTTCCGGTATACAGTATTACAGGAAAAAAAGAACATGAAATCATTTTGCCCGAAAAGATTATGCCGGTTTCTTCAAAACGAGGAGGCTTTTCGGATAGGGATATGTATTACAAGGGCGCCGGAATTGTTTATCAGTGTCATTTTACCAACCAATGCAGTCCAGAGGTGCACTTGGTGAATCAGACAAATATCTTGTATGAAAAGTATCAGGTGTGTTATCCCAATCTGGCAGGCAGATTTGGTATCTTTTTGTTTCCTCACCAGCCTGTTTTTTCAGATTTGGAAGGCGGCTGCGGAAAGAAGGAAATGAGGCTGCTGGAGAATCAGAAGCTATTTGAGAGAACAGCTATTGAGGAAATCGCAAATGTAATCTCTACAGGATTGGAAGACCACAATATTTTTGTGTATAGAATGAAGAAGAGGACAGGGGAGCCGCTTGATGTGGTAAGCCTGATAGAATATTTTCTGTGTGAGAATTACAACACGGCATGGGACAAAAATCTGTGGGCGGATATCTATTGTTACAGCTATGTCAGGGATGTGGCGGATTGGTTTGTCTCAGATAAACTGTGCCATAAGCTGGGAACGGTGTACGCCTTGCTGCATTCCATATATGATAGTGATGTTTACTTATATTCCATGATTTTAAGGTACATATTGGGCATTTATAACAGTGAAAGGCTTTTTATACTATATTTCAGCGCTCTCATTGTAAACAAATATTGTCCGGCATTGTTCCATGAATGGAAGCAGGATTTAACAGAAGCCACCCCGGAACTGAACCGGGAGCTGTTGGGGCTTCTGTTTTCAGGAAAGGCATGCTGCCATCTGGAAAACGACAGGGAATGGAATTGGGTAAGGGAGTATTACTATGCCAGAATGGACAGATATGTGAAAGCCTTTGAGAATAGGGTCAATAATACGGTTTATTTTAAAATATAAATGTGATTAGGAAAAGCTTAAGAGGGAGGATTTTATATGAAAAAGAGGTTTGTTAAGCTAACAATAGCCCTGCTTATGGTCTGCCTTCTGTTTTCAGGATGTGGCAGCAAAGACAATGTCGGAAAGGCGGACGATGCTGTTGTGAAGGAGATTGCGGCAAAGGCATTGGAAGAGAAATACGGGGAGGAGTTTGTAGTACACAAGGTGCGTGAAATAACCAAAGACATCTTCTTTACGGTATGCTCCCCCAAGAACAGAATGGACATCGTCTTTGAAGCTGAGATAGACAGGTGGCAGAAGGACGGGGAGGAAAGAGGCGGCATAAAGGACGGGGACTGCGCCGATGGTGCAGTGGCGGCGCAGGTCAGCCAGAAACTAGAGGAAGAGATGCAGGAAATTTTTCCCGATTGTTACGTGCATGCTGTGGTGTTTGGAGCAAAGGGAGTCCGTTTTGAACGCACAGACTGTACATTGGAGGAGTACATGAAAGGTTACACGGATATAGGGAGTGACCCGATGAAACAGATACACATCCTGATACAGGTCCATATCAGGGAAGATGAACCTGGGGAGGATGCCCTGAAAGCGGAATACCAATATTTTTCGGAAAGGATGCAGAAAGAGGTGGCAGAAGAGAATTTCCCTCCGGCGACCATATGGATTTATTCCACGGACGCGGAAACCCGGGAATGGTGCAGGGAGTACTTTCAGGAAAATTATCAGGGATGGCAGGACTATTACGACAAGCTGGAGGGCTGTGGAAAAATGTGCCTGAAACTGTATTGCGGCGAGGAATTTTCTAGGACCTATGAGGAGTATGCGGCTTTAAGGAAGGGGGAGCAGTGATGCGGGCAAAGAGGAATGCCAGAATGGGAAAGCAAATGCTGGCTGCGACAGCCCTGTTGGGTGCCTGTCTGTTACTTGCAGGCTGTGCCACCAGGGAGGAGGCAGCAAAAAAAATGCTGGAGGAAAGGTATGGCGAGGAGTTTGTGGTGCATAAGACATGGAGTTCCGGAGTCAGTTATGCAATCTGCTCCCCTAAAAATAACCGGGATGTGGTCTTTGAAGTAAGCTTTTCCAAAGATGATGGCAAAATCCGGAACGACAGGTATGTGAACGCTGTGGTATCGCTTCGGATCAGCAGAAAGCTGGAGGAAGAACTGCAGGAATATTTCCCCGGATGTTATGCCCATTCCAATGGGGACTATGGAGACCGTGACAGATATTTAAGCTTTAGCGACATTCAGTCTGTCACGCCGGAAATGTATGCGGAAAGATATCCTGAAGAGAGTTTTGTGGTAAGGGTTTATGTAGAGAAGGAGAGATTACGGCAGGATACGATAGGGGAGGAGTACCAATACTTTTCGGAAACCCTTCAGGAGGAGATGGAAGATGGGCTGCTTCCTCAACTCACTATACTTTTTTATTATGTGGATGCCGGGCAGCAAAGTCAGATCAGACAGTATTTCCTAACACATGATTGGGCAAATGGGGATGTAGAGTATAAAGACATCATAGAAGGGAATTATGATTGGGGGGTCTCCTATTTTGACCATGGCCGTCCCAATGGAAAAATCAATAAAACTTATGAAGAATATGAAGAGTTAAGAAAGGGAGGAAAGTGAAAACGGTTGACCGTCTTAAAACATAAAAAGGGAACCGGAAAGGGAGAACATATATGACAACGAAAAAAGCGAAAAAAGGTGCTAAAAAGACTGCCACCATAGTGGTGGGAATTCTGATTGCAGCAGGGATTCTCTGGGTGGCAGGGATTCTGCTGACTCTTCACTACAGACAAAACAGCAGAAAGGGACCGGATGAGGACGCCATGAAGAAAGCTGCTGCAGAAGCGCTGGAGGCGCAATTCGGGGAGAAATTTACTGTGCATAAGGTTGATAAAGAGAACCAGCGGGAGTTTTGGGCGATATGCTCACCGGAGAGTAACCGTGAGGTGGTTTTTGAGGCGCAGATACTCGGGTATGAAGTGAGCAGCGTGCAAATTAATAATTATGATAGAAGCGCCGTGTCATGGAAGATAAGCCAGAGGCTGGAGAAGGAACTGCAGGAATATTTTCCGGGGTGTTATGTACATACTGTTATCTTTGGAAGAGACTTCGGCAAACCTAAGAGTTCTTTGTTGAATGTCACTGTGGAAGAGTACATGGCAAAGAAGGAGAATAGCTCAAGTACACTTGATTTTGTGGAATGTCTGGTACAAATCCATGTCAATGAGGAAAGCCTGCCGCAGGGGATGAGGCCGGAATCGTACCAATACTTTGCAGAAGAACTGCAGCAGGACATCACGGAGAAAAAATTCCCCTCCGCCATTATCTGGATATACGGCATGGACGAAACGAAGCTGGAGTGGTGCAGGGACTACTTTCTGGAAAATTATCAGGGCGGCTCAGACTATTATGACATGCTGGAGGGGTGCAGCAGATTCCGGATGGGATATCCCGGAAGGGAGTTCAACATGACTTACGAGGAGTACCAGAAGGCAGGGGAGGGAGACAGATAGGATGGAGAGAAAGGCATGTAAAGGAATCAGAAAAGCTGTAGCGGCAGCGCTGCTTTTGGCAGCGGGTCTCCTGCTAACAGGCTGCAGCTCAGACCTGAAGAATTTTTTCCGTTCCGATGACAGCATGAAAAGGATGGCAAAGGAGGATTTGAAGGAAAGGTACGGAGAGGAGTTCGTGGTGCATAAAGTCTGGGGACGGTCCATGGACAGCTATGCGGCAACCTGCTCCCCCAAGGAGGACGGCAGGGTGGTCTTTGAAATCGGGGCATTCAAGGACGGGACGGGAATCTACAGCGAAAATTATGGGAAGAGCGCAGTGGCAGCCAAAATCAGCCAAAAGCTGGAGGAAGAGCTGCAGGAGTATTTTCCCGGGTGTTATGTGTATACATCAGCTGACATGCAGATAGGTTATCTGAATGCTGACAATGTCCGGGACATCACTTTGGAAGAGTATGCAGAGAGATGTCCCCGGGAGAAGTTCAGTGTGCATGTGTATGTTGACAAGGGAGCGCTGAAGGATGACAGCATAGAGGCTGAATACCGATATTTTTCCGAAACACTGCTGGGAGAGATTAAAGCGGGAAAGATTCCATATATAAGTCCTGTTTACATACATTATGTTGATGCAAAACAGTTGCAAATCTGTAAGGAATATTTTAAGGAAAGTTGTGATGCATATAGTGATACGGTGGAGGGGGGTTATGAGTTTTCGCTTTCTAATCGCTATGAAAAAATAAATAGAACATATGAAGAATATGAAGAGTTAAGAAGGGGAGGAATGTAAAATGGGTATGTACACGGATGAGGAATTATCTTGGGCAGTTAAGGTGGCGTATTTTAATATCAGTGAAAAGGATATTAATGATTTTATTAGCGAAAATGGAGACTACCCCACACTACAGGATATATTTATAGCAGAGGGAGAAGAGCTCTTTTTTAAGCCATCATGCATTAAGGCCGAAAACCCTACAGGAGATGATCTCAAAATGAAAGAAAGCGTTCTTGCATTTATTGATGATGTAATAAGTGGAAAAATATGTCAGGGTTGGAAAGTTGTGTCAGTTTGCGACCAGAATAACAAGGATGGAATGTATGCACTTACCATTGAAACCGATTCCCAAGATGCTATTATAGCATTCCGCGGAAGCGAAGCTACAAATGGCAAACAAGTAATAGAGGATTGGGTGTCGGCTGACTTTAATATTATGAATGGCAAACTGACACGGCAGGAGGAATCGGCTTTACAGTATCTTGATGAGGTTGCAAATCAATTTGACTATGAGAATTTTGCGGTGACAGGACATTCTCTGGGAGGTGATTTAGCTCTGGTATCCACTGTGTTGTCTGCAAGTGATAAAAGTGAAAGTGATATTTCTGACCGCATAAGGCAGAGTGTAAGCTTTGACGGTCCAGGGCATCCGGAAGAGTTTATTGCCAAATATGAAAAAGAAATTTACGAAATGAATGATGTAATGACACATTATCAATGGAGTTTGGTGGGGGCATGCTTGACATCGCTTTGCGAAAGATTTGATAGGTACATTTATATTCGTTCAGATTCATTTGAGAATCTTGTTGCCAAGCATGCTATGGAATCATTGGGATTTGAGGAAAATGGAAGCCTGTCAAGAGCAACACAGATGGATGATCTGGCAATGCAGGTACACAATATTACAACCAAAATAGATAATGAGGATATCTTGCAATTTGCATTGTCATATGAACTTAAAGTGTTGGAGATGGATGCAAGAGCGGCTTATTATTGGCTGCAATTTGAAACATCAGCTTTTTTAAAATATTTAGAGATTTTGCCTAAGATTACAGAACCCCATCCCATAATGTTAAATTATTTGTTAAAAGATGGGATGTCTGATTCCGCTAAAGCGAGCATCATTCAAGCAGCGTTTATCGCAGGTCTTACAGGAGGGCACATAGGCAGTGATATGAGAGTTCTGCTGGGAGATTGGGTAACGGAATCATTGGCAGATACAGAAGCTGACTATACAGAGGCCAGAGCGGTGAGGGCATTAACGGCAGATCCTTTAGTTGTGGATTTGGACCGGGATGGCTTTGAACTTCTGCCGGTAGAGGAAGGAGTTTATTTTGATGAGAATCATATAGGCTTGAAAGAAAAGACACAGTGGGCAGCGCCAGATGATGCCCTGTTAGCCATTGACTTGAATGGGGACGGTATGATTAATGACGGCTCCGAGCTGTTTGGAACATCTACCCTGTTAAAGGACGGCACTCTTGCAGAATCCGGTTTTGAGGCGTTAGCACAGCAGGATGAAAACGGAGACGGAATCGTGGATATAAAAGATTCCGGATTTTCCAAGTTGCTTGTGTGGCAGGATAAAAACAGTGACGGAATTTCACAGCAGGACGAACTGCATACATTGGAAGAATTGGGAATCGAATCCATTTCTCTGAATCACCGGGATGCCGATGGAATCAATACGGCGGACATTACCTTTGCAGATGGCACCACGACCCAGATAGGGGAATTTGACTTTGATGCCAGGTTATACGATTCCATGGAAAAAGAAGAGGCGGAGATATCAGAAGAAATCAAAGAACTCCCCAATGTCCGTGCCATAGGGAATGTGGCATCGCTGCATACATTAATGCAGATGGATGATACAGGGAATCTGAAGGAATATGTGACTCAATTTACCCAAGCTGATTCTATCAAGGAAAGGGAAGAAATCGTCACTCAGATGCTGTATTTCATTACAGGAGCCGGAGAGGTTGCCACCAGCAGCAGAGGCGGTCAATTTGATGCGCAGAAACTTACGGTAATCGAACAGTTTTTGGGAAGGGATTTTGTCGGAACCGCAGGGCAAAACCCCGTAAATACAGCAGCAGGTATATTGAATGGTATTTATGATAATATATTTGAATTATATTATAATCTTTTAAACGGGCAGACTGCCTTAAAAGACTGCTTAAGCATGACTGTCTGGACAACAGATGAGAATGGTGGGAGATATCTGAATACGCAAATTTTTAACGCCTATATTGATTCCTGTATCAGTGAAGGAATGGATATGACCAATGTCGTGGCGGAGATGGGCAGGTATATAGTTTCCGTCAATTCGGGCAATAAAATCAATTTTGTGGATTATGTGAATGCCTATTCTGGTAAGAGCGATTATTTGAAAGCGATTGCAGAGGCTAGCAAGAAATCTGTAATTAGTGGAACCGAAGAAAATGACAGATTAAATGCAAATGGAAACAGTTCCTTTTTGTTAGGGTTAGAGGGAGATGACACTCTTAATGGCGGAACTGGCAATGACTTCCTTTACGGAGGGACCGGAAACGACTATCTGGACGGAGGATGCGGAAGCGACACCTATTTCTTTGAGCTGGGAGACGGAGAGAACATCGTCAATAACTATGACCGAGATGGCTGGAGGAATGACCGCATCCTGTTCGGGGAAGGGATATCCCCGGAGGACATGAAAGTGAGCCGGCAGGGCTTTCACCTTGTGCTTGAGAATGCGAAGAGCGGTGACCGTGTGACGGTGAATAATGCCTTCTCGGATGCAAGCGGAAGCAGCTTCATAGGAAAAGTGGAGTTTTCAGACGGGACCGTATGGGAGCCGGGAGACATCAAGGAGCTGTTAAGGACATTCCGCGGGACGGAAGGGAACGACAGCCTGAGGGGATTTGACAACGGCTACAACTATGACCTGAACGAAACTTTTTATGGAGAGGGCGGAAATGACACCATCGACGCCGGAGGAGGGGACGACATCCTGTATGGAGGAAGCGGGAACGACATCCTGAACGGCTGGGACGGAGACGACTTCCTCCATGGAGGGACCGGGAACGATAACCTGAACGGTGGAAACGGCAATGACATCTATTTCTTTGAGCTGGGAGACGGAGAGGACACCATCAATAACTCTGACCGCGAAGGCTGGAGGAATGACCGTATCCTGTTCGGGGAAGGGATATCCCCGGAGGACATGAAAGTGAGCCGGCAGTGGTACAGCCTGGTGCTTGAGAATGTGAAGAGCGGTGACAAGGTGACGGTGAATAATGCCTTCTCGGATGCAAGCGGAAGCAGCTTCATAGGAAAAGTGGAGTTTTCAGACGGGACCGTATGGGAGCCGGGAGACATCAAGGAGCTGTTAAGGACATTCCGCGGGACGGAAGGGAACGACAGCCTGAGGGGATTTGACAACGGCTACAACTATGACCTGAACGAAACTTTTTATGGAGAGGGCGGAAATGACACCATCGACGCCGGAGGAGGGGACGACATCCTGTATGGAGGAAGCGGGAACGACATCCTGAACGGCTGGGACGGAGACGACTTCCTCCATGGAGGGACCGGGAACGATAACCTGAACGGTGGAAACGGCAATGACATCTATTTCTTTGAGCTGGGAGACGGAGAGGACACCATCAATAACTCTGACCGCGAAGGCTGGAGGAATGACCGTATCCTGTTCGGGGAAGGGATATCCCCGGAGGACATGAAAGTGAGCCGGCAGTGGTACAGCCTGGTGCTTGAGAATGTGAAGAGCGGTGACAAGGTGACGGTGAATAATGCCTTCTCGGATGCAAGCGGAAGCAGCTTCATAGGAAAAGTGGAGTTTTCAGACGGGACCGTATGGGAGCCGGGAGACATCAAGGAGCTGTTAAGGACATTCCGCGGGACGGAAGGGAACGACAGCCTGAGGGGATTTGACAACGGCTACAACTATGACCTGAACGAAACTTTTTATGGAGAGGGCGGAAATGACACCATCGACGCCGGAGGAGGGGACGACATCCTGTATGGAGGAAGCGGGAACGACATCCTGAACGGCTGGGACGGAGACGACTTCCTCCATGGAGGGACCGGGAACGATAACCTGAACGGTGGAAACGGCAATGACATCTATTTCTTTGAGCTGGGAGACGGAGAGGACACCATCAATAACTCTGACCGCGAAGGCTGGAGGAATGACCGTATCCTGTTCGGGGAAGGGATATCCCCGGAGGACATGAAAGTGAGCCGGCAGTGGTACAGCCTGGTGCTTGAGAATGTGAAGAGCGGTGACAAGGTGACGGTGAATAATGCCTTCTCGGATGCAAGCGGAAGCAGCTTCATAGGAAAAGTGGAGTTTTCAGACGGGACCGTATGGGAGCCGGGAGACATCAAGGAGCTGTTAAGGACATTCCGCGGGACGGAAGGGAACGACAGCCTGAGGGGATTTGACAACGGCTACAACTATGACCTGAACGAAACTTTTTATGGAGAGGGCGGAAATGACACCATCGACGCCGGAGGAGGGGACGACATCCTGTATGGAGGAAGCGGGAACGACATCCTGAACGGCTGGGACGGAGACGACTTCCTCCATGGAGGGACCGGGAACGATAACCTGAACGGTGGAAACGGCAATGACATCTATTTCTTTGAGCTGGGAGACGGAAATGATACCATCACTGACTACGATGCAGCAAAGGACAATTCCGACACCCTGTGCATGAATGTGGAGGCCGAAAGACTGCAGTTTTCCAGAATCGGTGCCGATCTCTTGGTTTCCATTCTGGGTACGGATGACTCTGTCACAATCAAAAATTGGTATTATGGGGATGCGTACCATGTGGAAAACATCCAGTCAAGCGACGGCTATTCCCTTGCACATACCCAGATAGATCAGCTGATTCAGGCAATGGCATCCTTTGAGGATACATCAGGCATGTCATGGCAGGAAGCCGTGGCTGCGGAGGATGAATCGGTAAACCAGCTGGTATCCCAGATGTGGGTGAAGCAGGGCGTATAGAGTAGTATAGGTAATTGCGACCTACCAATTTTTGCAAACAGAATTGTGCAGATTGTATGTTCCATAAGCAGACCCTAGCTAACCGTCGGTACTTAGATGCCGTATTTTGGCATCTTATGTACCGCTACGGTTAGGTCGGAGTGGAAGCGTGTCTGCGTTGGAATGTGCAATCTGCACAATGAAACTTGCTAAATAATGAGTGTCGCAATTACCTCAATTATGTATAGTTACAAAGGAGAAAAGGGGAATGAATACAGCGGGAAATAATAGTGAAGCAGCACAAGACTGCACAAGAGACGGC
The DNA here is from genome assembly GCA_964524555.1 of uncultured Acetatifactor sp. GTDB lineage: Bacteria > Bacillota > Clostridia > Lachnospirales > Lachnospiraceae > Acetatifactor. The sequence goes on from CAZGGA010000010.1 coordinate 65,606, forward strand.
GGGCTGCAATGCCTGATAACCATAGCGGCTTATTATGGCATTGCTGCAGATGCTAACAGCATCATACATTCCCTGAATCTTGGCAACAGGAAGATGACAGCTCAGGATATTCTGTTGGCATCCAAGAAAATAAAGTTAAAAAGCAGGCTTGTCCATGTAAATGCATATGCATTGTCCAAAATGACGGTTCCTGCAATTCTCATCATGAAAAATGATGATTTCATGATTTTGGCAAGGCAGGAAGGAGAACGCCTGCTGATGCTGAATCCCTTTGAAAAAGCTCCCCACGTCATGGAATGTGGGGAGCTTGAAAATGTGTGGGACGGGGCTCTTATCCTGTTGATTCCCCGCTCCTTCCAAAAGAGGGATGTCAAGTTTGGCTTCAAATGGTTTATCCCATCCATCTTAAAATATAAAAGAGCGCTGCTGGAAGTATTGCTGGCAGCCTTTATCATGCAAATCCTTTCCATCTGTTCCCCGCTGATAACCCAATCCGTAATCGATAAAGTGCTGGTGCATAACAGCATGTCCACTTTGGATGTTCTGGCGCTGGCATTGGTAGTCATGCTTGTGTTTGAGACGATTCTTTCCATCGTGCGCAACTATATTTTGGTACACACCACGAGCAAAATGGATGTGATTTTAAACTGCAGACTCTTTGAACATTTATTTAAACTGCCTTTGAGATATTTTGAGAGCCGCCGCATCGGCGATACTGTGGCAAGAGTGCGAGAGGTTGAAAACATAAGGCGCTTTTTGACCGGAGTGCCCATGACGACCCTTCTGGACAGTATTTTTCTTATTTTGTATGTCATCATTTTGTTTGGCTACAGTGCAAAGCTCACATGGATTACCTTGGCGGTGATTCCACTTCTTGCCTTTATTTCTCTGGCTGTAACTCCTGCATTGAGGGAACGGCTGAACTACAAGTTTAATTGCGGCGCAGAGTCTCAGTCCTATCTGGTGGAGGCAGTCACGGGGGTGCAGACCATAAAATCTTTTGCGATTGAACCGGCAATACAGAAAAAATGGGAAGGCCTGCTTGCGGATTACACCACAGCAGGTTTTCGGACATCCATCCTGTCGGGGACGGCAGGGGCGTTGGCAAAATTTGTCCAAAGGATATTTGATATTGCAATTTTGTGGTATGGCGCACAATTGGTTATGGCAGGGGATTTGTCCATAGGTCAGCTGGTGGCGTTCAGAATGCTGGCAGGGCGTGTAAGCGAGCCCATTATGCGATTGGTACAGACTTGGCAGGATTTCCAGCAGACATCCATATCCGTGCAGCGTCTGGGGGATATTTTTAACAGCAGAGCGGAACAGAATCTTGACAGTTCTCAGACGCGTCTGCCCAAAGTGCAGGGGAATATCACCTTTGACAAAGTGAATTTCCGTTATACAGTGGATGGGCCGCCGATTATCAAAGATATGAGCTTTCGGATACCACCCAATACGGTGGTAGGGATTGTGGGGCGCAGCGGTTCTGGAAAAAGCACCATATCAAAATTAGTGCAGCGCCTTTATCTGCCGGAAGCGGGAAAAATAATGATTGACGGGATTGATATTGCAATGGCTGATACGGTCTGGCTGAGACGTCAGATAGGAGTTGTTTTGCAGGAAAATTTTTTGTTTAATGCCACAATCAGGGAAAATATTGCCCTGCAAAATCAGGCGGCTGGAATGGATGAAATTATAAATGTCTCAAAAATAGCGGGAGCCCACGAATTTATTACCGAATTGCCGGAAGGTTATGACACCATGGTGGGTGAAAAAGGCACGGGTCTGTCCGGGGGACAGCGGCAGAGGATTGCCATCGCCAGGGCGCTATTGGGAAATCCGCGGATATTAATTTTTGATGAAGCGACTTCTGCTCTTGATTATGAATCGGAGAGCATCATACAAAAGAATCTCAAGGCAATATGCAGGGGAAGAACAGTTTTGATCATTGCTCACAGGCTTTCCACGCTGAAAGATGCAGATGCCATCATGGTTGTGGAAAAGGGACGCATTGCAGAGTATGGACCAAAGGACAAGCTTGTGGAGGCTAAGGGTCTGTTTTGGCATTTGTTAAAGCAGCAGAGCCAGATTTAAAGTTGTGCGCAGCGCAGGATGGGGAAAAATGAGTATATTACAAGAGATAAAAATTTATTTGAAGAAGAGGCAGGCCCAGAGTCAGGCAAAGATAAGGCAGGAATTTCTGCCGGAGGCATTGGAAATCGTGGAGAAACCACTGTCTCCCACAGGACATTTGCTCGTTGGGATAGTGGCGGCATTTGTGCTGTTTTTTATAGTATGGTCTGTTTTGGGCAGAATGGATGAGGTAGTTACTGCACGAGGGATTATTCTGACAGTGAGCGGGATACAGGAGGTACAGGCACCAAGCGGAGGAACCGTGGAAGAAATATGCGTGCAGGAGGGCAGCGCCGTAAAAGCAGGGCAGACTATTGTAAAAATTGATTCCTCTGTAAGTGAGATAACCTTGCAGGGCACCACGCAGGGTCTTGCCCTGTTGGAATATGAAAATGAACTTTTGAATGAAATAGTGCAGGGAAATGATATTTCAAAGAAATTTATTCCCGAAGGAAACAGTGAAAATGAGAAAATTTTTGCCTATGTAAAAGCAATGCAGGAGGGATTCCTGGCTGAAAAAGAAGAGTTGGAAAGCAGCGTAAAGCAGGCGTTGTCGCAGGTGGAGATAGAAAAGGAGGCTCTTGAAAAGCTGGAAAAGAATAAGGAATACTTGAAAGAGCAAAAAGAAGTAATGGATGCCATCCTGCAATTTTCAAACACAGAGGAGAAGCGAGAGCAGGAATTGGCATTGCAGATAGAGTATCAAGAAAAAATTGTAGAAGATTATAAAAAGCTGTATGAGGCAGGTGCCGTAGCAAAAGCGGAAGTGGAAGAATTGGAGGCAGAGTTAAAGAAGCTGCAAAAAGAGTATGAGATTCAAAGAAACAGCGCCGCATCCGAAGATTATGAAAACAGTCTGCGCCAATATGAGATGGACAATCAGCTGATTCTGGCACAAAAGGATTATAACAGTCAGAAAAGTGCAGTGGATTTGGCACAGGCAAGATATCAGCAGGCATTGGACAGTCTGAACACTCTGGAAATTAATTTTCAGTCAAATATTAACGGATTAATCGTACAGAATATGAATACTATCAGTACACAGAGGTCAAATCAGGAGATTCAAAAAATCGGAGTAGCTGAACAGACCTTGGTATCCCCGGTGGACGGAGTGGTCAGGACTTTGGAAATCAATACGGTGGGCGGAGTGGTCACTTCAGCACAGACGGTTGCCACCATAGTTCCCGAGGATTCTCAGATACTGTTAGAAATAGATATTCAGAATCGAGACATCGGTCTGATACAAAATGGACAGGAAGTGGCAGTGAAATTAGATACCTTTGATTTCCAGAAATATGGGAAATTGGAGGGTGTGGTAGTTTATATCAGTCCGGATGCCGTGTGGAACGATTATTATGGATGGATATACAAGGCAAAGATTGCCATAGATGAAGAGAAATTCAGGCAGGCAAATCCGGGTGTCGAAATCGGGATAGGAATGGAGTGTACCGCCGAAGTGAAGGTAGGGGACAGAAGAATCATTGATTTCTTCCTGGAGCCTTTAATGGAGCATTTTGACGGCAGTTTGAAAATCAGATAACAGTGGCATAAGAATGCTAGTGTACGCAGAGATGAGGAAGAGTATGAACAAAAACAGGAACAAGAAAATAGTAATGATATTCATCGCAGTGATGCTGCTTCTGCCCATACATACCTTGGCGGATAATATAAGAGCGGAGGCAGTCACTGTGTCTGAGGGAGATGCTGATATATCTGGGGGAAATGTTTCTGTATCCGGTGGGGATGCCCCTCTGATTACAGATACGGAGGGGTTAAAACAGCAGGAATATGTGGTTTACCAAAATCAGTTAAGTGCCCAATTATGCAATTCACAGCTTGCTTATCTGACGGCTTTAGAGGAACTGCGTAGGGAGCAATGGAAAATAGAGCAGGAAAAAGTGAAGCTGGGGTATGCGATTCCTATTGCGGCAGAAGAGGCAGAAGGTAAATATAAGGCGGTGCAGCTTCAGATAGAAACCGCAAAGGCACAGCAGCAATTTTATATAGAAGTGCTTCAGTTGTACGGCGGGGAATATCAGGAAATCCAAGTGCCGGATAATTTGGAGGAATTGCAGACAGACTATGTGGATGAATTTTTGAAGGACAGCACACAAAAAGAATTTTATGGGCAGCAAAACAGAGAACAGTATGAGATTAATTTGAAGATATATGTAAAAGGGCTGATACTGCAGTATGAAAATACAAGAAGAAAGGTCAAGGAAGCGGACATTCAAATATCTGTCCTAAAAGGAAAGATATCCAATGCCATACAGTTGTATGAAGCGGGCAGGATTACGAGGGTGCAGTTTGGGGAGCTGGAGACAGAACTTAAGGGGCTGGAATATGAGCGTATGAACCTTATTTACAATGCACAACTGATTCTTTACAAATTGACCCACAAAATAGCGGACAGTTAAAGAGAGGCAAATGTGGACAAACGGAGAAGAATATGGTAAAATATTCCGAAAGGAACGTAGCAAAATAAGGAGGGTATGTAAATGAGTTTTATGGATGAATTCAATTTCTGGCTGGAGGATGATTATTTCGACCAGGACACTAAGAACGAACTGTTAGCTATCCGCAACAACGAAGGAGAAATTGAGGAACGATTTTACAAGGAACTAGAGTTTGGCACCGGCGGTCTCCGCGGCATCATTGGCGCAGGCACCAACCGCATGAACATTTATACTGTCCGCAAAGCTACTCAGGGACTTGCAAATTTCATCTTGAAGCAGGGAACTCAGGCAAAGGGCGTTGCCATTGCATATGATTCCCGCAATATGTCCCCCGAATTTTCCAATGAAGCGGCGCTGTGCCTTGCAGCAAACGGCATTAAGGCTTACATATTTGAATCTTTAAGACCTACTCCGGAGCTTTCTTTTGCACTGCGCACTCTGGGCTGTACCGCAGGCATCGTTGTGACGGCAAGCCACAATCCCCCTGAGTACAACGGATACAAGGTATATTGGGAGGATGGCGCACAGGTGACGGCTCCCAAGGATAAGCAGATTATTGAAGAAGTACAGAGCATAAAGGATTATCATACTGTAAAAACTATGGATAAGGATGCGGCAATCGCTGCAGGTCTGTATCAGGTAATCGGTCAGGAAATCGACGATGCTTATATGGTGGAGCTGAAAAAGCAGATTATCCATCCCGATGTTATCAAGGAGATGGCGGATGATATAAAGATTGTATACACTCCTCTGTGCGGCACGGGCAACAAGCCTGTAAGACGCATTCTGTCAGAGCTTGGCTTTAAGAATGTATATGTGGTGCCTGAGCAGGAGAATCCCGATCCCAAGTTCACCACATTGGATTATCCGAACCCTGAAGATCCCAAGGCATTTACCTATGCACTGCGCCTTGCAAAGGAGAAGGATGCGGATATCGTGCTGGCAACAGACCCCGATGCAGACCGCCTCGGTGTTTATGCAAAGGATCAAAAGACCGGAGAGTATGTGGCATTTACTGGTAATATGTCCGGCATGCTGATTGCAGAATATATTTTGAGAGAGAGAAAAGCTACAGGCACTATGCCTGAGAATCCGGCTCTGGTTACCACCATTGTGACCACCAACATGACGGTACCCATCACACAGGCTTATGGCGTAAAGCTCATTGAGGTACTTACCGGATTTAAGTTCATCGGCGAGCAGATTAAGCTGTTTGAGCAGACAGGAAGCAACAACTATGTATTTGGTCTAGAAGAGAGCTACGGCTGTCTGGCAGGAACCCATGCAAGGGATAAGGATGCAGTGGTGGCTGTAATGTGCCTGTGCGAAGTGGCAGCATACTGCAAGAAGCATGGCAAGACCCTGTGGGATATGATGATTGATTTGTATGAGAAGTATGGATACTTTAAGGAGACTCAGTACACAATTACCTTAAAGGGCATTGACGGTTCCAGACAGATTGCAGAGATTATGGAGAAGCTTCGTCAGAATCCTCCCACAGCATTCGGTGACCAGAAGGTGTTGAAGTTTAGGGATTACCAGAATGATGTGGCAGTGGATATGGAGAGCGGCGAAAAGACCACCACAGGTCTGCCCAAGTCCAATGTGCTGTACTTTGAGCTTCCCGACAACTGCTGGTGCTGCGCCCGTCCTTCGGGAACAGAGCCCAAGATTAAGTTCTATATGGGAGTGAAAGGAAACAGCTTGGAGGATGCCCAGGCAAAGGTGGAGCAGCTGACAGAGGCTGTGAAAGCTGTATTATAAAGACTGTAATTGGAAATGATGCAACACATAGAATGGAAAAACACAGGATTTCCTGTGTTTTTCTGTTAGTACAAAGTATATTAAATAAAATAAATAACGCATGTTTTTGAAAGGAGCCTGAATGAGAGGCCGTAACCTTGCAAACCTGAAGAAAACTTTATATTATTTGAAGCGAAACGGCCTGCACAGTACATGGTATGCGGTGAGAGAGAAGTTTGGGCAAAAGAAGGAGGCTCCCTATATCTTTGAAGCTGTCTCGAAGGAAGAATGGAATGCGCAGCGCAGATGGGCGGAGGAAGAAATGGCGCAGGGACAGGAGCTGCCCACTATCAGCATTATCGTGCCGGCATATCACACGCCGGAGCCTTATCTGAGGCAGCTTTTTCAGTCCCTGTTGCAGCAAAGTTACCCCTATTGGCAGCTGGTTCTGGCGGATGCCACGGAGGATGACAGTGTGGAAAAGGCGGCGGCAGAATACAAAGAGGCTCGCATATGCTATGTGCATCTGAAAAAAAATAGCGGGATTTCCGAAAACTCCAATCAGGCACTTTCCTATGTGACAGGAGAATTTACCGGACTTTTGGATCATGATGATATATTGACAGAGGATGCTTTGTATGAAATGGCAGCGCGGATTGTGAAAGCCAGACAGGAGGGAATCTGTTTAGGGCTGCTTTATTCTGATGAGGATAAATGTGGCGATGCAGAAGGGGAATATTTTGAACCGAATCATAAGGAAAAGTTTAATCTCGATTTGATTTTGGCAAATAATTACATCTGTCATTTTTTGGTAATGGAGAGTACTCTATTGAAGGAATTAAGATTTCGGCAGGAGTATGATGGCGCCCAAGACTATGATTTGATTTTGCGTGCCGCAGAGAGGTTACAGCATGAGGAGGAGAGAATTGTTCATATTCCCAAGGTTCTCTATCATTGGCGGTGCCATGCTTCTTCCACGGCGGAAAATCCCTTAAGCAAGCAGTATGCCTATGAGGCAGGTCTGCGGGCGGTGCAGGATTTTGCAGACAGACAGGGATGGGAGGCAAAGGCAGTTTCCCTGCAGCATCCGGGTTTTTACGGGCTTGAGTATCAAGGCTCCCTCTTTGCCCACCGATTGGATTTGGCGGCAGTTGGCGGCAGAATTTTGAGAAAGGGAAAAATTGCAGGAGGAAGATGGACGGATGAGGGCATACTATTATATGAAGGACTTCCGGCATTTCACAGCGGATATCTCCATAGAGCGATGATTTCTCAGGATGCGGATGCAGTGGACATCCGATGCATACGGGTGCGAGAGGAGTGCAGGGAGATCTTTGAAAAAGAGACAGGTGTTATTTATAAAGAACTGCCAGATAAACAAATTTTTGATGTATCTTTACTGCCAGAAGGAACCGACTTTTGTAAACTCAGCATTGCTCTGGGCAGAGCTTTTCGCAAAGCAGGCTACCGTATTTTGTACCTGCCGGAGATAACTGTAAATATTTAGTCGGGTTAAGCGCATAGATAAGGGTGGAAATCAGGAAACATGGAAAAAATAACTATTGTTATTCCAAATTACAATGGAAAAAAATATCTGGAGGGATGCCTGCAGGCATTGGAGCAAGAGAGGCAATGTCCAAAAACTCCTGAATTTGAAATTCTGGTGGTGGACAATGGCTCTACAGATGGCAGTGCAGAATCGGCTGCAAAGCAGTTTCCGGATGTAAAGATAATTTTCTTAAAAGAAAATACCGGTTTTTGTCATGGGGTGAATGTAGGAATTCAAAAATCTCAGGCACCCTATGTAATTCTTTTAAATAATGACACAAAAGTCAAAACAGGATTTATTAAACATCTATATTTTGCTATTGAAAAGAAAACTGATATTTTTTCTGTCAGTGCCAAAATGTTGATGTGGGATAATCCGGAATTGATAGATGATGCGGGAGATTATTATTGTGCCTTGGGGTGGGCATACGGCAGAGGAAAGGGTAAGCCTGCTCGCCGTTATGAGAAACCCGCCAAAGTGTTTTCTGCCTGCGGCGGTGCGGCAATTTACAGGCGCAGTATATTGGAAGAGATAGGTCTTTTTGATGAAAACCATTTTGCTTATCTAGAGGATTTGGACATTGGATACCGGGCGCGTATCAGGGGCTATCAAAATCTTTATGAGCCCAGAGCCCAGGTGCTTCACTTTGGAAGCGCATCCACAGGTTCCCGCTATAATAAGCGAAAGACCGTGCTGGCGGCGTCAAACAGCGTTTATGTGATTGCAAAGAATATGCCTCTGCTCCAGATTTTATTAAATTTTCCTTTTTTGTGTATGGGATTTTTGGTGAAATTTCTGTTTTTCTGTAAAAAGGGTATGGGCATCTTATATTTAAAAGGGCTGTGGAAAGGCTTTAATCAATCCGTAAGTCGGGAGGGACGCAGTCACAAAGTGCCTTTTTTTCTTAAAAATCTTAAACATTATCTACGAATTCAGATGGAACTGTGGGGAAATCTGTTTCGTCTTATTTCTTAAGAATTCTTAAGAAAGTGCTTCATACATTCTTAAGTTGAAATTTCAACGGGTATATTGTAGAATGTTAGCAGATGTAGCAGTTTTTTCAAAAATAAATACAAGATATAGCGTGATTACCAGGTGGAGTTTATGATTAAGGACAATCAGAAGGTATTCAACAGGCTGCTGGTGGTGATGGATGCGTTTCTCACCGGATTTTCCTTTATTCTGGCATACTATGTCAAATTTTATATTCTGAATGACGGGCCGGGCTCTGGAGTTCTGCCGGTGCAGGATTATTATGGGCTTCTGGTATTCCTGATTCCCGCATATCTTTTGTTGTATTATCGCTGCAATGTATATACACCCAAGCGGACGGCGCAGCGCAGACATGAGATTTACGGTATTATACAGGCAAACACCATCGGCATTGCGGCGCTGATTATCATTCTCTATATGGTTATTAAGGAAATCAACTATTCCCGTTCCGTTATGGCCATTTTTTATGCTCAGAATGTATTTTTGATGAGTTGTTCCAGAATGGTGCTGAGGAAATTTTTGAGAGGCATCCGCAGCAAAGGCTACAATTTAAAACATATGCTTTTGGTGGGATATTCAAGAGCGGCAGAGGAGTATGTCAACCGGATTTTGGAAAATCCTCAATGGGGTTATGTGGTTTGCGGTATTCTGGATGACCATGTACCGGCGGGTGTAACCTATAAAGGTATTAAGGTTTTGGGAACTGTGGGCAATCTGGAGTATATTCTTCCGGAAAACAAGTTGGATGAGATTGCGATTACATTGGCGCTGCGGGATTATGATATGTTGGAGCATATTGTTGACATCTGTGAGAAATCCGGCGTTCACACCAAATTTATTCCGGATTACAATAGCATGATACCCACCAAACCCTATACGGAAGATTTGATGGGGCTTCCGGTCATCAATATCCGCTATGTACCTCTGACAAACACAGGGAATATTATGATAAAGAGAGTCGTAGATGTCATAGGTTCACTCTTTGGTATTATTGTTACCTCGCCTATTATGCTGATATCGGCCATATTGGTGAAATGTTCAAGCCCCGGACCGATTATTTTCAGGCAGGAGAGGGTGGGACTTCACAATAAATCTTTTGATATGTATAAATTCCGAACCATGGAGCAGCAGTCCCCTGCAAATGAGAAGCGCGCATGGACTGTAAAGGATGACCCAAGAGTTACAACTATCGGCAAATTTTTACGGCGGACTAGTCTGGATGAACTGCCCCAGCTGTTCAATATTTTGAAAGGAGATATGAGTCTTGTGGGTCCCAGACCGGAGCGCCCGCATTTTGTGGACAAATTCAAAGAAGAAATTCCACGTTATATGGTGAAGCATCAAGTGAGACCGGGACTGACCGGCTGGGCACAGGTGAACGGCCTGCGAGGAGATACTTCCATAAAGAAGCGCATTGAATACGATGTTTACTATATAGAGAATTGGACAATGGGGTTTGATATAAAAATTATTTTTCTAACCTTTTTTACGGGTTTTATTAATAAAAACGCATATTAATAAATGTGAAAGAACAAGGAGAAAAGTTATGGCACACAATTCTAACCCAAGAAACACAAGAGATGATTATGCATCCGGAAATCAGAGAGGAGAACGACAGAAGCAGGCAAAGCAGAGAAAGAAGGTTATTATCTTTAGCATAGAGATAGTGGTACTTCTGGTTATGGTAGCAGTTTTGTATGTGGTAATGACGAAAACCAATACGAAGGGTCCCAGCTATACTTTTATAGAGCCGGAAAATGTGGTTGCGCCTGAAATCCTGCAAAAAAAGGAAGAGGGCGGCATGAATATAACGGAATATTGGAATATTGCACTGTTTGGCGTGGATGCAAAGAGGGACAGTCAGCTTTATAAGGGCAGCCGCAGTGACAGTATCATGATTGCCAGCATCAACAAACAAACGGGGGATATCAAGTTAGTCAGTGTTTATAGAGATACCCTGCTGAACATAGGAAATGACACATACGATAAATGTAATCACGCTTATTCGTACGGCGGTGCAGAGCAGGCGCTAAAGATGCTGAATATGAATCTGGACATGGACATTACAGATTTTGTCACCGTGGGCTATAAAGGATTAATAGAAGTGATTGATGGTCTGGGCGGCGTTTATATTGATGTAGATGCCGAGGAAATGGTACATCTGAATAACTACCAGAAGACCATCGTGGCAGACGGAATCCAAAGCAGTTATATTGAAGTGAAAGAACCGGGATATCAGCTTCTGAACGGTCTGCAGGCAGCAGGTTACTGCCGAATCCGTGCTACAAGAGGCGATGACTTCAAGCGTGCGGAACGCCAGCGCGAAGTGATTAAAGCTATTGAGGCGCAGGCAAAGAAGGTAAAAAATCCTGAAGTTCTCATAAAAATATTTAACAATGCCATTGATGATATTTACACTAGTCTGGATTCCAAAGATATTATAGCCTTGCTGCCCAAGATTGCGGATTATCGCATTGTTGAGGAAGGCGGATTCCCGGATGAGAGCATGAGAACTACCGGCACCGTTGGAGCAAAGGGAAGCTCTGTTATCCCTCTGAATCTGGAGGACAATGTAGTATGGCTGCACAAATTCCTCTTTGAAGAACAGAGTTATAGTGTAACTGCTAATGTTACTGAGTATAGTCAGGAAGTGGATGCCCTGACCAAACCGTATAGAAAATGATGGATATTGATGTAATAATACCTTTATATAAGCCGGATAAAACACTCTTTACCCTGTTGGACTGTTTAAAGAGCCAGACCCTGCCCATACGCCGTATCATTCTTCTGAACACGGAGGAAAAATATTTTGAGCGGCTGATTTACGGCAACAGGATTTTGGAAAAATATAAAAATCTGGAGGTATTTCATATCTCCAAAAGGGAGTTTGACCACGGAGCCACCAGACGGCTGGGAGTGAAGAAGTCTCAAAGCGAAATTTTTGTAATGATGACACAGGATGCCATTCCTAAGGATAATATGCTGTTGGAAAAACTGACAAAGCATCTTAGGGAAGCAGTGGAAAACGGAGAAAATGAAGAGAACGAAGGGCAGGTGGCTGTGGCATACGCCAGACAGCTGCCTAGAGCAGACAGTGGCGTGTTGGAACGTTTTAGCAGAGTTTTCAATTATCCGCCGCAGTCCGCTCTGAAATCTGCAAATAATCTGCAGGCATTGGGCATTAAAACTTTTTTCTGCTCCAATGTATGTGCGGCATACCGCCGGGATATTTATGAAAAATTAGGGGGATTTGTAAAGCATGCTATTTTTAATGAAGATATGCTTTATGCGGCGGAGGCAGTGAAAGCAGGTTATTGTATTGCTTATGAGGCTGAGGCGAAGGTCATCCATTCCCATAATTATACCAACGGGCAGCAGCTTCGCCGCAATTTTGACTTAGGGGTATCTCAGGCGCAGCATCCGGAAGTGTTTCAGGGGGTATCCTCTGAATCAGAAGGAAAAAAGCTGGTGAAAGTGATCTCCTCCTATTTATGGAAAAAACATAGGCGCGGGCAGCTGCCATACTTTTATTCCCAATGTTTCTGCAAATATCTGGGATATCTCTTGGGAAAGCATTACCGGATGCTTCCGAGATGGCTGATTTTAAAACTGACATCCAATAAAGAGTATTGGCTGAAGGAACACTAAAAACAAGCAAAAGGAAGGAAATGGCATATGTGCGGCATTGTAGGATATATTGGCAAAAAGCAGGCGGCGCCTATTATTTTGGATGGACTCTCCAAATTGGAGTACCGGGGCTATGACTCTGCGGGTATTGCAGTCTTTGACGGCCAGCAGATTATTACTCAAAAAGCTGCCGGAAGATTGAAGGTGCTGGAAAATCTCACCCATGGGGGCGAATCCATGAAGGGATTTTCCGGTATTGGGCACACCCGCTGGGCAACTCATGGCGCACCTAGCGACCTGAATGCTCATCCCCATATGAATGACAAGGGCAGTATTGCTGTGGTGCATAACGGAATTATCGAAAATTATATTCCCCTGCGCAAGAAAATGCTGGATAAGGGTTATGAATTTGTCTCTGAGACAGATACGGAGGTGCTTGCCCATCTGCTGGATTATTATTACAGGGGCAATCCCATGGAAGCCGTTACCAAAGTGCTTCACAGGGTGGAAGGCTCCTATGCATTGGGAATTATGTTTGCGGATTTCCCAGGAGAGATTTATGCGGCCAGGAAGGATAGCCCCTTGATTGTGGGTAAAAATGAGGACGGCTGCTTTATCGCCTCTGATGTACCCGCTATTTTGAAATACACCCGAACCGTGTATTATATGGATAATCAAGAGGTGGTTAGGCTTTCTGCAGACAATCTGCAGTTCTTTTCCGTGGATGAGGAGGAAGTCAAAAAGGAAGCCGTTACCATTGATTGGGATGCCAATGCGGCGGAAAAAGCGGGCTATGAGCATTTCATGCTGAAAGAAATGTATGAGCAGCCCAAGACCATTACAGATACCATTTCCCCCCGTATTCAAAATAATGATATAGTAATAGAAGAACTGAATATGTCTGATGAGGAGCTTAAAGAAATACGTAAGATTCATATTGTGGCGTGCGGCTCCGCTTATCATGCCGGAGTGACCGGAAAATATGTGCTGGAGGACTTGGCGCGGATTCCCGTAGAGGTGGATGTGGCAAGCGAATTCCGGTATCGGAATCCCATTCTTGAAGAAGGAAGCATGGTCATCGTCATCAGTCAGTCCGGAGAAACGGCAGATACGCTGGCAGCGCTTAGGGAATCCAAGGAAAGAGGCTTTCAGGTGCTGGGCATCGTCAATGTAGTGGGAAGCTCCATTGCAAGAGAAGCCGACAGCGTTATGTATACATGGGCAGGACCCGAGATTGCGGTGGCAACCACAAAAGCATACAGTGCACAGCTGACAGCATTATATATGCTTGCCATGAAGCTGGCAAAGGTGCGTGGAACCATTGATCAAGAGCAGTTTGGACATCTTTTGAATGACTTAAGGCGGCTGCCCGACCAGATTGAGCTTTTACTAGGTCAGAAAGGGAAAATCCAGCATTTTGCCAACCGTTATGTGGGCGCCAGAGACATCTTCTTTATCGGAAGGGGCGTGGACTATGCTATTTCCTTGGAAGGCTCCCTTAAATTAAAGGAGATTTCCTATGTGCACTCGGAAGCCTATGCCGCAGGAGAATTAAAACACGGAACCATATCCCTGATTGAAGAGGGCACTTTAGTGGTGGCAGTGGCTACCCAGCCGGAATTGTTTCAAAAAACCATCAGCAATATTGTGGAAGTGAAAGCGAGAGGCGCTTTCGTTATGGCAGTGACCAATGAGGGCAATAAAGCAATAGAGAAAGCGGCGGATTATGTGTTATACATTCCTGAGACTCATTCCTGCTTTACCAATTCGCTGGCAATCGTCCCCCTGCAGCTGTTTGCCTATTATGTAGCCATGGGCAGGGGCTGTGATGTGGATAAACCAAGGAATCTGGCAAAGTCCGTCACTGTGGAATAAAACGCGAATGATAAAAATCATATTTTTATAAAAGTTTCATCACATTTTGGACACAATCGTCAGGTATACTAAAGTACATAAAGAGCAACAGAAACAGCGAAAAGAGGTAATCATTATGTACGAAAACGAAGTTTATGGCAGTACTGATTTTTCAACGCCGGGGAATCCGGTGCAGCAGTTCCCCAATATGGATGCACATGTGCAGCCAATGCCCCAGCCTGTGCCAGACAAGAATAATGCTCAAAAAGGAAGCGGAATTTTTCAAAAATTTATTTTGAGCATCAGTCTTGGACTTTTCTTTGGCATCTTTGCAGGTGTAGGATTTTTTGCGGCGCAGCAGGGTATGCAGCTTACCGAAAAGCAGCCGGCTTCGGAAAAAGTGAAAGATGTAGAGATGCTGAACCAGCTTCAGGATAAAGATGCTGATGAAAATTATGCTTCAAACACTCAAACGGTTCCGGTAGCCTCCACCTATGTGGTGTCTTCCGATGTGTCGGACGTAGTGGAGGAAGTGATGCCTGCCATGGTATCTATTATCAATAATTATACAGAAACATCTTCCTTCTGGGGAAGGAATTACAGCCGTGACTATGAGGCAAGCGGTTCGGGTATTATTGTAGGCAAAAATGAGACAGAGATTTTGATAGTGTCCAACAATCATGTGGTTTCCGATGCCAACACCTTGGAAGTGACTTTTATTGACGGAACAGCAGCAGAGGCATATATCAAAGGTACGGATAAGGGCATGGATTTGGCGGTCATTGCGGTTTCATTAACTGATTTGAGTAAGGACACTCTTGATGCCATCCATATTGCCAAGATGGGAGACAGCGACAGCCTGAAGCTGGGTGAGCCGGTAATTGCCATAGGCAATGCATTGGGCTATGGACAATCCGTGACCAATGGGATTGTCAGCGCATTGGACCGTGAAGTGAAATTTTCAGATGGTTCCAAGGGTACCTTTATTCAGACCAATGCGGCAATCAATCCTGGAAATTCCGGGGGTGCTCTGGTGAATATCAAAGGTGAAGTGATTGGTATTAATAACAGCAAATATATGGATGTGGAAGTGGAAGGCATGGGCTATGCAATCCCCATCACTGCTGCCAATCCTATATTGGCGGATCTGATTGAGCGCCAGACCAAGACAAAGGTTGCAGAGAAGGACAGAGGCTATCTGGGAATTGAATACGAGGAGATGAGCAGCCAATATTCCGCTATGTTTAACATTCCTCAGGGCATTTATATCAAGAATGTGGAGAGAAACAGCGCGGCGTACAAAGCAGGACTCAAACAAGGCGATATTATTACCCAGATGGATAAAGAACCCATTACTACGAAGGAAGATTTGCAAAATACTATACAGTATTATGCGGCTGGCGACAGCGTGATTCTGACGGTAATGAGACCTGAGAACGGAGAATATGTCTCCTATGAGATAGAAGCTATATTGGGAAAAAGACCTTAAAATAATGTGAAGTGTATGTTGATACCCCGGGGACAGTTTAGAAAGAAGCTGTCTTTCGGGGTATTCGTATGGCGGAAACAAATCAAGTTGCAACGGGCGGGATTATTCGCTATAATGGAATAAGAGTGGAATTTATATCTGCGCATTGTAGAACCAAGCAGAGCAGGGTTGTGAACATAGCATAGAAACGGAGAAGGTTATGTCAGAAGATTATAGAGAAGTAGAATCTATCAGTGATGAGAATAGTTTAGAGAGCGAGCATAGCTCAGACGGCAGCAATAACGATGATTATGAGGATGTATGTTTTATCTGCCGCAGACCGGCAAGCCGGGCGGGTGAAATGTTTAAGCTTCCTAACCGTATCTGTGTGTGTAACGACTGTATGCACAAGACCATGGAGACGGTAAATCAATTTGATTATCAGGGAATGTTAAACAACCCTAATATCAGCTTTGTGAATCTGGCGGATTTGCAGGGAGACGGCGGTATTCCCAACAAGCAGAAGCTGAAAAAGAAAAAGAAGAAAGAGGATGGGGCGCCTGCTTTGAATATTAAAGATATTCCCGCACCCCACAAGATAAAGGCAAGTCTGGATGAATATGTGGTGGGACAGGAGTATGCCAAAAAAGTGATTTCCGTGGCGGTTTATAACCATTATAAGCGGGTGGCTACCGACACCATGGATGAAATCGAAATCGAAAAGTCCAATATTCTGATGATTGGACCCACCGGAAGCGGAAAGACCTATCTGGTCAAGACTCTGGCAAGACTTTTAGATGTACCCCTTGCCATCACGGATGCCACCTCCCTTACTGAGGCAGGCTATATCGGGGATGATATCGAGAGCGTGGTGTCCAAGCTTTTAGCGGCAGCGGAAAACGATGTGGAAAAGGCGGAAAGAGGCATTATCTTTATTGATGAGATTGACAAAATAGCTAAGAAAAAGAATACCAGCACCCGTGACGTCAGCGGGGAAAGCGTACAGCAGGGAATGTTAAAGCTCTTGGAAGGGGCAGAGGTTGAGGTGCCCGTGGGCGCCAACAGCAAAAATGCAATGGTTCCTTTGACCACTGTAAACACCCGAAATATTTTGTTCATCTGCGGCGGTGCATTTCCGGATTTGGAGGACATTATCAAGGAAAGGCTGAAAAAAACTGCTTCCATCGGTTTTAATTCAGACCTGAAGGATAAATACGACAAAGACAAAAACATTCTGGAAAAGGTCACTGTGGAAGATATCAAAAAATTTGGCATGATTCCCGAATTTATCGGAAGACTGCCTATTATCTGCACCCTGCGGGGCTTAAATAAGGAAATGATGGTTCAAATCTTAAAGGAGCCCAAAAACGCCATTCTAAAGCAATATCAGAAGCTGTTGGAGCTGGATGAGGTAAAATTGGAATTTACGGAGGATGCATTGGAGGCAATTGCGGAAAAGGCTCTGGAGAAGGATACCGGAGCAAGGGCCCTTCGCTCCATTATAGAGGAATTTATGCTGGATATCATGTACGAGATTCCCAAGGACGATAATATTGGGCAGGTTACCATCACGGGAGAATACATTACGGGCAAGGGCGGACCCATTATTGATATCAGGAGCAATCAACTGCCCAAAGCGAATGTACCCATAGCAACTTCATAAAAAATTTTCACATTCCTATTGACAATTCCATATAATATGATAATATAAACATATGAACAATGATTCATATGTTTATATTTTTTTAAAGTGTGAAAATAGAAAGGAGAACAGCAATATGAAGAAAAATTATAAAATTGAGGTGGATTGTGCAGCGTGTGCGCTGAAAATGGAGGATGCAGCCAAAAAAGTGGAAGGGGTTTTGGATGCAACGGTGAACTTTATGACTCAGAAGATGAAGGTGGAGTTTGCAGAGGGCAGTGAGGAAAAGGCTGTGATGGATAAGGTAGTGAAAGCATGCAAGAAAGTGGAGTCAGATTGTGAGATTTATGTATAGCCAATGAATTGACCAACACCCTCTTTTGAAGCAGAATCATGGAGGTTAAGATGACGAAAAAGCAGAAAAAAATGCTGTGGCGCATTCTTGTGGCGGCAGCGCTTATGATTATTTTGCATTTTGTGCCGGTAGAGGGTTATATCCGCCTTGCACTGTATCTGATTCCTTATGGAATTATCGGCTACGATATCTTGAGGAAGGCAGTTCTGGGGATTCTTCACGGCGAAGTGTTTGACGAAAATTTTCTGATGGCGGTGGCTACGGTGGGCGCCATTGGTTTGGGAGAATATACGGAAGGCGTGGCGGTTATGCTGTTTTACCAGATCGGGGAGCTGTTTCAGGCTGTGGCAGTGGGAAAGAGCCGGCAAAATATCAGCGCCTTGATGGATATTCGACCGGATTACGCCAATATTGAAAATGAGGATGGCACTCTGGAACAGATAGACCCCGATGATGTGGAAATCGGAACCATTATTATCGTGCAGCCCGGAGAAAAAGTACCCATTGACGGCGTGGTGACGGAGGGCAGTTCCACCTTAAATACCGCCGCTCTGACCGGAGAAAGCGTTCCCAGAGATGTGGGCGCAGGGGACGATATTATCAGCGGGTGCGTGAATTTAAGTGGACTTTTGAAAATCCGCACCACCAAAGAGTTTGGCGAGTCCACGGTATCAAAGATTTTGGATTTGGTGGAAAATTCCGGCATGAAAAAGTCCCGCTCGGAGAATTTTATCACAAAATTTGCAAGATACTATACTCCGGCAGTCTGTTACAGCGCTCTTGCGCTGGCGGTTCTGCCCCCCGTGGCGAATCTTCTTATGGGAAATGCCGCCAATGTAAGCACCTGGGTAATCAGGGCGCTGACTTTTCTGGTAATCAGCTGTCCCTGTGCGCTGGTAATTTCCATTCCCTTAAGTTTCTTTGGGGGAATAGGGGGAGCTTCTGCCTGCGGTATTCTGGTGAAGGGCTCCAATTATTTGGAGGCTTTGGCCGGCACTAAATATGTGGTGTTTGACAAGACTGGGACTTTGACTAAGGGTGTGTTTGAGGTGACAAAAGTCTGTCCTGCAGGGCAACAACAATCCTCACAGCAGCTTCTCACCTACGCCGCCTATGTGGAGTCTTACTCCGGGCATCCCATTAGTAAGAGTCTTAAGGAAGCTTATGGAGAGCCCATAGATTATAACAGGGTCAGTGATGTGGAAGAAATCAGCGGACACGGAGTGACTGCCCTTGTGGACGGCAAAAAAGTTGCCGCCGGCAATGCCAAGCTGATGAAGCGTCTTGGCATTTCCTATGAGGAGAATACGGATGCAGGCACAGTGGTGCATATAGCGGTGGAAGGCAGTTATGCGGGATATATTCTGATTTCTGATGTGGTGAAAGAGCAGTCCAAGGAGGCGATTGCCGCATTAAAGTCTTTAGGAGTGCGAAAGACCGTTATGCTCACGGGGGACAGCAAAGCCGTGGCGGATGCTGTGGCAGGCCAATTAGCGCTGGATGAGGTCTACAGCGACCTGCTTCCGGCGGATAAGGTGGAGCGGGTGGAAGCGCTTTTGCAGGAAAAGGAAGCTTCAGGAAAAGCCTCCAGAGAAAAATTAGCCTTTGTGGGGGATGGCATTAATGATGCCCCTGTGCTTTCCCGGGCGGATATCGGCATTGCCATGGGAGCCTTGGGTTCCGATGCAGCTATTGAGGCTGCGGATATTGTACTTATGGATGACAATCCCATAAAAATTGCCCTTGCTATGCGTATTTCCAGAAAATGCCTCCGCATTGTCTATGAGAACATTGTGTTTGCGCTGGGAATCAAGGCAGCCTGCCTGATTCTGGGAGCTCTGGGCATTGCCAATATGTGGATGGCAATTTTTGCGGATGTGGGAGTCATGGTATTGGCAGTGCTCAATGCCATCCGATGCCTGCGGGTAAAATCAATTCAATGAGGCGGAGCAGAGGGAGATTTTCATGGAACGTGACAAATTGATTGCCAATATGACAGACCAGATAAAGGAAGCCCAATTAAAGCTGGGCTATGCAGAGGAGACAGTAAGGTTATATTACCCGCTGTCTTCTTTGCGTATGCTGTTGGGAGTAGAGGGCGCAGATGGAACTTCCGGTGCCGATGCTACAGATGCCGGAACAGTCCTTGCCGCCCTGAAAGCGGAGTTGGAAGGCTGGGAGGACTGTCCCTTGGGAAAACTTTCCGTCTGTCTTCATGGAGACAGGGTGGAAATCGGAATTCCCCCCAAAGGGGTCAGATATGTCCATGAACAGGTGAAAACCCCCGCCTTTTTAAGCGCACTCATAGGGCTGTTTCAGACAAAGCACCATTGCGGTATAGAAGATGTGCGCAAAGTGTTTGAAAGCTTTCAAGAGGATTATGTATGTGAAAAACTTTCCAAGGAGGCGGCAGAGCACATGGGCTTTGACTATGTGCTCTATTTTAAGGATGGGGCGGTGGATGCTTATTATTACTGCATCAAAGAGGAGATGGGACATACCGTTTACCACCGATTTACAAGGGAGGACTATGAGCGCCTTTGAGACAATGCCCAATTATTAAACTCAATAAAGTTTCTCTTCACACTATGCCTTCGGAAGCATAACCTATTAAAAAGCCTTCCGGAGGCATTATGGACTGCAAGGACAAAATACTTTCCAATGATTTTTATGATGTGATTACGGATTTCCCGATAGTGCTGAGAGGCGGTGAAAATTATGATTTGTGTTATGTGGAGGTGGAAAACACCTATAATCTGATTTATATTAATAAAGCAGGCGTTGTCAGTCCCTTTGAAAACTTTTTTAATTATCCCAATATGCCAAAGCTCTATGGACTGATGCAGGACACCGCCACTGCGCCGGGCTTTAATCCCAATAATCTGATTGTAAGCGGCATTACCCAGGTTCAGCGGGAACCCCTAAACCTTACGGGAAAAGGGGTAGTGATGTGCTTTATCGACACAGGCATTGATTATACCAACGAAGTTTTTCGCTATGAGAACGGCGAAAGCCGTATTTTGTCCATCTGGGATCAGACCATTCAGGAGGGGACTCCGCCGGAGGGCTTTTTCTACGGAACGGAATATACCAGAGAGGATATCAATCGGGCGTTAAGTGCAGAAGACCCTTATTCCGTAGTGCCTTCCAGAGACGAAAACGGACATGGGACTTCCATGGCAGGAGTGGCGGCCGGAAGCAGATTGGGAGGAGGATATATCTATCAGGGGGCAGCGCCGGATGCGGATTTGGTGATTGTCAAGTTAAAGGAGTGTAAGCCCTATCTGCGGGACTTTTATCTGGTGCCTGAAGGTGTCCCTGCTTATCAGGAAAACGATATTATGCTGGCGGTGCAATATGCGGACTCCTTTGCCAGAGTATTTAGGCGTCCTGTGGTTATTTGTCTGGGGATTGGCACTAACATGGGGGACCACAAGGGCAGTTCCTTTTTGTCGCGATATCTGAATACCGTAGCAACCAAAAGAAGCCGGGGTGTGGTAGTCTGCGGCGGCAATGAGGGAAATGCGGCTCATCATTACCGGGGAGTGCTGTCCGGCAGCGCGGATGCTGCCATGAGCAGCGATGAGGTGGAAGTCCGGGTGGATGCGCAGGCGAAAGGCTTTTATATGGAATTGTGGGGCAATGTGCCAAATGTGTTTAATGTCAGCATACGCTCTCCGGGAGGGGAAACCACGGCTCCCATCCGGCTGGGAGTGCGGCAGAGTATCACATACAGCTTTATTTATGAGAAAACGAGAATTACTATTGACGGCACTTTGGTAGAGGGGGCATCGGGGGAACAGTTGATTCAATTCCGGGTTCAGGACCCCACACCGGGCATCTGGACTTTTCGGGTCACTTCTGTGGGGCAGATGAATCAGGGAGAATTTCATATGTGGCTGCCTATTACAGATTTTATGAATGCCCAAATCTATTTTCTGCGCCCCGACCCCTATACCACACTGACAGAACCGTCTCTGGCGAGGGATGTAATCAGCGTGTCCACTTATAATGCGGCAAACAACAGCTTTTACACGGAATCCGGAAGGGGATTTAGCAGACAGGGCATCTCCTGCCCTGACTTTGCGGCGCCGGGAGTGAATGTGTCCACTGTTTTTGGAAAGGCCACTGGCAGCAGCCTTGCAGCCTGCATTGCGGCAGGGGCCGTGGCACAGTTTATGCAGTGGGCGGTGGTGGAATTAAATGACGGCAATGCGGAGAGCCGTGAAATCAAAAACTATTTTATCAGAGGAGCCTCAAGGGACCAAAGTCTCACATACCCCAACAGAGAATTTGGCTACGGCCGCTTAAACATTGCGGGAGCCTTCGATGCTATGATAGGGGTGTAACACAAAAGTGTAACACAAAAAGTGTGACATAAAAGGGAAATTGGGGATTGGCTGTTGAGGAAACGGGCTAATTTTTGACTGACTTTACTGAGAAGGCAGCTCCTGTTTACAGGAGTTGCCTTTTGCTAAGAAACTAATAAGAAAACAATAAGAATTTTACAAATAAGGTAATAGTGTGTTATTGTATTTATTACATAGTAGACCATATTCCAATAGGTGATTAAAGAATAAATCGTTGAAGCACCTGAAATAGGAGGGAAAAATGTTCCAAAGGCATTCGATCATTTTATGGAGAAAAGCGGACAGAGAAGATAAAAGCTTTGAGGAAATCGCAAGGGAAACTTATAATGTTTTAAATGTATTTCAAAATTACCCTCAAGAATTAAGACCTAATTATCTTACTGCAAAAACCAAGAAGGACATCAGGGAATTTGAATGGAATTATGAGAATTTTTGTAGTACCTTGAGTAAAGGAATTAACAAAGAAGGTAAACGCGTATTTGAGAATTTGGGATATTTAATATCATTTTTTTCATCTATTAATGAAGAGGACTCTTGTGGATTTGAAGTATGGGCAGGAAATAAGAGTGAAAAATTTCATAACACATTAATTATAAATTTACCTTTATCAATGAATCTTTATGATGAGAAGACAGCCAAGAAGATTATCAGCTTGTTTGAAACCCTTGTGCAGACATATGCACCATATTGGGGATGTATTTCTAATAAGGCATTATCTCGGAAGTATGGAAAATACCTGGTGGGAAACTTGCCGACAACGATACATTGGCTAAATTATTGGTCAGAAGACATTATTCAGGCAATAGGAGTGAAAAATATACAGAAGACAGTTGATGCAAATCCGGAAATTTCCTTTGAAAATGGTATTATGTTAATTAGAAACACGGCAATTGATGTAGAAAAAGAGGATGATCTCAAATTTCATGACAAGCTGCAAAAACAATTGTCTTTGGACTTAGGTGGAAACAATTAAATTAACAGGGTTCAAATTTGAATTAGCATGGGACAGTGAACAGAATGAATGAAAGATATGTTGAAGTTATTTATAGTATAGAGAAATAAAGGAGAGTGCAGAAGTGAATAAAATTAACTTTTATCAAAGTAAATACGAAGCCTTGGAAACATTTTATGGATGGATTGATCAAGGAAGTGAATATGATGCTGCAGTTGAACAAAGTATATACTATAGTCATGGATTGGAAGAAATCGATGAAATTATACTGAATATTACAATAGCAACCAGATATTCTAGATGTGGGAAAAGATTATCAGAACAATTCAAAAGAAGATTGGAAACTATAATATCTAAAGCCAAGGTGTTAAATTTACAAGAGTACGGTTTGACGGAGAAGGAAATAATAGTTTTTATGGAAGAAATAAAGGAAGTAACAGCACTATTTTAGTGGCATAACAATAAATCCATAAATTACATAGAGCAGCACCATGGAAAGGAACAAGATGGAAGTAGTTAATAAAAAATACTATGATGGTTTCGAGGGAGAACCAGAGATTCAGTTTATCTACAAAAAAGGAAACGATACTGAAATTCTTACTATATGGGAAGGATATTTTGACCAAATAATGAGATTAATGCTTCCTGATGAGCAGGGGTGGATTGGTTTAGCCTATTGCTATAATATGTGCACAGGATGGTATGAAGATAGTCCATGGGTAATAGATGATTTGCAAATAGCATTAAAACAGTTTGAATCAATAGATAAAACGAAGTTATGTGATGAAGCAGTAGAAATTTTATTGTTATTGTGTAATATACTCAGAGCAGCTATCTTAAATAATTATGAGGTTTCTATTGATAGAGAGTAGTGATAAGTCTGATGATGTAATATTTCTCTTTGGCGTAATCCCAATTATATAATTTGCTTGAAAGGCTGGAGTTCTTTCACACCAGAGCTTTCGTTAGGGGGATGGAAGGCAATGTTGATTGGCTTGAGACTTATAAGAAATCTAGCTAGGCATCAGAAAGTTATTTACATGATTTTGAAATTGAAAAACAAAGGTAGGAGAAAAAAGCGATATTTTACCCATGACATGCTGAAAGTGTAAAAAGTATGGCATCTCCTTATAAAGTATGATTGCATATATAGATGTTAAACATTACTATATGTCTTATCAACAAAAAGGAGGCTGCTACAATGTTTTTAAGAGAAGAAATCAGCAAATACTTGCACTACTGTAAATTCCAAAAGGAACTTGATGATAAGACGATAAAGGCATATAAGCAAAAAACGGTGAAAAGAAAAATAGTAAGCGAGAAATGATAATCACTTTTCAATGAAAATATATTGACGATAATTGTAGAATAAAGTAGAATAAAAGTAGAAATATGTGGCAGATAGATGCTTTTTGAGATTTGTGGGTAAAAGTGTAAAGGGATTGATAATGGGGAAAAGAAAATCTTATAATTCTATTTTGTCAATGGAAGATTGGTCTCCAAGAAATCCTATGATTTATAAATTATATAGTGCTCATCAGCTAAAATTTTAATGGCGGAGTCAGATGGTTGATAGTAAATGGTATTGTATGAAACTTTTAGTTTTTAAGTAGCGCTTACAGATATGCTTGTAATTAGAAATTATTAACAGATAAGGGTGTGGAACAGGAGCCATTTGAAGGAGTTACATACAATGGGTATTTTAGATTAATGGAGGTAGTGTTTTAATGTGTAAAATTTGTACATCATGTAATGGGCTTATGAATTATGATCCATATTTTGAAGCTGAAGTTTGTGTAAAATGTGGAAGAATGGAAAGGAAGCCCAATAAGGAAATTCAAAGGGCAATAGTTAGCCAATCTCAGAGCGTTGATATTTTAAAACAAATTATGGGAACGATGATGGCACATTCATAATGAAATAAATATTGTTTATTATCAAATTCCCTGAGGTTTCCTTGGGGAATTTGATTTTGCAGCGGGCAAGTATTGTAATATAAATCTATAAAAATAATGCAAGCAGATATGATGATATGAGGTAAACTATGAATCCGATTTACAGAGATATTTTTCGGGCTATTCATGAAGGAAAGTGGCTCAGCATTGAATACAACAATCAGGAAAAAGGAGTAACCCGATTTTGGATTGGCATTAAAGATTTGAATATGCGGCAAAGAACTATGGCTGTGGAAGGGCTGCATCTGAGTCAGTATTCTGTAAAAAATTTGGACAGGCTGAAGATTGATTCTATTCTTTCTTCTAAAGTGGTGGAGGGTTCCTATTGTCCTATCAATGAAAGTTTGGTTCGGGATATTTATTTAAATCCTCATAAGTATAATACGCTTTTTGACAACACTGCAAATCTGAAAATTCTCACTTATCTGGAAATGTGTAATCGAATGGACTGTAATCCGTATCATCGTGATTTTGCGCTGGTGCATATGTTGGATGGCGATAAATTGCAGAATGGACAATATCTTTTGAATGAGGAACAATTTCGAGAAATCGTCCGCAATTTTCAGGTGAAAGCGGAGCAGCCTCAGAAGCTTGGCGGCAGACTAACGATACAGCAGCTTGCCATGAATGAACTCAGTATTCACACACCTAAAGGTTTGTATGTATTGGCTTACAGGAGGTTATATCTGGATGTTTCATCGAAAATGCTTCGGGCTGCCGATGAGATTACTGTCTGTACGGAATTTACCATAGACGGAAGTGTGCAGAGTATCCGCAGATATCTGGATGCGGAGGAATATGAGCTGTTGAAAGACTTTGAAGGAAACAGAGAAAGGATTAAAGATTGTATAACTGCACATCGCACCCGTCAGAAGGATGAAGTGGATGATATGCCTTATATTATTGGACTTGGCATGGACGTTGTATTGGATTTACATAGTGAATATAAAGCTATTTTGGAGATGTATCAGGAGAATTTGGCGCCAGATTCTATCAAAGCCTTTTTTGGCAATGTGTTGGAGAGAGCAAAAGATAAACCTGTGCCTATAGCATTAGTGAACAAGCGGGTGAACTTGGATCAGTTATTGGCAATCAACAGTGCCATGACTCAACCTGTGACTTATATACAGGGACCTCCCGGAACGGGTAAAACGAATACAATTATTCATACCATCATAACGGCATTTTTTAATGAGAAAACCGTTCTTTTTGCATCTTATAATAATCATCCGATTAATGGCGTGTTTGAAAAACTTTCGCAGATGGAGTACCGTGGCAAAAGGATTCCATTTCCTATTTTGCGCTTGGGAAACCGGGATAAACTAAAGGAGGCTTTGGAATATATCAGGAGGCTTCATAAGCAGACTAAAGATATCATGGTGTTCAGCTCTACATTGGATAGAAATAAAACGGACAGAAAACGCAGGGCAAGACAGCTCTCTTCACTTTTGGAAAGTTATGAGGAATTGTTGGAATTACAGGAGAGGCGAGAGACGATTCAATGTATGGTGGAATATGAGGATAGGCAGATTCCGTCTCTTCAAATGGTGCCTTTTCAAGCGGATTTAAAAGGGCGGCAGCTTAAAATGTTGAATCAGCAGATTGAACGCAGGGCAGGCATTTCGGAAGAGCAGGCCTTACAGCTTTTGGATGACAACACGGAGGAATTAAAACAATATCTTTATTATACATCTGCGGGATATATTAAAAAATTGGACGAGGAGGAGTTCGCAGATTTTAGAAAAATACTTTATCCCGAGAATAGTGATAAGAATAGTGAGGGCGAAGAGAATGGGCAAGATATCATTGAGAATCCCAAAGGGGAAACTGTCAAGGAAGAAGAGATTCTGGATGCTTTTGCAAAATATTTGAGTGAACAGGAGAATGTGTTAAAACTACAGAAGGTGTTTCCTATTATGGCTACCACCTGTATTTCTGCCCATCGGCTGGGAGAGCCTAAGCGGATGTTTGACATGGTTATCATGGATGAGGCAAGTCAGTGTAATACGGCTATTTCGCTGGTTCCCATTATCCGGGGTGACAGATTGATGCTGGTGGGGGATCCGCAACAGTTGAATCCCGTGATTATGCTGAATGAACTTGTCAATGAGAAATTAAAGAAAAAATATTTGGTTTCGGATGAGTATGATTATTGTAAAAACTCTATTTATAAGACTTATCTGGCTTGTGACGCAGTCAGTGATGAGATTTTGCTACACAATCATTATCGTTGTCATCAAAAGATTATCGGGTTTAATAATCAGAAATATTACAATTCCCGTCTGCGGATTCAATCCCAGAGTCATGAGAAAGAACCTTTGCAGTTTGTAGATGTGCAGGATGCATCAGCAGTGCAGAAAAACACGGCACCACATGAGGCGAGGGAAATTGCACGTTATGCCGCACTGCACAGTGATAAAACCATAGGAGTCATCACACCTTTTGTGAATCAAAAGGCTCTGATTGAACAAGCGTTAAAGGAGGAGGGTGTGGGGAATGTTACCTGTGGGACGGTTCATGCCTTTCAGGGTGATGAGAAAGATGTGATTCTGTTTTCCACAGCAATAACTGACCGGACATATGCTGGAACATATAGCTGGTTAAAAAATAATAAAGAGTTGATCAATGTAGCCACATCCAGAGCGAGAGATAAACTTATCGTACTAGGAAGCCTGAAAAATATAGAGAGACTTCATGCACAACAGAAAGTTGATCATGAGCAACAGGAGGCTGATGATTTATACGAATTGATACAATATGTCTGTTCCAACGGGCAGTCAATAGTCACTCCCAAGCAGGCTAATTCGCGGGCATTGGGGGTCAAACCTTTCAGCACTGCCACAGAGGAAGCTTTTCTTGGAAATCTGAATCATGCTTTAGAGAATATATGGATGACACAGAGCCGCTATTCTGTGGAAAAAGAAGTGCCGATTTCCCATGTGTTTCAGGATAATGAGGATTACAATGACCTGTTTTATACCGGACGATTTGATTTTGTGGTATATGAGAAACAGGGGGAGCAGAAGTTTGCCATGCTTGCTATTGAATTGGACGGGAAAGAACATTTTGAGGATGAGATTGTGAAAGAGCGTGACAGAAAGAAAAATGATATCTGTAAGGCGCATAATCTCAGGATTATTCGTGTAGAAAATTCTTATGCGCGGCGTTACTATCATATTAAGGGCATTTTGGAAAAGTATTTTCAGACTATGCATTAAGGGGATTTACGCCCCCAAAAAATCACCATAACAGTTGTCAAGAATGCCGCACTGTGCTATAATATACACGGAAACTGTAGTATCCGTCAGTTGACGATTTGGGGAAGATATTGAAAGGAAGGATATTGTGTTAAAAGGGAGCAGGACATACCGGGCATTGGTGAGTGTGGGGATACTTACCGGTGTCGCCTGTCTGGTTTTAAGTTTGGAATTGGCGGTTCGTGTAGGGGAATACCTTGCATTGGGGGTTATTATTGGCATTCTTGTTTTGATATTGAGTATTTTTGGCGTCAGCCGGACCTATAGCTGGGAGCTTTATCAGGAAAATCAAAGAATACTTACGGTAGTAAATTTAAGCGGAGAATTAATTTTTGAATATGATACCCAGACAGGCAAGATAAATTGGCTTGGAGACAGTGAGCAGATTTTTCAGGCGAAAAAGCGGAAGCTCACATTGGAAGAATTGATTCATCCGGAAGATTGGCCTTTTATGAGACAGCAGATGGAAGACTTAAAGAGGGATAAAGTGTATTCCATGCATATCAGGATTCTGGATGCAGAAGGGAAATACCGTTTCTGCAGCTGTCGCATGGCGGCGTCAAAGAATGATATGGGAAAGGTTGCACAGACCTTGGGAGTGATACAGCCTATTGTCGCAGAAAAGTCCTAGCGCTTTTCTGCGATTTTTCTTTTGTGTTTTGATTTAGTATCTTTGTAAAGGGTTAATAGAAAACTGCCGATATAATTACCAGATAGCCGTAATAGGCAGATTTTGAGTAAACTGAAAACGGATTTTCGGAAGAAATCAAGGAGGATGAGTTATGGAAGTAAAGAGTAAGAACATATCAGTGTATGCAGGTCAGGACGAGAGGGTGATGCGCCACAGGCAGGAAGCGGCATCCGCAAAGAACCAGACCGGCGAAAAGACCCGAAAGAGCATTATGGCAGCAGGACTCAATGACCAAAATGACAAGATTTTGATGAAGAAACAGCAGGCTCAGCAAAAAGCGCTCAAAATTGTGGGGGATACTTTTACTGCGGATAAAAAAGTGGATGCCCAAATGGATTCCGTCAGGTCTCAGGCGGAAAGTTATAGGGAGCAGATGCGGGAACTGAGCGGTTATCTGGCAGATTTGGAAAATACCCCCACAGAGGAAATGGATGAGGAGATGAAAGCTGCCCATCAAACGGCTAAATTGGAGTACCAGAAGCAGTATGATGCATTGGAGGAGGAGCTTCAGGCATTGGATAAATCTCTGACTTCCATGGAAATAAACAGGCTGAAATCTTCTCCTATGGTGAAGGCAACGGAGGCTGCAGAAGACATTATGGAGGCCGCAAGTAAGGAAATTGTGGGAATGTTAATGGAAGAAGCCAAAGACCACATTGACGAGGAACAGGAGAAGAGAGAAGAGCAGGCAGAAAAGATTGCCGAGGAGAAGGAAAAGAAAGAAGAGCAGATTGAGAAATCTAAGGAGAAGAACGAGGAGCTGGAGGAAGTTACGGAAGCAATCAGGGAAGTGACGGCGGACAGCGAGGATGTACAGAAAGAATTGGACGACATTCTGCAAAAGATGAAGCTTCTCAAGGAAGATTTAAAGGGCGCCAAAGTAGATGAAAAGCTGTGAGAATGGAGTTTCAGATGAGAAATAAGTTTTCAATTCATAGGATTGTGATAAATAAGAGGTTTGTGCCCCTGTTCATATTAGGCATATTGCTGTGTACCTTATGTATGGGCAGTGTGAGCATGACAGCCTTGGCGGAGACGGCAGGCTCTGATTTTTACATTGAAGCAGTTCTTTTGCCCTCTGCCGGCAATACTTATGATATCAGCATGACAGTATCCAATACCGGCAGGGATTGGGAAGGCACCGTGCGCCTTTTGCTAGACAACGGCTATAGTCAAAATGTTACGGCTTATGATACGGTGATTGCGCTTCCTCAGAACAGCACCAAGCAATTTGTGGTGAAGGTGCCTAAAAAGAGTGTGGATGCGGCAAGCACAACCATCAATGCAATGTTTTTGGACAAGCGCTCCAAAGTGGTAGCGGAGACTTCATTAAAACAATTTAGGTGGGACGAAAAGGAAGTTTTGCCCATGGGAATTTTGAGCGATAATTATTCCTCTCTCACCTATCTGGATATGGGAGGAGAGAGACTGTACTATTATGACAATCAATATCCTGTCAAGCTTATGGAGTTAAGTCAGGATAATCTGCAAACCTCCTTGGATTCTCTGGTATTTTTGGTGATTGACAATTATAATACGGGTATTTTGTCGGAGGAGACATTAGATGCCATTGATAAATGGGTACAAAGCGGCGGCGTGTTGATTATCGGCACGGGAAGCCGGGCGGAAGAGGCTTTA
Source organism: uncultured Acetatifactor sp. (assembly GCA_964524555.1). Taxonomy (GTDB): domain Bacteria; phylum Bacillota; class Clostridia; order Lachnospirales; family Lachnospiraceae; genus Acetatifactor. The sequence continues at coordinate 96,289 of CAZGGA010000010.1, forward strand.
AGCGGTTTTGACAATTTGGGCATCACCTGTGGTAAGATTTATGCTCCAGGAGAATATGAAGTTGTTGACAAAGCTTCATGGGATGTAACGCAGATTGCAGTGGCGGAACTTATAGATAACAATTTTCAGTATGAGATGGCTTATGACAATTATCTTAATCTTATGAAATCCAAGGGGGACGGCGCCGTGGGAGTGCTTCCCTATTCACTCACGGATTTTGGCAAATTGGGCAGGGATGCTTATACCTATGCCACACAGGAAGAAATCGTACTGAGTTTATTAGAAGTTATCAGCAGTGAGTCTTCGGCAAAACATACATCTCAGAATACATCTGTCTCACGCAATCACCAATATCTTTTCAGCGATACTTTTGCAGCTTTAGGAAGCGAAGACAGTCGTTTGAATTTTGGAGTGCTGAAGGTTTTAGTGGTTCTCTATGTGATTTTTGTGGGTCCTGTGCTCTATTTGATTCTGCGCATTACCAAAAAGAGGGAGATGTATTGGCTGGCGGTGCCCGTGGCGGCGCTTTTGGGAATTTGTTTGGTTTCCTTGGCAGGACGGGGATTTGAGGTAAAAAATACCAGAGTATATTCCGTGACAGTATCAGATCTTTCCCATCCGGGTAATGCCCAGACGTATATGCGCTGTTATGATGTCAATTATAATGAATGGAATTTACTGCTGGCGGAGGGCTATGAGAGCATAGGCCCTGTAGCAGCCATGCGTTCTTACTCCAGAGGCGCTGCCGGATATTATTATCATGTCAAAAAGGAGGGGGAGAGGCTTATATTTGGAGTCGATCCAGAGAAAAGTTTTGAGGACTGCTATTTTCTGACGGGAAACGCACCGAAGGTAGGAAGCGGAAGTCTGGAACTCAGCGATTTGCATATGCCCAATGCGTACAGCTTGACAGGAACCGTGTCTAATAATACGGACAGGGATTTCCCCTATATTGCGATTATCGCTAATAATGAGCTGTTTGTTTATAAAGACCTTCCGGCAGGCAAAACCAGCAGTCTGAAGGATTTGAAAGTGGCTAGTGGAAATAGCGGGGCTCCTGATGTGTACCGTGCTTATCGGAGTGAGGTTTTGACGGAGGCTGCCCGTGACAATAAGAAGGATTTGGATGTCTTGGCGGCTTTGGGATTGGGCATTTATCAGGTATATCCCAAGGAGGATGATGCCGTTACGGTTGTCATCGGAGTGACCAAGGATTGGGAAAAAGCAGTGGATGATAATTGCAGGGAGATATCCTATGGATGTCTCTATCAGATTCAATAGGGGGGACATTATGCTGTATATTAATGATTTGGTAAAAAGATACGGCTCTTTTACGGCAGTTAATCATTTGACCCTGCATATTCCGGAGGGAGATTTGTTTGGTTTTATGGGGCCCAACGGCGCAGGGAAAACCACCACAATCCGCATGGTCTGCGGTCTTTTGAAGGCTAGCGGAGGGAATGTGAGAATCGGCAATACCCAAGCCCCCATGGGAAGTAAGGAGATGAAGCGGCAGATTGGATATGTGCCGGATTTCTTTGGAGTGTATGACAATTTAAAGGTGCGGGAATATATGGATTTATACGGTTCCATGTACGGAATGTATACCCGCGATATCGCAAAGTTGACGGACGATTTGCTGGAACTTGTCAATCTCTCGGACAAGAAGGAAGTCTATGTGGACACCTTATCCAGAGGAATGAAGCAGCGTCTGTGTGTGGCGAGGGCGTTACTTCATAATCCCAAGCTTTTGATTTTAGATGAACCCAGCTCCGGTTTGGATCCAAGGGCGAGGGTGGAGATGAAGGAGCTTTTGAAAAATCTTCACTCTATGGGAAAGACTATAGTAATCAGCTCCCACATTCTTTCAGAGCTTTCCGAGATGTGTAACAGTATTGGTATTATGAATCACGGGCAGCTTATTATAGCGGGGCGCATTGAGGATGTGATGGAAAAGATTGAGGGAAGAAACCGTATTCACATAAATGTAGCTTCCGATATGGAGGCGGCGGTGCGGATGATGAAGGAACAGGCCAATGTCAAGATAGAGTCTGTCTTGGAAAATGAGCTTGTTATCTCTAGTAACGGCACGGATGAGGAAATATGCGCCCTAATCGGGAGAATGATACAAAATGGGATGGTACTCACCGGATTTCACAGGCAGGAAGGAAATCTGGAGACTTTGTTTATGCAGCTGACGGGAGGTGGCGCACAATGAAACTGCGATTAAACCCTATTGTGAAAAAAGATTTGCAGGTGGCGGCCCGCAGTATGCGCATCAGCTGGGGGCTGTTTGCCTACGAGGCTTTGCTTGCTATGGCTTTTCTGCTGGCGCTTTCTATTATTCAAGGTATGCACGGTTATCTGGGCGGAGGTAATGTCTATGCTTCCCTCATTTATCTGTTTCCTGTGCTTGCCATTACCCAGATAGGCATTGTATCTTTGGTGATGCCCATTCTTACGGCTTCCTCCATTTCTGGGGAGAGGGAGCGCCAGACGCTGGATTTGATGCTGACTACCTGTATGTCCCCTTTTTCCATTGTGGTGGGAAAAGTGGTATCGGCAGTAATCAGAATTTTATTTTTTGTGGTGGGAAGCCTGCCCGTTATGGCGTTGTCCTTTGTGGTGGGAGGTCTTGGCTGGAGCAAGCTGTTTTATTTTGTGCTGGCTGTTATTTTACAGTCCTTGCTTTCGGGAAGTATTGGGATTTTCTGTTCTTCGGTCTGCCGCAGGTCCATATCGGCAGTGCTTTTATCCTTTGTATTTTACTTTGTCATTTATTGTCTCACAGCGCTTCCGGTTTTACTTGTTGCAATCTTTGGTATGGATAATGTGGGGGAAGCAATGCTGCCGTTACTTATCAATCCATTCCTGTTCTTTGAGGAGTTTTTTGCGCTGCTGATGACAGGTACATCTGTTTTTGGGGAAAGCGGCTTTACCTTTACTAGTAGGGAAGCGGGAATTATCACCCGTCTTTTGACCTACGATAAAGTGTGGGTCTATGCTTCTGCAGTCAGCATTCTGCTTTTATCTCTGGGATTTATGCTTTTGGCGGCGTGGAAGGTGAATCCGCTGCACGCTTCCGGAGGCAGAAGGAAAGCAAAAAAAGCAAGGTAGCAAATCTCAGTAGAGCTGAGAAATCTCAGAAAAGCTGAGAAATCTCAGCTCTGCTGAGATGGGAGGTTAGTGTGGAACAGGAATTCTTGAAAACTATTGGAGCCTGCCGTAAAAGGATGAATCTGGCAGGATTTTTGAAAAAACTGATATTTGCTCTGAGTGTTGGCATGGGAGTCGGAATTGTATTTGAGGCGGCGGCTTTTCTGACGCCCTTTTACTATGCGGATTTCTATGTGGCGCTGGCGCTTATCTTAGCAGTACTTTCGGCGATTGCAGTATCCTGCGTAAGGCGAAGTACCATGGAGCAGGCGGCTCTTATGATAGACAGATTTGGTTTTCAGGAACGGATTATCACGGCTTACGAGAATCTGGATAAGGCAGGCTCTTTGGTGGAGTTACAGAGGGAAGACGCCATGAGGCGGCTTCAGGAAAACAAAGACAGGATAAAGATTTCTCTTTGCCCGTCTAAAAAGGAATTGCTGGGATTTCCGGTTCTTTGCCTGATACTGTTGGGGCTGATGTTAGCGCCCTCTGCCATGAAGGAAAGAGCAAAGGAATTGCATGAAGTGAAGGAGATTGCAAAGGAGAAGGAGCAGGAAATAGAAGAGGTGGTGGATTCTCTGGAGCAGCTTTTGGCGGAGGAACTGACTTTGGAAGAACAGGCAGCTTTGCGGGAGATGATAGAGAGCTTGCAGTCCTCAATGACAGAATATCAGCAGGCTACATCTGCCGAGATGCTGAGCGCCGCTGCCGAAAAGCTGGATTACAAGTATGAGAATATGAGCAGTCGCTTATCCGAGCTTGCCAGCAGCTTGCAAAACGGAGGAGCTTCTGCAGCAGGGGCAGAGGCCATGCAGGCAATGGCAGACAGGCTTAAGGAAATGGGAGGAGAGCAGCTTGCCCAGAATACAGATCCAAACTCCCAGAACGGACAAGGCGGTCAGAATAACGGAGGTAGTCAGAACGGTCAAGGCAGCCAAAACAACGGAAACGGCCAGAACGGTCAGGGTAGCCAAAATAGTGGAAATGGTCAGAATAACGGAAACGGTCAAAATAGTCAGGGTGGCCAGAACGGTCAGGGCGACCAGAATAACGGAGGCAGTCAAAGCGGACAGGGTAGCCAGAGCGGTCAAGGTAATCAGGGCAGCGGAAACGGTCAGAGCGGCCAGGGCAGCGGAGATGGTCAGGGAGACGGCACAGATTCAGGAAACGGAAGAGGCACCGGAAGCAGTAATACTCTCCATGATTATGTCAGTGTTCCCAACGCTATTGCAGACAGCGAAAATCTTACGGGAAATGCCATAAATCATGATAATTCAGATTATTTCCGTGCGCAGAACGGACTAGCATGGGAGGGGACTCATATCTCCCATGAGGCGGTGATAGGAAGTTATGAACGCCACGCCTATGAGGGCATTGCTACAGGGCGTTATCCAAGCGGCATGGAGGATGTCATCAAGGAATATTTTGCAAGCTTTAACTAGAGTTTATAGTTTCGCAAGCACTTAATAGATATGTGTAGGAAAGGAAATGGAAAAGTATGAGCGAATTAGATAAAAGCAGACTGCAAGAGCCGGCTTATATGGCGCAGAAAATGGCGGACTGCGAGGCGGAACTGCAAAAGGGAATTATCGGACAGCGTGAAATTATACGACAAGTGATGCTTGCCATGCTGACAGGGGGCAATGTGCTGTTGGAAGGCATGCCGGGGCTGGGCAAGACCAGATTGGTCAGCACCATTGGAAAAGTTTTTGATTTGTCTTTTAAAAGGATTCAGTTTACACCGGACCTGATGCCCAGCGATGTGACGGGAACAAATATTATTATCAAGAATGAAGAGGGAAGTTCCTTCTCTTTTGAAAAGGGCCCCATTTTCGCCAACCTGATTCTGGCGGACGAAATTAACCGAGCCACTCCCAAGACGCAGTCTGCGCTGTTGGAGGCCATGCAGGAGCACACGGTGACAGTGGGAAATGACAGTCATGCCCTTGCAGAGCCTTTCTTTGTGTTGGCAACCCAGAATCCCATTGAGAACGAGGGAACCTATCCCCTGCCGGAGGCGCAGTTGGACCGCTTTATGTTTAAAATTCTGGTAAACTTTCCTTCTAAAGAGGAATTAAGGGGGATTGTGGAGCTGACGGAGAACAGTCAGGCGGCCGTCATTGAAAAGCAGATGGACGGCGAGGGACTGCTTGCGGCAAGGGCTTTGGTGAATCAGATTCCCATTGCGGATGCGGTGATGGATTCTTTGTTGAATATCGTCATGGAAACCCATGCGGCAAACCCCTATATCAGGGAAGGCGCAAGTCCCAGAGCGGCCCAGGCGTTGATTCGTGCCGCAAGGGCAAAGGCATTTTTGGAAGGACGGTTTAATGTTTCTTTTGGGGATGTGGAACAAATGGCTTATCCGGTGCTCAGGCACCGCATTATTCTCAGCTTTGACGCGATTAGCGAGGGTGTGGGAGAGGATGAGATTATCCGCCGGATTTTAAGCACAAAAGCAGAGAAGTAAAGAGCACCGCAGAAATGGGGATAAACATGATAATTGATGCCGCATTTTTTGAAAAATTGTCAAGGCTCAGGCTTGCCATGGGGCATAGGGCTTCCATGAATCTCATGGGAAACCGCAAGTCCGTGCAAAAGGGTTCCTCCACGGAATTTTCCGATTTCAGGGAGTATATGCCGGGAGACGATATCCGCCGTATTGATTGGAACGCCTATGGGCGGCTGGACAGATTTTATGTAAAGGAGTATATGGAGGAAAAGGAGGCTGTCGTCTCTATTTTGATAGATACCAGCGCCTCCATGGAATATGGGGAAAAGAAAAAGAGCGAGCTTTGTCTTACTCTGGCGGCAGCTTTTGGCTATCTGGGGATTTCCAATATGGACAGGGTAATGCTTTATGATATGCAGAAAATGCAGCAGCCCTTCATGGCAGGGGGCGGAAAAAGAGCCCTTCCTCAGATGATACAATGGCTGGAACAGCGCAGCTTCGAAGGACAGGTGGATATCTGGGAGGCTGTCTGTAAACTCCCTCTAAAAGGACCGGGGGTGACCATCCTTATCAGCGATTTTTTACAGGAGGCATTTCTGGATAAGGAGCAGGAGACTGCGGGGAAATTGCTTCGCTTTCTGGACTATCGAAAGCAGAAGGCGGTACTTTTGCATGTGTTGGCAAACGAGGAGATTTCCGTGGACTTTACAGGCACCAGAAATCTCATTGACATGGAGGACAAAAGTACCCTGCGGGTTACTTTGGATGCCAGCAGCATAGGGGTATATGAAAAGGCGTTGCAAAGTTTTATGGAGGGGCTTAAGCGGGCTTGTGCAAAGACGGGAGCCTTTTATGGGCTTTGCAATACCAAGACGGATATTTATCAACTGATTTTTCAGGATTTAAGGATGTTATATGATATTTGAGAGCTTATGGCCGCTGTTTTTTCTGGCAGCGGTTCCCATTATTATAATTTTATATTTGTTAAAACCCAAGGGCGTGGATCACTTGATATCCTCAAACCTTCTCTGGCAGAAGCTGCTGAAAAATCAGCAGTCCAAAACCTTTTTTGAGAAGTTTGTGCACAATATCCTGATGTATCTGCAAATCCTGATTATCGCCCTGATGGTCATTGCGCTGATGGCCCCGTTTATCAGGCGGGAAGGCAGGGGCGGCGGCAGGAAAATCCTGCTGATGGATGTAAGCGCAAGTATGCAGCATAGGGATGCATCGGGTAAAAGCCGCTTGGAGGAGGCAGTGGAGCAGGCCTGCGATGCTGTCCGGACGGCAGATGATACACAATTCTCCATTGTGACGGCAGATGTCACAGGGGCAAAGCTTTTGGCAGTGGACATCAGTGATAAGACAAGCCTGATACAGACCCTTAAGGGGCTTACCTGCAGTGACGGTGGGGGAAGTCTGACACAGGCTCAGGGCATTCTGGATGCGTTGACGGGAGATGAGCAGGAGAATGCAGTGGATTTGCTGGTCTATACTGACGCAGACAAAGCGGTGGAATTTGACCAATTGAGAAGCACCGGCAGAAAAGAGCTTTATGTGGCAGGAAAGCCGGTTTCTAACCTTGCTAATGAGTACACCGTCTTTACTAAACGGCCCGATGGATTCTATGATGTCATGGTGAGCATAGCAAATTACAGCAACGGGGAAGCTTCCTGTGATGTCAGCCTCTATGATGAGGATCAGAAGTTACTTACGCTGAAGCAGATGAAGCTTGCAGCCTCTGAGAGCAGTGTATGCTTTTTTGAACAGGTGGATTGGCAGGGACAGACTCTGGAGGCTCGCCTAAACGGCATTATTTTTGAAAAGGGACAGGGAGACAGCTTAGAGCGGGATAATATCTCTTGGGCGGTGAAGAGCCAGGAAAATCGGATTCAGGGCTTGCTTGTGGGGAACGGCAATACCTTTTTGGAGAAAGCATATCTCGCCGTCACAGGGGAGAGCATAACTAAGGCGGCCACGGATAAGTCCGCTAATCCCGCCGTTACAGTGGACACTGCCTATAATGTAGTGATTTACGATGCAGGAGAGACGCCGAAAGCGATGCAGAATAACAGGCTGGTATTTGGGGATTCTGCAAAAAATTCTATTGAGACTTTGAACAATGTAGTGCTGGATATGACGGATTGCAAATTGACTGCAGGACTGTCCGGTTTTTCCATAGGAGTAAACAAGGCTTACTGCTTTGCGCTGCCGGAGGGAGCGGAGAGCTTTTTGGAATACGATGGGAAATGTGTGGGTTATTATAGGGAAGTGGACGGCTTCAAAGAAATTGTGGTGGGTTTTGACATACGGGAATCCGATTTTCCCCTAAGGGCGGAATTTCCGGTGTTTTTAGCCAATGCCATGATTTATCTTTCGGACACCTCATGGCTTGCCACCAATATTTATTATGCAGGGGAAGAGATTGCCCTGCAGCCTTGGGCGGAATTAGACAGAAGTACTTTTGACAATCAGCCGGGCAAAGCGGGATTGTACCGGTTGGGCAATGAGGAGTATCAGGAAACTTATGTGGTGAGATTTCAGACGAATACGGAGTCGGATGGCAGAGCGGAAGCGGCTTCTGTCAGCGCTTCAGGAGAGCAGCAGATGCAAAAGGTTAAGCATACCCTGAGAAATCTTTTCCTGCTGCTTGTCCTGGTGCTTTTGGTGATAGAGTGGCTCATCTATGTGAAGCAGCTGCGTTATAGAGGGAAATTTTATCTGATTGTGAGAGGCGCAGTGTTTTTATGTGTCCTGCTGGCGCTTTTTGGCTTACAGATTCACTTGGACAGCAGGAAGACGGCAACTATCTTTGTGGTGGATTTGTCCAACAGCAATGAAGGGCATCTGGAGGACATGAAGGGTTATCTAAGCGATACCATCAAGGCAATGCCCTCCGGAAATGTTTATGGCATCGTCACCTTTGGAAAGGATACTTTGATAGAACAGTTTTTGACATCAGAGAACCATTACGGGGGACTTTTGACAACGCCGGAGAAATCCGCAACGAATTTTGAGGAGGCCGTTTCAAAGGCTCTCACTATGCTTCCGGGAGACTGTAGCGGCAGGCTTGTGGTTCTTACGGACGGCAAAGAGACCCGTGGGGATATTCAAAATATGGCACAGGCATTATCGGTAAGCAACACACAGTTGCTGACGTTGCTTTATGAAAGCGAAGAAAGTACCGATGCCTATATTGAAAATGTGATTCTGCCCTCCTATCTGCATCCCGGCGATAAATATTCCATTACAGTTCTGGTAGAGAGTAATTATGATACGGATGCAATGATAGAGCTTTACAGCGGCAGCAGCCAGATAGGGGCAAACAGTGTACATTTGAATAAGGGCAGCAACCGTTTTGTATTCAACGCACAGGTAGATGAGAGTATGGCAGGAGGCTCCACGGAGAGTCTTTGGGTGCAGGTGCGGGCTAAGGGAGATGCCTGTCAGGAGAATGATTCCTATACTGCCTATTCCGTGGTGGAGGCAGCTCCCAAGACATTGGTGATTGCCGGAAAAGATGTAAATGCATCGGGATTTGCATCTGTTTTAAATGCGGCGGGCTGTGATTACAGTGTGGTTTCAACGCTGAATGCACCGAACAGCATCAATGCCATGCTGGATTATAAATGTATTATTGTAGTGGATACCTATATTGATGATTTGCCTCAGGGATTTCTGGACAATTTGGAAACTTATGTGAAGGATTATGGCTGCGGGTTTGTCTGCTGCGGAGGAGAGAACAGCTTTGCTTTGGGCGGCTATCGGAATACAGTGTTGGAGACTGTGCTGCCTGTGGATATGATGCTCAGAAGCGTGAATGAAAAGCCTTCTATGGCAATGGTTATGGTGATTGACCATTCCGGCAGTATGAGCGGCTCTGCCGATGACAGCGGTATCAGCAATCTGGATATTGCCATCCGCTCTGCCTGCGTTGCAGTGGATAACCTGTTGGATGAGGATTATGTGGGTGTTCTGACTTTTGATGACAAATATGAGTGGCAGGTGGAACTTGACAACCTAGGGAACAGGAAAGAAATCAAGGATAAAATCCAAAAGATTAAAGAGGGCGGCGGAACCACCATTAAACCGTCCTTACAGGAGGCCTGTGCTGCTCTGGCCAAATGCGATGCCTCCGTCAAACATGTGGTGCTTCTCACGGACGGAATGGGAGAGACTAGTGACTATTCCGATGTGGTGGCGGCATATGCCCAAAATGGCATTACCCTTTCTACCGTGGCTGTGGGAGTTGGCTCGGATACACAGCTCTTGGAGCGTTTGGCTGACCAATGCGGAGGCAGATACTATTATTCGGACATATCCAGCGATATTCCCAGAATTTTTGCCCAAGAGGTCTTTTTGGGAGGTGACAGTTATATCCAGAACGGAACCTTTGCCTTAAAGGTACAGGGAAGCCACGAACTGACGGGGAATCTTTTCACTGAGGGCTGGCCGCTTCTTTACGGCTATATTTCCTCAACCCCCAAGACGGCTTCCAATTCGGTGATTATGTCGGCGGAGAAGGGAGATCCCATTCTCACCACATGGCAGTATGGTCTGGGCAGGACGGTGGCGTGGAACAGTGATGTAACCGGGGAGTGGAGCGGTGCATTTGCGGGGCAGGATGATTATGTGCAGATGTGGAAGAGGATTGTGGATTATGCTGCGGGAAATGTCAGTATGGGAGAGGACAGTGTGGATGTGGTGTCTGTGGGAGAGAGGACGGAAGTGGTGTACCGCACACAGGATTACGGCAGCGGGACCCAGATTCTGGTGACAGTTATTGACCCGACGGGAAATGCCACGGAAGAAAAGCTTCACGCAGCGGAACCTGGAAAATATACGGCGGAGCTTTCCACGCCGCAGACGGGATTGTATCATTTTAATATACGCCGCACAGAGGGCGGAGAGATACAAAGTTATATGACAACAGCAGCTGCGGTACAGTTTTCCGATGAATATAAATTTGATGTCAGCACGGCGTCTTATTTGAAGTTTGCAGAACAGTACGGCAGGATTATCACCGAAGAAGATTCAGTCTGGACACACATCAGTACAAGGGCAAGGAGCAGTTATTCTCTGACCAATTGGCTGTTAGCTCTTTCAATCTGCCTGTTTTTGGCGGATGTGGCAATGAGACGGTTTCAATATACTCCCAAGTGGAGCTATGCGGGAGGCGGCAGACGGGGAAAGCCGGAAAATCAGGAAGCACCTGTGGTGCAGGAAGCTGTGGAGGAGCAAAGTGTTTTGGCTCCTGCAAATGAGTCGGATGCGCCTGCAAAGAAGGCGTCTAAAAAAGCCGGAAAACCTAAGAAAGCCAAGCAGTCGGAACAGACTTTGGACACTTCGGCGTTGTTAAAGAAAAAGGATAACAGGAATATCTAAAAGTCAGGCACACCCTGATGCAAAAGGCGTACCATATTATATGGAACGCAGCAGAAAAATTATTCAAATCAGCATAATGAGCCTTGTAGTCAACCTGATGTTGGTGGGCTGCAAGGCTTTTGTGGGTTTTCTGACAGGCTCCGTGGCGGTGGTTATGGATGCGGTGAATAATTTGAGTGATGCCCTGTCCAGCGTGATTACCATTGTGGGAACCGGACTTGCCAGCAAAGCTCCTGACAAGAAGCACCCCTACGGCTACGGCAGGGTGGAGTATGTGGCGGCGGTCACCATTGGGGCGATTGTGCTGTGGGCAGGACTTACTTCTTTCAAGGAAGCTTTTCTTGCCATTCTTCATCCGGAGGCATCGGTTTATCCCTGTGTTTCGCTGGTGATTATTTCCGCGGCCGTGTTTGTAAAGTTTTTTATGGGGAGATATGTCATTGCCCAGGGAAAAAATTATCATTCGGAGTCCCTTACAGCATCCGGCAGGGAAGCCTTGTTTGATTGTGCAATTTCCCTGTCCACACTGCTTGCGGCAGGCATCAGTCTTTTGTTTCAGGTAAGCACAGAGGGATGGTTCGGAGCAGTTATCGCCGCATTTATCATAAAAGCGGGAATCGAAGTTCTGGCAGAAAGTTTAAACGGAATTATCGGCGACAGAGTGGAAAGGGAATTGTCTGCGGAGCTGAAGCAGCAGATTTGCCGACACCCTCAAATACATGGAGCTTATGATTTGATTTTGCATAAATACGGACCGGAACAGATTATGGGTGCGGTTCGTGTGGAAGTTTCGGAGGATTTGACTGCGGGGCAGCTGCATTATCTGTTTCGCGGTATTGTAGATGATGTGTATGAGGAGTATGGCATTATCCTGACCGTAGGACTGTATGCCACAAATACGGCGGATTTGCAGGCAGTGCAGATGAAAGAAACGCTGTTAGGGCTGATTCAGGGTTATTCGGAAATCCTGCAAATGCATGGGTTCTATGTGGATATGGAACAAAAGACTGTGTCCTTTGATCTGGTGATGGATTTTCGTTCTCATCAAAAGCTTCAGATTCGGGAGCAAATTTTGCATGACATGGCTGAGAATTATCCAGAGTATCGGTTCAGCGCCGCGCTGGAGCATGATTTCAGTGACTGAGAGGGGCGGGTACTTGTAAAAACGGAGATTTGTGATATAATGACCTTATTCAGAGTATGAAGCGTCTCAGTGGGCAGGTAGAAGGAGGATGTCAAATGGAGCAGTTAGCAATACATGGCGGTAAACCGGTTCGGGAAAATCCGATTTTTTATGGAAGGCAGTGCATTGAACAGGATGACGTGGATGCGGTGACAGCCACACTGCTTAGCGATTATATCACCTGTGGTCCCAAGGGGCAGGAGTTAGAACAGGCACTTTGCGAGATAACCCATGCAAAATATGCAGTGGCTGTGAGCAATGGTACGGCGGCCCTGCATTTGGCAGCTCTGGCGGCAGGATTCGGGGAAGGTGACGAAGTCATTGTCAGCTCCATTACCTTTGCTGCCTCTGCAAACTGTGTGCTTTACTGTGGCGCAAAGCCGGTTTTTGCCGATATCAATCCCCAAACCTACAATCTGGATCCAGAGTCTGTGCGTAAGCTGATTACGCCCAAAACCAAGGGCATTGTGGCGGTGGATTTTACCGGACAGGCAGTGGAATTGGATGAGATAAGAGCTATTTGCAGGGAACATAACTTACTTTTGATTGAAGATGCTGCTCATGCCATAGGCACAAAATATAAAGGACAGCCTGTGGGAAGCATTGCGGACATGACATGCTTCAGTTTTCATCCGGTGAAAACCATTACCAGCGGTGAGGGCGGAGCCATCACCACCAATGATGAACAACTGTACCACAAGCTGATGAGACTGCGCACCCATGGAATTACCCGAAATCAGGAGGAGATGGGGCATCCCACGGACGCCAAGTGGTATAATGAGCAGGTGGAGTTAGGATATAATTATCGGCTGACAGACTTTCAGGCCGCTCTCTTAATCAGCCAGCTTCGCAAGTTGCCCAGATTTTCTGCCCGCCGAAGAGAATTGGTAGAAAAGTATGATAAGGCGTTTTCCGATATGCCGGAGATTATCGTACAGAAAGAAATCCCGGAGTCAGACACCACCAGACACCTTTATATTCTGCGCCTGAATTTGGAATTACTGACCTGCGACAGGAGGCAGTTCTTTGACGCTCTCTATGCGGAGAATACCTGTCCTCAGGTTCATTATATGCCGGTATACTATCATTCTTATTATGAAAAATTGGGCTATCAGAGAGGGATTTGCCCCAATGCGGAAAAGTATTATGAGGAAGTGATGAGCATACCTCTCTATTATTCCCTGACAGACGAAGAGGCGGAGGATGTGATCAGAGCCGTGAAGAAAGTGGTGGCATACTATAGGAAAGGGTGAGCCAGCTCCGGTATTTTGATGTATGAAGAATGTAATTGAACTTAAGAATGTCACCAAGGATTATGGTGATTTTAAATTAGATCATGTGAGTTTTTCTGTTTCGGAAGGATCGGTGTGTGGGTTTATCGGACAAAATGGCGCCGGTAAGACCACAACCATCAAACTGCTTTTGGATGTCATCAGCGCAGACAGTGGAGAAATCCTTCTGTTTGGTGAAGATATTAAGAAAGACAGCGCCAGACTCAGGGAGGATATCGGAGTGGTGTTCGATGAGATGGGCTTCCATGAATTCATGACAGGAAAAGACATCAATATCATGATGAAAAATATCTATAAAAATTGGGATGAAAAGGTGTTCTTTGATTACCTAAGGCGCTTTTCCCTTCCCACTAAAAAGCAGTGCGGAAGTTTCTCCCGCGGGATGCGCATGAAACTTCAGATTGCAGTGGCACTTTCCCATAACGCAAAGCTTCTTGTTATGGATGAGCCCACCTCCGGTCTTGATCCAATCGTGCGCAATGAAATGCTTCAGATTTTTCGCGAATATGTAGGGGAAGAAGGGCATACGATTTTGCTTTCTTCTCATATCACAGGAGATCTTGAAAAGCTGGCCGATGAGGTTGTGTTTATCAATGGAGGTAAGATTTTCCTGACGGGCAATAAGGATGAAATTCTGGAAAAGCATGGATTGCTCAAATGTAAAAAGGAGGAAGTGAAGGACATCAGCGAGTCCCTTATGGTAGATGCACAGCCGGGTATATCCTGCATGGAAGTGTTGGTGAATGACAGGAATGCATGTGCAGAGCTTTACCCCCAAATGGTGACAGAGCAGGCTTCCTTAGAGGATATTATGCGTTTCTATGTCAGTCAAAGCGTATCCGGTACAAAGACAAAAGCATCAGACATATCCGGTCAGATGAAATAAGCGGGGTGGCGTATGAAGGGATTACTGATGAAAGATCTGATGTGTCTTAGAAAACAAAGAGTTGTATTTGCATATAACATTGCAGCGGTGCTTGTCCTATCGATTATGTATGTATTAAGCGCGCGTTTTGGCAATATTGCCGCCGCCAATCAAATAATGATGACAGATAATCAACTGTCGGATATAGATATTAAAAATATATCTACCATCACACTTATTTTGTTTATGCTTCTTCCCATTGCCATGGTTGGCGATGTCACAGCCATTTTCCGGATGGATGGGAAAGCAGGATTTTCAAGTGTTTCCTCAGTGCTTCCCCTTTCTATAGGCAAACGGGTGATGGCGAAGTATCTCACCGTATTTATCATGTTTGGAATCGGTATTCTGGTTGATCTTGTGCTTTCTTTGATCCTATCCGTGCTGACAGATATTATTTCATTTGCAGATTTTTTGGGCATTATTCTTTCTGCTGCAAGTCTTATGAGTATTTACGGAGCGCTGGCAATTGTTTTTTGCTTTTTGTTTGGATATGGAAAAGAGGATTACGCCATTGTTGGTTCCTGGGCGGTGATTTTCATCACGGCAATCCTTGCAAATATTAAAAAAGTAAAATTAATCTTTGCGTCCACAGCTACCGACTCAGATTCCGTAGATTTCATCAGTGATTTTATGAATTTTATAAAACATAAGTATTTCGTTTTATTTGCCATTGCGGTCATTGTGGTAACTGCTTCTTATTTCCTTTCCGTGGAAATCGCAAAAAGAAAGCGGGGGGTGGTGTAATGGGCGGATTATTGTACAAGGATTTTGTGTCTGTCAATCGAATCAATAAAGTAAAACTTACATGGATTTTGACCATATTGACCGTTCTTTATATTGCACTTCGCATAGCATTTCCGGGAACGGCAGACATGAAAGAATTTCTGGTAGAGAATGAGGACGGGCAGATTGTGAATCTGGTTGATTCTTTCTTTGTGACTGGGCTGGGCCTGTTTATCGTTGGCATTTTGGGACTTATGAATGGCTGGACTGCCAAGATTGTGGAATTTGATGACAAAAATAAAATACGAGGATATGTCAGTGCGCTTCCCCTTGATAAAAATGCGTATATCGCATCAAAATATCTGTTTATGGCAATATCCGTTTATGTATTTATGTCGCTCTTTTATATCTGGGTTATTTCCTGTCTGGCTTTTTGCAGAGAGGGAGTGATTGCAGACACTGTGGAACTGATAGGCGGATTTATACCCGCATTTGCCGGCTTTTCACTTCTGCTTGCAGCCATTGAACTTCCTTTATTTATTTTGTTTGGAAAAGAAAAGGCAATGCTTATTAAGGTTGCATTTATTATGCTGATTGCCTTCGCAATGATTGGATTTTTATTGTTTGGGGATTTGGTGTGGATGGAGCAGCATATTAATATTGCGGTTTTAGCAAAATGGTGTGAAAAGTACAAGATGGAGGTAGCCGTTGTGACTTTGCTGTCCCCTGTATTTGTCTTGGCTTTGTACTATGGTTCCTATCGCATAACCTGCCATTTTGCAAAGTGACACGAAATTACCTAAGGAGATGTGAGGCATGACGGAAGGGAATGATAAAACCTTGGAATACGGATGGAATCGAAAAACGGAAACAAAAAGACTGCTCATCTACCTTGCGCTGGCATTTGTCATGGCATGGGCTGTATTCTTGGCGTTTTCTCTAACCGGTCATAAATGGGACGGTTCCTATCCTAATCTGGAAAGTTTTATCGGGCTGGGAATGCTGATGCCGCTTTTGGCGCATGTCCTTACCAGAATGATTACCAGAGAAGGCTTTACCATGACGGGCAAAGATTCCATGATGCTGGGAATCAACCTTAAAGATAAAAAGTGGTTTTTCTTTTTGTTTGCAATGATTGCGCCATGGTTCTATTTTGAGATTGGACATGCACTGAATTTCTTGGTTTATCCTGAACTCTTTGATTCTGACGGTTACAGACAGCTTGGGATATCAAAGAGCCTGATTGTCTTTGTGCCTGTTGTTTCTATCCTGCAGGGCACTATGATTTCTTTTGCGGCCTTGGGTGAAGAGGGAGGCTGGCGCAGTTATATGATGCCAAAACTGATGCGTCTTTTCGGAAGAGGGAAGGCAGTTTTGATTGGCGGGATTATCTGGGGTTTGTGGCATGCGCCCCTTACCTGCATTGGCCACAATTTTGGCACAAGTTATCCGGGATTTCCCTATCTGGGTATCTTGCTCATGTGCATCAGCTGTACCTGTTTTGGTATTGTTCTCACCTATATCACGGTAAAATCAGGTTCCGTTTGGCCGGCAGCCATTATGCATGCCGTAAACAATGCCAATCCCAGCATATTGGCTTTGTTTATCGATGGGGACAAATTAGAGGAGATTATGAATCATTCCATCCTCGGTTCTGCGATTCTGGAAATTCCCATGGTGATTCTGGGCATTGTATGTTATGGGATTTGGGTGAAAGAGCAAGGAAATAAAGTAACAAAATAAATTAACGATTACCATCTGATTTTTCTTCAATGATGCCATCTCATTATATGACAAAAGTCATATTCAAAATAGTTCTTTTTTCACTACCATCCTTTTTCGGAAATTGATATGATGTCAGTGTAGTAAGCAATAACCGACAAAGGAGAGTGTCATGGGAGATATTATCTTAAAAACAAAGGATTTGACGAAGAAATACAATAATAAGGCAGTTGTTGACAACTTAAATATTGAAATCCAAAAGGGTGAGATTTTCGGATTATTAGGTCCAAACGGCGCCGGAAAAAGTACCACCATGAACATGATTTGCTCTATTGTACATCCCACAGCAGGTGAGATCGAACTGTTGGGAAAGAATCCATGGAAGCAGAAAAAGGAAGTGATCCATAAGATTGGATACATTCCCCAGGAGCTAGCTATTCATGGAAATCTTAAGGCTTGGGAAAATGTAGAACTATTTACTTCCCTTTATGGAATTAAGGGACAGCAGTTGAAAAATGCAGTAAATGAGTCTTTGGAGTATGTTGGCTTATTGGAACGCAGACAGGAATTCGCTAAGAATTTTTCCGGCGGTATGAAGAGGAGATTAAATATAGCCTGTGCCCTTGGCCACCATCCGGAGCTGTTGATTTTTGACGAGCCTACTGTGGGTATTGATCCCCAATCCAGAAATTTTATTCTGGATAAGATTAAGGAGTCGAACCAAAAGGGCGCTACGGTTATTTACACAAGCCATTACATGGAGGAAGTGGAAGCCATCTGTACCCGGATTGCGATTATGGACAACGGAAAAATTATTGCCTGCGGAACTAGTGAGGAATTAAAAAAGCTTGTTAATGGCGGCGATGAAAACATTACTTTAGAAGAAGTGTTCCTGACTCTTACAGGTAAGAAACTGAGAGATTATGCGGAATAGTGAGGATGGTGAGAGATAAAGATGATTCGTTATTTAATAAAAAATAATTTTAAACTCATGTTTCGTAATACATGGAGCGTCTTTACTATGCTGCTGGGACCTGTATTAGTGATTGCTGTATTGTCCAGTGCATTTTCAGAGTTAATGAAGTCTTACGAAGGAGTAGATGAATTTGCAGTGGGTTATAGGATACAAGAGGCGGCGGAAGCTAATGTGATAGTGGAATCAGCCAAAAAGGCCGGAGAGGAAGCAGGCATTTATTTTTATGAATATCCGGAAGGTGAAATAGAGGATGTCATGGAGAAAAATGAGCTTGCAGGCTTTGTGGAGGTTTCAAAAGATGCATATGTGGTATACCGGAGTGCCGATTATGAGGTAGAAGGCATTACCTTGGAATACTTTATGAATAAAGTGATGAATGTGGGCGTAAATGCTTTTTTGCAGCTACAAGAACAAGAAGATATCGCGCTGCCCATGCTTCCTATAGAAGAATTGGAATTCATGCCGGCTATTGATTCAAGGGACTATTATGGAATCATTTATATTGTTTATTTTTGCTGGTGTGGAATAATATGTGCAACCGGAGTTCTCAGCAATGAAAAAAAGTACGGAATTGTTCGAAGATTTCAGGTTTCCAATCTGTCAGAGACACAAAATTATCTGGGAAAGTTTATTCCCACCACATTGACAGTAGCAGTCGGTATGGCAGTTGCCACAGTAATTACAGTATTGCTTTATGATATACATTGGGGCAATCCAATTTTATCCATGCTCATTGTCTTTATGATGATATCAGCAGGAACGGCATTGGGGATGATGTTGTACCGTATTTCAGACAGTCTGGTAATTACCATTATTGTGCAATTTACAATTGTGTGGTTTATGGGATTTTTTGGAGGTAGTTTTGAAACATATATGTTTTCGAGTGTATCGGATACATTGAAAAAATTGTCACCAATCTATCATGGTAATCGGGCATTAGTAGAACTTTCCTGCATGGGTAAAAGTAATTATGCAGCTAGTGCTGTGTGGTACTCCCTAGCAATTACTGTGATTTGTTCCGTAATTGCTATATTGGCAGGATGCATTAGAAAGAGAGGTAGGGCATGACAGCATTAGTAAAAATGAGCCTCAAATTATTATTGAGAAACAAGGGATTTTTGTTTTTTCTCATTGTAACGCCGGCATTATCCGCATTTATTCTAAGCGTGAAAATGGAACATGCAGTGTATAGTGATGATTCGGACAAAGAGATAATTCTGGAGTTAAAGGATTGTACGAAAAAAGCGATTTATTTTGGGGACACATCAGCCTGTATCATAAAAGTGTATGATGCTTCAAATTCTGAATTGTCAGAATATATATTGAATCAAATGGCAGGATTAGGTATGTTTTCGATTTGCCGTGGGGATGCCAGCAGCTTAACGGAGGAAACAGTAGATGAAATTGCAAAAAAGGATGCCTTTGATGACAGGGCAGGTATGCTGCTTTATCTGAAGGAAGATTTCGACGAGGCGGCATTGAATGGCGACTGGGAACGGGGGATAAAACTGTATGCTGTATCAGAGGATGAACGTCAGGAACTTTTTATAACGGAGCTTAGTGATTTATTAGTCAGAATAAAACAAGTGCAGAGTTTTGCAGGCGATGATATAGCAGTGATATTAGAGACGCTTACAGGTATTCAGGATAAGATGCCGGAAAAGAAAGTGGTAAATCTGGCAGGCAAGGAAGAGATTGTGTTGACCGAACAGCAAGTGAACCAACGGACGCAGATTGGTTATGCCTTTGCATTTATTACATTAGGATTTTTATTCTGTGGTGTATGTGTAGCGCATTCTGTGATTGAGGAACAGAATAATAAGGTGTTTACCAGAGTCATGTTGACAAAAACAAATGCTACAACTTATTTTATATCTAAATTTGTGATGGCCTTTGTAATCAGTGTGATGCAGACTATGGTGCTTGCAGTTTGTTTATCCATTATGCCGGGTCTGGATGTGGGCATGAATATTATGAGTTTTCTTGCGGTAATCTTCCTGTTGGGCCTGATCTTCAGCACCTTAAGCCTTTTGCTCGGTGTAGTTCTTGGCGATGTTATGAGTTCTAATTATGCTGTGTTTGCAATTTGGAGTATTTCGGCATTGCTGGCGGGTTTATACTTTCCTTTGGATGATACCACGAAAGCCTTAAAAACACTTTCTTACCTTATGCCGCAAAGATGGTTTATGGATGCGTCAGAATTATTATTAATAGGGGACAAAAGTGCCGGTTCTATGTTATTATGTGTTACAGCAGCCTATTTAATTGTTATCATCAGCGTAGGCGGTGTAGGGCTTAAGATAAAGAGGTACGAATAGAGAGGACAGGTATATGGAAGAACGATTCAAGGAGCACTATTTTGTTCTGCTTCGAATCGCATTATTGTTGATATTGGAAATATATATTGTTTTATCGCAGTCTGTATTAACAGGGGCATCTGTAAAGGTGCTCCTGCTTCTTGCATTATTTATTGGAGCAGCTGCAGGAAAGGAATTGGCGGAGCGGCGATTTCGGATTTTGTTCTTGGGGATAGCGGGAGTTTTATTACTTATTATACTATTTACATTAGGAACAACATTTATTTTATTAGGTGTTTACCTGTGCTATGAGGTGCTGACCTATCTGAAACCTCGTATTGTCTGGTATTTTTTCCCTTTAGCATTTGCCTTTGTGCCTAGTGTAATAGGCAGTTCAGTGCAGATAATGACAACGGTTTTAATAGGACTGATTTACTGCCAGCATGACTTTGTGGTGGAGTCCTATCGAAAGCAGACCAAAGAAGATACCCTTGTGGAACAGACCCTGAAGCATAGTATGAACCGAAGGGAACATGAAATGCAGGAAGAAGTGCGGAAGAGTTTATTGATGGCGGAAAATCAAATGCTGGAAGAGCGGGCGGAGCTCTCTCAGACCCTGCATGATAAGCTGGGGCATAACATTAACGGTTCGGTATATCAGCTGGAGGCTGTAAAGGTGCTGATGGAAAAAGACCCTGAAACTTCTAAGAAGATGGTACAGGCGGTTATTGATCAGTTGCGCGGCGGCATGGACGAGATTCGGATGATTCTTAGAAAAGAACGTCCCAAGAAATACAAGCTTGCGGTATTACAGTTGGAGAAACTGTGCGAAGACTGCCGGGTAAGAGGAGTAAAGGCGGAACTGATAACAGAGGGTGAACTGAAGGAGATTCCGGAGAAGTATTGGGAAGTCATTCTGGATAATGCCTATGAAGCGGTATCCAATTCCATGAAATATGCGAAGTGCAGCAGAATAAAGATCAGTGTGCATGTATTGAATCAAATGATACGCTGCAGCATATCGGACAATGGTATCGGCTGTAGGGAAGTAGTTGACGGAATGGGAATCTCGGGAATGCGGAAAAGGATAAGAGAAATTAATGGTATTCTTGATTTTGAAACAGAGGCAGGATTTACAATAAATATGTTGCTGCCGTTATAGAAAGGTTTGAGAACATGGACAAGATAAAGATAGTTATTGCGGATGACAGTGATTTTGTAAGAGACGGAATGAGAATCATATTGGATGTGGATGAAGATTTTGAAGTAATCGGCTGCGCCAGAAATGGTCGGGAAGCTATTGAAATCGCCAGAAAAAATGCCCCGGACATTTTCCTAATGGATATCCAAATGCCTGAGATGGACGGTATTGAGGCTACCAAATATATTGTAGAAAATAATTTGGGGAAGGTTTTGATTCTTACTACTTTTGATGATGATGAGCTGGTACAGAGAGCTCTGATGAATGGCGCAAAAGGATATCTGATTAAGAATCACACACCGGAACATTTAAAGCAAATGATAAAATCTGTATATAACGGTACGAGTGTTATGGAAGAAGCGATTTTGGAGAATCTTGCGAAAAACACAGATGTCAAGGCAAGCGGGTTTTGCGAAGACGGTTATACCGCCCGGGAAATGGATATTATCAAGGCTGTTGCAGAGGGACTGTCCAATAAAGAAATTGCCAATCGACTTTTTATTACGGAAGGTACGGTGAAGAATTATATTACTTCCATTCTGTCCAAGGAGAACTTGTCACATCGGACTGCCCTGGCAGTGTATTATCTTACCGGGAAGAAGTGATTTTGTATGGTAAAAATATGGCTGCCATGGTATAATGGACATAATAGGATTTTTTGTGTGAAATTTAGGAGAGAGTTGATATGGGGTTTTTTAATCAGGTCGGAAAGAAAAAGAAGAAAAAACAAACCAATTCTACGGGAAAGTCTAAGACGGCGGGGATATCATCTTCGGAACAAGATAAGATGGAGAAAAGCACATTCCCTACGACGAAGGAATCATACATTCCCAAAGATAAGAATGAGCATTCTGCGTCAGGGGATGAAATGCGCCCTGACTCTTCTAATGAGAAAATCGTCTATTGGGATGCGATTACTGTCAATGCTTCGGAGTATCTCCTGCGCATCAATGAAACGCGGATGGAGGCTCTGCTTACTGTATATCGCCGTTTTTCTGTAGAAGAACTTCGCAGTCTGCTTACAGAGAATGGGGTTGTTTTCGGAATTAAAGAAGAAGCATTACAAACGCTTGCACAGGGGAAGCAGAATTATGAAGAAACTCTCGTTGCAACCGGCACTACCGCAAAAGACGGATGTGATGGCTTTTTTGAATATCATTTTAATCCCAATCCTCCCAAGGGACCGATTATTCTGTCAGACGGCTCGGTAGATTACAATGTATTGGGGAAGATAGAACTTGTGACAAAAGGGCAGCTTCTTGTCACCTATCATCCGGCTGTGCAGGCTGTAATCGGCAGAGATGTCATGGGGAATACTATTGATGTCTGTGAGGGAAAGGAATTGCCGCCCTTAAAGTGTAAGCGCTGTGAGCTAAATGAAGAGGACAGCAAATATTATGCAAGCTCTGAGGGGAATGTTACGGTGGAAGGAAAGCACCTCACCGTAACGCCGATTTATGTGATAGAAGGCAATCTGGATGCAGCTACCGGGAATGTGGATTTCCATGGGGATGTGCTGGTACAGGGCAATGTATTTGCCGGGGTTACCGTGAAGACAACCGGAAACATTACCATAAACGGACATGTGGAAACAGCGACTCTTCTTGCAGGAAAGGATGTTATCTTAAAAAACGGAATGCAGGGTGCGGGAAACGGCGTCATTCGTGCCGGCGGTAATGTTATGGCGCGTTTTTTAGAGCAGACACAGGTGTTTGCCAAAAATGAAGTCAATACAGGAGCCTTATTGAATTGTGAAGTGGAATCGGGACAGAATGTGGTGATTGCCGGTAATCGGGGCACCATCATAGGCGGAACTGTTACGGCGGTGGAGCTGATTTCGGCGGCTTCCATCGGAAACCGTGCCGGGGTAACTACGCAGCTGATTATCGGTTTGGATGCTGAATTCAAGTACAAGATGGGGGAAATCGACCGCCTGATAGAAGAATATCAGGACAACATGGAAGATGCCATACGCATTCTGGATCGTATTACCTATCAGTTAAGGACACAGCCGCTTACCCCTGAAGTGGAGAATGAGAGAGCGGAGCAGATGCGCAGAAAAATCAACTATCAGCTAAAAATAAAGGAGATTTCTACGAAGAGGGAGCAGTTGATTGACATCCATCAGCGTTCTGCAGACGGAAAAATTGTTGTTGAAGGCATTGCGAATGTGGGATGTGTTATTATCATAAACGGTGTGCGTGAAACTCTGCATTCGGAGTATCGGGATGTAACATTTAAAAAGACCAGACAGGAAATACGAATCACATCGAACAAGCAATGAGGGATTAGAAAATCCCACGGAGGAGGAGCAATCCCCTCCTTTTTTCATGCACAGAAAATAATTTTCAGAAAATAATTTTATGAAAATCTTGTTGACAAATAGCAGAAACTATCATACAATAACTGTACTACATAAAGCAATACAGATAATACAATCAATACAGAGCTGATACCAAATTAACATCAATACATGAGAAGAGTAGGAGGTGATTATTTGATCGAATTAGATTATCGCAGCAAAAAACCACTCTATGAGCAGATTATTGAACAAATCAAACTGTTAGTCATCAAAGGGCATTTAAGTCCCGGAGATTCTATTCCTTCCGTTCGGAAGATGGCACAGACTCTGGATATCACACCGTCCACCGTGGCGAAGGCGTATCAGGAGCTGGAACGTCAGAAAGTGATTGAGACGATCCGGGCAAAGGGAACCTTTATAGCGACCATGCCGAGCATGGAGCCCAATACGGAGGAATTGGAGAAGATTCGGAGGGCGATTCAGAGCGAGGTCATCGAACTGAAACGTACAGGTTATACCGAGGCAGATGTGGTAAATCTAGTAAAAGAAATTTATTCTTCCATTTGATTTGGCAGAAAGATTTCGGAAAGGAAAGATAAGCAAATGTTAGAGATAAAAAACATACAAAAAGGTTACAATAATCGACCGGCTATCCATGGAATTGACATATGCATTCATCGGGGCGAGATCCATGGCTTGATCGGTTCCAACGGAGCCGGCAAGACTACTTTGCTTAAATGCGCTGCAGGAATCTATCAACCTGCTCAGGGAACGATACAGTATGATGGAAAGGATATCTATGATAATCCGGAAGTGAAAGCGAACGTGGCGTATGTGTCAGAGCAGCTTGATTTTATTCCCATCTATTCCGTGGCGGGAATGGCAATGTACTATCAGAACTTCTACGACACGTTTTCCAGGGAGAAGTTTGATGATCTGGTGAAACGTTTCGGCATCAATCCGAAAAAGAACATGAGTACTTTGTCCAAGGGGCAAAGGGCAAAATTACATTTTATCATAGCGATTGCGCAGCAGCCGAAGTATCTGATTATGGACGAACCGGAGAGCGGTATGGATGCGGAGGGTAAAGCAATATTCCGCGATATCCTTATTGAGGAAGTGGAGAGAGAGCAGGTCGGAGTGCTGTTTTCTAGTCATGATCTGGCAGATGTGGAGCGCATGTGCGACAGGGTGACCATGATGGAGGCGGGAGAGGTTTTTGCACAGAAATCCGTGGATGAGTTT
Source organism: uncultured Acetatifactor sp. (assembly GCA_964524555.1). GTDB lineage: Bacteria > Bacillota > Clostridia > Lachnospirales > Lachnospiraceae > Acetatifactor. The sequence continues at coordinate 121,151 of CAZGGA010000010.1, forward strand.
ATGAAAAGCGTGCAGAAATGGAAGGGAATTCTGCCCCAGAAGACAACAGATGACAAACTGTTTGCCATGACCGTCCATGCGGCATCCAGAATTGGAGACTTATCAGAGTTCTACACTGTGGGAGAGCGGGAAGAGAGCGAGAGCATATTGAAGAAACTAGGCATCAAAGATTATTCCGGGCAGCAGATTACATTGGAGGAGATTTACACGCTTTTAAAGAAAATCGGGAGGGCTGAAAAATGAGAGATTTAAAAAAATTATTCAAGAGAGACCGGTTTTATTGGGGAATCATGGCGGTGGTCATGACATTGGTGGTAGTTTATATGTTGACGAATACAGCGGTATTGTATCATAAATTATTTCATCTGGAGGATTACTTAGAGTATTCGCAATACCTGCATGAACTTTGGAATATCCGTCCGGAACTGCGCAATATAGATGGTGGCTTTTCAAAAGAACTTCCGTATTTTTTATTGAACCATATGGTGTCGGTGACAGTGATAGTGGCACTGATTGCGCAGGCGGTCAGGCTGTTGTTACAGGAGACTCAAAACCGTACGGAAGTGCTGCGTATATTTCCTGTAAAGTCACGCAATTTGCTGACCTGTCATTACCTGAGCGGATTGCTTACGGTAGCAGTTCCTCTGTTGATACAGGCAGCGGTCATCCGACTAGATATATGGTATGTAGAAACAAACACAGAATTTATTTTTCTAAATAAAGAACAGATTTGGGTTTATACCATGAAAGCTGTGATTATATTTATGCTGCATTATTCTCTGCTGATTGTTTGCAGGAAGGTGACAAACCATGTTCCAGGAACCGTCTTTACTTTTATAGTAGTGGAATTGGCAATGCAAGTGTTAGCTGGTTATGGTTTGATCATGGATTGGGATAACTATTTAGCAGTAAATAACATCCCCAAATGGATATTTGTGGCAATCGCAGCGGTCGTTTTGATTGTACTCTCCTACATCGCGGATCAAAAAAAGGACTGTGCGAGAAATGGATTTTATGCTTTTCCAATCGTGCATTGGGTCATGATGGGAATTGTATTCGGAGAAATATATTATATATTTTATGGCGTATATGGAAATATGCCCAAAGTGCTGTCATTTTTGTGGCGATTGTAGCCACTGTGTTGATTACCGCTGGTGTACATTTTGTCACGAAGCCAAAAGGGATATAAGTTTGAAAAAATATCCGCTTCCATTGTGGATTGTTTTCGTTTATAATAAAAATAAAATGTGTAGGAGACAACTATCTCTAAATAAACTGACTAGAAAAGGAGTCTGTGTATGTCTGCTTTGGAAGAGGTTTGTAATCGTTTTAAAAATGATTGTTTTGCTACGGATGTCACAGGTATTGCCATTGATTCTGTGGACCCTGGAAAGGCGGTATGTTCCCTGACTTTGGAGGAACGGCATATGAATACGAATCATGTTCCCATGGGCGGCGTTGTTTTTACCTTGGCGGATTTTGTCTGCGCCATTGCGGCTAACGGATGTTCCGGGAGAAATATTGTCAGCCAGAATGTTTCTATTACTTATCTTGCTCCCGCAAAGGGGAAGCGCCTGATTGCGGAGGCATCCTGCCTGAGAGAGGGACATACTACCGCACTATGTACGGCGGATGTAAGGGATGAGCTGGGTACTTATGTGGCACATGCCGTTTGGAATGGATATGTAATCAACTAGAAGATACAAAGGAGGTACCATATCATGGTAATTACGGAACTCTTGGAGCGGAACGCGCGTCTCTATGGTTCGGATACGGCACTTGTGGAGCTGAATCCATCCTCGGAACGTGACAGTGCGGTGACATGGCGAGAGGCGAGTCTGATTGAGAGTGCAGGGGACGGAGCTCCCTATCGCAGAGAATTGAGCTGGGAGGATTTTGACAGACGCGCCAACCGTTTTGCAAATCTGCTTTTAAGCCGCGGCTTGGAGCGGGAAACGAAGGTAGGCATTCTGATGATGAATTGTCTGGAATGGTTGCCCATCTATTTTGGTATTCTGAAGGCAGGCGGAATAGCCGTGCCTTTGAACTTCCGCTATTCCGCAGAGGAAATCAAGTATTGTCTGGAACTTGCAGATGTGGAGGGGTTGGTTTTTGGACCGGAGTTTATCAGCCGTATGGATGTGATTGCAGAAGATCTGCCTAAGGTGAGGATGATGTTTTTTCCGGGAAAGGGAGGACCCTCATATGCAGAGGATTTTTTGAAGCTGACGGGATTCTGCTCTTCCAGCGCACCGCCAATTGCTTTGGATGAGACGGATTATGCGGCAATCTATTTTTCTTCGGGAACCACCGGATTTCCCAAGGCTATTCTGCACAACCACCTATCATTACTCTCTTCTTGTGAGACGGAGCAGAATCATCACGGGCAGACGAGGGATGATGTGTTTTTGTGTATTCCGCCGCTATATCATACAGGAGCCAAAATGCATTGGTTTGGCTCGCTGATTTCAGCCGGAAGAGCTGTGCTTCTTCGTGGTGTGAAACCAGAGTGGATTCTCAGGGCGGTGACGGAAGAAAAATGTACGATTGTGTGGCTGTTGGTACCGTGGGCGCAAGATTTATTAGATGCCATTGACTCTGGACAGGTGGATATGGAGCATTATCTGCTGGAACAATGGAGACTGATGCATATTGGAGCCCAGCCTGTTCCGCCCAGCCTGATTCAGCGATGGAAAAAGCATTTCCCTCATCATCAGTACGATACAAACTATGGTCTTAGCGAATCTATAGGCCCCGGTTGTGTTCATCTGGGTGTGGAAAATATACATAAGGTGGGAGCCATCGGAAAGCCGGGCTATCGCTGGGAAGCAAAGATTGTGGACGAGCAGGGGAAAGAGACGGCGCAGGGAGAAGTTGGCGAACTCATTGTCCACGGACGGGGAGTTATGCTTTGTTATTACAAAAATCCCGAAGCTACGGACGAGGTTTTGAAAGACGGATGGCTCTATACGGGAGATATGGCACGAATGGACGAGGATGGATTTATCTATCTGGTGGATCGAAAGAAGGATGTCATTATCTCCGGAGGCGAGAACCTTTATCCGGTACAGATAGAGGATTTCCTGCGTCGAAACGAAAAGATTAAGGATGTGGCTGTCATTGGGCTGCCGGACCAAAGACTTGGTGAAATTGCAGCGGCGGTTATAGAGCTTAAGGAAGGCGTTTCCTGTACAGAGGAGGAAATCATGAATTTCTGCGAGGAACTTCCCCGATATAAGCGCCCAAGAAAGCTTATCTTTGAAAAGGTGCCCAGAAACCCTACCGGGAAAATTGAGAAACCTGTTTTAAGAGAACGATACTGTCATGGCAGTCTCGTGGAAGTACAGATTAATAATTAAAAGGAGAAAATACAAATGGATCTTTTTATTAAGTTACTAATGTTGATTATTTTTTTCGGAGTTATGATTGCGATTGGACTGTACTGCCGCCGTCATGCTACTGATGTAAACGGGTTTGTGCTGGGAGGAAGGAGCGTAGGTCCCTGGCTCACCGCCTTTGCTTATGGAACTAGTTACTTCTCAGCAGTGGTCTTTGTAGGCTATGCGGGACAATTTGGATGGAAATACGGAATTGCAGCAACTTGGGCCGGACTAGGGAATGCTTTCATAGGCTCTCTTCTTGCATGGGCTGTGCTGGGACGGCGTACCCGTATTATGACCCAGCATCTGGACAGCGCTACCATGCCGGAATTTTTTGGACAGCGTTTCGAGAGCAAACCATTAAAGCTGGCGGCCTCGGCGATTATCTTTATCTTTTTAATCCCCTATACGGCAAGTCTTTATAACGGGTTAAGCCGTCTGTTCGGTATGGCATTTGATATTGATTACAGTGTGTGTGTGATAGCCATGGCAGTGCTTACCGGCATTTATGTCATAGCCGGCGGCTATATGGCTACCGCCATCAATGATTTTATTCAGGGAATTATCATGATTTTCGGTATTATTGCCGTGATTGTTGCGGTGTTAAACAGTCAGGGCGGTTTTCTTGCGGCAATTAATGCATTGGCATCAGTGAGCGACGAGACCGTATCTGCGGCACCGGGCGTTTTCAATTCCTTCTTCGGACCGGACCCAGTGGGACTTTTAGGCGTGGTGATACTCACAAGTCTCGGAACCTGGGGACTTCCCCAGATGGTACAGAAATTTTATGCCATCAAGAGTGAGAACGCAATCAATAAGGGGATGGTGATATCCACCGTATTTGCCACTATAGTCTCCGGCGGATGCTATTTCCTGGGCGGCTTCGGACGGCTTTTCAGTGACAGGATTGATATTGCAGCTAACGGATATGATTCTGTGGTGCCCACCATGTTGTCAGGACTTCCGACAATACTGATTGCCGTGGTGGTTATTCTGGTGCTTTCAGCATCTATGTCCACCCTTTCTTCCTTGGTATTGGCATCAAGCTCTACTTTGACGCTGGATTTCATTAAAGATAACATTATCAAAGATATGGATGAGAAGAAACAGGTCAGATGGATGCGGGTTCTTCTGGTAGTGTTTATCGCGATTTCTGTTGTGATTGCGCTGATACAGTACCGTTCCAATGTTACCTTTATTGCACAGCTCATGGGTGTAAGCTGGGGAGCATTGGCAGGAGCATTTCTGGCGCCCTTCCTATATGGTTTATATTGGAAGCGTACCACCAAGGCAGCATGCTGGGTGAGCTTTTTGTTCTCTACGATTGTGATGCTGGCAAACATTTTCTTCCGCTCAAGCTTTCCTACATACCTGCAGTCACCAATCAATGCTGGAGCATTCTGCATGCTGGCAGGACTTGTGATTGTGCCTTTGGTGAGTATGGTGACAAAGGCACCGGAACAGAAAACTTTGGATAAGATTTTCTCCTGCTATGAGAAGAAAGTAACGGTTTCCGTGACAGATTCTATTGGCGAACAGGATTAGCGTGTAAAGAAAGGCAGGATATTTATATATGAGAACATTGATGCTTGGCAATGAGGCGGTTGCCAGAGGTCTTTATGAGGCAGGCTGCTGTTTTGTATCTAGTTATCCCGGAACGCCTAGTACGGAGATTACGGAGAGTGCGGCGAAATATGAGGAATTGTATGCTGAGTGGGCGCCTAATGAAAAGGTGGCTCTTGAGGCAGCATTGGGTGCTTCTCTGGCGGGAAAGAGGAGTTTCTGCGGTATGAAGCATGTAGGCTTAAACGTAGCGGCGGATCCGCTTTTTACCATTTCTTATACCGGCGTTAATGCAGGGCTTCTGATTGGTGTGGCCGATGATGCTGGTATGCATAGCTCGCAGAATGAGCAGGATTCCCGCCACTATGCACAGGCGGCGAAGATTCCTATGCTGGAGCCATCCGATTCTGCGGAGGCGCTTAGCTTTGCGAAGCTTGGCTACGAGATTTCGGAAAAGTACGATACGGCGGTACTTATCAAGATGTGTACCCGGGTAAGTCATTCACAGAGCGTAGTGGAGACGGGAGAGCGGGTACTTCCGGCGCAGAAGAAATATGAAAAGAATCCTCAGAAATATATTATGATGCCGGGTAATGCCAAGAAGCGGCACCCGGAGATAGAGGAGCGTACTAAGGCGCTGGCAGCTTGGGCTGAGACAGCGGAGATCAACCGAATCGAGGAGGGCTGCGATAAGTCCTGTGGTATCATTACGTCTTCCACCTGTTACCAATATGTGAAGGAGGCGTTCGGAGATACCTATCCTGTTTTGAAGCTGGGCATGATTTGGCCCATGCCGGAGCAGAAAATCAGGGATTTTGCGGCTTCTGTAGATAAATTGGTGGTAGTGGAAGAATTGGATGGTTTTATTGAGGCTCATTGCAGAAATCTGGGACTTTCGGTATCCGGAAAAGACATGTTTTCAAATGTGGGAGAGCTGAGCCAGAATCTGGTGAAGGAGACATTAGGAGGAACGGTGCAGGCAGGCGCTTCTCTGGATGAGAATATTCCGGCCAGACCGCCGGTGATGTGTGCAGGCTGTCCCCATCGCAGCATCTTTTATGTTCTGAAAAAAATGAAACTTACGGTACTTGGAGATATCGGATGCTATACGTTGGGAGCGGTACCGCCCCTTGGCGCAATTGATACCACTGTGTGTATGGGCGCTTCTGTCTCCGGGCTTCACGGTTTTGTCAAGGCAAGTGAGAAAGAGTGTGCGGGAAGGACTGTGGCAGTCATAGGTGATTCCACATTTATTCATTCCGGTGTCACCGGACTGATCAATATCGCTTACAATGAGTCCAATGCTACGGTGATTATATTGGATAATTCCATCACTGGCATGACGGGGCATCAGCAGAATCCAACCACAGGCTATAACCTGAAAGGGGACCCCTGTACGAAGATTGATTTGGAGAGTCTGTGCCATGCAGTTGGAATCAGACGAGTGAGAGTGGTGGATCCCTATGATATGGAAACCTGTCAGGCGGCCATTGAGGAAGAACTCTCTGCGAAAGAGCCTTCTGTTATTATTTCCCGTCGTCCCTGCGCATTGCTGAAATATGTGAAGCATCCGGGCCCCATCTGTTCCAATCCGGAAAAATGTAAAGGTTGTAAGGC
>CAZGGA010000011.1:0-120607 GCA_964524555.1 uncultured Acetatifactor sp.
CCCTAAGAGAATCCTCCTTTAGTTCTTTCAGATCAATATCTTCTAATATGAGGAGGCGGATAGGGGGCGGCGGGCAGGGGGGCTTGGTCGGACCCACTCTCGTTTGGATAGAAACGCAGCGGACACATAAGGCACCACAGTACGGTGCCTAAGTGCCGGCGTTTCTATACAGTCCGACCAAGCCCCCCTGCCCGCCTTCCACCTTTGCCGCTCCTGTTATGCTGCCGCCGCTCCTGCTTAGGCACAAAAAATGGCATCGCCCTTTGGGCTATGCCATAATCATAATCTTTAAATTTCAACTTTTTATCTATTAAAAAATAAAAATCAATAAATGATAAGAAGACCAATGGTTCTGATTATTGGCAGCAAAACTCCGCGGTGACATTGCCCCCGGTTGTGCCGTTGGCAATGGTAAGCTTTCCACCGCATTTTTCACAGAGCACACGGCAGATATAAAGTCCCAATCCAAAGTGGGACCTATCCTCTTCTTTTTCGTCACGGAAAAACGGAGCATCCGCCTTTAAGAGAGCCTCCGGGGAAAAACCCCCGCCATCGTCGCAAACGTTGATGCAGAGCATATTTTTTGTAAGAAAAAAGGATGTTGTAATATGGCTCCTAGCGTATCGGACGGCATTGGACAGCATATTTTCATATACCTGTATCATAAGTTCTGTATCAATGTTTAGGATGACTTTTTTGTCTGTTTCGGGAGAAATCAGTTGAAAGTTCTTGGCGGCGCATACGATATTGCCGGTTTCCGACAGCATTTTTTCAAGTTCTGCAAGGGAAACATTCCGTGGATTCGGAAGGATGTCCTCCAATTTTTGCAGACTGTTCATCTCAAAAGTGTAATGTTCCAGACGCGAAATCTGTCCGCTCATCAGAGCAAGCACATCCAGCAGTTTTTCTTCCGTAACCTTGCCTGTGGGCACATAATTTTGCAGAAAATCCGCATAGCCCTGAAGCACAGTCAGGGGTATCCGTAAATCGTGTGAGAAGGCGGCATTTAAGCGCTTGCGCTCCTCTAAGGAACGCCACATTTCAAGATTGCTGTGATAAAGGTTTGAACGCATGGATTCAAAGGCTTGGCAGAGGTCTCCCAGCTCGTTGTCTTTTGGGGATTTTATGGTGAAGTCCAATTGATTTTCCGCTATCTTTTGAGAAGCGGACAGCAGGATGTCAATGGAGGGTTTTAAGTCAAAATGATAGAAGAGGTTAGCTGCAAAACCCATGCATAGAAAAGGCCACAAAGGAATCAAAATGACTTGCGCATTACTGATAATAAAATAAATGCCGTCATCCCAACGGGAAATCCTATAAGGCTGGGAACCCCAACGCAGGATTTCAAACTCGCGGCTGCTTCTGTACCATTCCTGTAAATAATTGGTTCCGTGACCGATAAGCAGAATGCCGACTATGGAGAGAATCACACAGGGCAGAAAAAATTTTATCAATGACCATTTTAGTGAATGCCGCGTTATTTTACCCATTTGTACCCCATTCCCCATATTGTTTTAATATGATATTCTTCTTCATATTTTTCAAGCTTTGCCCGGATGCGGCGGATATGTTCCGCTATAACACTGCTGTCACCTTCCGCATCATATCCCCAGATACTTTCGTAAATCCGCTCTTTGTCAAAGACCTGTCCCGCATTCAGGGAGAGGAATTCGATAATCAGATATTCTTTTTTGGCCAATTCCAGCTCCTGTCCGTCTATCCGAATCGTCTTTGCAGTATAATCAATGGCGAGTTTTCCGAAAAAACGCACATTGGTTTTGGCAGTGATGCGTTGTTCCCGGCGCAGGTGCGCGGACACTCTTGCCCCAAGCTCTTCGATAGAAAAAGGTTTTATGATATAGTCGTCTCCTCCTGCGGCAAAGCCCTTTATTTTGTCACTGTCCTCAATCCGGGCCGTCAGAAACAAAATAGGGCAGGACACAAGCTCACGGATACTTCGGCAGACCGAAAGTCCATCACCGTCAGGCATATTCACATCCAGAAGGATGATGTCAGGACAAAGAGAAAGCTTTTGTGTGACTTCCGCCCCGCTGTATGCGGTAAAAACGGTATAACCGTTTATTTCAAAATAGTCTTTTAACAGGCAGACAATATCTTTTTCGTCATCCGCCACAAGGATTTTATACATAAGATACCTCACTTTTGATTTATTATATAATGATGGCACATACTTTTCAATTTATTATCAACTTATTTGTCTTGTTGACATGAAAAAATAAGCGTGTTAAAATGGCAGTATATCAAGGAGAGGAGTGAAAGGATGCGGAGATAGTTTACTTTTGATCACATGAAGTTTTCGGTATGGATGATGATGTACATACCGTTTGTCATGTTGCCAAAAGTGGACTATGTTCTCATAACCTCTCTTTTTGTGTGCATAAAATTTTATGATATGAGGTTATAGGATGTAAGGGAACTGTTTGGCAGCAAATAGTTTCTTTTTTATTGGAGGGATTTATATGGCACAGATAAGCGTAAATCAGCTTACTTTTTATTATGACGGGAGTTTTGATAATATCTTTGAGAATGTTTCCTTTTCCATTGATACGGATTGGAAACTAGGATTGATAGGCCGAAACGGAAAAGGGAAAACAACCTTTCTGAATTTATTATTAGGAAAATTTGCTTATAAAGGCTCAATCAATACAACTACAGCCTTTGACTATTTTCCCTATCAGATTGCAGAGTCAAAGATGCGGTTACCGGCATCCGAATTTATGGAAGAGCTTAAGACGGGCTGTGAATCGTGGAGGGTCATATGCGAGCTGACGGACTTGGGAGAAAGCGCGGAGCTTCTCTACAGACCTTACGAGACGCTGAGTTTCGGAGAACGAACAAAAGTTTTGTTGGCCATTCTTTTTTCGGGTGATAATGATTTTTTGCTGATAGATGAGCCTACCAATCACTTGGATCAGGAAGCCAGAGAGGCGGTAAAAGGGTATTTGGCATCAAAAAAAGGGTTTATTCTGGTATCCCATGACAGGGACTTGCTGGATGCTTGTATTGACCATTGTTTAGTGCTGAATCGAAAAAGTATTGAAGTGCAGAACGGCAATTTTTCCGTCTGGTGGGAAAATAAACAGCGGAAGGACCAATTTTTGGCAGCGGAAAACGAAAAACACCAAAAGGAAATTCAGAAATTAAGGGGTGCGGCAGCACGCACAGCAGAGTGGGCGGATAGGAGCGAACGCACAAAGATTGGTTTTGACCCTATAAAAGAGCATGACAGATCCATTGCCAGCAGACCATATATCGGTGCGAAAACTAAAAAGATGCAGAGCAGAGTAAAGCAGATGGAGAGGAGAATTGACAGGGAAATAGAAGCAAAAGAGGGGCTTTTGCAGGACTTGGAGACAGTGGTTGATTTAAAATTGGTTCAGCTTTCCCATCACAAGGACATTCTCGTGAATATCAAAGATTATGGCTTGAGATATGTGAATGCGGAGCAGTCGGTATTTGAAGGCCTGACCTTTGCGATTCATCAGGGAGAGAGGATTGCTTTATCCGGGAAAAACGGCTGTGGAAAATCCACCCTGATTAAAATGATTTTGCAGAAAACAAATTTGAATGACAGCGGTATGGCTGTTATGGAAGAAGGAGTGTGTGAAACGGCATCCGGTATTGTGATATCCTATATCAGGCAGGATGCGGCAGGTTTAAAGGGCGACATTACGACTTATTGCAGGGAGCATAATTTGGACAAGAGTTTATTTTGTGCCATATTAAGACAGCTTGATTTTGAGCGGACGCAGTTTTTGAAGAACATGGAGGAGTATTCGGAAGGGCAGAAAAAGAAGATATTGTTAGCCACAAGCCTGCTGACGCCGGCTCATCTCTATATCTGGGATGAACCGTTAAACTACATTGATATATTTTCAAGAATGCAGATTGAGAAGCTGCTGCTTTCCTATCAGCCTACAATGCTGTTTGTAGAGCATGACATAAGATTTTGTGAAAAAATTGCAACGAGGACAATTGTCATGGATGGCAACACCGTATTCTTTGAAAAGAGTCAAAACGGAACTTCCAAAAATAAATAAAAAATTTGGCGGAAAATTATGGAAAATATGGAAGAAAAACGGAAATCTGCCATATTTCTTGACAAAGAAGGGCGAAAAGTGCGATGAGTTACTGTTGAAGTGGAAAACAATATCACATTATAATGAGATAGTACGAAATTTCTGATTTTTTAGATATTGGAGGTAGTTTGATGGAACGATTAAACATTACAACTACAAAGGATAATGATAAGGTATATAAGATTCTGGGGGATTTGATGAGTGCGGGAAAGGAGTTCCAGATTATGATTACGGTGCCCTCAGGCAAGAATAATACAAGTGTTTCGGCAGGGGCAGCGTCAAAGGATAAGAAGCCTGCGGTGGCGAGAAATCTGGAGCAGGACGTCACAGATATGATACATGAAATCGGAGTGCCCGCACATATCAAAGGTTATCAGTACTTAAGAGAGGCAATTATGATGTCGGTGGACGACCCCATTATGATAAGCTCCATAACCAAAATTCTTTACCCCACTATTGCAAAGCGTTTCCAGACAACCCCCAGCCGTGTGGAGCGCGCAATCAGACATGCCATCGAGGTAGCATGGAGCCGGGGTAAGATGGAAACCTTGGATTCCCTCTTTGGATATACCATTGACACCGGTAAGGGAAAGCCCACAAATTCGGAATTTATCGCTTTGATTGCAGACAAAATCAGATTGTCCTATCGGGAATAAAAGAAAATTTATTGAAGAAACTCTTTTCTCGTTATGAATAATAGTGTATAATAAGACAAAAGAGATATTTATACGGAGGGTTTCAAATGAAGAAGATTCTTTTTGTTGCATCAGAGGGAGTACCTTTTATTAAAACCGGCGGTCTTGCGGATGTAGTAGGCTCCCTGCCCAAGTATATTGATAAGAAATATTTTGATGTGAGAGTGTTTATTCCCAAGTATGCCTGCATGAAACAGGAGTTTAAGGACGAGTTAAAGAATGTAACCCATTTCTATATGGATTATAATTGGCAGAATATGTATGTGGGCATTCAGGAGACGGTTAAGGACGGCATACATTATTATTTCATTGACAATGAGGCTTATTTCAATGGCTCAAAGGTCTATAATGACAGCCCCATATATGAGATTGAGCGCTACGGATATTTTTGCAAAGCGGTGCTGTCTTCCCTGCCTTTGATTGATTTCAGACCGGATTTGATTCACTGTCATGATTGGCAGACAGGCTTAATACCGGTATATTTGAAGGAGCGTTTTCAGGGAAATGATTTTTACCGCGGCATTAAGTCGGTCATCACCATTCACAACCTGAAATTCCAGGGCAAGTGGGATGTAAAATCTGTCAGAAGCATTACTGGACTTCCGGATTATTATTTCACGCCCGATAAGCTGGAAGCATACAAGGATGCCAATCTGTTAAAGGGAGGTATTGTGTTTGCAGATGCGGTCACTACGGTGAGCGATACTTATGCGGAGGAGATTAAGACTCCGTTTTACGGGGAGGGGCTGGACGGATTGCTGAGAGCCCGCAGCCGTGATTTGCGAGGCATTGTCAACGGTATTGACTATGACGAGTTTGATCCGGCGACAGACAAACATATTGTAAAAAATTATGATGCCGTTAATTTCCGCAAGGAAAAAGCCAAGAATAAGAGGGCTTTGCAGGAGGAATTAGGGCTTCAAGTGGATGACAAGAAGATGATGATCGGGCTGGTTTCCCGTCTTACAGATCAGAAGGGCTTGGATTTGGTGGCATATATCATGGATGAATTATGTCGGGATGATATTCAGCTGGTAGTTCTTGGCACCGGTGAAGAGCGCTATGAAAATATGTTCCGCCATTTTGATTGGAAGTACGGGGATAAGGTGTCTGCCAATATCTTTTATTCGGACGGACTCTCCCACAAAATCTATGCGGCCTGCGATGCATTCTTGATGCCGTCCCTCTTTGAGCCTTGCGGCTTGAGTCAGCTCATAGCCCTGCGTTATGGAACCTTACCCATTGTTAGGGAGACCGGCGGACTGAAAGATACGGTGCAGCCTTTCAATGAGTACGAGGGCAGTGGTACGGGCTTTAGCTTCTGCAATTACAATGCTCATGAGATGCTTGGCGCTATCCGTTATGCAGAACAGATTTATTATGACAAGAAGCGGGAGTGGAACAAGATTGTAGACCATGCCATGGCAGCAGATTTCTCATGGAAGGTGTCTGCAGGGAAGTATCAGGAAATGTATGATTGGCTGATTGGATAGTAAAAATGGCTGATAGCAGAAAGAATAATAATTTCATTATGCAGGCGGGAATTCTGGCAATGGCCGGAATTATTACCAGAATTATAGGGCTCCTTTACAGGAGCCCTTTGCACAGTGTAATCGGCGATTTAGGCATGGGGTATTATCAGGCGGCGTACACCTATTATACGATTGTGCTGTTAATTTCCTCTTATAGCATTCCCTCTGCAATATCCAAAGTCATTGCCCAGAAGCTGGGGGTAAAAGAATATAAAAATGCTCACAGGATTTTTAAGTGTTCACTAGCTTACGTGTTAGTGGTAGGCGGTGTCGCAAGTCTGTTTTTGTTTTTTGGAGCGGGGCTTTTTGTGGAAAAAACTGCGGTGCCGGTGCTTCGGACGCTGGCTCCTACGATTTTTTTGTATGGTATTCTGGGAGTGCTGAGGGGATATTTTCAGGCGCACAAGAGTATGGTGCAGACCTCCGTGTCCCAGATTTTGGAGCAGATAGCCAATGCGGTGGTCAGTGTGGGCGGAGCCTATCTGTTGATTCAGACTGCAGCAGATGCGGCACAAAATGCAGCGGCAGATGGCACGGAAGATGTAGGAAGAGCGGTGAATGGCGCTGTGGGAAGCGCTCTTGGAACGGGCATAGGCGTGTTAGTGGCGCTTTTATTTATGCTGGGAATTTATGGATTAAACAGGGGGTTGATTCACAATAGAATCAGGCGCGACAGGCATAGGAATGTGGACAGTTACGGCAGTATTTTAAAGATGATTACTGCGGTGGTAACTCCTTTTATCTTAAGCACAGCGGTGTACAATTTAAGCAGTTCGGTGAATACCAAGATTTATACGGATTTTTATCCGCAGTTAAAGGAGCTTGATTTGGTGGAAATCACTGCAAGATGGGGAGTATTTTCGGGGCAGGCCCTGACCATATCCAATATCCCCATCGCCTTTGCATCCGCTATGGCCGCTGCTATGATACCTTCCGTGGCGCAGTTGATTGCGGCAAGAGACATAGATGGAACCAGAGAAAAAATTGGTGTGGCAGTGAAGACTACCATGCTTATTTCCATTCCTTGCGGGGTAGGCTTGTTTGTATTAGGAAAACCTGTGACGGCGCTTATTTTCCCCAGCGCAAGAGCGGAATCTCTTGAACTTGCGGGAAGAGCGCTGATGGCGCTTTCACTGTCCGTGATATTTTATGCCCTGTCCACTCTGAACAGCTCTATTTTGCAGGGATTGGGAAAAGTGAACACTCCCATTGTGAATGCGGCCGCTGCGTTGGCGATTCAGACGGCAGTGGCATGGGGACTCTTATTTTATACAAAATTTGATATTTATGGAATTGCCATTGCAAATACGCTATATTCCGGCATTATGTGCGTGCTGAATCAGTGGGCGGTGCGTAGGACGGTGGGATATAGGCAGGAGCTGAAAAAGACATTTGGAATTCCTTTGCTGGCGTCCTTGTTTATGGGAGCGGCAGCGTGGGCCGTCTATGAGGGAATGTATCTGTTGACACAGTCCATGCGCGTTTCCGTGATGCCCGCGGTTTTAGTGGCAGTGATTGTATATTTTGTGATGCTGCTTGCCATGAGGGGAGTGACAAAGGAGGAGTTAATGGGAATGCCTAAGGGATATCTGCTGGTGAGAATTGCAGTAAAGTGCAGGCTGATGAAGGCTTAGGACTTATTCCTCTGCCAATTTTATGCCCTCAATATTGCTGTCAATCACCATGGAGAAGTTGGTATAGTACACCACAAAGCCCGGTTTTGCCCCGTTTGGCTTTTTCACCTGCTTTTTCTGTACATAGTCGATTTCCACCTTTTCCTGATTTCTGCCCTTGGAATAATAGGCAGCTAGTCTTCCCGCTTCCTCAAAGGTGCGGTCGGGGAGTTCCCCTGCGCCGTTCATCTTTACGATGACGTGGGAGCCGGGCAGTTTTTTGGCATGGAACCACCAATCGTTACCGGAGGCAAACTGAAAAGTCAGTTCATCGTTCTGGTAATTATTTTTGCCCACATACATATGGAAGCCGTCGCTGCTGATATAATGGAAGGGCTTGCTGGTGATTTTTGCCTTTTTGCTACCGCCTTTTTTGCGGATATATCCACTCTCGGTCAGCTCTTCTTTAATCTGTACCAAATCATCTTCCCAAAGCGCAATGTCCAGGGATGTCATAATGGATTCCAGATGCTCGATTTCGCTCTTGACTTCTTTGGTCAATTCAGACAACGCTTCATAGGTCCGCTTTAATTTGCCGTATTTGTCAAAATATTTTTTGGCGTTCTCTGTGGCGGAGAGAGTGGGATCCAAAGGAATGGTAATCATTTCATTGGTATAATAATTCAGCGCCTCCAGAGATTTGTCTCCGGGTTTTAACTCATAGCCATAGGTATTGAGCAGTT
Source organism: uncultured Acetatifactor sp. (assembly GCA_964524555.1). Classification (GTDB taxonomy): domain Bacteria; phylum Bacillota; class Clostridia; order Lachnospirales; family Lachnospiraceae; genus Acetatifactor. Next base: position 8,684 of record CAZGGA010000011.1, read on the forward strand.
CCCCATAGATGCGGTATTGTTCTCTTTTTTCCGTATCCTGCATCTGGCGAAGCTGCAAGTCGTATTTTTTCACATTGCGTTCCAGCGCAGTCTGCACAATCCGGCGTAAATCCGAAGATTTCTGACGGATGCGGGACAGTGCGTTCTTTTCTGCATAGAAATGCTCCAGCAGTTCGGAGACGGAAGCATAGGGTACAAGTTTGTCCGCTCCGGACTCATACATATGCAGGGGAAATGCAGCAAACTCCGCAGGCTGTGTACCATTGTAGGCGATATGGGGAGCAAACTGTTCTTTTTTGATATGGGTCACCATTTGGCTGACTTTCTCAAAGAGCGCACGATAGTCAGATTCCCCGAAAGCTGCTGTGGGAAGTTCCCCGTCCAGATGAGCTCTGTAGCACAGCTCCTGGGCAAGTACTGGGGAAATGCCGATAAAGCTGCCATAGAGAGCCTTGAAAAGGGGCTGGGGCTTTTGGGACAAGGTTTCCTGAAAAGTATCGTAAGTTACGGACAGAATATCCGCTTTATCCTGAGTGCGCACCATAAAATAAGGCTTTCCGGGAAGCACTTCCCTGACACTGCTGACTGCAGCAGATACATGCTTGATGCTGTCAATAATTTTATTGTCCTCATCACAGAAAATAAGGTTACTGTGCTTTCCCATGATTTCCATGACAAGGGTTTTATGGCGCAAATCCCCCATTTCATCCAGATGCTCCACTTCGATATGGATAATTCGCTCCAAACCGGGCTGTCTGATGTCAGTGATACGCCCGTTTTGCAGATGCTTGCGAAGCAGCATACAGAAATTGGGAGCCGTCATGGGGCTGGGTTTATTGTTTTCGGTCAGATAAATCAGGGGCAGGGAGGCATCCGCAGACAGAAAAAGCCTCTTTGTTCCATGGGGCTGTTTGACTGTCAGCAGAAGCTCATCACTCTCCGGCTGGGCGATTTTGTACAGTCTGCCCCCGATTAATTCTCTTTTCAATTCTGAAATGACACAACTGATTGTAACGCCGTCAAAAGCCATTCTATCTTACACTCCTTGTTAGTTGGATATTTTGCAATCGCTTATAGCTGCTTTTTATCATAGCAGAAATTTCATGAAAAATAAACCCCTTGCCCTTGACTGTTTTTTAAAGTTATCTTATAATAAAAAGAAGTATGCAGACGAAAGAGGACATATATGATAAAGAGCATGACAGGTTTCGGCAGATGTGAGATTGCCGGGAAAAACAGAACTTTTGCGGTAGAGATCAAATCCGTAAATCATCGCTATCTGGATGTGAATATCAAGATGCCGAAGAAGCTGAATTATTTTGAGGCTTCCGTGCGCACAAGTCTGAAGAATTATATTTCCCGCGGCAAAGTGGATGTGTTTATCACTTGCGAAGAGTTTGGCGAGAGTACATCAAATGTGCATTACAACCGAGAATTGGCGAAAGAATATTTGACATATCTGCGGCAGATGGCGGAGGATTTTGGTTTGGAGGATGACATACGGGTTTCCGCGCTTTCAAGATATCCTGATGTGTTTAAGATGGAAGAACAGCCTGAGGACGAGGAAGAACTCTGGAAGGATCTCAAACAGGCAATAGACGGGGCAGCGGAGAAATTTATGCAGACCCGTATTGCAGAGGGAGAGCATCTGAAAGAAGATTTGACAGAAAAGCTGAATACCATGCTGAAATTGGTGGATTTTATTGAGGAGCGTTCCCCGCAGATTATTGCAGAATACAAAAAACGCCTCACAGAGAGGGTGGAGGAGCTTTTGGAGGGTAAAAATGCCGATGAGAGCAGAATCCTCATGGAGGTTACTATTTTTGCGGATAAAATCTGTGTGGATGAGGAGTTGGTTCGTCTGCGCAGTCATATTGAATCTACCAAAAAGACATTGGAAGAGGGCGGAAGCATTGGGCGTAAATTAGACTTTCTGGCACAGGAAATGAACAGAGAGGCCAACACAATCCTTTCAAAGTCCAATGATTTAGAGGTTTCCAACTGTGGAGTAGAGTTAAAGACAGAGATTGAGAAAGTCAGAGAGCAGATTCAGAATATAGAGTAGGGATTTATGAATACATTAATTCATATTGGTTTTGGCAACATTGTAAATACGGAAAAAATTATTGCCATTGTCAGTCCGGATTCTGCCCCCATAAAGCGCATGGTGCAAAGCGCCAAGGAGTCCGGAATGGCTATTGACGCCACTCAGGGCCGCAAGACGAAGTCCGTGTTAGTGATGGAGAATAGTCAGGTAGTGTTGTCGGCGTTACTTCCTGAGACCATTGCAGGCAGAGCCCGAAACGGTGCAGCTTCCCAGCAGGAGGATGAGGGGAAGGACGTGGAGGCGGACTTTGGATGTGAGGAACAAAAAGAGATAAAATAATATGGAAAAGCTTGGAAAGGGGTGTTTGAAGATATGGCAGAGCAGGGAATACTTATTGTAGTTTCAGGTTTTGCGGGCGCCGGAAAAGGCACTTTGATGAAAAAACTTCTCAGCACATATGACAATTATGCACTGTCTGTCTCCATGACCACCAGAGCCCCCAGAGAAGGGGAAACTCATGGTGTGGAATACTTTTTTACAGACAAGGAACATTTTGAGGAAGTGATTGCCGAGAACGGGCTCATAGAATATGCATCCTACTGCGGCAATTATTATGGGACTCCTAAGGCTTATGTAGAGGAAATGCTGGAAGCAGGCAAGGATGTTATTTTGGAAATAGAGATTCAAGGCGCATTAAAAATCAGAGAACAGTTTCCGGAGAGCCTGCTTTTGTTTGTTACGCCGCCCAATGCGGGCGAATTGGAGCGAAGACTCAGAGGGCGCAACACAGAGACAGAAGAAGTGATACAAAAGCGTCTTGCCCGTGCATATGAGGAATCACAAGGCATGGATGCCTATGATTATATAGTAGTAAATGATGATTTGGATGCCTGTGTGGAAGAAATCCACCGCATTGTAGATGCAGCACGTAAGGTGCCCGTCCGCAAAAGCGCATTTATCAAAGAAATCAGAGAGGGACTGAAAGGTTTCGCGAAAGGAGCAGAATAAAATGTTACATCCATCTTATAGTGACTTAATGAGTGCGGTAAACAATGAATTGGACGAAGGTGAAACACCTGTAGTAACCAGCCGTTATTCCATTGTGATGGCAACCGCTAAAAGAGCCAGACAGATTATTGCAAGAGAGGAAGATTTAACGGCAAAGCCGGGAGATAAGCCTTTGTCAATGGCAGTGGATGAATTATATGAGGGTAGAGTTAAGATTGTAAGCGGCGAGACAGAAGACTAAATTTTCACGTTAAGAAGGGCTGCTTATGAAGATATTGTTTGTATCCTTGGGCTGTGATAAGAATCTGGTGGATTCCGAGATGATGCTGGGAATGCTGCAGGAGCGGGGATTTACTTTCACGGATGATGAAAATGAGGCAGATGTGATAGTGGTAAATACCTGCTGTTTTATTCAGGATGCCAAAGAAGAAAGTATTAATACCTTGTTGGAATTGGGGGAACTGCGCCGCAATGGGAAGATTAAGGCATTGATTGCGGCGGGATGCCTTGCCCAACGCTACAAGGAGGAACTTAGAAAGGAAATGCCGGAGGTGGACGCCATTGTAGGCACCAATGCCATTGACAGCATTGTGGCCGCAGTGGAAGAAGTGCTGGCAGGACAGGGACAGAATCATTACCGGGACATCAATGCAGAGCCTGTGGCGGCAGAGAAAAGGATTCTTACCACGGGAGGGCATTATGCTTATTTAAAGATAGCCGAGGGCTGTGACAAGCACTGCACCTATTGTATTATTCCCAAGGTGCGGGGCAGTTACAGAAGCATTCCCATGGAGAATCTTTTGAAAGAGGCAGAAAGGCTTGCCGCAGACGGTGTGAAGGAGCTGATTCTGGTAGCTCAGGAGACGACTCTTTACGGTGTTGACCTCTATGGTCAGAAAAAACTTCCGGAGCTTTTACATAAATTGGCTCAGATAGCAGGTATTTATTGGATTCGTATTCTATATTGTTATCCGGAGGAGATTACGGATGAACTGATTGAGTCAATAGCTTCCGAACCCAAGGTATGCCATTATCTGGATATTCCCATTCAGCACGCATCCAATGCGGTTTTGAAGAGGATGGGAAGGCGCACTAGTGAGGAGGAACTGCGGCACATGATTGGAAAGCTGAGGGAGCGGATTCCGGACATTTGTCTGAGAACCACTTTGATTAGCGGGTTCCCCGGTGAGACGCAGGAGGATTTTGAGGAACTGTATCGCTTTGTGAACGAGATGGAATTTGACAGGTTAGGAGTGTTTACCTATTCCAAGGAGGAAGATACGCCCGCCGCAGATATGCCGAATCAGGTTGAGGAATCAGTGAAGGAAAGCCGCAGGGCTGAATTGATGGAACTGCAGCAGGCAATTGCCTTTGAAAAGGCGGAGGATATGGTGGGCAGGATATTGACCGTGATGGTCGAGGGGAAAGCTGCGGATGAGGATATCTATGTGACCAGAACCTATCGGGATGCTCCGAATGTGGATGGTTATTTGTTTTTAAATACATCCGCCAATCTGATGACAGGGGATTTGGTGACGGTACAAGTCACGGATTCCAATGGATATGATTTGATTGGGGAAATAGTTGCAGATTAAAAGAATGCTTAGGGAGGAAGAAATGAATCTGCCCAATAAACTTACTATTTTCAGAGTTATTTTGATTGTACCCTTTGTGGTTCTTTTGCTGGGGGGCAATGCAGGGTGGTTCGGAGAAAATGTGTTAATCACAGATTTGACCGCCCTGGTCATTTTTGTTATAGCTAGTCTGACAGATCTGCTGGACGGAAAGATTGCCAGAAAATATAATCTTGTGACCAATTTCGGGAAGTTTATGGACCCCCTTGCAGATAAGCTGCTTGTATGTTCCGCGCTGATAGCGCTAATAGAGCTTGAAAGGATTCCTGCATGGGCGGTTATTGTGATTATCAGCCGTGAATTTATCATCAGCGGATTTCGCCTGATTGCTTCGGATAATCATGTGGTCATTGCAGCAAGTTATTGGGGGAAATTCAAGACTACTTTCCAGATGGTGATGGTGTGCATGATGCTGACGGGATTTCAGACCAAGTATCCGGCATTCAAGCTGGCAACGGATATTGTGATGTGGATTGCTCTTTTGCTCACGGTGATTTCGCTGGCGGATTATCTGATAAAAAATAAGGATGTTATGAAGGAAACTAAATAGAAGTAGCGTGAGAACAAGAGATAACGGACAGGACACAGTTGCGAGAAAAGAGGAAGAGGACCGATGACAGTAGAAATTATTTGTGTAGGAACGGAAATTCTGCTTGGAAACATTGTAAATACCAACGCTGCGTATTTGGCGGAAAAATGTGCGGCAGCAGGGCTTTCCTGCTATTATCAGTCCGTGGTAGGTGATAATGAAGAACGGCTCAGTCAGGTGATTCAATGTGCAGTCGGGCGCTCTGATATTGTGATTTTGTCAGGGGGATTAGGTCCCACTCAGGATGATTTGACCAAGGAAGTGGCGGCAAAGGTCTGCAACAGACAGTTATCTTTAGATGATGCCTGCAAGAAACATATTGAGAAATATTTTGCGGGCAAGGATAAAAAGCCCACGGAAAATAATTGGAAGCAGGCGATGGTTCCGGAAGGTGCTATAGTGCTGCAAAATAATAACGGAACGGCGCCGGGCATTATTATGGAGACAAAAAATGCAAAGGTGATTTTGCTTCCGGGGCCTCCTAACGAGCTGATTCCCATGTTTGAAGAGAGTGTTGCACCTTATCTGGAGAAATTGACCGCAGGAGTCATTGAGTCCCAGACCGTGAAAATCTGCGGTGTGCCGGAAAGTCAGGTGGAAACCATGGTCAAGGATTTGATTGACGCCCAGACCAATCCCACCATTGCCACTTATGCAAAGACGGGGGAGGTTCATATCAGGGTTACGGCAGCCTCAGAGGGACATAAGGAAGCACGTAAGCTGTTAAAGCCCGTGGTAAAAGAGTTAAAATCCCGTTTTGGTTATGATATTTACAGCACCGAGGAGGAAACTACCCTGGAGAAGGCTGTGGTGGATTTGCTGCTTGCCAACAATCTGACGGTATCCTGTGCGGAATCCTGCACTGGAGGCATGCTTTCCGCCAGACTGATCAATGTGCAGGGAGTGTCGGAGGTGTTCAAGAATGGTTTTGTGACCTATTCTAATAAGGCAAAGAGGAAAACTTTGGGAGTAAAGAAGGGCACTCTGCAGAAATATGGGGCTGTCAGCGCCCAGACTGCGGAGGAAATGGCAAAGGGCGCAGCTTTTGTGTCCAAGGCGGATGTAACTGTGTCCGTAACAGGGATTGCAGGACCGGACGGCGGCTCTGAGGAGAAGCCGGTGGGTCTGGTTTATATTGGCTGTAATGTGAAAGGAAGCATCACGGTAAAAGAGTTTCGCTTTAAGGGAAACCGTGCCAAAATAAGGGAATCTGCAACTTCTGCAGCGTTGATGCTGATGAGAAGATGTATGTTAGAGTATTACAGCAAGGTGACTTTCGGCAAAAATTAAGTGCAAAAATTAAGTGATTTTTATACTTGCCTTTTGAGCGGATTTGTGGTACATTTTTTTATGAACTGTAAGTTCTATGGAACCACAGGTTCGTTTTATTTTTTCTTATCATTCCGGCATTTCGCCACAAGTTTCAGAAATACAATAAAATTTAGGAGGGATGCCTTTGAGGGAGTTTTAATGGACTTATAATGTGCTAGAATAAATTTGTAAACCAATAAAAATTGCATTGACAAATACGAACAAATGTTTTATCCTGTAAATATCAGAACATTTGTTCCGTACAAAAAAGGAGATATTACATGGAAAGAGATGAGAAGCTGAAAGCATTGGATGCGGCGTTAAGCCAGATTGAGAAACAGTATGGAAAGGGCACGGTCATGAGACTGGGAGATCCTGCCGCACAGATGAGCGTGGAGACCATTCCCACGGGCTCCTTGAGCCTTGACATAGCGCTGGGACTTGGGGGTATTCCCAAGGGAAGGATTGTTGAGATATACGGACCGGAGTCCAGCGGTAAGACCACCGTTACCCTGCACATGATAGCAGAAGTGCAAAAGAGGGGCGGGATTGCAGGATTTATTGATGCGGAGCATGCGCTGGATCCGGTTTATGCAAAAAATATAGGCGTTGATATTGACAATCTTTATATTTCCCAGCCGGATAACGGAGAGCAGGCGTTAGAGATAACAGAGACCATGGTGCGTTCCGGCGCAGTGGATATCATAGTGGTGGACTCTGTGGCGGCATTGGTGCCCAAGGCTGAGATTGACGGCGACATGGGGGATTCTCATGTGGGTCTGCAGGCAAGATTGATGTCTCAGGCACTTCGGAAGCTCACTGCCGTTATCAGCAAATCTAACTGTACAGTGGTATTTATCAACCAGCTGCGTGAAAAGGTCGGAATTATGTTTGGCAATCCGGAGACCACCACAGGCGGCCGTGCGCTGAAATTCTATTCTTCCGTCCGTTTGGATGTCAGAAGGATTGAATCCTTAAAGCAGGGCGGTGAGGTTATCGGAAACCGCACCCGCGTGAAAGTGGTCAAAAATAAGGTTGCTCCTCCTTTTAAAGAGGCTGAATTTGATATTATGTTTGGAGAGGGTATCTCCATGGTGGGCGATATTCTGGATTTGGCTGCGGAGAATGACATTATTAACAAATCCGGGGCATGGTATGCCTACGAGGGCAATAAAATCGGGCAGGGCCGTGAGAATGCTAAGCAGTATTTAAAGGACAATCCCGCTGTCTGCGCCGAGGTGGAGAAAAAGGTGAGGACCCAATTTGGGCTGGATGGCGAAGCAAAGAGTGCTGATGGCGCCTCAGGAGCAGTAGGCGAGGATGCAAAGGAAGAAGCCAAAGGGTCGGAAGCTTCCAAAAAGGCTGGAAAGAAAGCTGCATCTGCAGAATAATCGCTTATTGAACTTATAGAAATGGAGTATTTTATGAAAGTCACACGGATTCTGGAGCTTTCCAAGAGCCGCAGCAAAGTGTATATTGATGAGGAGTTCGCCTTTGTCCTGTACAAAGGCGAACTTCGCCTCTATCATGTGCGGGAAGGGGAGGAGTTATCCGAGGAAGATTACAATAAAATTATCTTGGAAGTGTTGCCCAAGCGGGCAAAGCTTCGTGCCATGAATTTGTTAATGGGCAGGGAATATACCAGAGAGGAACTGCGCAGAAAATTGGTAAGCGGCTGTTATCCGGAACAGATTATAGAGGATGCGCTTGACTATGTGGAAAGCTACAGATATATAGACGATGGGCGTTATGCATTAAGCTATATCACCTATCATGAGGAAGATAAAAACCGAAGACAGATAGAGCAGAAGCTTATGCAGAAGGGGATTTCCAAAGATACGCTGGAAAAGGCATGGCAGGAATGGGAAGAAAAAGGCGGCAGACAGGATGAGCAGGCAATGATAGAAAAGCTTTTGCAAAAAAGACATTATATGCGGGAGACAGCCGACATAAAAGAGCAGCAGAGAACTTATGCATTCTTGATGAGGAAGGGATTTTCGAGCGAGGCGATTCGCAGTGCCATGGATATCACCATGGCTGCCAGAGAAAGTTAGTACTTGACAGATGAAGAAAATAAGTTTAAAATTGTAGTGTTGCAAGTTGCTTGTTAGAATATTAGTATTTTTCTACAGTGAAAATTTAATAAGGAGGTGCTCCTGTAATGGTGTCCATTGTAGTTACGGTCATCATTGCATTGGGCTGTTCTCTTGTGACTGCCGCTGTTGCTGCAGTGGTTGCCTCAAATTACCAGAAGAAGGCAATGGAAAGTACCATTGGTAATGCGGAGGATAAGGCAAGGGAAATTATCGACGAAGCTCTGAAGACGGCAGAAACCAAGAAGCGCGAATCATTACTTGAGGTCAAGGAAGAATCCATTCGTACTAAGAATGAATTGGACAAGGAAATCAAGGAGCGCAGGGCGGAAGCTCAGCGTTATGAACGCAGGGTTCAGCAGAAAGAAGAGAATATCGATAAAAAGGCCGATGCAATTGAAAAGCGTGAAGCAAGTCTGGCAGCCAGAGAAGAATCCCTCAATAAAATGAAGGATGAGGTCTCCAAGCTGAATGAACAACGAGTACAGGAATTGGAACGGATTTCCGGCTTAACCTCTGAACAAGCAAAAGACTACTTATTGAAAATTGTTGAAGATGAAGTAAAGCATGAAACGGCAGTGCTTGTCAAAGAAATGACAAGCCGTGCCAAAGAAGAGTCAGACAAGAAAGCAAAGGAATATGTGGTATCAGCGATTCAAAGATGCGCAGCAGATCATGTATCTGAGACCACAATTTCTGTAGTACAGCTTCCTAACGATGAGATGAAGGGAAGAATCATAGGCCGTGAGGGTAGAAATATTCGTACCCTTGAGACTATGACCGGTGTGGATCTGATTATAGATGATACGCCAGAAGCGGTAATTCTGTCAGGCTTTGATCCCATCCGGCGTGAGGTGGCAAGAATTGCTCTTGAAAAATTAATTATTGACGGGCGTATACATCCTGCCAGAATTGAAGAGATGGTGGAGAAGGCCCAGAAGGAAGTCGAAGTGATGATTAAGGAAGAAGGTGAAGCCGCAACCCTTGAGGTTGGTGTACATGGTATTCATCCGGAACTTATCAAATTACTTGGACGCATGAAGTTTAGAACCAGCTATGGTCAGAATGCATTAAAGCATTCCATTGAGGTGGCGCAGCTCTCAGGGCTGCTTGCAGCTGAGGTGGGATTGGATGTAAGGCTTGCTAAGCGTGCAGGTTTGCTGCATGATATCGGCAAGGCTGTAGATCATGAGATGGAAGGTTCCCATATTCAGTTAGGCGCTGAGCTTTGTAGAAAGTATAAAGAGAACGCTACCGTTATCAATGCGGTGGAGTCCCATCATGGCGATACAGAGCCTACTACCCTGATTGCATGTATTGTACAAGCTGCGGATACAATTTCTGCTGCAAGACCGGGTGCCAGAAGGGAAACCTTGGAAACCTATACTACTAGGTTAAAGCAATTAGAAGACATAACAAACAATTTCAAAGGTGTAGATAAATCTTTTGCTATTCAGGCAGGTCGTGAAGTTCGTGTTATGGTTGTGCCGGAGCAGATTACAGATGCCGATATGGTATTGCTGGCAAGAGATATTTCCAAACAGATTGAAGCTGAGATGGAATATCCCGGACAGATAAAGGTAAATGTGATTCGCGAGAGCCGTGTAATTGATTACGCAAAATAGACCATATACAGTTTCAGACTCAAAATGAATTTAAAAGCCGCTGTGTCCATGACATGGCGGTTTTTTATGGTTTATTGTACAAATGGGAAAACTTGATGAAAAAAGTTAAAAATACCTCTTGTGCAATACATCATCTTATAGTATGATAATCAAAGTGTATGATTGTATACGATTATCCAATGTACAGAAAAATATAAGAGCCGGAATGAGAGGTAGAGGTAACATGAAAGCATATCGTGAGTTGAGCAGAGAGGAACTTTTGTCATTAAAAGCTGAGTTGGAAGCAGCTTATGAAAAGGCCAGAGACAGGGGATTGAAGCTGGATATGTCCAGAGGCAAGCCTGCAGCATCTCAGCTGGATATGGGCATGGATTTTATGGATATATTAAATTCAGGGAGTGACATGAAGACGGAGGCGGGATTGGATGTCCGCAACTATGGCGCAATGGATGGCATACCGGAAGCGAAGAGGCTTATGGCGGATATCATGGGTGTCAGTGACGAGAATGTGATTGTGTTTGGCAACTCTAGTCTGGAAATCATGTACGATACGATTTCCCGTGCAATGACTCATGGCATTTTGGGAAATACACCTTGGTGTAAGCTGGACAAGGTCAAATTTTTATGTCCGGCTCCCGGATATGACAGACATTTTGCAGTGACAGCTCATTTTGGTATTGAGATGATAACCATACCTATGTCACCGGACGGCCCTGATATGGATATGATAGAAGAGATGGTTTCTCAAGATGATTCCATAAAGGGCATCTGGTGTGTACCTAAATATTCCAATCCTCAGGGCTATACATATTCCGATGATACGGTGCGCCGTTTTGCGGCACTACGACCTGCGGCAAAGGATTTCCGTATTTTTTGGGATAATGCCTATGCCATTCATCATCTCTATGAGGATGCGCAGGATGAACTTCTGGAGCTTCTGGGGGAGTGTGAGAAAGCCGGAAATCCGGATATGGTGTATGAATTCAGTTCCACTTCCAAGGTGACTTTTGCAGGCGGCGGTATCGCAGCAATGGCTTCCTCCAAGGCAAACCTTGAGGAAATTAAGAAATCCATGACCATTCAAACCATTGGTTATGATAAAGTTAATCAACTGCGTCATGTGCGCTATTTCAAGGATATCAATGGCATGAAGGCTCATATGAAAAAACATGCGGACTTGATGAGACCTAAATTCCAGGCGGTACTGAAAGTGCTTGAGGAGGAATTGGGCGGTTTGGAAATCGGTACTTGGACCAATCCCAACGGAGGCTATTTTATCTCATTTGACGCTATGGAGGGATGCGCCAAGAAAATTGTGGCAAAATGTAAGGAGGCAGGTGTGACTCTTACCGGTGCCGGCGCTACTTACCCTTACGGCAAAGACCCTAAGGACAGCAATATCCGTATTGCGCCGTCCTTCCCCACGCCGGAGGAAATGGAAATGGCTACCGATTTGTTTGTGCTCTGTGTGAAATTAATCAGTGTGGAGAAGTTGTTGGAGGATTAGTGTGAGAAGAATTTCTAACCGCTCACAGCATAGGCTGTTTCGCGGAGAAATTCTATATTTCACACTGAGAAATGCCTGAAGTGAGGCATTTCTCATCCAGATTTGAGTCGCTGCAGAGCTGCGACATGGAGGATTAGTAATGGAAGAAATCAAACGATTGAGCAGGGATTTGGTTGCAAATGGCGTTATCATTGACTATTATCAGGACACCATGCAGATTCCCAACGGAAATGTGGTAAAATGGGATTTGATTGACCATAAGGGGGCGGCCGCGGTGGTGGCTGTCCGGGAAGACGGCAAGCTTCTGATGGTGCGCCAATATCGAAATGCATTGGAGCGGGAAACTCTGGAAATTCCTGCGGGAGGCTTAAACGGCAGGGAAGAACCCACGAAAGACGCCGCCATAAGGGAATTGGCGGAGGAGACCGGCTATGTCTGTGACGAGGTGGAGTTACTGACCTCCATCTATACTACAGTGGCATTTTGCAATGAAAAAATCGACATTTATCTGGCCAGAGGCTTGAAACAGCACGGCAGCCAGCATCTGGACGAGGATGAATATATCAATGTAGAGGCATATACCGTGGAAGAGTTAAAACAGATGATTTTTGACTGCAAAATTCAGGATTCCAAGACAATCTGCGGGATTCTTGCCTATGCAGCAAAGTACCTGTAAGAGGCGTGAAAATAAGGCAGCTGCATATGTGCAGCGAAATATCTGTAAAAGGCATGAAAGGCCATCTGCCTGCATATATTTGGAAGAGCAGTAAGATGCTTTTTGAAGGAAAGCAGGTGGATTATGAAGCGGATACGGTTTGGAAATTTGTTTCTGGCAGGATTGATTGCCGGAATCTTCATTATGAATATCGGAAAGAGCATTCTGCTGGAAAGTACGGGATTATTGGACGAGTATACTCTGTATCAGATGAAGTACATGACCGTGGACAGCAATGCTCTTTTTTGTTATGTGCTGAGGCAGCGGATAGGCAGTACGCTGATATTGGGCATTCTTGCAACCACCTATCTGGGGATGATAGTGTGTGCAGGCGCCGCATTCTGGTATGGATTGTCGGCAGGCGCTTTTTTGGCGGCGCTTATTCTGCGGTACGGGCTGAAGGGAATTGTGTTTGCCGTAGTGGGGATTTTTCCGCAGTATCTCTTATATGCTCCTGCGCTGGCGGCGCTGCTTGTCTGGGGAACCAAATTGAATCGTAGCATTTATTTTCGGGAATATGAGGGAAGTGCCGGAGGAAAATATTTTTGGATGGGAAAAGCTCTCCGTTTTTTGGGCATCCTGTTTGTGATGGTGTTGGGATGCGTTTTGGAGAGCTTTTGGAATCCTCAGCTAATGCTGGCGCTGCTTAAAGTTTTTTAATGTTTATTCGTACTCAGCGATATCATAAATCAGTCTTTCGGTGTCGTCCCAGCCAAGGCAGGGGTCTGTGATGGATTTGCCGTACACGCCGTCGCCTATCTTCTGACAGCCTTCTTCTATGTAGCTTTCAATCATAAGACCTTTTACCAGATTGTGCATTTCCGGATTTAACTTGCGGTTGTGCATAATTTCCTTGGTAATACGAATCTGCTGGGCAAACTGCTTATTAGAATTGGAATGGTTGGTGTCGATGATACAGGCAGGATTTTTTAAATCCATCTTATTGTACATATCCAGCAGGCGGATTAAATCCTCGTAGTGATAATTGGAGGTATTATTGCCGTGCTTGCTGGTTGCGCCTCGTAACACCGTGTGGGCCAATTCATTTCCCGTAGTGTTTACCTCCCAGCCCCTGTAAATAAAGGAATGGGGATGCTGCGCCGCATAGACGGAGTTGAGCATCACGGAAAAGTCTCCGCTGGTGGGGTTTTTCATGCCCGTAGCCACATCGAAGCCGCTGACGGTAATCCTGTGCTGCTGGTCTTCCACGGAACGGGCTCCCACAGCTACATAGGAAAGAATATCGGAAAGATAGCCCCAATTCTCGGGATAGAGCATCTCGTCCGCAGCGGTGAGACCGCTTTCCTCCACGGCACGGATATGCATTTTGCGCATTGCAATCAGTCCCGCAAGAAAATCAGGCTTTTTTTCCGGGTCGGGCTGGCTGACAATGCCTTTGTAGCCCTCCCCTGTAGTGCGGGGTTTGTTGGTATAGATTCTGGGAATCAGAATCAGCTTGTCCTTTACTTTTTCGTTCACCTTGGCAAGGCGGCTGATATAATCGCACACCGCATCCTCATTATCTGCAGAACAGGGTCCGATGATTACCAGAAATTTATTACTTGCTCCAGTGATGACATCCCGAATTTGTGCATCCCTCTCTTCTTTTATCTTTACCAGGGAATCAGGAAGGGGATATTGATTCCTGATTTCGTCCGGAGTGGGAAGTTTTTTGATAAATTCAAAGCTCATTTTATTTTACCATGCCCAAGTTGGGCCCTTTCCTTTAAAATGCCTAACTTATTATAGTATAAGAGAAGAAATCGTGCAAGAGTTTTTCGGTGAGCATTATTACGGGCATTTTAAATTGAATAATTGGGTCATAGTCTGGCGCAGCACAAGCGCAGAATAGAGGGAAAAAGAAGCAAAAAATTCATGATTGGAGGAATTTACAACAGAATGCTTTGCAGAAACAGAAAATTATGTTAAATTAAATACGATGCGGATATTTGTAAACTACTATGTAAAATATTGTGTGGGAAACAGCATCGTTAATTGCACACGGGAAAAGGGGAAGAAGATGAAAAAAAGTACATGGGATGAAAATGAAAAGAAATTATTGCTGCAGGAATTGAAGGAGAGGCTGGACTTTTATACCTTTCAGGCGTCGGAGGAGCAGTTTGACGCCCAAAAGGTAGAGGTACTTGTCAAGCAGATCCAGGAGCTGGAGTCTGATGGTTCTGTGGCAAAGGAGAATGCGTCACAGCAAGATTTTGAGGCATTTTTGAAGTATCGGGAGGAAAAGTTCGCAGATGCGGAGCGTCTTGCCGCATTAAACAAAGAAGGCAAAGATGCGGAGCCGGGGAAGCGTTCTTGGAGGTTTCCCGCAGTTTACGAAAAACGCTGGGGCAGCAGTGGTTTTGTTAGGGCGGCGGCAGTTGGAATTGCGGTTCTCCTTGCCGTGGGGGGCAGCATCGGGGCTGTGAATGCCCAAAAGGATGAGGGGCTGATACATTGGCTGCAAAAGAGTATTTACGGCGAAGTAATAGTGGTGGAGCCTGAGAAGAATAATTTGTCAGATGAATTTGAAGAGGATATAGTAGCTGTTTATCACAACCCAGAGGAATTGCCCAAGCCATATAGGAAGTATTTTGTGGATTTGGAAGGCATGGAGGGATTGGAGGGTTACGAACAGGAACAGATTTCGCTTTCCAGCAATAAAATCAGTTGGCATCTTGACCTATCTTGGAAAAACGAAAGGCAGGAATCTCTCCTATTTAGCGTTTTGGGTATAAAGGACTCTGTGGTAGTTCAGGACAGAAGATTTGATAAATATGAAGATTTTTATGACAAAGAAGTAAACGGCATAGAGCTCCATATTTGTACAAAGCAGGATGATACAGGAGAAAAAGATGTAGCCATATACTTTTATAATGGTAATAGAAGATATACTGTGGAAGGAAAGCTTTCTGTGGAAGTAATGGAGCAGATTGCTGCAGAATACACAGAAAGAGTGTTGAAAGAAAATAAAAATTAAAAATTTTAAATTTTTTTGTAAGTTTTGGCTGATTTCTGTCATGTATATAGTAGAAGGATAAATAAGAGAGAAAACGCGGGGAAAATTTTGAGGAAAGGAGAAGGTCCTTCTAAGACAGTAAAAGTTAAGAAAAGGAAGGGAAAGTTATGACTTACAAAAGAAAAAGAGCTTTGCAGAGAGTCCTTGCCACGGCTTTGGCAGCGGTGATTCTTCTGGGCATTCCCTGTTTCAGTGCGGAGGCGGCGGAGACCGATGCCGGAGAGAGGGAAGTAGTGCAGTTGGAATGGATACCAGATGAGGCTCTCGGAGAGGGCGGTCCAATCTGTTATACCATGTTGTCGGAATGTGAGGTGGACTTTTACAGCATTTCAGAGGGACTTTATGTCCATGTGTCCACCCGTGCGTCCCAGTCGGCTTCCGTGATTGGTGTGAAAGATATCGTTCTGGAGGAGAAGACGCCGCTGCTGGGTTGGTATGAGGTTGCCACATGCGCAGGCGGGGAAGCCTATAACACCAACTATTATGGCGGCAGCTTCACCTATAAGGATGCCGTGTACAAGAAGCAATACCGTATAACTTGTACTCATTACGGCACTGTGGACAGTCCTGCAGAGGTGTATCATGAGACGGATGACTACACTTACAACTACAAGAAGTAAAGGGGAAATGCTTTGCAGGCTGGAATACTGACTACAAATGCAGATTATGAAAAAGGGGAACCGGAATTCGACTAAAGTGGGTCTGAAAAAAGGGATATTTTGGGAAAGAAATATCCTCATAGATGAGAATTATTAATATTTTTACGTCTTACAATTGCAGTGGGCGGGTGGGAATGTTCTATACAGTTTTATGTTTTATTTTTACATTGTAATGTGGAAAAAGGGGATTTTCCGTGAAGATATGAGACAGCAAAAGGCTTCCCTGCATAGTGGCAGGCAGTTTTTTGCACGACGGCGACGTAGCCGGGGCAATTGTAAGAACAGGCTAACAGCCTATAATGAGCCACAGTCTATGGTGAGAGAGGCTATAAGGCATAGACTATGAGGCGGTGGAATAAGCAGAGAAAAGAAATCGGGATGTTAAGATTCTTTTCCTGCTTATTTCTTTTATCTCAGGACAATTTTAAATTAAGTATTGCTATGTACGCAGAAACGTGATATACTTTTTGTTGTAAATCTTTTGTTCAAGGCATTTCGCCTGAAAATCACCAATTATCACACATAGAAAGCAGGCGGATGCGGGAGAAGCATAGGGTTCTTCTTTGTCTGTCAAACATTCAGAGACATCGTGTAAAAAGTAAAATTTTTCAGAAAAGAGGTATTTTATGACGACAGAAAAAAGGACGGACTTCTCAAAAAAGCAAAGAAAAAAAGGTCAGAAAGCAGGGAGCGCAGGGCTGCTAAATTCCAAGATTAAAGACAGCAGCAGTAAAATTATATTTGATGACAATATTCTCTGTTCCCAATTTTTACGGGATTATATTGACCTGCCCCATATGAAGGATGTACACCCGGAGGATATTGAGGATGTGTCAGAACAATATGTCCCGCTGTTTGCCGAGGAAAGGAATGCGGACAGGGTTAAGCGTGTCAATATAAAAGGTGAAAATCCGTTTTTTCTTTTATCACTTATTGAACATAAGGCCCAAATAGATTACAATGTATGTATGCAGATATTTCGCTATATGGTCTATATCTGGGATGCTTACGAAAAAGAGGCGGAAAGGTTGCATCCGGGCATTTCCAGACAAGTGGATTTCAAGTATCCCCCAATTCTGCCTATTGTCTATTATGAAGGCAGTAAGAAATGGATGGTTCCCTTGAATTTTCAAAGCCGTATTCTTGAAGGAGATAAATTTGGGGAATATTTGCCGGATTTTAAATATTATTTGGTGCCGCTGCGGGATTACAGCAATGAGGAACTTATTGCAAAAGAGGACGAGATTTCTCTCGTCATGCTGATCAATAAGATGCAGACGCGGGAAGATATTGAAGTGTTTCGTATGCTTCCCGCAGATAAGGTCGATACTATATTGCGGGATTCCCCCGGACATTTGGTAGATATTATAGCGGATATACTGTTGGCATTTTTGTTGAAAGAGAATGTTCCGATTCCAGAGGCAGAGGAATTAGCGGGCAAGGTAAAGGAGAAGAAAATGGCACAGTTGTTTGAAAATATGGAAAAGATGGATATTCAGGCGGAGAGAAGAAAGACGGCTCGAGCCACCAAGAGAGCGGAGAAAGCTGAACAGAAAGCCGCAGAAGCCGAACAGAAAGCCGCAGAAGCTGAACAGAAAGCCGCAGAAGCTGAACAGAAAGTCGCAGAAGCTGAACAGAAAGTCGCAGAAGCGCAGCAGAAAGTGGCGGAGCTGGAGAAGAAAATGGCACAACTCTTAGAAAACAGGAGTGATAATACATAAAGGCATTCGGGTTAAAATAGAGAGGAAATTGCTGTTAAAATAGAAATTTATTGGAAAAGATAAAGGAAAATGAGGAATTTTTGAAAAGGGTCTTTTCCAAAAATCGGTAATATGCTATACTAATACGGAAGTGTGTTGGAGATAGAATGTGAAAGTGTATGTCAACGAATATGGATCAGGAGAACAGCTATAGGCGAAAACGAGTACAAAGACTGAAAAAGTTGATTATCAGACTGCTTGTGATATTTATTCTGATACCTTATGTGTGCTGCATCATCTTATTCTTTAAAATGGATGCTTTAGACAGGCAGGTTGATGATTTAAGCAGGCAGGTTGAGAATTTGAGCAGGTATCTGGAACAGTGGGCGCAGCCCTTGGAAACAAAACAAGGGGAATTAGGAACACCAACCGAAGATGGTACGGAGAGACAAGCGGGTGAAGAAGAGAAAGAGAATCAGTTTTCCCAAGGCAGTCCCTCACCCTCAGGGACAGAAGATGAGCATCCGGCGCACATGGTGTATCTGACCTTTGATGATGGTCCAAGCGTTTATACCAATGACATTCTGGATATTTTGAACAGCTATGGCATAAAAGCAACTTTTTTTGTGGTGGGCAAGGAAGATGAAGCTTCCAAGGAAGCCATGAAAAGGATTGTAGAAGAAGGGCATACTCTGGGTATGCATTCATACAGCCATCAATATCGGCAGATATATGGATCGGTAGATGCTTTTGCGGAGGATTTTGAACGCATACAGACCCTTCTTTATGACACAACGGGCATAGAAAGTGTATATTATCGTTTCCCCGGGGGAAGCTCTAATACTGCTAGTTCAGTTAATATGCAGGAATTTGCAGATTATCTCAAGACACAAGGAGTTACATTTTATGATTGGAATATCTCAGCTGGAGATGCTACCAGCCAGCCTATTTCCCAGGAGGCCTTGGTGGCAAACAGTACAAAGGGGATTGAGCGGCAGGGGACATCCATTATATTAATGCATGATTCTGCAGACAAATATGGTACTGTAAATGCGCTGCCGAAGATTATTGAGAACATTTTGGCAAGGGAAGACACCGTAATTTTACCGATTACGGAGGATACTAAGCCGGTTCAACATATACACACAGAAATAGAATAATGAATGGAGGTTATATTTTACAATGGGTTTTTTTGGTGAATTGAAAGAGGATTTATCACAGGCAGTCAATGAGTTGATGCCGGAAGAGGAACAAAAAACTGCTTCTTTGGAGACAGAACCAGAGAATGTGAATGCGGCTAAAGAGTCGGATTTTGACGCAAAGGGTGCGGAGGCAGAGGAAACTTCAAATGAAGCTGGTTTAAAGAAAGAGGATGCTCTTGATTTGGACAGCATGTTGGAGGATGTGCTGAAAGAGGAAGTGGTTGCTATGCCGGAGAACAAGCCTGAAGTGGAAAGTTCCACAGGGGAAGTTCCGGAAGAGGATAGTTTCAAGGAAAAGGCTTCGGTGTCAGAGCAGCCTAAATCAGAAGAAAAGGGAGAAAGAAAAGGAGAAAAGAAGTTTATGGAAACACATATCAGCAAAATGGTTTCAGAGGAGACATCTGTTATTACCACAGGGACAAATATCACAGGAGACCTTACTTCAGAAGGTTCCATTGATATTATGGGCACTGTGAATGGCAATATCGAGGCATGGGGGAAATTAAATATAACCGGTCATGTGAATGGCAATTCAAAAGCTGCCGAGATTTATGCTGAAAGTGCTAAAATAAACGGAGAGATTATCAGTGATGGAGCTGTAAAGATTGGTGCAAGCACGGTTATTATCGGTAATATTACCGCTACCAGCGCAGCCATAGCCGGCGCTGTAAAGGGTGATATTGATGTAAAGGGACCTGTGGTTTTGGATACTTCCGCCATTGTTATGGGTAATATCAAATCTAAGTCTGTACAGATTAACAATGGTGCAGTAATTGAAGGTATGTGTTCCCAGTGCTATGCAGATGTTAGTCCTACAACATTCTTTGACGAATATAAACCGGAGACGAGTAAGAAAAAGTCTTCATCAAAATAGGGAGAGATGCGTATGCATAGGATTTTGCTGAAATTGAGTGGAGAAGCTCTTGCCGGCGAGAAAAAGACGGGTTTTGACGAAGAAACAGTGAGGAAAGTGGCCATTCAGGTAAAGGAACTTGTGCAGGATGGGATTCAGGTAGGAATCGTCATCGGCGGCGGTAATTTCTGGCGGGGGCGTTCCAGCGAAAACATTGACAGAACAAAGGCTGACCAGATAGGGATGTTAGCCACTGTCATGAACTGCATCTATGTATCCGAGATATTTCGCTCAATGGGGATGATGACTAATGTGCTGACTCCTTTTGAGTGTGGCTCTTTTACAAAATTATTTTCAAAGGACAGGGCAAACAAATATTTTTCCAAGGGAATGGTGGTATTTTTTGCAGGAGGCACCGGGCATCCGTATTTTTCTACAGATACCGGTGTGGTACTTAGAGCGGTTGAAGTGGATGCGGATGTCATTCTGTTAGCAAAATCCATTGATGGCGTATATGATGATGATCCGGAGAAGAATCCTGCCGCTAGGCGGTTTGATGAAATTGCCATTGAGGAAGTGATTGCCAGAAACCTGCAGGTAGTGGATATGACGGCATCCATTCTGGCAAGGGACAATAAAATGCCCATGCGGGTATTTTGCCTGAATGAGGAAAACAGCATTGTGAATGCGCTTAAGGAAGATTTCAATGGAACAAAAGTAACAGTCTAGGACGGAAGAAAGGCATGGTTGTTGATATGGATGCAAGATTACAGCAGTACGAAGATAAAATGAAAAAAGCGGTGGAGTTTTTGGAGAATGACTATGCAGCAATCAGGGCAGGGCGTGCAAATCCCCATGTCCTTGATAAGTTGAGAATCGATTATTACGGAACTCCTACCCCCATCCAGCAGGTGGGCAATATCACCGTGCCGGAGGCGAGAATTATTCAGATTGCGCCATGGGAGAAATCTCTGATAAAGGAAATCGAAAAGGCAATCCAGACCTCTGATATCGGAATTAACCCTTCCAATGACGGAAGTGTGATTCGTTTGGTGTTTCCGGAACTTACTGAGGAGCGCAGAAAAGATTTGGTAAAAGAGGTCAAGAAAAAGGCGGAGGAAGGAAAGGTAGCTATCCGCAATATCAGACGAGACGGCAATGATGCCTTGAAGAAACAAGCGAAGGAAATCTCTGAGGATGAGGTTAAGCAGATGGAGGAACAGCTGCAGAAGCTTACAGATAAGTTCGTTAAGGAAGTGGATGCCTTGATGGAAAGTAAGTCAAAGGAAATTATGACCGTCTAAAGGTTACTCGAGAGCAAACTGCGGGGGTGGAGATGCGAGAGCTTATCCGCCCTTTGTAATTTTAGAAGCAGGAGGGGCATGGAATATGGAGAAACAGTTAAATGTACCTAAGCATGTAGCTATTATTTTGGACGGCAACGGAAGATGGGCGAAAGCAAAGGGAATGCCCCGCAATTACGGGCATGTACAGGGTGCCAAGACGGTGGAGACTATCTGTGAGGAAGCGTATAAGATGGGGATTCAATATCTGACGGTATATGCATTTTCCACAGAAAATTGGCGCAGACCTCAGGAAGAAGTGGATGCACTGATGAAACTGCTTCGTAATTATATGAAAACTTGTCTGAAAACAGCGGAGAAAAACCGTATGTGTGTGCGGGTTTTGGGAGAAAAGTCGAGGCTGGATGAGGATATCCGTCTGCGGATTGCCGAGTTGGAAGAAGCCACGAAGAATAATGATGGGCTGCATTTTCAGATTGCCATCAATTACGGCAGCAGGGATGAATTGGTACGTTCCATGAGAAATATTGCGAAAAGAGTACAAAGAGGGGAGCTTGCGCCGGAGGATATCGGGGAGGACTGCCTTGAAAAAGAATTGGATACGGCAGGGATTCCTGACCCCGACCTTTTAATCCGAACCTGTAATGAACAGAGGATTTCCAATTTCCTGCTGTGGCAGCTTGCCTATACGGAATTGTATTTTACGCCGGTCGCATGGCCGGATTTTACGAAAGAAGAATTGATAAAAGCTGTGGAGGCATATAATGTTAGAGACCGGAAATATGGTGGCTTGAAGGAGGAATAACTATGTTTGTGACCAGATTGCTAAGCGGCATAGTTCTCCTTGCCATAGCATTCTTAACCATGAGTCTGGGAGGAATTTCCCTTGCGCTCATTTTATTGTTTATCTCTCTGATTGCGTACAGGGAGTTAACTAAAGCATTGTCCTGCGCAACAGATGATAAAAAATTAAACGGTCTGGAAATCATAGGGTTGATTGGAGTGGCCGTCTATTATGTAATGCTGTATTTCCTGCAGGATCCCCAGATGCTCTTAATGGGAATCGTGGGGGTATTTTTGGCTGAGATGTTTCTCTATGTGATTTCCTTTCCTAAATTTCAGGCAAATCAAGTGGTGGCGGCTATATTTTCCTTTCTCTATGCGCCGGTGATGCTGTCCTTTGTATATCTGATCAGAAGTGCTGACAGGGGTATTTATATGGTATGGATGATTCTGATTAGTTCATGGGGATGTGATACCTGTGCCTATGTAGTGGGTAAGCTGATAGGAAAGAAGAAAATTTTTCCGAAATTAAGTCCTCATAAATCATTGGAAGGGTGCATCGGCGGCGTTGTGGGAACGGCGGCGCTTGGAGCTTTGTATGGACATTTTCTGGTGCAGACAGTGTTTCCGGATCAGGCGGTGACATGGGTGATTGCCTTTATCTGCGGAATTGGTGCAATTATCAGTATGATGGGAGACCTTGCGGCATCCGCCGTCAAGCGCAATTACAATATTAAAGATTATGGAAAGCTGATTCCCGGACATGGGGGCATTATGGATCGCTTTGATTCCATGATAGTTACGGCGCCCATGACTTATTTTTTAATGATATTTCTGCTCAAAATAAGCAGTGTCTGACAGGCATGGGGGTATATACTTATGAAAAATATTGCAATCTTGGGCTCTACAGGCTCCATAGGGACACAGACTCTTGAAATTGTCCGTGCCAATCCTGATTTAAAGGTAGTGGCGCTGGCGGCAGGAAGCAATGTGAAAATGATGGAGGAGCAGGTCAGGGAATTTAAACCTCTGATTGCAGGCATGTGGAGCGAGGAGGCGGCATCCGACCTAAGAAGCCGTATAGGGGATATGCCTGTAAAGGTGGTATCTGGTATGGAAGGACTGATAGAATCGGCAATCCTTCCTGAGGCGCAGGTATTAGTGACTGCGATTGTGGGAATGATTGGCATCAGACCTACCATAGCAGCCATTGAGGCAGGCAAGGATATTGCCCTTGCCAATAAGGAAACTCTGGTGACGGCAGGACATATCATTATGCCATTGGCAAAAAAGTGCGGAGTGTCCATTCTGCCTGTGGACAGTGAACATAGTGCGATTTTTCAGTCTTTGAACGGGGAACCTGCAAATAGAATTTCTAAGATTCTGCTTACGGCATCGGGAGGGCCATTTCGTGGAAAAACGAAAGAAGAACTTGCCAAAATGCAAGTGGAGGATGCCCTGAAACATCCCAATTGGTCCATGGGCCGCAAAATTACCATAGATTCTTCCACGCTGGTGAATAAGGGGCTGGAAGTAATGGAAGCAAAATGGCTTTTTGGCGTGGGACTTGACCGCATACAGGTGGTGGTGCATCCCCAGAGTATTATTCACTCTGCAGTAGAGTATGTGGACGGAGCTATCATTGCCCAGATGGGGACTCCGGATATGAAGCTTCCCATCCAATATGCTTTGTTTTATCCTGACAGAAGACCCATGGAAGGCAAGCGGGTGGATTTTTTTGAACTAGGGCAGATTACTTTTGAAAAGCCGGATATGGAAACCTTTGGGGGTCTGCGGCTTGCCTATCAGGCGGCGGAAGCAGGGGGCAGTATGCCGACAATATTCAATGCTGCCAATGAGAAAGCGGTAGAACTTTTTTTGGAGCGCCGAATTCGGTATCCGGAGATTACAGAACTGATTGAGGAAGCCATGCATAAGCATAAGGTGCTGGCAAATCCCAGCGTAGAGGAGATTTTAGAGACAGAGAAAGAAGCTTGGGAATATATCTTAGGAAAGGTAAAGTAATTAACTTTATGGCTACATTAATATTCACGGTTATTATTTTAGGGGTAGTGATAGTGTCCCATGAATTTGGACACTTTCTGCTGGCAAAAATGAATGGGATTCATGTGGTGGAATTTGCAGTGGGAATGGGTCCTATTCTGTTTTCCTTTCAGAAGGGAGACACCAGATATGCCTTAAAGCTGCTGCCCATTGGCGGTTCCTGCATGTTTGAGGGCGAGGACGGTCTGGAGATGAAAAATGGGACGGAAAGTGAGGGTGCATTTCCCAATGCCAATGTGTGGAGCAGGATTTCCACAGTGGTTGCGGGGCCGTTTTTTAATTTCATTTTAGCCTTCATAATTGCACTTGTTATGGTTAATATGATTGTTATCAGGGAGCCCATTGCCACGGAGGTATTGGAAAACAGTGCGGCTGAGGCGGCGGGACTGAGAGATGGGGACAGAATTCTTTCCTTGAATGGAGAGAAGGTGTATCTGTATGAAGAGGTTCTTTTGTTTACCCAGCTCTATGACGGCGGTGAGGTGAAGGTAGGTTATAAGCGTGACAACGAAGTGGGAGAGCTGATGCTAACCCCACAATATAACGAAGAAGAAGGCAGATATATGCTGGGAATTTCCAATGCCGATTTTGTAGAGCTGAAAGGCTTGGACGGTTTGAAATATGCGTGGTATGAGATGCGTTACAGCATGAAGATGACTTATAAGAGTCTGGGTCTGCTAATACGGGGGAAAGTGACCAGAAAAGATGTGGCAGGTCCTGTGGGTATTGCGGTGAACATGGTGGGCAAGACCTACGAGAACACCAAGCAATATGGCTGGGAGAATGTGCTGGTGAACATGCTCAATATTACCCTGATGCTTTCCGTGAATCTGGGAATTTTAAATCTGCTGCCCATTCCGGCGCTGGATGGCGGCAGGCTGGTATTTTTGCTTCTGGAAGTTATCAGAGGAAAGCCCATTCCACCGGAAAAAGAAGGTATGGTACATTTTATCGGTCTGGTGTTCTTTATGGGATTAATGGTATTTCTTTTATTTAATGACCTTTCTAATATTTTTGCAGGCTGATTCCCGTGGGACAGCTTCTTGCGGGGCAGCCTCTGATGAGGCAGCCTCTTACGAGGCAGGTGAAACTGCCCCGCAAGGTAAAATCAGTTTTTTCACATCTTTATTTCAAAATATTTTTCCAATAAACACAACAGCTTAAATAATTGAATTAGGTGATTGAGAAATTCTCTTTTTACAAAGTGTCATTGTGCCAATTGTATGTTCCAACGCAGACACGCTTTCGCTCCGACCTCACCGTAACGGTACATAAAACGCCAAAGTACGGCGTTTAAGTACCGACGGTTCGCTAGGGTCTGCTTATGGAATATACAATCTGCACAATTTGATTACGAAAAACTGAGTTTTGCAATCCCCTGACAATAGAATATTAGAAAGGAGAGAGGAAATGCATGAGATTTTTGACAAGCTATTATTGTCAGGAGCGGGAGCTGGACAGGGAAAATAGGATTTCTCTGACCTTGCAGCAAATCCGCATGAAAAGGGGCAGGGATAGTCTTGTGCTTGCCTGTGTCTGCGACAGCAGGGATTTTTGCGGGCAGTTAGTGGACTTATTTCATGAGGAAGTTTTAGCGGATTATAGCAGAAAAGGGTGCGTGGATTGGAATGCGGTTTTTCACAAGCTGCAAAAAATGGCGCCTCACAAGAGTGATGGGGAGGAAGGAGTTTCCTGTTCAGGCATTCTGTGTCTGGGAGAAGAATTTTTGCTGTTTGGGCAGGGAAAACAGAGAATTTATCTGTTGAACAGAGGTTTTCAAAAAGCCCGCATCAAAATGCTGCTGGGAGAGTCAGCCTTGAAGTTATATCAGGGTATTATGGAGCCGGAAGTGAGTCTTCTGCTTGCCACAGAGCCGTTTTATGAGCATCTTACAGAGCAGATGTTAAGGGAATGTCTTGGAGGAGGTATCAGGGATGACAGGCAGGCTTCTTTGTATCTGCGGGAATTAGGAAAATATGGAGAGGAGCAAGGTGGCAGGAATCTGGGGGCAGTATTTGTGCATTCGTTTTAGGCTTTCAATCAATAATAGAAATGGAGAAATCTATGAAAATACAAACGATACCAACAATGGAAGCAAAAAGTCTTGAGCGGCATGGCTATGGATTTCCTCTTTTTATCGGAAAAGGAACTCATGCTGTGGTGTATCGGGTGAGGAAGGATTCTTCCGGGATGTTTTATGCCTGTAAGGTAAGCGGTGAAGCCGGACTCTGGAAGAGGGAGCAGGAAATTTTAAAGCAGCTTAAGAATCCGCTTTTTCCGGCGTATGGGGAAGGCTGGCAGGAAAAGGGAAAATATTTTCTGATTATGGAGTATGTTTCGGGGCAGACCTTGGAGGAACTGCTGCAGAGAAGAGGCTGCCTGACTCAGGCGCAGGCGGTGAAGTTTGCCATATCCCTGGCGGAAGGCTTGACCTATCTGGAGGGGCTTCCGGGCACTATACTGTTTCGAGACTTAAAAGCAGAAAATGTGAGAATCCGAGAGGATGGACAGGTAAAGCTTTTGGATTTGGCCTGCGCCTGTCCGGCAAAATCGTGTAACCATACTTGGGCCGGCACCGTGGGCTATGCTGCACCGGAGCAGCTTGCACCATCCGGCAAAATCGGGGCATACAGTGATGTGTATGCTTTTGGAAGGCTGCTTCACTATATGCTGACAGGGGACAATCCCTGTCTGCCGCCAACGACAAAGCCAAAGATACGCGCTTATAATAAAAATTTAAGCTACAGCTTGGAAAAATTGGTGGAGGAGTGCGTGCAGAGGGAGCCGGAGGAGAGACTTCCCGATATGAGATGTGTACTCCGCAAACTGTATGATTTTGCCGTCAAAGGGGAAAATGCCGCCGGATTTTTGGGTTTCTTTGCCAAAAAGACACAGAAGATAGAATTTATCTATGAGAAAAATGTGTTTGAAACTTGCGGCAATCATGATACAATAATGCCATATCAGACATAAACACCTAAGAATTACCTACCAATGAAAGGAGAGAGAAAAATGCGTTTTTTTATTGATACTGCAAAGGTGGAGGACATCAGAAAAGCCAATGACATGGGTGTTATCTGCGGAGTTACCACAAATCCTTCCCTGATTGCCAAGGAAGGCAGGAAGTTTGAGGAGGTAATTGCGGAGATTGCCTCCATTGTGGACGGTCCCATCAGCGGGGAAGTCAAGGCGACTACCGTGGATGCGGAGGGAATGATTGAGGAAGGCCGGGCTATTGCTGCCATTCATCCCAATATGGTAGTGAAGCTTCCCATGACCGTGGAAGGATTGAAAGCCTGCAAGACGCTTACAAAGGAAGGCATCAAGACCAATGTGACATTGGTTTTCACAGCAAATCAGGCGCTGCTGGCTGCAAGGGCGGGAGCCACCTATGTTTCTCCTTTTTTAGGCAGATTAGATGATATCAGCCAGAGGGGCGTGGATTTAATTCGTGAAATATCGGAAATTTTTTCCATGACAGATTTGGACACCCAGATTATTGCAGCAAGCGTGAGAAATCCTGTCCATGTGACAGATTGTGCGCTGGCAGGCGCAGATATCGCCACGGTTCCTTATGCCGTGATAGAGCAGATGGTGAAGCATCCTCTGACAGATGCCGGAATTGCAAAGTTTCAGGCGGATTACAAGGCAGTATTCGGCGAATAAGTGTGAAGCGTGAGAAGTACTTCTAACCACTCACAGCCAATAGCCTGATTCTCAGGCTTAGCTG
Source organism: uncultured Acetatifactor sp. (assembly GCA_964524555.1). Lineage (GTDB taxonomy): Bacteria > Bacillota > Clostridia > Lachnospirales > Lachnospiraceae > Acetatifactor. Next base: position 36,524 of record CAZGGA010000011.1, read on the forward strand.
TTTCGTGGAGAAGTACTATGCTCTGCTTTGCAGAGCTTTCTCACACTCGAAAAAACGGGTCCAGCGCAGTATTTGCGCTGAACCCGCCTTTTTTATCGAATAATTGAATATGCGAAAATTCAACTTATACAGGAACTATATATTTATTTCATAGACTCTTCCTGCTTCTTGATCATACGGCGAACCATCTCACCGCCGATGCTTCCTGCTTCCTTAGAAGTAAGGTCACCATTGTAACCCTCCTTCAAGTTTACACCCAGCTCGGATGCAACCTCAGTCTTAAAACGGTTCATTGCAGCCTTAGCTTCAGGAACCTCAACTCTGTTAGACTTGTTTGCCATGTTTTTCACCTCCATATCTTTTAAATTTTCTCTATCTTCAAGATAAGTGCAACAATCACTTATCTTGAAGATTTTGATACAAGATTCGTGCTTGCTACAACTTATCTTGGTAATAGTATAAGCGACATGAAAAAAATTATAATGGAAAGTTTTTCTTGTTTCCGGCTTGTTTGTTTTTTTTATTTATGGTACAATAAGACCATATTCGTGGCAGGAGATGTCCGAATGGACATAAATACCATGATGGAACTGTCATCATGGTACATTATTATTGAGACCAAAAAGCTTCAGATGGCTGATTGGAATCGTACACAGGTGACTGATTTACGAAGATTCGTTCTGAGTAATAAGGCTTATTTTTTGTGCCAAACTTCACCTGAGATATCAAATTTTAACCTACGGTCAAGGAGGCATGGAAACATGAAAGTAATGCAGAAAGAAAAAGAATCAAATCAAAACAAGAAAAAAATGAAAAGGCTGGCGGCCTTAGGAATGGCACTTGCGCTTTGTTGCGGCATTCTGACAGGCTGCAGCAGCTCTGGTGCAGGTGCAAATCAAACCCAGGATGCCACACAAAGTAATCAAAATACAGATGGCTCTGCACAAGCAGAAAAAACCCTGATTCGTATAGGTTCTTTAAAAGGACCTACGTCCATTGGACTTTTGGCTCTGATGGAAAAAAATGAACAGGGAGAGTCACTGAATCATTACGAATTTCAGATGGCTACGGGAGCGGATGAGCTGCTTCCTCTTATGGTAAAAGGCGAACTAGATATCGCTCTGGTGCCTGCCAATGTGGCCGGAGTGCTTTATAATAAGACAAAGGGCGGCGTTACGGTAATCGATATTAATACCCTTGGAGTATTGTATATGGTATCTGGAGATACTTCCATGAAACAAATGTCCGATTTGAAGGGAAAGACCATTTATCTCACCGGCAAGGGAACCACGCCCGACTATGTGCTGCAGTATCTTTTATCTCAAAATGATATGACCGCAGCGGATTGTACTTTGGAGTACAAATCGGAGGCTACAGAGGTGGCGGCAGTGCTGGCAGAAAATCCGAATGCAGTGGGACTGCTCCCTCAGCCCTTTGTAACGGCAGCTTGTGCCCAGAATGAGACGCTTTCCGTTATTCTCGATATGAATGAAGAGTGGAATAAGGTGCAGGGCGAAGGGGGAAGCAGCATGGTAACAGGGGTGACCGTGGTGCGAAATGAGTTTTTACAGGAAGAAAAAGAAGCTGTTACATTATTTTTAAAAGAACATGCAGAGAGCACCCAGAGCATAAATGATGACTCGGAGACAGGGGCAGCCCTTGCCGTAAAGGCGGGAATCATTGCAAAGGAGCCCATTGCCGTGAAGGCGATTCCCAAATGCAATATCGTCTGCATCACCGGAGCAGAAATGAGACAGGCGTTGTCCGGCTATCTGCAGGTAATATACGGACAGTCTCCCGAAGCGGTAGGCGGAGCTCTGCCAGAGGAAGGATTCTATTATGTCCCTTAATCAAAAAAGGAAAGTGCTGATTATTTTATTCTGGCTGTTTCTGTGGCATCTGCTGGCAAAATGGGTGGACAATGCCATTTTGCTGGCAACGCCAACAGAAACGCTGGATGCACTTTTTGCCCTGCTTCCCAAGGCTCAGTTTTGGCAGAGTGTGGCAGGCTCTTTTGTGCGCATCGGTGCGGGAATTTTTCTGGGATTTACGGCGGCGGTTCTTTTAGGTGTATTGAGCGGCCGTTTTTCCATATTGGAAGAATTTTTATCTCCTGTTATGAATCTTTTCAAGGCAATCCCTGTGGCGTCCTTTGTAGTATTGTTTTTAATCTGGTGGGGTTCATCTTTTCTGGCTGTGGCAATCTGTTTTCTGATTGTGCTGCCCAATATCTATATCAATACGCTGGCGGGCATCAAAAATGCGGACAGGCAGCTTTTGGAGATGGCGGAGATTTTTAAGCTGCCCCGGAAAAATCGCTTTTTTTATATTTACAGACCTGCGCTAAAGCCTTTTTTGTTAAGCGGTTTGAAGATTTCCCTTGGTATGGGCTGGAAGTCGGGAGTGGCGGCAGAGGTAATCGGAACACCGGATTTTTCTATAGGGGGACAGCTTTACCTGTCCAAAATTTATCTGGATACGGCGGGGCTGTTTGCCTGGACGACAGTGGTGATTTGTCTTAGTTTTTTGTTTGAAAAATGTATTCTCCGGCTGGCGGAAAGCTTTTTTGCATGGGAGCCTGCCTGTAAGAAGCCGGAAAGGGTAAGAGGGAGACAGATCCCCATACAGATGATAGAGAAAGAAATGCCGGGGGAAAGTATGCCGGGATGTGTTCTTAGCTGTGAACAGTTGAGTAAGTCCTATGGGGAGCAAAAGGTGCTTCAGGATTTTTCGGCAGCATACAAGCCCGGAGAAATCTATTATCTGACGAGTCCCTCGGGAAGCGGCAAGACAACTCTGCTTCGCCTGCTGTGCGGTCTGGAAAAGCCGGACGGCGGTAAAGTGGGAATGAAAGAGAATTCTTCTTTCAGTATGGTTTTTCAGGAGGACAGACTGTGCATGGATTACAGCGCCCTTCGGAATGTGGAGATGGTGACGGGGGACAGGAAGAGGGCAGGGGAGGCTCTTTGCCTGCTTTTGGAGAAGGATGCCATAGATAAGCCCTGCGGTCAGCTGAGCGGCGGCATGAAACGCCGGGTGGCATTAGTGAGGGCGATGGAAGCGGAAAGTGAGTGTGTGCTGCTGGACGAGCCTTTTACAGGTATGGATGCTGAGACAAAGGACAGGGCGGAGGCTTATATCAGAGACAGGCAGAAGGGAAGAATTTTAATTATTGCAACTCATATTTAAGTGTTTGTGAGACAGATAACAAAACTAAGAAAAGAATTATGTAAAGCGTAAAGCATGCAAGGGGGTATCTATGAACAAAAGTGACAATACGGCAAATCTCGCAGAGAGCAGGGTGACTTTAGTGGGCATTATGGTGGAGGATATTGATTGTGCGGCGAGGGTCAACGGTCTGCTTCACGAATATGGAAGCTATATTATCGGCAGGATGGGAATTCCTTATCCTTCCAAAAATGTCAATGTCATCAGTGTGGTGATGGACGCGCCTCAGAGCGTAGTCAGCGCCCTCTCAGGCAAGCTGGGGATGCTTCCCGGAGTGACCAGCAAGTGCCTTTATGGGAAAAAATAATAAATCCTATAAATCTTATAAATCTTATAAATCTATAAAATTGTTGTCAATTTCCCATATTTGTGCTATAATTTCAGAATGGCTGTGACTGTAAAAAAATTGGCATGAGACGGTCACTATGAAGGAGGAAACATAAGAATGAGTTTACAGGTAGAAAAATTAGAGAACAATATGGCAAAACTGACCATTGAAGTGCCTGCAGAGGAGCTGGAAAAAGCTATTAATGTGGCTTATCAGAAGAACAAGAACAAAATCAGCATTCCGGGATTTCGCAAGGGCAAAGCTCCCCGCAAGATGATTGAGCAGATGTACGGCAAGGAAGTTTTTTATGAAGACGCGGCAAACGAGCTGATTCCTGAGGCATATGAGAAGGCTTTGGACGAGTGTACGGAAGATATTGTGTCTTCTCCCAGGATTAACGTGACTCAGATTGAGTCGGGAAAGCCTTTTATCTTTACTGCGGAGGTTGCCTTAAAGCCGGAAGTTACCCTTGGTAAATATAAGGGCGTAAAAGTGGACAAGATGGATGTAAGTGTTACCGATGAAGAGGTAGATGCAGAAATTGAGAGGGAAAGAGACCGCAACGCCAGAATTATTTCCGTGGAAGACAGAGCCGTGAAGGACGGAGATATGACGGTAATAGATTTTGAGGGCTTTGTGGATGGCGAGGCTTTTGAAGGCGGAAAGGGTGAGAACTATCCTCTGACCATCGGTTCAGGCGCCTTTATTCCCGGATTTGAGGCCGGTTTAATCGGCGCAGAGCTGGGAAAAGAGATAGATGTCAATGTCACTTTCCCGGAGGATTATCAGGAGAAGAGTCTTGCCGGCAAAGACGCAGTCTTTAAATGTACCGTAAAGGAAATTAAGGAGAAGGAACTTCCCGAATTGGATGATGAGTTCGCAGGGGAAGTATCTGAGTTTGACACACTTTCCGAGTATAAAGAAGATGTAAAGAAGAAGCTGGAGGAGAAGAAGGTTTCCGAGGCGAAGGATGCCAAGGAGGAAGCTGTGATTGATGCCATTATTGAGGATGCCCAGATGGAGATTCCCGATGCTATGCTGGAGACCCAGCAGAGGCAGATGGTGGAGGAATTCGCTCAAAGAATTCAGTCCCAGGGGCTTTCCATGGAGCAGTATATGCAGTTTACGGGACTTACTCCCACTGCGCTGCTTGATCAGGTAAAACCTCAGGCTCTTAAGAGAATTAAATCCCGTCTGGTACTTGAGGCAGTGGTGGCAGCAGAAAAGATGACTGCAAGCGAAGAGGAGTTTGAAGAGGAACTTAAGACCATGGGCGAAGCTTACCGTATGGAAGCGGACAAGGTAAAAGAGCTTTTGGGCGAAAACGGCAAAAAGCAGGTTATGGAGGATATCTGCATTAGGAAGGCAGTGGACTTTGTAGTGGAAAATGCCAAGGAAAGCAAAGCCAAGAAGAAGGATTAATCGAAAAAGCAATATTTGAAATATTTGAATAGAATGAATCCGGAAAAGCAAGAATGGAGGAAGTAAGATGAGTTTAGTACCTTATGTCATAGAACAGACCAGCAAGGGTGAGCGGTCTTATGATATTTATTCCAGACTCTTAAAGGACAGAATCGTCTTTTTGGGAGAGGAAGTCAATGAAGTAACGGCAAGCCTTGTGGTGGCGCAGCTGTTGTTTCTTGAGGCGGAGGATCCGGAGAAGGATATCCATCTGTATATCAACAGCCCCGGCGGCAGTGTAACGGCGGGTATGGCAATTTATGACACAATGCGTTATATCAAATGTGATGTATCAACGGTCTGCATCGGTATGGCGGCAAGCATGGGAGCTTTCCTGCTTGCAGGCGGCGCAAAGGGCAAGAGGTTTGCTCTCCCCAATGCGGAAATCATGATTCACCAGCCTCTTGGCGGTACTCAGGGACAGGCTACGGAGATTGAAATTGCGGCAAAGCATATCTTAAAGACAAAAGAAAAGTTAAACCGTATGCTGGCAGAAAATACCGGCAGGGATTATGAAACCGTCTGTGCAGACACTGAGAGGGATAATTGGAAGAGCGCTGAAGAAGCCTGTGAATATGGCTTGATTGACAAGGTAATCACATTCCATGATACACAGAGAGAGAATGCATAACATTGCGCTTAAAATGAATGTCCGCAGAAACGGGCAGGGGGTATAAGAAAGAATGGCAGGCAGAAATTCAGACAATAGTATAAGATGTTCTTTTTGTAATAAGGGACAGAGCCAGGTGCGCAAGCTGATTGCAGGACCGTCTGGTGTGTATATCTGCGATGAGTGCATTGATATTTGTTCCGACATTTTGGAAGAGGAATTGGAGGACGAGACCAGAGAGGATTCTCTTCATCCGGAGATTAATTTGTTAAAACCCAAGGAAATCAAGAGTTTTCTGGATGATTATGTCATTGGACAGGAGGAAGCAAAAAAAGTTCTGTCAGTGGCAGTTTATAATCATTACAAAAGGGTGACGGCGCCCAAGGATTTGGATGATGTGGAGCTTCAAAAAAGCAATATTATCATGGTGGGACCTACCGGCTCCGGCAAAACCTATCTGGCGCAGACATTGGCAAAGATTATCAATGTGCCATTTGCTATTGCGGATGCCACTACATTGACCGAGGCAGGCTATGTGGGTGAAGATGTGGAGAATATCCTGTTAAAGTTGATACAGGCGGCAGATGATGATGTGGAAAGAGCCCAATACGGCATTATCTATATTGATGAGATTGATAAGATTACGAAGAAGGGCGAGAATGTATCCATTACAAGGGATGTATCAGGAGAAGGCGTTCAGCAGGCTTTGTTAAAGATTATAGAAGGCACTGTGGCAAGCGTTCCTCCCCAAGGCGGAAGAAAGCATCCCCATCAGGAATTGATTCAAATTGACACAACTAATATTCTCTTTATCTGCGGCGGAGCTTTTGCGGGGCTGGATAAGATTGTAGAAGCAAGATTGGACCGTAAGGCCATCGGCTTTAACACGGAGGTGTCCCAGAAGACTACAAAAGAGTTCAATGATTTGCTTGAGGAAGTGACTCCTCAGGATTTGGTCAAATATGGTCTGATTCCCGAGTTTGTAGGTCGTGTGCCCATTTGTGTGTCATTGCAGGGCTTGGATAAGGAAGCTTTGGTCCGCATTTTGCGGGAGCCGAAGAACGCTCTGCTTAAACAATACCAGAAGCTTTTTGACATGGATGATGTGGAGCTGACTTTTGAAGAGGGAGCAGTGGAGGCTATTGCGGAGAAGGCCTTTGAGAGAAAGACCGGCGCAAGAGGACTGCGCTCTATTATGGAAAGCATTATGATGGATACCATGTATGAAGTTCCTTCTGATGAAACAGTGGAGTCCTGTGTGGTGACAAAGGAAGCCGTGGAAGGCGAAGGTGCGCCATTGACGGTTCATCGTGGGGATACCAAGAGAGCGGGTAATCATGGTTATTAAAGAAGTCAGTCTGGAAACCGTATGCGGTATTACCAGCAAACTTCCGGACAATGTTTATCCGGAAGTGGCCTTTGCAGGCAAAAGTAATGTGGGAAAGTCATCTTTGATCAATGCATTGATGAACCGTAAATCTTTGGCACGTACCAGCTCCCAGCCGGGGAAGACACAAACTATCAATTATTATAATATCAATCATGAGATATATTTTGTAGATTTACCCGGCTATGGATATGCCGCTGCCAATGAAGAGGTTAAGGCAAAATGGGGCAAGATGGTGGAGGATTACCTTCACCAATCTAAAAAGCTGCGCGCCGTGTTTCTATTGGTTGATATCAGGCATGCTCCTTCTGGCAACGACTGCATTATGTACGATTGGATATGCCGACAGGGGTATCATCCCATTATTATAGCTACCAAGCTGGATAAGATAAAGCGAAGCCAGATACAAAAGCAGACGGCGCTCATTCGCACTGCGTTAAAGGCAGGAGAGGACACTTTGATTCTTCCTTTTTCGGCTCAGAGCAAGCAAGGGCGGGAGGAAATCTATGGTGTTATCGATAAGATTTTGGAGAATGAAGCCGAGTTGAAATAAATTAAAAGTGGTTGGGTGAGGACGCAAGCCTATGAGAAAATATGTCAAGGCTGTTGTGAATTTAAGCGTTTCATTGGCAGTATTCCTGTTGGTCATCTTTCTTGTGCCTAGGCTGCTTTTCTTTTTTTCGCCTTTTGTAGTAGGATGGATTATCGCATGGATAGCTTCTCCTTTAGTGCGGTTTTTTGAGGAAAAACTTAAAATCCGGCGCAAGGCAGGAAGCGCATTTGTCATTATAGCAGTTATCGGCGTGATTGTGTTTGTGCTGTATTTAGCAGGCGTAAAGCTGTCAAAGGAGGCAATGGGACTGCTGGAAGCCCTGCCCGATATGTGGGAAGGAACGCAGGAGGATTTTTCAGAGATTGGAGAAAGGCTGAATGTGGTTTACAGCCGTCTGCCTATGGATGTACAGCTTAGCATCAGCGATGCAGTGAGTCAGGTGGGTTCCTATATGGGGGACATTGTAGGAAGCATCAGCACTCCTGCCATCAATGTGGTGGGAAATTTTGCAAAGCAGATTCCCTCTATTGTAATAGGGATGATTATGTCATTGTTGTCCGCATATTTCTTTGTGTCGGACAGAAGCAGCATCAATCAGTGGTTTAGAGAGCATACGCCTCTTTCAGTCCAAACCCGTTACCGAATGATACGTCACAGTCTGGTGACTGCGGTAGGAGGATATTTCAAGGCACAGCTTCGCATTGAAATATGGATGTATCTGCTTTTAGTGATTGGTCTTACTGTTTTACATGTGGATTATGCGGTGTTAATTGCTGTGGGAATCGCATTTATGGATTTCCTTCCCTTTTTCGGAACAGGAACTATTATGGTACCATGGGCCATTGTGAAGGTGTTAAGCGCCGACTATCAGATGGCGCTGGGACTTTTAATTATATGGGGTGTGGGACAGCTTGCAAGGCAGGTTATCCAGCCCAAGATTGTGGGAGATTCTGTGGGACTTCCGGCCCTTCCCACCTTGATTCTGCTCTATGTAGGTTATAAGCTGGGGAGTGTTATTGGCATGATTGTGGCAGTTCCCATTGGTCTGATTACCGTGGAACTCTATAAAGAAGGTGCATTTGACACCACAAAGAACAGCATTCTTATTCTGACAAACGGATTGAACGTCTTTCGTAGATTTTCCGCGGAGGATTTGAAAGGTTTGAATTCGCAGGAACCATCGGATAAAAAACATCCAATCGGATAAAAGGCATCCGAACGGATAAAAAATAAGTGAAATTTAATGGAAAAACTAAAAAATATGAAACAAAATGCCCTTGAAATTCGTCTATATTTCAAAGGGCATTTTTAATGCACATTCATTTTGAAAGAGAGGATGACAGGGAAAATGAACCAAAAAAGACGGCAGAACAATATATAAATAGAAAATCTTGAAAAAGATTTAGAAAATAAGAAAAAATTAAGAAAAAATGATGAAATATGATGCAAAAAGTATGCAATCATATTTTATGATAGAAAAGGTGAATTGGATTTTTGCAATATTTTGCAATTGTTTCAGAATTTACGGTGTACAGAAAGGGAGATAGATGGTATGATGGAAAAGACGATTCTTGTTTATAACAATTGCACAGGCATTATGGAAATCATGGCTCCGCTCTTTAGGGGAGAAGGATTTCAGATGATAAAGGCGGCTACGCAGGAGGAACTTTTTGATTTTCTGGGAAAGAAAACGGTTCACCTGATGTTGATAGATGCAGAATTAGGCAAAGACGGATGGGGAGCAGGTATTGAACTGATTGCAAGGCTTAGAACTAGGACCAGCGTACCGATTATCGTGGTATCTGAACAGACTGCGGAAACTGCCAAGATTATGGCGCTTAATTCCGGGGCGGATGATTATGTGACCACAGGTTGCAATCCTTTAGAGATTCTGGCAAGGGTGAAGTCCCAATTCCGCAGATATGTACAGTTAGCTAATGTGTGTGATAACATCAATCGGATTTACAAGGTGGACGGATTGGAGGTCAATGACTTACAGCGGGCAGTATACGTGGACGGCAGAGAGGTCAGACTGACTCCGATTGAATATAAGATTCTGCGGCTGTTGGTGCAGGAGAGGGGCAAGGTGTTTTCTATCAGCCAGATATATGAATCTATCTGGCATATGAGCGCGGTGGGCGCAGACAATACCATTGCCGTACACATCCGCCATATTCGGGAAAAAATCGAAAATGACCCTAAAGAGCCAAGATACCTGAAAGTAGTGTGGGGCACCGGATACAAAGTGGGCTAGGCTGTAGGGGACAGGAAAGGCATGGCACACAAGATGGTGTTGGAGACGATAAAGGACACAGGAGAAAAAAGATGGGGGATTTCCGGAAGTACATTAAAGCTGATAGCCATTGTGACCATGTTCATTGATCATGTGGGAGCAGCTGTGCTTCTTACCATGCTGAGAGAATATCAGATTTTGCAGGAGCTGATTGTCTGGGAGGGGTTTTGGAAGATTTTCCCATGGGTGCAAGACCGGGCGGCTCTTGTTACTGTATATAGTACCATGCGCAGTATAGGGAGAATTGCGTTTCCCATCTTTTGTTTTCTGCTGGTGGAAGGCTTTCAAAAAACCCGAAGTGTCAAAAAATATGCTCTGCGGCTGGGGCTTTTTTCTCTGATTTCTGAGATTCCTTTTGATTTGGCATTCAATCATAGTTTTCTTGAATTTTCTTCTCAAAATGTTTTTTTCACCTTATTTCTGGGATTGATTACCATGGGTGCGTGGGAGTTTATTTCACAAAAAAAGTGGTTTTCTAATATGGTGGCAGATAACTATGCAAAAGCATTTCTGGTGGCAGTGAGCGGTATGTCAGGCGCTTATTTGGCGGAGCTTCTGAATACGGATTATGGTGCGCTGGGAGTGATGAGCATTCTAGTGCTGTACCTATTCCGCAAATATAAGTTTCCTCAGGCTGCGGCGGGAGCGCTTTCTTTTTGTTGGGAACTGCCGGCGCCCTTAGCGTTTCTCCCTGTTTTATGCTATAATGGGGAGCGTGGAATTCGTATGAAATATGTGTTTTATTTATTTTATCCGCTGCATCTGTTTTTTCTTTTTCTGGTTTGCAAATGGCTGGGAATTGCCTGAATCGACATCAGAAAATCCTGAAAATACTGAAATATGTCATAAAAATGCCAAAAAGTAAAAGTATGTCTTGACTCTTGCCCTATAGGAGGGTAAAATAGAAATAAGCATTGTGCTTTAATGAAAGGAGTCTACATATGCAGCTGCCTATTTTTGAGAGATATATCGATGAACTGATTGAGAAAAGCACGCTGGATGTTCCTGCATGGAATATTGAAAAGGCGCGAGAAGGAAAAGCATCCGGCTGGAATTATATTGATGGTTGTATGATAAAGGCGTTGCTGGAGATATACCAGGTGACGGACAACAAGAAATATTATGATTTTGCGGATGCTTATATCGACCACAGAGTGATGGATGATGGTACGATTAATGGTTATTCCGTAGAGGAATATAATATTGATAATATCAATGCGGGCAAGACCCTTTTTGCGCTGTATGAGCTGAACGGCAAGGAGAAATACCGCAAGGCATTGGACTTGCTCTACAGTCAGGTGCAGACCCAGCCCAGGACGGAAGAGGGGAATTTCTGGCACAAGAAGATTTACCCCAATCAGGTATGGCTGGACGGTATGTATATGGGACAGCCCTTCTATATGGAGTATGAGACGACTTTTAACAATAAAGAGCATTATGCCGATATCTTCCATCAGTTTGCCAATGTAGTAAAATACATGAAGGATGAGAAGACGGGATTGTATTATCATGGATATGATGCGTCCAAGCAGGCATTTTGGTGTGATAAAACTACAGGGCTTTCCAAAAATTTCTGGCTGAGAGCAATCGGCTGGTACTCCATGGCGCTCTTGGATACTTTGAGCAAATGCGAGCCGGGTGAGGAGTTTCAGGCTGAGTATGACAATTTAAAAAAGGTATTTCTTGATTTGGTGGAAGCTATGTTGAAGTTTCAGGATGAAAGCGGCTTGTGGTATCAGCTGCCGGCATTGGGCGGCAGAGAGCCAAACTATCTTGAGGCAAGCGGAAGTGCAATTATGGCTTATAGTCTGCTTAAGGGTGTGCGCCACGGTCTGCTTCCTGAAAGTTATAGGCAATATGGCATAAAAGCATTTAATGGCATTTGCGATAAGTATTTAAAGGAGAAAGACGGACACTTGAGTCTGGGCGGTATCTGTCTGGTGGCAGGTCTTGGACCGGAGGACAATAAGAGAAGGGACGGTACTTTTGAATATTATATGTCCGAGCCTGTTGTGGAGGATGACGCAAAAGGAGTAGGTCCGCTGTTGTTGGCTTATACAGAGATGCGGAGACTTGATGACTAATTGAAAAAGAAAGACGATTTAAATAAGTTTCCCATGGGAGGATTTCCCATGGGGAATTTGTTTTGTGGGAAATTTGGGGTTGAAAAATTTTATAGAAGTTTGCGTGCACGAAAAAACCGGCTCCTAAGAGCCGGTTTTGTGATTCGTCACTAAGCTACAACAGTAACATTGACAGCACGAACTTTGCTGCTGTTCTGAGGGTCTGTCTCAGTATCGAAAGAAACCTTCTGGCCTTCCTCTAAAGACTTAAAGCCATCAGCATTGATAGCAGAGAAATGTACGAATACCTCTTCTCCGTTAGCGTCATTGGTGATGAAGCCATAACCCTTCTGTGCATTGAACCACTTAACTGTACCGTTATTCATTGTGGTACCTCCTTTTAAAAATGCGAGTAGAACCCGTATTGGTATGTGAATTCTAAAACATAAGGCAGAAAAATCACATATTTTTGTAAACCATCATAAAAATCAATAATGACTTACAAAAATATGTGAGTTCCATGACTTTCATTTAGAATACGATTAGAGTATATCATTGCCATATTATTATGTCAACTAATTTTTTGATGTAAAACTAAATTTTTTTATATAAAATTGAATTTTTTAGCATATTTCTTTCAAATTGGCAGAAAGTAAGTAAGAGAGCCAAGTAATGATATGGTTTTGAATGATAGGAAAGGTAATAACAATATGACAATGAATTTATTTTGGATATGTGCAATCGGAATTGTGGCGGCTATGGCGGGATTTTGGTCGGGCAGACTGAGCCTGCTGTTGGGCAGCAGGGAGGAGGCGCCGCTCCTAGAGACCGGAGTGCAAAATATAGAAGCAGAAGGGCTTGCGGTAACAGAAGAAGCTTCTGGTGACGGCGTGGATGCGAGAATCTCTGAAATTGTAACAAGGCAGAGTGAGAAAAAGAGCGTAAAAACGCATCCCAAAAAGGAATATGGCATGACAAAAAGCAATGAAAATAATAAAGAAAATTGGCAGAACAGACTTTGGCTGCCGCGTCGCCGTCTTAATAATGAGAAGAGAATTCCTCTTGGCTGGGCAATTGGCAGTCCCGCAGAAGGGGCAGTCCGGACTTTCAACAACGGCAGCGTTAAGGGGGCTATGGTACGAACCACTAAGGGATGCCTGTATGCGCCTGTATCCGGCAAAATTGTAAAACTCTATCCGTCAGGGAATCAAATGATGCTCAGGACGGATTTCGGCATCGAGCTGTTGATTCGGATAGGCGGCATAAACGTTGGTTATCAGGCGGAGCAGGAAGATGACATGGTAGGAGAATATTTCCGCCCGAGAGTTTTGCAGAATGAGATTGTAAACAAGGGAAAGCTTCTTTTGGAGTATGACAGGGAAGCGCTTCTTGCGGCGGGGGTGGACACGGATATCTTTATCGGTGTGGAAGAGGCTGAGGATTTTAGGGATATCACGGTTACGGACAAAACACAGGTGAGACAGGGGGAGGAAATCCTGTGGGTTGTGGACCATTCCAGAATTGTGACAAATGATAGTTGGTAAAATACTGCTGTTTTAAAGGACCGTAGACTTGACTTTAAGGGGAAACTATGGAAAAATAGAAGTAATAAGACATGAAAGTGAGGGAATATTATGGACAAAACGAAGCTCAGCAAGATGTGGATTGCAGATCAGGGAGACGGCACTTACAAAAACCCGATTCTGTATACGGATTATTCCGACCCGGATGCTATCAGGGTGGGAGAGGATTATTTTATGATTGCCTCCAGCTTTTGTAATACTCCGGCTGTACCCCTGTTGCACTCTAAGGATTTGGTAAATTGGAAGGTGATTAACTATATTATTGATAAGCTTCCGTTTCCTGATTATGAGAAGCCGATGCACGGCCGCGGCACATGGGCGCCATCCATCCGTTTCCATGAGGGAGTCTATTATGCATTTATTCCTTTTCCAGATGAGGGTATCATGATGTGTAAGACGGAAGACCCATGGGGAAAGTGGAGTGAGCCTGCCTATGTGCGTAAAGTGGTGGGCTGGATTGACCCATGCCCCTTCTGGGATGATGACGGAAAAGCTTATATGGTGACTGCATTTGCCAGAAGCCGCATCGGTTTTAAGAGTATGTTGTATATGTCTCCCATTGAGCCGGATTGTTCTGGAGTGCTGGATGACGGAAAATTTATCTATGACGGGCATGAGACCCAGCCCACTATCGAGGGACCCAAACTTTATAAGAGAAACGGATATTATTACATATTTGCTCCCGCAGGCGGCGTAAAACCCGGCTGGCAGGCAGTACTTCGTTCCAAGAATATCTATGGACCTTTTGAGGAAAAAATTGTGCTTCATCAGGGTAATTCTCCCATCAACGGACCTCATCAGGGCGCATGGGTGGATACCCCGAGCGGCGAGGATTGGTTCTTACATTTTCAGGATGTGGGAAATGCAGGACGCATTGTGCATTTACAGCCCATGCGCTGGGAGGATGATTGGCCTGTAATCGGCGTCAATGATGTGGATGGTTGCGGCGAGCCAGTGCTTCAGTACCAAAAGCCCGATGTGGGCGGCACATTCCCCATTGATGCGCCGGAGGACAGCGATTTGTTTGAAGGGGAGGAGCTTGGACTTCAGTGGCAGTGGAATGCCAATTATAAAGATGAGTGGTATGATTTGGGGGGCGGACAGCTGACTCTCCATGCGCAGAATGTGGATGAAAAAATTCAGATGTGTGACATCCCTAATCTGCTGATTCAGAAATGGCCTGCGCCGGAATTTCAGATTACCACCTGCCTGCATCTGGCTGGATTGGAAGAAGGAGATGCTGCGGGCATGGTGAGCCAGTGCGGTCATTATACGGGACTGTTTGCGGTAAAGAGAAACGGAAAACTGACTTTGCAGCAGCGCACCGGAAATTGGACCAAGGATAATGAAGTTCGCACAGACTTAGGCGAAGTGCAGCAGGATACGCTGTATATCCGTATGAAAGTAAAGGACTCCACTCAAGTATCTTTTGAAGTGGGATATGATGAAGAGACCTACCAACCTATTGGTGAAACAGTGGAAGCAGCTCCTGGACGCTGGGTGGGCGTTAAGGCAGGGCTTGCTGCCATCAATGAGACGGGCGAAGCTGGCGGTAGCGTGGCAGTGGATTATTTTGTGTTTGAGCAGCTGAATTAACTGTCGGCTTAAAAGGATGTCAGGAACTCTTGGGAAAGAGGAAAACTATGGAAAAAATTCTGGTATTGAGCAATAATGATAATGTGCAATACTTATGTGACAGATTGAAGCATCTGGGAAGATATCATATTCAACTGTATCATAATCAGGTCACTCTGCCTGTCATAAAAGAAATTATGCCGGATTTTGTGATTAGTTACAATTATCAGTATATTATCCGGGAAGATGTGATTGATTATATGGGAGACAGGATTATCAATCTGCATATTTCATTTTTGCCGTGGAATAAAGGCTCGGACCCTAATATATGGAGTTTTTTGGATGACACGCCCAAAGGAGTCACGATACACAGGCTGGAGAGGGGATTGGACCGCGGAAAAATCATTGTCCAGAAGGAAGTCAGTTTTGATGAGAATGTGGAAACTCTGGCGACCTCTTATGAAAGGTTAAACCGTGAAATCGTAAATCTTCTTGTGGAGAATTGGGATATGATTTTTGAGGGAAATTATTCGCCTGTGGAACAAACGGAAAAAGGCAGCTACCACAGGAAGGCAGAATTAATGAAGCGATTAAATGGAAGAACCCTTGATTACAACATGACGATTGCGGAATTTAAAAGATTTATTGCAGGGCAGGCGATATAACGCCTGCCTGCTTTAAATTGAGCCGCATATAGAGGGAATGTTCCATGGGATTGTCATTATAACGTTCTATTTCATAGAAACCATACTTTTGATACAAATGAAAAGCGTTCTTTAAAAAAGGAAGTGTATCTAACAGTATATAGGAATACCCTATTTCTTTGGCATCCGCTATGATTCTCTGTACCAGATGGTCTCCTATATGTTTTCCGCGAAACTGCTCTCTGACATAAAGTCGTTTCATCTCACAGTTTTCTTCATCTATTTTCCTTAGGCCTATGCAGCCCGCCAATTCTCCATCACAATAAGCCAGATACAGCCTCCCGTCTGGAGCGCCGTATTTGCTTTCCAAATGCCTGATTTCTTCATCATAGTGTTGGATATTCAGATATTCCTGAAAGGAACTGTCACCGGCGATTAACATATCCGTATACTCTGAAAATAATATGCCGATTTCCTGCGGATGCTCATAGGCGGGAATGATTTTGATGTCCATTTATGATTCCTCCTGATTTAGATTTATTTTACTACAATAACTTTCCATCCAAATCATAAAATGCATCACAATAAACCAATTTTCCGGAAGTCTTATTCTTTGCTGATTCATCCAGAAACATAATCTGTAAGTGATCATTATCAAACGCATTATCCGATACTGTAATCCCATAGGGTTTTCCGCTCTCAAAGCCAAAGCGGGAATAATAGTTCCCTCCCAGAAGAACAATCCACGGATAATTTAATTCTTCTGCTCTTCTGATACATTCTTTTACAAGGGCGGAACCTACGCCTGTATTTTGATATTCCTTCTGCACTCCTAACGGGCCCAATGCCAGACCAGCCTGACCGTCAATCTCTGCTTTGGTCAGTATGTTGTAGCCGATCACAGTTTCTCCGTCTAAAGCAATCACACATAACTCTGGCAAATATCCGGCTGATTTCAATACTATTTCCGCAAATTCCCATTCATTGAAAATCTCATTGCTGCCCTCATGAAAAAATGCGCTTTTTAAAACTGTTTTCGTCTCTTGTAGATATGAAATTTCAAATGTCTTTATTTCCATGACTTCTTCTCCTCAAATTCCGATTTGCCTTTTTTGAATTATACTAAGGACATTTGCCTGTGTCAATCTGCAACAGTTATTTTTGATTGACAATATACCCCATGGGGGTATACAATAAAGCAAGCGATTGGAGAAATGAACCGCAAGGAATAATTTGGATGTCCTTGTGAGAAATTAAACAGAAAGAGTAAGCCGGATGATGCAATCAAATGACAGGAGGGATACTATCTTGCCAGAAGAGAAAAAAATAGGAAAAGAAGAAGGGCAGCAGGAAGAGCAGAAAGCGGAAAACGGTTGCTGCTGTGGGGAGGCGAGGCATAAGGAGCGAAGCGACCGGGAATACAAGGATTTGATTCACCGATTAAACCGCATAGAAGGACAGATTCGAGGCATCAGAGGCATGGTGGAAAAGGGTGTCTATTGCACGGATATCCTAACGCAGGTGGCGGCAGTAAACTCTGCCCTGGGCAGTTTTGGCAGGGTTTTGCTGGCGGATCATATTAGAACCTGCGTCACACAGGACATCAAGGACGGGAAGGACGAAACAGTGGAGGAACTGCTGTCCATTTTGCAGAAATTTATGTAGGAAATAATGAAATCAAAGGAGTCGGAAGGATATGGAGCAATATACAGTGACAGGCATGAGTTGTGCCGCCTGCAGCGCAAGAGTGGAAAAAGCAGTGTTAAAGGTGCCGGGAGTGACTTCCTGCGCCGTAAGTCTTTTGACAAATTCCATGGGGGTGGAGGGTACCGCAGCGGAAGCGGAAATTGTGAAGGCCGTGACCGATGCAGGATACGGAGCTGCCAAGAAGAGGGAAAGCACCGGTAGTCCGCAGGAAGGAACTGCGAATGATACTTTGGCTCAGGAAGAGCTTTTGACAGACCATGAGACTCCCCTTTTGAAAAAGAGGCTCATTGCTTCTTTGGGGTTTTGGGCAGTGCTGATGTATTTTTCCATGGGACATATGATGTGGGATTGGCCGGTGCCAGCAAGGCTTGCCAATAATCATGTGGCAATGGGACTGTTACAGATGCTGCTTACCATTGTCGTTATGGTAATTAACCAGAAATTTTTTATAAGCGGAGCAAAAAGCCTGCTGCATCGTGCGCCTAACATGGATGCATTGGTGGCATTAGGTTCCGGCGCCGCATTTATCTACAGCACTTACGCGCTTTTTGCCATGACAGATGCCTGGGTGAATGGAAACGGTGCAGCAGTGGTTTCCTACATGCATGAGTTTTACTTTGAATCTGCGGCAACAATTCTTACTTTGATTACTGTGGGCAAGATGCTGGAAGCGCGTTCCAAGGGAAAGACTACGGATGCTCTTAAGGGACTGATGAAGCTTGCGCCCAAAACTGCCATGGTTATCAGGGATGGTGCGGAAATCACCATACCGGCGGGACAGGTAAAAAAGGGGGACATCTTTGTGGTGCGCCCCGGGGAAAATATTCCTGTGGACGGCATCGTGACAGAGGGAAGCAGCGCTGTGAACGAAGCGGCTCTTACAGGGGAAAGCATTCCCGTGGACAAGGAACCGGGAGCGCAGGTTTCCGCCGCAACACTGAATCAGTCCGGTTTTTTGAAGTGTGAGGCAGTCAGGGTAGGAGAGGATACTACATTGTCTCAGATTATCCGCATGGTCAGCGATGCGGCTGCTACCAAAGCCCCCATTGCCAAGGTGGCGGACCGGGTGTCCGGCGTATTTGTACCTGTGGTGATTGGTATTGCGGCAGTGACGGTCATCGCTTGGCTGCTTTTGGGGGAGAGCATAGGATTTGCCTTGGCCAGAGGGATTGCGGTGCTGGTTATCAGCTGTCCCTGTGCGCTGGGACTTGCCACACCAGTGGCAATCATGGTGGGAAACGGCGTGGGAGCCAGAAACGGCATTCTGTTTAAGACGGCGGCGTCTTTGGAGGAAGCGGGAAAAATAGAAATTGTGGCTCTGGACAAAACGGGGACTATTACAAACGGAGAGCCAAAGGTGACGGATATTCTGCCCACGGATGGAATGAAAGAGGAAGAACTGCTTTATTATGCCAATACCTTGGAAAAAAAGAGCGAGCATCCTCTGGCAAAGGCAATTCTTTCTTATGCACAGGAGAGGGGGATTTCCGCCGGAGAAGTAAGGGATTTTGCAGCGCTTCCCGGAAACGGTCTATCCGCTGTATTGGACGGAGAGAAGCTCGTGGGAGGCAATCTGAGGTTTATTCAAAATATTCTTGACTCCTCTTCGAAAACAGGAATCTCCCCGGCGGTACAGACCGCTGCTGAACGGCTTTCCGAGGATGGCAAGACGCCCCTGTTTTTTGCAAAAGAAGGACAGTTTTTGGGGATGATAGCAGTGGCTGATGTGATGAAAGAGGAAAGTCCCCGGGCAGTCAGGGAGCTGAAAAACATGGGTATTCATGTGGTGATGCTCACCGGCGATAACGAGCGCACTGCAGGAGCCATAGGAAGGCAGGCAGGAGTGGACGAAGTCATTGCGGGGGTACTGCCGGACGGCAAGGAAAGCGTCATACGCTCCCTTCAGGAAAAAGGGAAGACTGCCATGGTGGGAGACGGTATCAATGATGCCCCAGCCCTTACCAGAGCCGATATCGGTATTGCCATAGGAGCTGGAACGGATATTGCCATTGATGCGGCGGATGTAGTGCTGATGAAGAGCAGATTAAGCGATGTACCGGCGGCAATCCGGTTAAGCAGAGCTGCCCTTAGGAATATCCATGAAAACCTGTTCTGGGCGTTTTTCTATAATGTGATAGGGATTCCTCTGGCGGCGGGAGTATGGATACCCCTGTTTCATTGGCAGTTAAATCCCATGTTTGCCGCTGCTGCCATGAGTCTGTCCAGCTTTTGTGTAGTTACCAATGCTCTGCGGCTGAATCTGGTGAAGATTTATGATACTAAGCAAATTTTGCAAAGTAACCAAAGCACACAGAATAAGCCGGAGGGACAAAATAAACAAATTAAAATGGAGGAAAAAAAGATGACAAAGACATTACAGATTGAAGGAATGATGTGCGGACATTGCGAGGCAAGGGTAAAGAAGGCGCTGGAAGCCATGGAACAGGTGACGGAGGCGGTTGTGAGCCATGAGAGCGGCACTGCAGTGGTGACTTTACAGGCCGAGGTATCTGACGAAGAGTTAAAAAATACTGTGGAGGCACAGGATTACAAGGTTACAGCAGTTAATTAGCAAAAAGTTTATACTTTTTTTATTGTATTTTGCCTGTATGGTGTTATAGTAAGAATAGAACAAACAACCGCCCAGCCATGAGTATTTGCATTCATGGAATGGAGGTTAAGGGGAGGCGTGTTTATGAATATTCGGAAATTTACTCAAAAATCCATGCAGGCAGTGGAAGACTGCCAGAGTCTTGCCTATGAGTATGGCAATCAGGAAATTGAACAGGAACATTTGCTCTATAGTTTGCTGACTCTGGATGAGAGCCTGATTTTAAAACTCATAGAAAAAATGGAAATCCAGAAAGAGCACTTTTTAAACCGCGTCAGACAGGCAGTGGAAAAGCGGGTGAAGGTGCAGGGCGGACAGGTCTATGTGGGGCAGAGCCTGAATCAGGTGCTGACCGGAGCGGAGGATGAGGCAAAGCAGCTTGGGGACGAGTATGTGTCTGTGGAGCATTTGTTTCTTGCCATGTTAAGGCATCCCAATAAAGAGATTGCCCGCATATGGGAGGAATACGGCATTACGAGGGAGAGGTTTTTGCAGGCATTGTCCACGGTGCGGGGCAATCAGCGTGTCACCAGCGACAATCCCGAAGCCACCTATGACACTCTGGAGAAATATGGACAGGATTTGGTGGAGAAGGCGGGAAAGCAAAAACTTGACCCTGTGATCGGCAGGGATAATGAGATAAGGAATATTATCCGCATTCTCTCCCGCAAGACCAAAAACAATCCGGTGTTAATCGGAGAGCCCGGCGTGGGAAAGACTGCTGTGGTGGAAGGTCTGGCCCAGAGAATTGTCAGAGGGGATGTGCCTCAAGGGTTAAAGGATAAAAAGATTTTTGCGCTGGATATGGGAGCTCTGGTTGCTGGGGCAAAATACCGGGGCGAGTTTGAGGAGCGCCTGAAGGCCGTTTTGGATGATGTGAAGAACAGTGACGGGCAGATTATTCTGTTTATTGATGAGCTTCATACCATTGTGGGGGCAGGAAAGACGGACGGCGCTTTGGATGCAGGCAATATGTTAAAGCCCATGCTTGCAAGGGGGGAACTCCACTGTATCGGTGCTACCACCTTGGATGAATACAGGCAGTACATTGAAAAGGATGCGGCTTTGGAACGGCGTTTCCAGCCGGTTATGGTGGAAGAGCCTACAGTGGAGGATACCATTTCCATTCTGAGAGGGCTTAAGGAGCGCTATGAGGTATATCATGGTGTGAAAATCATGGATAATGCCCTGGTCAGCGCAGCCGTGCTGTCCCACCGTTATATATCCGACAGATTTCTTCCGGACAAAGCCATTGATTTGGTGGATGAAGCCTGCGCAATGATTAAGACGGAACTTGACAGCATGCCCACGGAGCTGGATGAACTTCAGCGCAGATGTATGCAGATGGAGATAGAGGAGGCTGCACTGAAGAAAGAGGATGACCATTTGAGCAGGGAGCGGCTTCAAAATCTTCAGAAGGAGCTGGCGGAGTTAAAGGAGGAATTTGCGTCCAAGAAGGCGCAGTGGGATAATGAAAAAGCGTCTGTTGATAAGCTTTCCAAGCTGAGAGAAGAAATCGATCAGGTGAATAATGAGATTCAGATTGCCCAGAGGGAGGGGAATCTGGAAAAAATGGCGGAACTGAGTTATGGCAGGCTGCCCGCATTAAAAAAACAGCTGGAGCAGGAGGAAGGGCAGTTAAGTACCAAGGATTTGTCCTTGGTGCATGAGAAGGTGTCCGATGAAGAGATTGCCAAAATTATCTCCAGATGGACGGGGATTCCCATTACAAAGCTGACCGAGAGTGAGCGGAACAAGATTCTGCATTTGGATGAAGAACTGCACAAAAGAGTGGTAGGGCAGGATGAGAGCGTCACCAAGGTGACAGAGGCAATTATCCGTTCCAAAGCGGGAATCAAGGACCCCGGAAAGCCCATTGGCTCCTTTTTGTTCTTAGGTCCCACCGGCGTGGGAAAAACAGAGCTGGCAAAGTCTTTGGCGGCAGCGCTTTTTGATGATGAAAACAATATGGTGCGCATTGACATGAGCGAGTATATGGAGAAATATTCCGTGTCCCGGCTGATTGGAGCGCCTCCCGGATATGTGGGATACGAGGAGGGCGGACAGCTTACGGAAGCAGTGCGCAGAAGACCTTACAGCGTGGTGCTGTTTGATGAAATTGAAAAAGCCCATCCCGATGTGTTCAATGTGCTTTTACAGGTGTTGGATGACGGGCGTATCACGGATTCTCAAGGCAGGACAGTGGATTTTAAAAACACCATCTTAATCATGACTTCCAATATCGGCGCAGGATATCTGCTGGAAGGCATCGAGGCGGACGGCGCCATTAAGCCTCAGGCGGAAGAAATGGTTATGAACGACCTGCGGGCACATTTCAGACCGGAATTTTTAAATCGTCTGGATGAGACCATTTTGTTTAAGCCTCTCACAAAGGAGAATATCAGCGGTATTGTTCATTTGATGGTGGCAGATGTCAATAAACGCTTAGAGGACAGAAATCTCACCGTCGAACTGTCAACAGAGGCGCTTTCCTTTATTGTGGAAAATGCTTATGACCCGGTGTACGGCGCACGCCCCCTACGGCGTTATCTCCAGAAATATGTGGAGACTTTGTCCGCCAAACTGATTCTGGAGGATAAGGTGCTGCCCGGGGACACTATTTTCATTACCGTGAAGGATAATGCTCTGCATGCGGAGGTAAAATGATACTGTTGAATCGTTCAATAAGTTGGATTTGAGGAGGGAACCTATGATACCACAGGAACCGGTGATGCTTTTAAGCTTTGTAAATTTAAAGCTGAGGGATTATTACAGCAGTCTTGATATGTTTTGTGAAGACTTGGACATAGAAAAAGAAGAAATTTTGCAAAAGCTGGGGGCCATTGGTTATCACTATGATAAAGAGAGGAATCAATTTGGATAGCGGGAGCATTGGAAAGCGTTGTGACATCTGTACCGGATGCGGAAGATGCGGGACGGAAAGCTCCTTTCAGACTTTCTCCGTGACTGTAAAAAACGGGTTGTCAGGTGAGAGTCTCCCGCTTTCCAATCAGGATGGCAGACGGTTAGTAACGGTGGATATCGGTACTACCACTATTGCCATGCAGCTTCATGGCAGAGACGGAAGTGTTCAGGCTGTATTTGCCGCCGTCAATCCTCAGGCGGAGTACGGAGCGGATGTATTGTCTCGCATTCAGGCGGCAGAGAGAGCCGAAACGGCAAAAAAGCTGCAAAGCATGGTGCAGGATGTGTTGGAACAGGGATTTTTGGATTTTCAAAGACGGCTTTCGGAAAACGAAAGTCTGTTTGCCGTGATTGCAGCCAACACGGTCATGGTTTATCTGCTTATGGGTTATGATGCGGAGGAATTGGGGCAGACACCCTTTTCCGTAAGCCACCCGGAAGGCATCTGCGCGGACATCAAAGGAGTTTCCTGCGTGATATTCCCCTGTTTGTCGGCTTTTGTAGGGGGCGACATCGTAGCGGGAATTTATGCAACAGGGATGACGGAGTCGGAGGAGCCGGTGCTTTTGATTGATTTGGGCACAAATGGAGAAATCGTGCTGGGAAGCAAACATAAGCTTTTGGCATGCGCAACGGCGGCAGGTCCTGCTTTTGAGGGCGGAGCAAACAGGGGAATCTGGGGAGCTGACATGGTGAGCCTGATTGCAAGGCTCAGGCGGGATAATATTGTAGATGAAACAGGACTGCTTGACGATGCTTATTTTGAGTCGGGTGTGCACATTGGGGATGTTTATGTGAGCCAAAAGTGCATTAGACAGATACAGCTTGCAAAGGGAGCCATAGCGGCGGGAATCCAAATACTTATGAAGGAATATGGAATTAAGCCTTCTGGAATTTCCAAGGTGGTGCTGGCAGGAGGCTTCGGCTATTATTTAAATCCCCGGGATGCGGCTGAGATTAGGCTTTTGCCGGAAGAATTGGCAGAAAGGAGTATTGCAGGAGGCAATACCGCTCTGGCAGGAGCATTTTTGCTGGGCAGGGAAATTTTATCAAAGTCTCAGGGGGAAGTGACCGACAAGATAGTTACGGGAGAGAAATTTTTGAAATGCAGAACAAAAATAATCAATTTAGCGGAGCATCCTGATTTTCAGGAAAACTATCTTGAAGAAATGTATTTATAAGGGCAGGGGAATATTTTGGTATAAGAAAAAATTTTCACAATTCTATTTCAAAATCTGAAAAGATAAGGTATAATAAATGTATATTATATTCAAGGCGGGAAACGGAAGAATGCCCGTTTGCCATCGGAAAGGGGGTTTTGAGAATGCAGAAGAATAAACCCAAAGCTCATTTGTTCAGTATTCGCAACAAAATTATTCTATGTTTTCTTGTACCCGTTGTATTTATGATTATTATTGGCGTTGCTGCATCCCGTAAAGCTGCGGAGGGCATGAGCGACAAATTTCAGGATTCCACTATGCAGACACTACGGATGGCTACCGAGTATGTGGATGCAAGCTGTTCGTTTATAACTTCAGAAGCTACGAAATATGTTATTGATAATACTTTGAACCAATACAGCAATGCCTTGGGCGGCAATGACACAGCCAGCGAGGAGCAGGCAAACAGTATTCGTTCCAATATTTTATCCTCTCAGATGTTTAATCCCTTTATTGCCAACATACATATTATCACAAAATCCGGAACGAATATGCTGACAACAAAAACGGCTGACAGGAAGGATGGCATGCTTCAGGAATATGTGGAAGCCATAACCGGCGGTTCCGGAAAGCTGGAAGAATGGATTGACAGTCATCCTGCATTGGATGAGTATTTAACTTTAACGTCGGCTGCAGACAGTTACATTTTGACATATCAGGTAATGACAAGGAATAATAGTGCCTGTATTGTTGTTGATGTAAAGAGTTCTTCCATTGAGAACTTTTTGCAGCGGCTTGATTTGGGCGAAGGAAGTATTGTAGGTTATGTGACCAAAGGAGGACGGGAGATTGTCTGCGAGAATCTTGACGAAGGTCAGTCAAGTGTTTTGGAGCAGGGAGAAGCCGTGTTCTATGGAAGGGAATTTTTCCATATTGACAGTGGAGAAGAAACTCTGCAGGGTTCAGATACAATCAATTATTTGGGACAAGAATATCTGTTTCTGTATAACACCAGCGAAAATACAGGCGCAACCGTGTGTGCTCTGGTTCCCCTCAAGGTAGTCACCGGGCAGGCGCAGGATATTCAAAAGATGACCATAAGTTTAGTGGTTTTGGCTTGTATTGTTGCGCTGGTAATCGGCATGATAATTGTGGTGGGAATTCAAACTAACCTAAAGCTGATTTCTAAAAAATTCGGCGAGGTGGCAAAGGGTGATTTGACTGTTAAAGTGGTTGCCAAAGGACAGGACGAATTTAAGGATTTAGCAGATTCGGCGTCTAATATGATTACAAACACTAAGAAATTGGTGAACCGGGTAAGCGGAGCTACAGGACAGCTGGAGGCATCTTCTAAGGAGGTGGAGCAGGCGTCCGGAATCATCAACAGTTATTCCCATGACATCACACAGGCGATTATGGATATTAACGAAGGGATGTCAATGCAGTCTCAGAATGCTTTAGAATGCGTGACCAAGACGGATATTTTGTCCACAGAGATACAGAATGTCAGCCGTATTGTGGAAAAAGTAGAAAAATTGGTGAATGAGACGGAGACCATGATTAATCAGGGAATGGAAATTGTCCAGATTTTGGGAGAAAAAGCCGGAGAAACCACACAGATGACGGTAACGGTAGTAAAGAGCATCGATTCCCTGCGCAAGGAGTCCGAGACCATTAATTCCTTTGTGGATATGATTACAGATATTTCTGAGCAAACGAATCTGCTTTCTTTAAATGCTTCCATAGAAGCAGCAAGGGCTGGAGAGGCCGGAAGAGGATTTGCGGTGGTGGCAGAGGAAATCCGTAAGCTGGCAGATGACTCAGCCAAGGCAGCAGGAGAAATCAGCAACAATGTAGGACATATTACTACACAGACTATGAATACTGTAGAAAATGCCAACAGAGCAAGCGAGATGGTAGAGATGCAGACCCATGCGGTGGAGCAGGCTGTTAATTTATTTAAACAGATGCAGCATAGAATGAACCAGCTGGTAGAAGGCTTGAGAGAAATCGCCGTAGGAACGGAAAGAGCAGATAATGAGCGTAATGCTGCTATGGCTGCCGTAGAAAATATTTCTGAAATTATAGAGACTACTGCGGGCAATGTAGAAACAGTCCGGGATGTGGCTGAGAAATTGTTGGAGAATGTGGAAAATCTCAACAAGACAGCAGATGTATTGGGAGAAAATATGGCTGATTTAAAGAACGAGATTTCCGGATTTAAGATTTAAAGAACAATATTATTAGAAAACAATTTCAGTATGATATGAAAACCTCTGCTTTCTGGCAATGAAAGCAGAGGTTTTAATATGAAATGAATTCCGTCAATTAAAGCAAGCAACAGAAAGGTTATGGAAAGCCAGCCGTATTTGGGCTGGTATTTTTTTGTCCTGAATTATTGGTGTTTTATCCAAATTAATTGAGGGTGGGCTCTAAATTTCTTATAGTGAAAACATCCAAATAAACAGATTAAGTTGGTTCTGCAAATACAAAAGAAAAACGGGGAAAACAGGGGAAATGGGGGAAAAAACGAAAAAAATTATCAAAGTGGCACAACAGGTGGTGGAGTTTATTTATCAGGGGAAATGCCTGCCCCTTTATGAGGGGAATTTAGTATGTATTTGTCCCCTTCCTTACAGGAACAGCAGTGCAGGCAGAATAAGCACCCATACAATGAAGCCGCCTAAGGGCATCTGTAGAATTCTTCATGATGATTACAGAGTTATGTACAAAGCGGAAAAGACGGTTGTGGTGGCAGGCAGATATTGTGTCACGAGACAGGAAGAGACAGGACAACTCTTAAAAGAATGGTTTTATATTTCAGTGATTCTTGAGGTTTTACCAACGGGAATTAAGATTCCGCACATACATATTTCCAATGGAGATGAAGAAAGGATTTATCGGCTCAAGGATTCTTTGGAACGACAGTTTCGCATTCATGAGTCGGACATTTTATATTTGGAGGCGGGACATAATTATGTGTCGTGGCACTGTGAGGATATCACTGTAGAAGTAAGGGGAAGTTTAAAGGATGCGGAGCAGGAGGTATCAGAGGAATTTGTGCGGATACACAGGAGCTTTCTTGTAAACAGGAACCGTATTCAGAAAATAGCCAGATGTTATGTACTGTTGGACAATGAGGAAATACTTCAGATTCCGGTAAAAAAGTACTGCGAAGTGAAGAAAAGACTGACACCGCTGCATGGACAGTAAATATGGCCGGCATAAATTGCTGATGTGCGGCGGATTACATAAATAAAATAAAAAACCAAACGGAAAGGAAGGAAAGCAAAAATGGAATTAAGAGAAAGTATATTAACCAACAATCCCTGCTTTAAGGCAGGAAGAAAAATCAAGGTGGCGGGACTGATGCTTCACAGTGTAGGTTGTCCCCAGCCCAATGCGGAGGTGTTTGTAAGAAATTGGAACAATGCGGAGAGTGCCAGAGCCTGTGTCCACGCTTTTATTGACGGAAATACGGGAGTGGTATATCAGACACTTCCGTGGGATCACAGAGGATGGCACTGTGGAGGAGATGGAAACGGAACCCATATCGGCGTAGAAATGTGTGAACCCTCCTGCATCAAATACACAGGCGGAGCATCCTTTAACTGCTCGGATCAGGCTGCGGCAATGACCGTGGTAAAGCGTACTTATGATGCTGCAGTGGAGCTGTTTGCATTTCTCTGCAAGGAGTATAATTTAAATCCTCTTGCGGACGGAGTTATTATCAGTCATAAGGAAGGCCATGGCAGGGGAATCGCTTCTGGACACAGTGACCCGGAACATCTCTGGAAAGGCTTGGGGACTGAATATACTATGGATGGATTCAGACAGGCAGTGGCGGCTGCTGTTGGTGGTGCGGCTCCCACAGACAGTAGCAAAGCGTCAGAATCACAGGCAGCTAATATAGCACAAATATTACAATCAGCACAAACAGAGCAAATAGCACAAGCAGTACTTCAGGCACAAACGAATCAGTCAATGGAGACGAAACAGCCGGGAAAGCCCATAATACCTCAAACCACAACATCTGGGGTATCCCCTCAAGAGACACCTCTAAATAGAGAAATGACTGTTTCGGTCAATGGAATTGAGATGATTGCCAGATATGAAGGATGTCGTTTGGAAGCATACAAATGCCCTGCGGGAGTATGGACAATCGGTTATGGACATACGGAAGGGGTCAAGGAGGGAGACAGGCTGGCTTCTCAGGAGGAGGCAATGGCGCTTCTTAAAAAAGATGTGCAGAAGTATGCAGACTATGTCAATGCCTGCGTAAAGAAGGGGCAGATCAGCTTCCCTCTGAATCAGAATCAATTTGATGCGCTCACCAGCTTTTGCTATAACTGCGGAAACGGAAATCTGCAGAAGCTGGTGACAGGCAGGGATGCTCCTACGGTAGCAGATAAGCTGCTTTTATATAATAAGGGCGGCGGAAAAGAGCTGCCGGGGCTTACCAGAAGAAGGCAGGAAGAGAGAGCGCTGTTTGTGAAGTAAGCAGCATTATTTCATAGGAGGAAGCAAGGATGCCTTATAGGACAGGAAATTTGAATGAACAGGCTGAGATGGAGGAAAAAAAGGATGCGGGGCAAATTGTGGACAATGAGTTTATCCTGTTGGATGACTTGGTTTATGCACCCCTGCATGCGCTGGCAAAATCCAATCATCAGCTGAGGGCACAGATTATTGATGCTGTCAAAAGCATGGGAACCTCAAAGCAGAATGGCCAGGAGGAAACCATTCACCTGAACAATATCAATGTTGCTTATGATCAGGTCAGGGCAGAGGGGGAGGATGGCTATAGCGTAGACACTCTGCAGGTACAGGTGCCGCTGTTATCCATTGTCCCTGTAGCCAATCTGAATGTGGAAAAAGCGGAAATAGACTTTTCCACGGAAGTAAAAGCGGTATGCGACAAGGAGACAGGCGAAACAAAAATCAATGCCCGGATTTGTTCTCCCATGCAGAGGGACAGTGACTTTTTGCCCAAGGTATCCTATAGGCTGCAGATATCCACTCTTCCGGCAACAGAAGGCATCATGCGTCTCACTGACGCCCTGAGCACCAATCAGGTGGCAAAGAAGCTGGACACCACTCCGGTGGCAGTAAGCGGAGACTTAGGCTCGAATATGCAAAAGAACATGATGCAGGAAACCAAGAAACTGAAGGCGAAGATTAGTAAACTTAAACAGCTCCACCAGAAGATAGCGGATATGATGACTGAGCAGGAGAGACTCCACCAGATTAGCAAGGATGCCTTTGAGGAGGCTACCTATGAATTTGACAAGGATAAATACTCCATGGCACAGTCCAACATCGTCAACCGCATTATGGAATATCAGGAAAAAATCATGAACATGGAGATTCGCTATGGTCTGGAAAAGGATTATGAATAAATACAAAAAATCCAAGACAGATACGGAAAATCACCTGACCTGTGACCTGATGGAGCAATATTTGAAGGAATTGACATTGGATTTAAACCTGAGGCTGCTCTGCGAAAGACAGACGCTGGATGTGGGAGAGCTCTTTTTCTCAGAAAGAATGTTGTGGGTGGACAATATTACTGTTATCGCATATGAAGATGCCCCGCAGGGCAGCAAATTTTCTCAAAGAATAAGGGACTTTCTTAGAATAGTGTGGCAGATAGGACAACAACCCTATCCGTAGGCATTCAAAAAGATACTGACACTTGTGATGTTATGACGCAAGTGATATAAATGGCACGTTTGTCATGACATTGATAGAGCCCTCTATTACAAGATTGTTAAAAAAATAAGTTATCAATGTCACTCTTGACATATATGTCAGAGAGTGAAAATTGTAAGCTGGAAAAAATGGCAGAAAAAGAAAAGGATGGTGAAATTTATGGCAGTAGGACAGGAATTTGTTGGATTAAATATGGAACAGCTCATCGGAGGCCCCTTATCGGCAGCGGCAAACGCCAATACCCTGATGGCAAGAACCACCGCAACATTTATTGACAATGTAGGTTTTACAAGTAATGGGAAACTGCGGACGGCGGCATTTGGCTATCAGAAGCGCAGCCAGAATGAAGACGGCACCACCAATTTAGAGGAAATGAGGGTGGAGGTACCTCTCTTATCCATCGTTCCTATCCCCAATTTACAGGTGGATGAAGTCAACATTACTTTTGACATGGAGGTAAAGCAGAGCCAGAAATCTGAGAGCTCTGCGGACGAAAGCGCAACGGTGACGGCTTCTGCCAGATTTTTCTGTGCAAAAGTAGATATCAGCGGCAGCGTCAGCGCACATCAGAGTAATACCAGAAGTACGGACAATTCCGCCAAATACCATGTAGATGTGAGGGCAACCAATCACGGAACTCCCGAGGGTCTGGCGAGGGTTCTGGATATGATGGCGGCAAATGTGGCGCCAGCCCTGATTGGTTCCTCCTTAAGAGACGCCAACGGACAGGCATTGCCGGATGCATCCAAGGCAAAGGCGGAAAAGTTAAAGCAGCTTCGCCAGGAGATTTCACAGATAGAAAACCGCCTGACTGCGGCAAAGCAGAAATTAGACGAAAATATCGTACAGTTAAAGCGTACCGCAAGCGCCCAGCAGAATGTCTACAGGGCAGAGATGACCAGCTACTTAAGCGGCGTGGATACCCAGACCGACGAGGGGGCAAAGGAGGCGGAAGAATACGAAAAGAAAGCACTGCCTGTTACCCAGAGCTGGGATAACATGCAAAATCAGGCGTCAGATATCATAAAAATGATTGTTGACAGCGGACAAGCTAACGCATCAGAAGTATCGGCGCTGTTTTCTTTAAAGGCATGGAAGGATAAAGAGGCTAAGGACTATGCTGCCGGTGAACAGCACTATGCTGCACTTGCGCAGGCACAAAACGGTGCGGTAACGGCACAGACCAGAGTGGAGGAAATCGAAAAAGAACTGTTTGACAAGAAGGAAGAGTACAACAATGTAGCTTCCGGTACAACGCAGGCAAAGCAGTAAATCAGGATTATTTTACACATGAAAACAGATAAGGGGTGTATGCATGGATAAAAGGGAAAAGGCTGCCTTAGCAGATATCCATTATATCAAAATGGTTCCCATCGGAAGCATCAACCCCAACAATCCCCTTTCGGATCAGGGCAGGGAAGAACAGGCGGCGCTTTTAAACAGATGCCTGACGGACTATCCGAAAGGGGTTATCTTGGGAAAGGATATTTCGATTGGGCGCTATATGCTGGGGGAACATGAACTGACAATGGAGAAAGTGACCTATCACATAGGCTTTGAAAGGAAACCGGCATGGGATAATTCCTGAAATGACTAAAATGGTCAGTGATTGCGAAACTTAGTGTCTGCGCGAGTGTCATTGTGCAGATTATATATTCCAACGCAGACACGCTTTCGCTCCGACCTCACCGTAACGGTACATAAAACGCCAGAGTACGGCGTTTAAGTACCGACGGTTCGCTAGGGTCTGCTTATGGAACACATAATCTGCACAATTTGCATTACGAAACTCCGAGTTTCGCAAATGTCTGACTAAAATAACAGAGAAAGGAATGGATAGAGACAGGTATGAAAATAGAATTACAAAGAGATGGGAGTAGTCTTGTCATAAAGCTGGATGGCAGATTGGAGACATCCACGGCGCCGCAGCTTCAGGAAATAGTAGAGAAAGAGCTGGAGGATGTCACGGATTTGCAGATTGACATGGAACAGTTGGAATATGTGTCATCCGCAGGCTTAAGGGTGCTGCTTTTTGCTTCCAAGAAGATGAAAGCTAAGCAGGGTAACATAAGTGTCTGCCATGTAGGAGAGGATGTCATGGAAGTATTTGAAATTACAGGCTTTAATGATATCCTGAACATCCGATGAGCGGCAAGACACAGGAAAGCAGACCTTCCATAATTTCCCTTAAAAATAACAAGGGCAGAATGCTGACAGTGACTCTGAGACAGTATCGGCCGGGAGATGAGGAGGGGATGATTGCCTGCATCAAGGATGAGTATGGGGAGACCTATTTTAAAAGCGGATTTTACTATCCTGAGTACATACGAAAGGAATCGGACAGCCGCCATATTACCTTTCTGGTGGCGGAAACAAAATCGGGAGAAATTGCAGGAATGCTGATACTGAAGGAGTTTTATCCGGAAGAAACCATGTGTGAGATAGCCTCTCAGATTTTCAGAAAGAAATATAGGGGATATGGTCTGGCAATGCCCTTTTTTGAATATGGCATGGAGATTCTGCTGTCCAGACCATATTCTGCAGCTTTCTGCCTTCCGGTGTTGTTTCATGATGTGACTCAGAAACTTTTGGGACGTCTGGGACTCCATGCCTGCGGATTTGTGCTAAATGTGTTTGACATGGAGAAAATTACACATTCCTATCATAATGGAAAAAATTCAAAGCATTCTCAGGGTATACAGATTCGGATGACGGGAAAGCAGAACGCAGGCGTTATTTATGCGCCTCAAGAACATCGGGCGTACTGTTATCGTATCTATGACAGGCTGGGGGCAGGCTGCCAGCTGGCCACAGGAAGGAAAACAGAGGAAGAAGGTATGCCGTCTGCTAGTGATATCCGTTACCAAAATGATACGATACAGAGCAGTCTGGAAATCTATGTCTACGGCATTGGCAGCGATTTGCCCATAGTCATTCAGAAACTGCATGAAGAGTATCCGCTGTCAGGCAGACAGACTTCTAACATTTTTTTAAACTGCAGTGATACTTATGCGCCATGGGCGTATGAAGAATTGACAAAGCTGGGATATTTTTTTACCGGATTAAAACCCCTGTGCAGCGAAAAGGAATACATGGTTCTGCATCATCCGGGGGAAGTGAAGATTTACTTTGAAGATTATGTGGTCAACGAGGAATTTGCACCTTTACTTGCCTATGTCCGCAGGTGCTATGTGAAATCCGGAAGATAAAAGAGGAGGTTTTCTATGAAAAAGAAACGAAGTATTCGGCGCAAGATTACTACATTATTTCTTGCTATACTCACGGTGGAAGTGATTTTGACCGGAGTGGTCAGCATGTGGAGCCTGTATTCCATGAGAAATGTTTCTGAAGAGTCAAACAGCAGCTTGGGAAAGACGGCTGCGGAGGATGCGGAGGATGCATTGGAGCATATGGCAGGTGAACATCTGCAGGCTTTGGCAGTGGAAAAAGCTGCATACATAGAGCAGAAATTTAATGAGGTGGCGGCATATCTGCATGGAATAGCAACGGCAGCCGAAGAAATTTATGAGCATCCGGAGAATTATCCGGACAGGGAAGTTGCCTTGCCGCAGGCGGAAAGCACGACGCTTGCAGCACAGCTTATGTGGTCGGAAAGGCTGAAGGAGCCTGCGCCGGAGAATTGGGGGGAGCTATATAAGTTAGGAAATCTGCAGGATATGCTGGTGCAATATAATGACCATAATGACATGGTTTCTTCCACTTATGTGGCAACACAGAGCGGATGGATGATTCAGGCGGATTATATTGCATTCAGCAAATATGCAGGAGGAACAGAACATCCGGATTTTTATGAGGCCGCTTCCAGACAATGGTACCAGCGTGCACTTCTGGCAGAGCGGGGAGCTGTGGTATATTCCGATGTGATTGCCGACATTCATTCGGGAAGCAACTGTATTGTCTGTGCCCAGCCCATTTATCATAATGGGGAAATTGTGGCGGTGGCAGGCGTGGGTTCCTATCTGGACACCGTGAATGAAGCGGTATTAAATACTACCATAGGAGAAAAGGGTTATGCTTTTTTGGTAAACGAAAAGGGACAGGTAATGGTCTCCGGAGCAGACAGTGGGGAAACTGCGGCAAATGCCGAGACAAACACCGATTTGCGGGACAGCAAAAACACAGAACTTGCAGAAGCCGCAGAAGCTATGGTATCTGGAGACAGCGGACTCTGCAAGCTGTCCGTGGACGGAAAAGAAGTTTATCTTGCTTATGCTCCGTTAAAAGGATTGCATTGGAGCTTTGTCACGGTTATGGATGTGGAGGAGGTGATAGCCCCCGCAAAACAAAGCCAGCAGGAGATACTTGCACTGACAGAAAGAGTAGCAGGGAAACAGGAGGAGGCCATCAGAAGTACACAGATTATCTATCTGGGCATTCTAGTTCTTTCCGTGGGCGTTATCAGTCTTATCAGCGTTTTGTTTGCCGGAAGGCTGACTGCCCCAATCCACAGGCTGACAACGGAGGTTGCCGCTTTCAAAGGGGGAAATTTGGACCATCAGATACAAATAGCCACAGGGGATGAGGTAGAAACTCTGGGAAATGCATTCAATGGCATGACGGCTCAGCTTAAGGACTATATCCGAAACCTTGCCGCCGCCACTGCAGAAAAGGAGAGAATACAGACGGAGCTGGGGCTGGCAGCCCGGATACAGGCGGATATGCTGCCGGATTCCGGGAAAATATTGACTGACAGAATTGAGTTTTCCGTTCATGCAGGGATGACTCCGGCGAAAGAAGTGGGAGGAGATTTTTATGATTTCTTTTTGACGGACGAAAACCATCTGGCTTTTCTGATTGCCGATGTATCAGGTAAGGGCGTTCCCGCATCCCTGTTTATGGTGGTGGCCAAGACGCTCCTTAGAAGCCATATTACGGATGCAGAGTCTCTGGCTGACCAAATCAGGGAAGTCAATGACAGTCTCTGTGCCAACAACCAGAATGATATGTTTGTCACGGCATGGGCAGGGATTCTGGATTTATCCACAGGGATTTTAACTTATGTAAATGCAGGGCATAATCCGCCTTTGTTAAAACAAAAAAAGGATAGTTATGATTACCTCAAATCCCATAATGGCTTTGTCCTTGCGGGAATGGAAAACGTAGAATATACCCAGAGCAAAGTGCGGCTCAGACCGGGGGACGCCATCTTTTTATACACGGACGGCGTTGTGGAAGCAAATAATGAAGAGGGAAAACTTTATGGAGAAAACCGATTAAAACAGCTTCTAAGCAAAAATGCCGGTTTGGAACCGGAACAGCTGGCCGGGGAGGTCTGGAAAAATATCAAGGACTTTCAGGGAACAGCCGAACAGTTTGATGATGTCACCATGCTGATTGTCCGCTATAACGGAGATGGATATGAAACGAAAACAGGCGTTCCCAGCATGACACAGATGGGAGCAATCAATGAGTGGATAGAGGAACAGCTCAAGCAAAATGGAATTTCACAAAGGACTATCAGCAAGATAAGAATGGCCGTGGATGAAATATATTCTAACATCTGCTATTACAGCAATGCAGAGGAAGTGACCATAGGATGTAAGGTGACGGAGCAGAAGGAAGCGGTGCTGTATTTTGAGGATGACGGCATTCCCTATAATCCCTTGAGACGCCCCGACCCTGATGTGACACTGCTTATGGAAGAACGCAGGGAAGGCGGCCTTGGCATCTATCTGGTCAAAAAGCGTATGGATATAGTGGAGTACAAGTTTGTGGAAGGAAGGAACTGTCTGATACTTACAAAGGCAGATAAATGATGCACCTTTATACCAGACTTTGCAAGTAGACTTTTAGGAAGCGTTTATGGTATAATATCCGCAAAGGGCAGAGTCAAGTGCCGGAAGAAGCATCTACCAAGCTTGCTTGAGAAGATGCTTCTTTCGGGATTTGACGAGCGAAGCGAACCCTCAAAATCAGAGATTTTGAGGGTTCTGCCCGAAACTTGCTGTAACCATAAAAAACGAAAGGGGCAATCAATGTACCAAAATGACAATCCAAACGAAGAAAAAGCCAAGGAAATGGAAGTTTTGCTGGCAAGCCCCCGCGCCATAAAGGCCATGGAGCTTTTCAGGGAAGGCTATAATTGTTCTCAGGCGGTGGTGCTTGCCTTTAAAGATTTGTACGATGTGGATGTTCAGACAATCCTGAAGCTCAGCTCCTCCTTCGGGGGAGGCATGGGAAGGCTCAGGGAGGTCTGCGGTTCGGTTTCTGGTATGTTTCTTGTGGCAGGACTTTTGTACGGCTATGACTCGCCAAAGGATTTTGAGGGCAAAACCAGACATTATGAGCGAATCCAGAAGCTTGCCCATGAGTTTCAGGCTCTTAACGGTTCCATTGTGTGCAGGGAACTTTTGGGACTTGACAAAAAGGAGGAGAGTTTTGTCCCGGAAAAGAGGACGGAGGAGTATTACAAAAAGCGCCCCTGTATGCAGTTAATAGGGATGTCGGCAGCTATTATGGAAAGGTATATTGAGGAAAATATTTTTTGTGCAGATATTATTGACAATAATGCGTAAATAGTGGTATCTTATTGATAGAAAAATTGTTACTAAAGTGACATTTAGGGAGAGTTGGTATGGATAAACAGCAGATATTGATTGTGGATGATGAAGTAGTAAACAGAGCGGTGCTCAGCGAGATGTTCCGCCATGAGCAGGATATCTATGAGTTGATGGAGGCCTCGGACGGACAGGAAGCCATTGAAAAGATTAAGAACAGTAAGAATCTTGTGCTGATTTTGCTGGATGTGGTTATGCCTGTCATGGACGGTTTCAAGGTGCTGGAGTATATGAAGGAGAATGATTTGATAGAGAAGATTCCCGTCATACTGATTACCAGCGAATCCGCTTTGGACAGTGAGGATCAGGCGTATGCATACGGTATTGCCGATGTAATGCACAAGCCTTTCTATCCCCACATTGTCAAGAGAAGAAGCAAGAATATTATTGAACTGTACCAGAATAAACATAATATGGAGGTGCGCTTAAAGGAGCAGGAGGAGAAAATCAAGGCTCAGGTGAAGGAGATTCGTGAGAACAACGAATTCATGGTTGAGACCTTAAGCTCCGTGGTGGAAGCCAGAAGCGCCGAGACGGGAGAACATACCAGACGTATCAAGTATTTTACGAGGCTCATGCTGAAAAATTTAATGACGCTTTATCCCAAGTACGGGCTGACGGCGGAGCAGATAGACCAGATCGCAAGGGCGTCCGCACTGCATGACATAGGAAAAATCGGAATTCCCGATGCCATTTTGTTAAAACCGGGACGTTTGACACCGGATGAATTTGAAGTGATTAAGACACACACCACCATAGGGTGCGAGATATTGGATAAAACCTATAGAAACAAGGATAGCAGCTTTTATCGCTATGCCTATGATATCTGCCGTCATCATCATGAGAGGTGGGACGGAAACGGATATCCGGATCATCTGGCGGGAGATCAGATTCCCCTTAGCGCACAGGTAGTTGCTATTGCGGATGTATATGACGCATTGGTAAGTCCCAGGGTTTATAAGAGTCCATATGCCAATCATACGGCCTTTGATATGATTATGAACGGGGAGTGCGGTCAGTTTTCTCCGGAGATACTTGAATGTTTTGAGTTTGGAAAGGCAGATTTCTTTAATATTGTAGAAGTAATCAAGATGTTTAGCTTTACATAATTTTGTAATGGAAACAGAGCATAGGGCTGTCGTGTTATGGTATTTCGGTCATTCCAAGCACAATATTTTGTTCTGCGGCAATGGCTGTCTGCAAAATAATATGCGTGGAATCCGGCATTCATAATGTGGCAGCTTTTGCCGTCTTGAGGAGGAAGAGAAGATTGTGGAACAGAGCGTAACGAGTATATTTTCCATGGAAGACGCCTTGGAAATGATTTTTTTGTTTGACGGGACAGGAAAAATCTCTTATGCTAATGCATCTGCCAGAGAAAAACTGCAATATGATAAGGAATTGTGTGGGAAGCATGTAAGCGCTGTGTTTCCCAATACTTTTAAGGAAACAAAAGATGGCTTTGAAACGGATTATTCCTTTGGACATGAGCAGAATCATCTTGTGGCATATCGTAAAAATCTTACCTGTTTTCCGGTGGAAGCAAGAATTGTAAAAAGTGAGAGCAGCCCAGAGACATACATTTGTATGGCAAACGATATTCTGGAAAAAGAGTTTCTGAGCCGTGAGGTAGAGCAGGTACGGCAGGAAGCGAAGCAGGCAATGAAAGTGAAGTCGGAATTTGTGGCGAATGTGACCCACGAACTGCGGACTCCCGTAAACGGCGTGCTTGGCAACGTCAGGGAACTGATGGATGCGGTAACCGATGAAAAGACCATCAAATCCCTGCAGTTGATAGAGCGTTGCTGTGGTGACATGAATAAGATTATCAACAATATTCTGGATTTCTCAAAATTGGAAGCCGGAAAATTTACGCTGGAGCCTCGAAAATTTCATTTCAGAGATATGTTAAATTATGTGAAGGCGCAGCATATCAATAAGATTACCGAAAAGGGATTGGGATTTTTTATGACAGTGTCGCCCCAGATACCGGAGTATATGGTGGGGGATGAACTGCGGATTGTGCAGATTCTCAACAACCTTTTGTCCAATGCCCAGAAATTTACCTCAGTGGGTAAAATCACAGTGGAAGTACTTAAGACGGCGCAGGCCAACGGTAAGGTGGAACTGTTCTTTATTGTGAAAGACACGGGAATCGGTATCGGCGATGAGGACAGAGATAAGTTGTTTCAGAGTTTTTCTCAGGTGGATGCCTCTATTTCCCGTAAATATGGCGGCACCGGTCTGGGACTGAATATTACCAAACAGCTGGTGGAGCTTATGGGAGGCAGAATTGAGCTGGAGAGCGAGAAAAATAAGGGAAGTACCTTTACCTTTTCCCTCTGGCTGGGAGTCTGTGAGGGGGACGAAGGAGCGCCTCCGGGGCCGGAGCTGGTGACCACCACTTTTGAGATGGCTTCTTCCGAGGATGAGGAGGGAGATTTGGAAGACGTCCGCAAGTACGGAACTCCCGAAAACCTTGATACATTAAAACGGAATCTGTCCAAGCTGATTCTCTGTGTGGAAATGGAGAATTGGGAAAAGGCAGAAATGTTTATGGAGACGATTAGGCAGCTGATGGAGGGCGCCCCTCAGGAGGTGAGCAGAGAGGTACTCAGGCTGAAAATGGCAATCCAGAAAGAAAATTATGATAAAGCACTTGCGGAGTATGAAGCACTAAATCATCTTGTCACAGCCCCAGATGAAGACAGATAATGAGAAATGACATCGCAGAAATGGAGTAACATATGATTTATGGGAGTGAAACCATTGCAGGGAGCAAAATACTGATTGCAGATGATGTGGAAACCAACAGATTGGTTTTGGAAGCAATTATTCAGGAAATGGGCTGTGAACCCATTCTGGCGGAGAACGGACAGCAGGCGCTGGAGTTTGCCAGAAAATACAAGCCTCATCTGATTCTGACAGATATTTCCATGCCGGGAATGAACGGCTATGAACTGTGCCGGACATTAAAAGGAAAGGAAGAAACCAGAAATATTCCGGTTATCTTCATCTCCGCTTTTGACGAAGCGGAAAATATTGTGGAGGGATTCTCCATTGGGGGAGCGGATTATATTACGAAACCCTTCATTCCTGCGGAAGTGCAGGTACGGGTGGGCGTTCATCTGCGTCTTCATGTGGCAAACCGCGAGCTCAAGGAAATGAACAGAAGGCTTCAGGTTTCGGTTACGGAGCAGTTAAAGCAGATGGAGCAGGAAAAGAAAAATATTTTATACGCTCTGGCAAATATTGCTGCGCAAAATGCCAATTATGAGAAGGAGCGCGTGGAGCGTTTAAGGAAAAATTGCAGGATTCTGGCGCAGGGAATGCAGCTTTCCCCCCTGTTTGAGGGAGAAATCTCGGATACTTATATTGACACAATAGAACTGTCTGCGCCTTTGTGTGATATCGGCAATCTTGGCATCCCCATGGAACTTTTACGAAAGAAAGAGGGACTGACAGAAGAGGAAGAGCAGATTGTAAGGAACCATACTAGAATAGGCGCAAAGCTGTTGAACGATCTTCACGTTAATAATGATTATAATGACTTTATCAGTACTTCCAAGGATATTGCGTATTACCATCATGAGAATTTTGACGGAAGCGGGTATCCGGAGGGGCTTAAGGAGGAACAGATTCCCATTGCGGCGCAGATTGTGGCTCTGATGGATCGGTATTGCGGACTGACGGAAAAGAATCAGTGCAGCAGGGAAGAGGCTTTGGAAGTTTTAGGCAGGGAAGCGGGCACGAAATACAATCCGAAGATTTATGAAATCTGCCGGAAAATTGCCCGTCAGCTTTGCTGAAACAATATTATTTTAGAAATAATGCAGGAGGAATAAAAAGGTGCTTTCGGATGAGGAGTTTTTAAGAATTTCCACTTACATGAAACAGCGTTACGGTATTGATTTGAGCCAGAAGAAGATTATTATCAACGGAAGGCTGGAAAATTACATCAAAAAGGGCGGCTGGGGAAGTTTTAACGAATTTATGAATGCCGTGGAGAACGATGCAACCGGTAATCAGGAAAAAATGTTGGTGAATTTCCTGACTACGAATCATACTTATTTTATGAGGGAATTTGAGCATTTTGATTATTTCAGAAAAGTAGTGCTGCCATGGCTTAAGACCAAGGAGAGCCGGACAAAGGATTTACGCATCTGGTGTGGTGCGGCTTCCTCCGGGGAAGAGCCCTATATGATAGCCATGGTTTTGTCGGATTTCTTCGGGTTGGAGCGCGATCAATGGGATACCAAAATTTTGGCAACGGATATCTCTACGAAAGTATTGCAAAAGGCAGTGGCTGGGGTTTATAATGAAGAACAGTTAGATAAACTTCCCGACCAATGGAAAAGGCACTTTTTCAGGCATGCGCCGGGAACTAACCAATATATTGTGACGGACGAGTTAAAGCGCGAGGTGATTTTCAGGCAGTTTAACCTGATGGATCCGCTGCCGTTTAAAAAGAAGCTGCATACGGTGTTTTTGCGGAATGTCATGATATATTTTGATGAACCTACGAAAAAAGCTTTGGTTCAGAGGGTGTATGATGCCCTGGAGCCGGGTGGATATCTTTTTATCGGCACAACGGAAACTCTTGACAGGAGCAGTACGCCGTTTCAGATTATCCAGCCGTCCATTTTCAGAAAATAGAAAGGGGGAGAGAGTGCATGGAGCCAATTAAAGTTTTGGTGGTAGAAGATTCTATAGTTTTCAGAGAACTGTTAGTTCAAAATTTGGGCAAGGATCCTGCAATAAAAGTAGTGGCAACTGCAAAAGATCCCTTTGAGGCAAGAGATTTGATTCTGGCGCATCATCCGGATGTTATGACTCTGGATGTGGAGCTTCCCAGAATGAACGGAATCGATTTTTTGCGAAAACTGATTCCTCAATATCCGCTGCCTGTGGTGGTTATCAGTTCCCTGAGTGATAAGGTGTTTGATGCGATGAACGCGGGAGCCGTAGATTTTGTGGCAAAGCCCACAGTCTCAAACCGCGCCCAATTAGAGGATTTTATAAAAAATGAGCTTTTGGTAAAGATTAAGATTGCATCCACGGCTAAAATCAGCAATATCAAAAAGACGGTTATGATGCAGCAGGGCAATCAGCAGCATCTTTCCAATAAGAGAAACAACTTGATTGTTGCAATCGGAGCTTCCACGGGAGGCACAGAAGCGATTTTTTCCGTGGTTAAGGATTATGCTACGGATATTCCGGGCATTGTGTGCGTACAGCATATGCCTCCGGGATTTACAGCCATGTATGCCAAGAGGCTCAATGACCAATGCCGGATTCAGGTGAAAGAGGCGGAGACCGGGGACAGAGTGATGCCGGGACATATGCTTCTTGCGCCGGGAGGCGACAGACAGATGCGTTTGGTAAAGGTAGGAGATTCCTATCAGGTGGAGGTTAAGC
Organism: uncultured Acetatifactor sp.; assembly: GCA_964524555.1. Classification (GTDB taxonomy): domain Bacteria; phylum Bacillota; class Clostridia; order Lachnospirales; family Lachnospiraceae; genus Acetatifactor. The sequence goes on from CAZGGA010000011.1 coordinate 78,360, forward strand.
CGGGGCCCAGAGTAAACGGACATTGTCCCTCTGTGGATGTGCTTTTTGATTCGGTGGCAAAGGTTGCAGGCAAGGATGCTCTGGGAATTATTCTCACCGGCATGGGCGGTGACGGTGCAAAAGGTCTCTTAAATATGAGAAGAGCAGGTGCAAGAACCATAGGACAGGATGAGTCGACCTGCGTGGTTTATGGAATGCCCAAGGTTGCTTATGATCTGGGGGCGGTGGAATATCAGGAGAAATTGTCTGATGTCGCCAAAAGAACATATGCTTTATTAAATAATATGTAATGAAATTAAAAGTAAAGGAGAAGAGATATGAAGATTCTATTGGCAGAAGACGATTTTGCAACAAGGAAATTTATGATGGGTTTCCTGTCAAAGTATGGAGAATGCGATGTTACTGTGGACGGAATGGAAGCAGTGGATGCATTTAACATGGCTTTGGAAGATGATGAGCCGTATGATTTGATATGTCTCGATATCATGATGCCTGTCATGGACGGCTATCAGGCTCTGATGGGTATTCGCAATCTGGAAAAACAGCGCAATATTCCTGAGGATGAGGCAGTGAAGGTGATTATGACCACTGCTCTGAATGAGGAGAGGAATGTAAAGATGGCATTTGAGCTGGGCTGCACCATTTACTCTGGAAAACCCATTGATCAGGACAGGTTTGAGCAGGCCTTGAAAAAACTCAACTTGATTTAAAATAGGAATATGGTATAATAAAACCATATTTATGTACAATTACTTAGATATATAAATATACAGGGAAGGAGAAGGATATGGCTGAAGGATTTAATACAGAAGATATGCTTGATATGTATCTGTTTGAGAATGGACAGCTTTTAGAGCAACTTCAGGAAACGGTTCTCGAGCAAAAAGATGCAGACTGCTTTGATGAAGACAGCATAAATGAAATCTTCAGAACCATGCATACCATCAAGGGTTCTTCCGGTATCATGATGTTTGATGAAATAACGGCTGTGGCACATAAGCTTGAAGATATCTTCTATTTTCTGAGAGAATCCCATCCTGAAAATGTACCACATCTGGAACTAGTGGAACATGTGTTGGAAGTGGAGGATTTCATTTCCAATGAGATGGAAAAGATTCGCAATGGCGATCCGGTGGATGGCAAATCAGGCAAAATTGTGGCAAACCTTGACAAATTCTTGAAGAAAATCAAGGATGGCGCCGCTGGGGAAGGGGCTGACCCTATTCCTGAGAATGTGCATGAGGAGCCGAAACAGTTCTATATAGCGCCGATGGCCACAAAAGACAGCCGTTTTTACAAGATTTATATCACCTTTTTTCAGGAAACGGAAATGGCAAATGTCCATGCATACAAAACGGTGTATGCGTTAAAGGAGATTGCAGAAGATATTCTGTATTCGCCGGAGGACATCATTTCGGATGAGTCAAGTGCAGAGACCATTTTGAAGGACGGATTTAAAATACTCCTTCAGGCGCAGTGCACGCAAGCAGAAATCAGGGAATTCATAGGCGAAGGATATGACATTGAGAAAGTGGATATCTATGAATGCAAGCCCGAAGAATTCCTTCAGGGATTTGACTTTGGTGATGACCATCCCATTGCACCGGCAATTGATTTGGATTCTAGTGTAGAAGATATTGAAGCAAGAGTTAATGAGGCTGAAGCGGCAAAAGAGACGGAGGCTAAGGAAGCAGAGGAGAAGAAGCCTGCAAAGGATGCCATTGCTCCCGGTGACTTCGTTATCCAATCCAAGGAGCCTGGTAAGAAGAAAAAGCTGGCAAAGGATAAGCCCAAGATGGAGAAAGCATCCTTTATCAGCGTCAATATCAGCAAGATGGATCAGTTAATGGAGCTGATTGGAGAATTGGTTATTCAGGAGTCAGTGGTGTTGCAGAACTCAGACTTGAGAGTGCCGGGGCTTAACTTGGATAACTTCAATAAAGCAGCAGCACAGCTGTCCAAGATTTCCACGGACTTGCAGAATGTAATTATGTCCATGAGAATGGTGCCTCTGGCAAATACCTTCCAGAAGATGAACCGCATTGTCTTTGACGTATCCAGAAAGCTTGGAAAAGACATTGAGTTTGCAATGGTAGGCGAAAATACAGAGGTGGATAAGAACATTATCGAGCATATTTCCGACCCGCTGATGCATATTGTTAGAAATTCTGTGGACCATGGAATTGAGTCCAAAGAGGAACGCAAAGAAAAAGGCAAGCCGGAGAAAGGGAAAGTCACCCTGTCGGCAAGAACCGAGGCAGGCAAGGTTTGGATTTGTGTGGAAGATGATGGTTCAGGACTTGACAAGGATAAAATACTTGCCAAAGCCAGAAAACAGGGGCTTTTGGATGAAAATAAGCCAGACAGCGCATATAGTGATAAAGAGATTTATCAGTTTATTACCCTGCCGGGATTCTCTACAAATGAACAGGTTACAGAGTACTCCGGAAGAGGCGTTGGAATGGATGTGGTAGTTCAAAATATCCAAGCAATCGGAGGCGCTTTGGAAATCGAAAGTACGCCGGGCTTCGGCAGTACTATGAGCCTTAAGATTCCTCTGACGCTTGCCATTATAGATGGTATCGTGATGGAAATCGGAAATTCTTCCTTTGTCATGGAAACCGGTGCAATTAAGGAATTTGTCCGTGTGAGGGAAGACATGATGATTCAGGAGCCGAATGGAGATGAATATGTCATGATACGCGGCGACTGTTTCCCGGTACTCAAGTTAGGCAAGTGGTACGGTCTGGAGAACTATCAGGATTCCGTAGAGAATGGCGTAATGTTAATTCTTGAGGTAGAGGATAAAAAAGTCTGTCTTTTAGTTGATAGGCTGATTGGGGAACAGGAAATCGTTGTGAAGCCGATTCCCTCTTATATCAAGAAGGTTAAAGGTCTGTCAGGCTGTACGCAGCTTGGAGACGGAAGCATTGCCCTGATATTGGATGCTGCCGGATTGATAGAATAAAATATTATAGAAAGGAACGGTATATCACATGGATGAAGAAATCGAACTGAGGAAACAGATGGAAGATTATGTCGATCCATATGAGCGAGATACGCAAAAAGGTAAGTATATGACCTTCAAATCCGGTAAAGAATTCTTCGGGCTGGAAATCCAATATGTAAATGAGATTATTCAACTCCAGACGATTACGGCAATCCCGGAAACGGAGGATTATATCAAAGGTCTTATCAACTTAAGAGGTAAAGTCATTCCCGTGGTTGATGTTCGCCTGAGATTTAAACAGCCCCCTTTTGAGTATAACGACAGAACCTGCATCATTGTCATCAGCGTGAAGTCTATGATGGTTGGACTGATTGTAGAGCAGATTGCAGAAGTAGTTGAAATCAGGGAAGAGAACATACTGCCGCCGCCTACATTCGGACGCGTTGATAAGATACAAAACAAATATGTATATGGCATTGGCAAGGTAGGCGATGCAGTAAAATTGCTGTTGGATCCCGACAAATTGCTGAATGACGAAGACTTATCAGTTGTGGAACAAGCAAGCGAAATGAATATTGAAGAGGAATGAGAGGTAGGAAACAATGAAAAACATGAAGATGAAAACAAAAATGATTATTGGGTTTGCAATCCCCATTATACTCACCATTATCAATGTGGTGGTAGGGATGTCTTCCGTGCGCAGAATTACAAATTCCATTGTGGAAATGCAGGAGGAGGAGTTTATCACAGTTCAGAACACATTGAAAGAAATCGGTGCAGATGAAACGAAGGCAAAAGTACTTACGGATGCTCTTACTGCAGTCAAGACAGACGATATGGAGTTGATAAACAGGACTGCCGATATATCAAATATTGTCAGCTTTGCAATGATTGTATTTTCCGTTGTAGTTTCTCTTCTCATTGCAATATCTCTGATAAAGATTATCAACAAGTCTGTTACACAGTTGTCCAAGGCAGCCACCGATATTGCCATGGGGCGTGTGAATATTAAACTAGTGAAATATAACGAAGATGAGTTTGGCGAATTGGTAGATAAGTATACTGAAGTGATTGAGAACATCAAGTATCAGGCAAGAATTGCAGAGGAAGTGTCAAACGGCAACCTGACCATTAATGTTACGCCGAAGTCTCCAGAAGATTTGCTGGGTAATTCCTTGAAGAAATTGGTGGATGATAATCTGCGCACACTGTCCAATATCAGCGAGGCAGGTTCTCAGGTTACTGTAAGTTCTTCCCAGGTGGCAAGCGCCAGCCAGGCATTGGCACAGGGTTCCACAGAGCAGGCAAGTGCAATCGAGCAGATTACTGCTTCCATTGATGAGATTGCAGAGAAGACAAAACAGAATGCTGAGCAGGCAAATGATGCTGCAAAGTTGGTTGCAAAGGCAATTGATGATGTAAAACAGGGTAATAAGCAGATGCAGGATATGATGGTTGCAATGCAGGATATCAATAAGTCTTCCGAGAGTATTTCCAAGATTATCAAGACTATTGATGATATTGCATTCCAGACCAATATCCTTGCACTGAATGCAGCAGTTGAGGCTGCAAGAGCAGGCGAGGCAGGAAAAGGATTTGCAGTGGTTGCTGAGGAAGTAAGAAGCCTTGCTGCAAAGAGTGCGGCAGCATCCGCTGAGACCGCTGAGCTGATTGAAGGCTCCATTGAAAATGTGAACTCCGGTTCCAGAATTGCAGAGAATACTGCAAAGGCAATGGAAGAGATTAACAAGGTGGTACAGGAGAGTGAAGTTATCATCAACGGTATCGCAGAATCTTCCAATTATCAGGCAACTGCAGTTGCACAGATTGAGCAGGCAATTACACAGGTATCTCAGGTGGTGCAGACCAACTCCGCTACCAGCGAGGAGTGTGCGGCAGCCAGCGAAGAACTGTCCAATCAGGCATCCAGAATGAGAGAGATGCTTGCCATCTACAATCTGGGTTCCGGCAGTGTAGGCGGAGCTGCTGCTTATAGAGGTGGTTCACCCTCATTCTCTTCTCAGGTAAGCGCTAACGAGCAGGTGATTTCTCTTGGAGATGATTTTGGCAAATATTGATGTTCCAACAGACTGATAAGTAAACATTTAGCTTAAGAAGCCGCCGCATTGTTTGAAATAATTACAATGCGGCGGCTTTTTGTGTTTTCTAATTGCGGACACAAATATTTTATGCTATAATATCCGAAAAGGGCAGAGTCAAGTGCCGAAAGAAACATCTGCCCGGGATTTGCAGCAAAATTTTAGAGAAAAGAGGGATTTTCAATGAGCTTATTTGATGAATTGCGAGGTTTGGGTGTGAATGTCGATGAAGGGCTGAAGCGCATCATGGGGAACGAGGCTCTTTATAAGAGACTTTTAGGTTCTTTTGTGAAAGCCATTAGAGAGCATTCTGTGGATCCGGATTTTGATGCGACGGACTGTACTGATGCCATAGAGAAAACCCATGCCATTAAAGGAACTGCGGGAAATTTGTCCATTACTCCCATCTATGAAGCGTATACCGAGATTGTAAACGAGCTGCGGGCAGGTAATCCAGAGAAGGCAAGGGCGATTCTGAAGGATATTCTTCCGGTACAGGAGAAGATTATACAGTGCATCGAAAATAATAAAGAGTAAGCAATATCGCAGGCATTGCCTGCGATATGTAGTATACGGGACAAGTAAGACATAAAAAATTACAGATAATTATTCGGGGACTTCTTTAACAGAAACTTCACAGCATAACCGGATTCATCGCAGATATTGCGTACAATGCTTTCCGCTTCATCTCTGAAATTGTCATTGATGCAGATGATGCAGGATTCCTTGGAACGGTTAAAAAAGGAAGCTTTTTGCCAGCGGATATAATAGGAAATCCGCTTTTTGAGAAGTTCCCGTTCAATGATTTGTTTACATTCCGGGTCATTGACCTCGCATAATTCTATTTCATTGTTTACCTTTACGGTTGTATATAACGATTGCATGAAATCACCTCTGTTTAAAAATAATCCTAACTTTATTATAGCATAACTCTTTGCAAATATGCAATGAATACTTGCGGCCTTGAAAAGAAAACAGTATACTTATAGTATTATTAACAGCATGCTAGAAAGGAGCAGAACTCATGGATTTTTTGGAAAAAATAGGAGATGTCATAACTACAAAAGGACAGGAAGCGGTAGATAAGGCAAAGGATATGGCTGAGATTGCGAATTTAAAGAGCCGCATTTCTACTTGCGAGGATGTCATCAAAAAGAACTATATGGAGATTGGGAAACTTTATTATGAGCAGTACGGTAATACGCCGGATGCCGATTTCCAAAAGCAATGCCGTTCCATTGAAAATGCTAGGAACGGCATAGATAAATTACAGGAAAAAATCAAGGAAATTAAAGGTTTATAAACCGCAGTTATCAATCATCATCCGAACCGCCGTTCATTGTCCATTGCTCCTGATTGAGGACCGCCTCATAATTGGGGTCTGCAAAGAAAGAAGCATCATGGTGGCAGTAAGTGCGGGTAACAGGAGTGGACAGGATGGTCTGTGTACCATCCTCATTTTCCATAATCACGGTAGAGCCGCTGATTAAGGCCTCTTCCTCCGCCAGAGGGAAGCTTCCCTCACCCTCATATTTGAAAGGGCAGTCAAGGCTCGCAGGCAGATGGTCATAGGCGCAGAGATAACCCCGGTAGTGAATGGTGCAGTTTTCCGTAGGCTCCGTACCTAGTTCAAAGTACTCTGTGCGTATGGTTTCGTCACAAAGACCGGGAACAGGCAGTTTTCCGGATTTAGAACAGATTTCAATCTGCACGATATCCTGAGGTGTAGGGAACTGAGCCTTGGGCAGATTTTCGTGCACCCGCTTCATGACGGCTGCCCACAACTTTTTGGAGCAGTCCGTTTCTTTGTTAGGTTTTTTATCGTTCATACCAATATTGTTGTCATAGCCTGTCCATGTGGTTCCCGTATAATAAGGAGTATAACCTGCAAACCAGACATCCCTGCTCTCGGTGGAGGTGCCGGTTTTGCCTGCGATTGCCATGTTTTCGTCAAAACGGGTCATGGTTCCGTTGCCTATGGTCACTACATCCACCATGGCATCGGTAAGCAGGAAAGCGGTGGTCTCCTTGATAACCCGGTGGGAATCGGGAGACGTGTTGTCCAAAATTACATTGCCGTCAGAATCAAGGACTCTGGTGTACAGCTTTGGCTTCATGTAGATGCCCTGATTGGCAATGGCTGCATAAGCGGCATTTAATTCATAGGGGGAAGCTCCGTAGGTCAGTCCTCCCAAAGCGGTAGGTTGTCCCACATCTGTGAAGAATCTGCCGTTAATCATGGTACCGTCTGTGATGGAAGTGAATCCGAAGTTCTCCAGATAGTCATAGCCAAGCTGCGGGGTGATAACGGTCAGGTTCTTAACTGCAATAATATTTAAGGACTGTTCTATGGCATAGCGGATGGAGCAGATGCCTTTATAGCCGGTGTCGTACCAATTGTTTACAGGAGTACCGTCCTCATAGCAAAAAGGCGCATCATTATAAACGGTGGCAAGGGTTTTGCCTGCACTGTCAAGGGCGGGGGCAAAGGATGCCAATACTTTGAAGGTGGAACCGGGAGAACGGGTTGACATCATCGCTCTGTTGAAGGTACGCCGTCCCTCTTTTGTGCCTCTGCCGCCTATCATTGCTACTACATAGCCGGTTGATTGATCTTCAATCACCATGGCGGTCTGGGGCTGCGCCGTCAGAGTGAAGTTTTCGTCATAATTTTCACTGTCATCAGCTACCCCCAGGTCTGCAAGCATTTGGGTTCGATAAGTGACAATCGCCTCATTTGCATCATCCGGTGAAGAAAAAATCAGGTTAAAATTCTTGTCCACATGACTCTGAAACCACTTCATCATATTTTCCTTGCTGTAATTGTGCTTATCGCCATTACCGTCCTTGATGGTCAGGGCATAAGTCAGATACCATCTGGTAATGGGGTTATAGTTGTCCGGATTGGCAAACTCCTCATCCACAATTTTCTGAATGGTGGGATCCATGGTGGACTCAATGCGCAATCCTCCTGAGGTCAGCAGGTTTTCCGCTATGGTGTCGTTATATCCGGCGGCTTTTAAGTCTGCTAACACCTGTTCATATACCGCATCGGAGAAGTAGGAGCCGGAGGTGGTATTATTTTCCTGAAGGTGGGTGTCATAAAGACCAATGCGCTCATAAACAGCCTCTGTATCCGCCATTGCCTCCTTATATTCTGCCTCTGTGATAAATCCCTGATCCCGCATATCATTCAGACATTTTTGCCGGCGCTCCTTATTGTTTTCCGGATGGCGAAGCGGATTATATCTGGAAGGATTCTGGGTAATGCTGGCAATCACGGCGCATTCCGACAGGTCCAATTCGCTGCAGGATTTGCCGAAATAGCGCTGTGATGCGGCTTCCACGCCCAAGGTGTTCTGGCCTAAATTGATGGCATTCAGATAACGCAGCAAAACCTCATCCTTTGTAAAGTTTTTGGTAATTTCAAGGGCAAGATACTGTTCCTGAATTTTACGCTTAACTTTTTTAATATCATTATCGCCTTCAGAAGTCCAATCGGTGAAGATAGTGTTTTTCAAAAGCTGCTGGGTGATGGTGCTGGCGCCTTCCTTGCGCTTTCCTCCCGACATGATGAATACGTAGCCGGCGCGGACAATTGCCTTTACGTCAATGCCGTTGTGATCATAAAAACGAGCGTCCTCAAGAGCCACAAAGGCATGTTGCAAGTTCTTGGGAATCTGATCCAAGGTGACTTCAATACGGTTGGAGTTGGTGCTGACATATTGATCCAGCTCGTTGCCCTCGCAGTCGTAAACGATGGTTGCTTGTCCGGAAGCCACTACATCGCTTAAACGGATAGTGGGGGTGCAGGCAAGAATGCCCTTGAAAGCTCCGATTCCGGCAGCAACGCCGCAGATTCCTACGCTGATAATTGCTACCAGAATTACCTTAAAAAAGGTAAGCATTATTTTTTTAACAAATTTGGAAGACTTTGAATTTAATGCCTTTTGTTTGGCATAAACTCCTTTTTTGCTGTAATTCATGTGGTTCGCCTTTCTGTTTGCATATATATATGACATTATACCAAATATTGCTATGTATGGAAAGTTTTTCTTTCTTTATTTAATAATTGTTTCACATTTTGGCAAGATTATGCTACACTTTGATAAGAGGTTAGTGTGAAACGGTAGGAAAAGGAATTCGGAATGGATAATCAGGCGGAAGAATACAAGGTGCTGCTGTCCGGAGGGCAGGGGGAAATCGTGGAGAAAAAATCCAGATTTATTGCCACGGTGCGAAAATGCGAGACGGAAGAGGAAGCAGCAGCTTTTGTGGAGGAGATGAAAAAGAAATATTGGGATGCTTCACATAACTGTTCGGCTTTTGTGATTGGCGCAAAGGGCGAGATAACCCGATGCAGCGATGACGGAGAACCAAGCGGGACTGCCGGAAGACCCATGTTGGAGGCGCTTCTTTCGGAGGGCATACGCAACATAGCGGTAGTGGTCACAAGGTATTTTGGGGGCACGCTTCTGGGAACTGGAGGGCTTGCGAGAGCATATACCCAGGCGGTCAAGGCAGGCTTAAACGCCTGTGAAATGGGAATGATGAGATATGGAAGTGAATTGAAGATAGAGACGGATTATAATGGAGTGGGGAAGATTCTGTATCTTTTGGAGAGGCAGAGAATAGAGCCCTTTGAGAGTGAGTACGGGGAAGCGGTCCTGCTAAAAATCCGCATTCCTATACAGTTAAAGGAGAGAATGTACAGGGAACTATTGGACGCCACCATGGGAAGGGCAAAAGTGGAAGAACTTAAGAAGCTGTACTTTATAGATACAGGAAGAGAGGATTAATATGGAAAAAGTAAAAGATTTTGAGGAGCTTTTGGAACTTCTTAGAACAAAACAGTATACAAAGCTGCGTCAATATCTGGCTGAGCTGAATGATGCGGATATTGCGGGACTGATGGAAGAATTGGAAGAGGAGGAGATGTTAAAGGTATTCCGCATTCTTCCCAAGGATTTGGCTGCGGATATTTTTTCCTATTTGGAGGTGGACAACCAGCAGATGATTATCACTTCCCTCTCCGAAAAAGAGGCGGCCAACATTATCAACAATCTGATGGCGGACGATGCCACGGACCTTTTGGAAGAAATGCCCGCCAATATCGTAAAAAAGCTGCTTGCCAATGCAAATCCCGATACCCGAAGGGATATCAACCATTTGCTGCGCTATCCGGAGGATTCTGCCGGAAGCATCATGACAGTGGAGTATGTGGATTTAAAAGAAAACCTAACCGTGAATCAGGCGATAGAACGTATCCGCAAGGTGGGAGTGGATTCAGAAACCATCAATATCTGTTATGTGCTGGATGCCCAGAGAAAGTTATTGGGAACCGTGGCGCTTAGGTATCTTTTGTTGAGCGAGGGAGATGAAATCATTGGAGAAATCATGCATGAAAATGTTATTGCCATCCATACCCTGATGGATCAGGAGGAAGTTGCAAGGCAGTTTCAGAAATATGATTTCACTTCCATGCCGGTAGTGGACAATGAAAACCGTCTGGTGGGCATCATCACTGTGGACGACGTGGTGGATATTATGGAGGAAGAAACCACGGAGGACATGGAAAAAATGGCGGCTATCGTGCCCAGCGACAAGCCTTATATGAAGACCACAGTGTGGGAAACCTATCAGAAAAGGATTCCGTGGCTGTTGCTTTTGATGGTGTCGGCAACCTTTACGGGAGCCATTATCACTTCCTTTGAGGAGGCGCTCAGCGTATATGCTTCCTTGATTGCCTTCATTCCCATGTTGATGGACACGGGGGGAAATGCCGGAGGGCAGGCAAGTGTGACGGTTATCCGTGGATTATCTCTGGGAGAGATTGAATACAGGGATGTGCCGAGGGTGGTTTTTAAGGAAATCCGAGTGGCGCTGTTGTGCGGCATATCGCTGGCGGCGGCGAATTTTGCAAAACTGATGCTTTTTGACAGGGTGGGGCTTGTGGTGTCTCTGGTAGTATGCCTTACTTTGGTGGTGGCGGTACTGATGGCTATGCTGGTGGGCTGTATCCTGCCCATCGGAGCCAAGAAGCTGGGATTTGACCCGGCAGTGATGGCGAGCCCCTTTATCACTACCATCGTGGATGCGCTATCCCTGTTGGTTTATTTTCAGGTGGCAGCAATCATGCTGGGGATATAGTGTGAAGCGCGAAAAGATTTTGACTTTTATTTTTTTAAAAACTTTCAAAAAAACAGTTTTCAAGGATAATATAATTTGTTAAAATAAATCTAAATATATACGCTATCCAAATTCTAAAATAAAATGATACAGGCGCGTGGCGTCGGAATGGAGGACTAAGACATGAGATATTTTTTTGAATCCACAGTAGAGAAGCAGGATCAGGGTTACACTATCCAGATACCTTTCAATGTATGGGAGGTGTGTAAGCAGAGGGAAGTCATCATCGGTGATGTAGTGCTTGACAATAAGATTATCGACTGCGAACTGCATCCCAAGGAGAAGGGAAATTATGAGATTCATATAGCGGATGAATCCAAAGTCAATGTAGAGCTCGGTGTTCCTCACAAGATTCTGCTGCATGTAAACGGTTCCCTGATTCGCATGGATCAGAACAGCCCTTACAGTTTTGAGAAGCCCATCCGTAAAATTGACGGCATTGATGTAATTATCCAGCCGGAGGACGGTCTTTGCGGTCAGTCCTGTGTGGCTATGCTGGCAGGCGTGACCATTGCGGAGGTTATCAGCGTTATGGACTGCAGGGAGTGGCAGGCAACCATGGGTCGCGTGATTTCTGCATTAAACTATTATGGAATCGACCATACAGACATTATCGTGTACACCGAGGGACGGGATACCGTACTTCCTAAATGTGCAATTTTAATGGAAAAGATGGGACGTTTCTGCCACTATCTGGTACATTATGACGGTAAATTCTATGATTCCAATCTGGGTGTGCTGGAAGAGTATGACACCAGCAAGCTGTTGGGCTATCTGGAAATTAAGTGCTAAGAGAATGTTACAGTCGGATGGAAGGATATAAGGAAGCAAATGAATAAATATTCAGAGAAATACGCTATGCTGGCAGCTGCTGTGGGATTGTCTTATGATGCAGCAAATGATGTGCTGTATGGCCAGAAGGATGGTTATGAGGTCATGGTTTATGCGCCAAACAGTTCATATCCCTATATGATGTGCATCCATATTGCGGCTAGAAATGAATATGGCGGAGGACTGAATGCGGCGGATACGAAAGCATTTTCCAAGTCGGTGAAGTGCATTGCACGGTGTGATCAGAAGAACAACAGTGTTTTTGCTTATATAAAGAATCAGTCAAACGCTGAGAAGCTGAAAGGATGTCTGGGGGAGGCCTTAAGCGCCTTCACTGCTTTCCTGCGCCAAAAAGGGTTTACGGCCTGCTGCAGTTCCTGCGGAAAAAGCGGGGAGGTTTCCGGTTATCGTATGCTGAATTCCTATTTCCAACTGTGTGAAGAATGCGAGGCGGGAATCCGCAATAATTTGACAGTCATAGCACAGCAGGAGCAGCAGAAACGGGAAAATATCATTGCCGGCATTGTGGGAGCGCTTCTGGGCTCTCTTGGTGGAGTACTTTGTATTGTGGTGTTAGGCCAGCTTGGCTATGTGGCGTCTATTTCCGGTGTAGTGATGGCAATCGGCGTGTTGAAAGGCTATGAGAAGCTGGGCGGAAAGCTGACCAAAAAGGGTGTGATTATCAGTGTTATTATCATGCTGCTTATGATCTATGTGGGAAATCAGCTGGATTGGGCGATTAAGTATTACACAGGCGGAGGCTCAGCTTTGGGGCTCAATATATTTGAGTGTTATCGGTTAGTGCCAACTCTGGTTTTTAAGATTTCTAGTGAAGCAACTAGGAGCGCTTATATTAGGAATCTGATACTGCTTTATGTATTCATGTTGTTTGGGGCGGTTCCCACAATACGCAACAGGGTTTATGAGCAGGATATCAAGGGCACTATGGTAAAAATCGGTTCCGCAGGCACTTTTGGCGGCTATGGGCAGTCGGGTAGCCTGTGAGAAGGCGCAGAGATTTTAATAAAGTTGTTAAGGACCGTTGTCGGTGCAGATAACAGACTGCACTAGCAGCGGTCTTATTATGTACCAAATTCTATTATTGAGGAAGACAGGGGGCATATTATAAAATAAATATAAAATCTGCTTTTTGAGATTGAAGTAAGAAAATAAGAGAAAATAAGAGTAAATGAGAGAAAATACGAGCAAATAAAATGTAATAACTCGTGAATACGTTTGCCAAGTTTTACATATAAAACTAATATATGTTTTAGTGATTAGCACTCGAATGCAAAGAGTGCTAACAAATCCAAAAAGAGATGGTTTAAGGAGGAGTCAAATATGAAATTAGTACCTTTAGGCGACAGAGTGGTATTGAAACAGATGGTGGCAGAAGACACCACTAAATCCGGCATTGTTCTGCCCGGACAGAGTAAAGAGAAACCTCAGCAGGCAGAAGTAATTGCAGTAGGACCCGGCGGAGTGGTTGACGGTAAGGAAATCAAAATGGAAGTCAAGGCCGGCGATAAAGTTATTTTCTCCAAGTATGCAGGCACGGAAGTGAAGCTGGAAGAGGAAGAGTATATTATTGTAAGACAGAGTGATATTTTGGCAATTTTAAATTAAATGGTTAACGGAGTTTTGCAAATGTTCAATTAAACTAATAATAAAAGGAGATTAGGTATCATGGCTAAGGAAATTAAGTATGGCGCGGAGGCGCGCGCAGCGTTGGAATCAGGCGTAAATCAGCTGGCAGATACTGTCAGGGTGACTCTGGGACCTAAGGGAAGAAATGTGGTATTGGATAAGTCTTATGGCGCTCCTCTTATCACCAATGATGGCGTGACCATCGCAAAGGAGATTGAGTTCGAGGACGCATTTGAAAATATGGGCGCGCAGCTTGTAAAGGAAGTTGCCACCAAGACTAACGATGTGGCTGGTGACGGTACTACCACAGCAACCGTTCTGGCGCAGGCAATGGTAAACGAGGGAATGAAGAATCTGGCAGCAGGTGCAAACCCCATTATTTTGAGAAAGGGTATGAAGAAGGCTACCGACTGTGCAGTAGAGGCAATTGCTGAAATGAGCCAGAAGGTAAACGGCAAGAATCATATTGCGAGAGTTGCCGCTATTTCCGCAGGAGATGAGGAAGTGGGACAGCTGGTTGCAGATGCTATGGAAAAGGTAAGTAATGACGGTGTGATTACCATCGAAGAATCCAAGACCATGCAGACGGAGCTTGACCTTGTGGAAGGTATGCAGTTTGACAGAGGCTATATCTCCGCATATATGGCAACCGATATGGATAAGATGGAGGCAACTCTGGAGAATCCCTATATTCTGATTACCGATAAGAAGCTTTCCAACATTCAGGAAATCCTGCCCCTGCTTGAGCAGGTGGTGCAGTCCGGCGCAAAACTTTTGATTATCGCTGAGGATGTGGAAGGCGAGGCTCTGACCACTCTGATTGTAAATAAACTTCGCGGCACCTTTAATGTAGTGGCAGTAAAGGCTCCCGGATATGGCGATAGAAGAAAAGAGATGCTGCAGGATATCGCAATTCTCACAGGCGGCACGGTAATCAGTTCCGAGCTTGGCTATGAGTTAAAGGATACCATGCTGGATCAGCTTGGCCGTGCAAAATCCGTTAAGGTTCAGAAGGAAAATACGGTTATCGTGGACGGCGAAGGCGAGAAAGATGCCATTGAAGCAAGAATTGCACAGATTAAGAAGCAGATTGAGGAGACCACTTCCGATTTTGACAGAGAGAAACTTCAGGAGAGACTTGCAAAGCTGGCAGGCGGCGTGGCAGTAATCCGTGTAGGCGCTGCTACCGAGACTGAGATGAAGGAAGCAAAGCTTCGTATGGAGGACGCTCTTGCGGCAACCAGAGCGGCTGTGGAAGAAGGCATTATCTGCGGCGGTGGTTCTGCATATATCCATGCAGCAAAGAAAGTTGCAAAATTGGCAGAAGGCTTGGAAGGCGATGAGAAGACCGGCGCAAAGATCGTGCTGAAGGCATTGGAATCCCCTCTGTACCACATTGCAGCAAACGCAGGCTTGGAGGGAAGCGTGATCATCAACAAGGTAAAAGAATCCGAGGTAGGTGTTGGATTTGATGCTTTGAAGGAAGAGTATGTGAACATGGTAGAGGCAGGCATCCTTGACCCTGCAAAAGTTACCAGAAGTGCTTTGCAGAATGCTACCAGCGTAGCAAGCACTCTGCTCACCACTGAGAGCGTTGTGGCAAACATCAAGGAAGATGTTCCCGCAATGCCCGCAGGCGGCGGAATGGGCGGTATGATGTAAGCCTATGAACCGATTCATATATGTGGTGGAGAGCATTGACGGGGATTATGCCCATCTGAGAAAAATACAGGAAGAGACTGAGGACGGAACCATTCTGGCTGCGGAATCGGCAGATGCCCTATCTGAGGAGGCTAAGCTAGTAGCCAGAGCGTTGCTGCCCCCGGAGATTATGGAGGGGACGAAGCTGTTGTATGAATGGATGCAGTATTCAATCATAGAAGAGTAAAGTCTTGAAAACAGAAAGTTAATATGGATGCATGAAAACAGGCAGAAAACCTTAAGGTTTCCTGCCTGTTTCTCCTTTTTCTATTGTTGAAATGTGGGAAATATGGTACAATGATAAGCAAAAGTTATCGAATGTGTCTGGACGGAGTATCAGTGAGGATGAAAAGGTTATTACAGGAAATCAGTTGGTTCTTACATCAGAAGATATATATGGTAATGCTATGCCTGACCGCAGTGTGCAGTTATGGATTTGCCATTACCCACTACAGCATTGGAAGTGACGATACGGCTATGGGACTGTGGCTGGGGGAAGGTCTTGAAGTTGTAATGGGCAGGTGGACGGTTTTTTTGATTGACAAGCTTTTTCATTTGTCGGAATTTGCCCCTTTTATGCTGGAGTTTGTGGGGGCGCTTTTTCTGATGCTGGGAGCTACGATGTTTGCGGTCCTGCTAAGGAGGATTTTTGGACAAAAAGGGGGAATTTGGGGCTATACCCTTTTTGCCTGTGTATTTATATCCTGTCCTATTATCAGCGAGATTTGGGTTTATTATTATCATGAAGGCGTAGATTTGGGCTATGTTTTAACGGCGCTGGCACTGCTTCTTTTTATGGATGGAATGGAAAAGGGGGGGCGTCAAAAACTGTTTTCCTATCTGGGCAGTATGGTGTTTCTCTGGCTTGCGGCAGGATGCTATGAATCGTTGATTATTTTGTACATTCTCGGGATTTTGGTAATCTTGTTTTTGCGGGGGATGGAAGGAAAGGAAAAACTGACTTTTCTCCATTTGGTCAAGACTTTGGGAATAGGAGCCCTTTTATGTGCAGGATGCGTTGTTCTGCGCAGTATTACAATTCCGTTAATGACCATGCTGTTTGGATTGCAGGATGCAGTGGGTATTTTGGATCAGAGGAGTCTGACTGAGATGCTTGTGTTGTTTCGGGGAAAAGAGGGATTGCTTGACTTTTTCATGTTGGTGAAGCGCTTTTGGGTGGTATACCATGTCAATGCGTTGGTTTATCTGCCGGTTACGGTTTATGAGATTGCCTGTCTCTGTATGGGAGTCTATGCTGTGGTGACGGCAGTGAAAAAGAAAAACTTATGGTATCCTGTTTTGTTTGTGGGAATGTTAATCACTCCGTTTCTCTTAACGATTGCGGAAGCCAAAATAACCTTATACCGCTCCGGTCAATATCTGCCTTTTTTTGCGGCAGTGGGTGTGTTGATGATTTATCGGGCATGGGGGCAGCAGGAAAAGAGCCGTTATTTCAGGTATCTTATTTCTTTTCTGGGAATTGTATTAATCTGGAATCAGGCAGCCATGATAAACAGAAATTTTTATAGAGATTATCAGAAATATGAATATACCAAAGAAGTTCTGAGTCAAGTGGCATACGAGGTGGAAAAGGCATACGGCACGGATCTGCCGGTGGTATTTACCGGACATACCACTGTACCCTTTGAGTTTGTGTCGGATTATTATGTGGGGTATGACTCATGGCAGTATCGCGCCATTGCAGGAATTACGGATTTGGTGGATGTGCATTTGAAGGAAAAATATTTTCAGCCTCAGGGGTATTGTTTTATCGGAGAATCTCAGTATCCTTTTATTCAATGGGCATTTGACGCCTTTGACGGAACGAACCGTGAGATGATATCATTTCTTAGGATGCATGGGCATGAGCTTTATACTGTTTCCGATAAAGAAGTGCTTAAGGAAGCCCGTCAAATCGGGGACTCCCTTCCGTGCTGGCCCAGAGAGGGCTCTATTTCCTTACAGGATGGTTATGTGTTGGTTCATTTTTAATAGTTGCATGAAAAAATACGCATAATTTAGATGCCCTTGGGGCAGAAGGAGGAAATCAGGGTGTCTGGGGATGTAGATGTAGTAGATGTAGATGCTTATATGGTGCAGAAAATCATTGGGAGCAATAGGCGGTTTGTCAGCCCCTTTAGAGAGCCAATCGGTTATTATGTAATAGGGTTACAAGCAGATAGCATGGATGAGGAAATTCTAAATTTATATTGTAATAAGTTAAAATATGCATCAGTGAATGCGGATGTGTTGATTCAAAAGGCATTTCACCCCCAATATTTTGAGTTTTATGGGCTGAACAAAAAAAGTGTGACATCCCCCGATGAAATGTGTCGGCTGCTGTTTTTTGACTCTTTTGTTCTGGATGTGAAGGATAAGAGCATCCAAGCCTGCTTGACAAACGACAATTTCATGTTTGGGCATTTTATTGACTGTTATTGGGATAGTGAGTGGAATGTAGTGTATTCCTATATTTGCTGACTTCTATAATATATAGGAGTTAGGCATTTGCAAAACTCCAATTTTTATAAGCCGAATTGTGCAAATTGTATATTCCATAAGCAGACCCTAGCTAACCGTCGGTACTTAGATGCCGTATTTTGGCATCTTATGTACCGTTACGGTTAGGTCGGAGCGAAAGCGTGTCTGCGTTGGAATATACAATTGGCACAATGACACTTAGTAAAAAGCGAGTTTCGCAATCGCCTAATTTATAGAGAAAAGGAGAATCTTCATGGCAGAACAGAGAGTTTATCACAATCCAGTACAAAGAGGTTTTTTCCCGGATCCGTCCGTTATCAGGGTGGGAGATGATTATTACATGGTCAATTCCAGCTTTCAGTATTTTCCGGCAATTCCCATTTCCCATTCTAAGGATATGGTGCATTGGCATATTATAGGGCATGCCATTGCCAACACGGAGTGGCTGGACTTAAGCGAAACCAAGGATTCTCACGGCATCTGGGCGCCGGATATTGAGTATGTGGACGGAAAGTTTTATATTTATGCCACCCTGCGTCTCAATGCCGATGGCAAAAGGGACAATAATGTCATGCGCAGGCAGCTTGTGATGGTATCGGATAAGCCGGAGGGACCTTACAGCAAGCCGGTGTGTCTGGAGGTGGATGATATTGATCCTTCCCTGTTTGTGGATGATGACGGAAGCAAATATATGGTGATTGCAAAGGCGGCACGGACAGTCCCTTTAAGCCCGGACGGTCTTGCGCTGGCGGGTCCTCCAAAGACTGCATGGGAAGGCACAGGAGAGAGATGTCCGGAGGGACCTCATCTCATGAAGAAGGACGGCTATTATTACGCCATTTTGGCGGAGGGCGGCACTGGTTATGGTCATGGCATCAATGTGGGCAGGAGCAGGGAACTTTACGGAACCTATGAAAGTTCTCCCTATAATCCTGTGATGCGCCAGACAGACCCGGAGGCCCCCATCCAGAGAGCAGGCCATGGGAAGCTGGTGCAGGATCAGAACGGAAAGTGGTGGTGCTATTATCTCTGTGGCAGACCCAATCAAGGAAAATACACCACGGTGGGCAGGGAATCCGCCCTTGACCCGGTGCAGTGGACAGAGGACGGCTGGTTTATGATCAATGAGGGCAAGGGCCCTAGTCTGACTCAGACGGCGCCGGACTTGCCGGAATGTGTTTTTGAAAGGAATCTGTCAGACGATTTTGATGCCGACAGTTTGAATTTGGAGTGGGAATTTGTGCGGAATCCCGATAATGGTTCTTGGTCTCTGACGGAGCGCCCCGGATATTTCCGCATTTGGACCAGGGACGGTCAGTTAAACGAGATTCGTGCCAAGAATACCCTGCTTCGAAGGGAACAGGAGCTTTCTTACAGAGCTCAGACCAAGGTGGAATTCTATCCTGATAGGGATGGGGAGCAGGCAGGGTTGACCTGCTATTACAGTACGGCTACTTATGCCAGATGTGCGCTGTGCTATGAGGGCGGCAGGAAGATACAGCTGGTGATTAACAGAAACCACGGTGAGGAGCTGGTGGCGGAGGTTACGGATGTGAAGGAAGTCCCCATATACCTGAAAGTAGATGTGGACAGACTGACCCGGACTTTTTATTACAGCTATGACGGTGAAGAGTGGCAGTTAGTGGGAGTGCTTAAGGACTGCATTTACCTCTGTGATGAGGGTGTGCCTGACGACCCCAAGCGTCATACCGGAACCCTGGTGGGGATTTATGCCAATAATGGCGGCTGCGGCAGCAGGAAAGCAGCGGATTTTGACTATTTTAGATATGAAGACTTCTAATATGAGAAACTTATATTTGAAGTGAAATATAAATTGCACAGAAGCAGTGGATTATGCTATACTTATTTAGTAAGGTAGAAAAGAAATAAGGGGTATGGAATACAAATGATGAGAGGAGGGGCATGCACAGGCATTTGTAAGGTATTGAAATAAAAAGTATTTAGCGCACTTAGAAAAGCAATTGTAACATGGAGGAAAAAGATGAGCAGATTAAGCATTCATACAAAAAACAAGGCGCAGATTACCATGGAGTCCTTGTATTCCGATTTGGAGAGGCGGATTGTAGCAAGCCCTCCGGGGTTGTGTTCCGTGGATTTGTTATGTTCCTTTGTAAAGATGTGCCTGGCTCAGTCCTGCGGTAAATGTGTTCCCTGCCGTGTGGGCCTGAATCAGATTGTGAAGCTTTTGGAGGATGTTTTAAACGGAAAAGCAGATATGGAAACTCTGGATATTATCAAGCTGACGGCGGACAGTATTTATCAGTCTGCGGACTGTGCCATCGGTTTTGAAGCTGCAGGAATGGTGCTTCGGTGTCTGGAGGGCTGTAAGGAGGATTTTGTATCCCATGTCAGAACCCATCACTGTACCTGCAACAGCAGTCAGCCGGTTCCCTGTGCAGATCTCTGTCCTGCAGGAGTGGATGTGCCGGGGTATATTGCTCTGGTGGCGGAAAAGAGATATGCAGATGCAGTGCGGTTAATTCGTAAGGATAATCCCCTGCCTGTGACCTGCGCTCTGATTTGCGAGCATCCTTGTGAAAACAGATGTAAGCGCACCATGATAGACGCACCGGTAAATATCAGAGGATTAAAGAGAGTTGCAGTGGATATGGCGGGAGATGTGCCGATTCCCGAATGTGCACCCCAAACGGGCAAGCGTGTGGCTGTTATCGGCGGCGGTCCTGGCGGCTTAAGCGCTGCTTATTACCTTTCCCTGATGGGACATAAGGTAGTGATTTACGAGCAGAGAAAGCAGTTGGGAGGGATGTTGCGCTATGGAATCCCCAATTATCGTCTTCCCAGAAAGCGTCTGGATGCGGAGATTAATGCCATTCTCTCAGCAGGTATTGAGGTAAAGACTCAGGTCAGCGTGGGAGAAGACATCTCCATTATGGATTTGAAAAAAGAATATGATGCTCTTTACATATCAATCGGAGCCCATACGGATAAGAAAATCGGAATGGAGGGCGAGGATGCCGAAGGAGTGATTTCCGCAGTTGAGATGCTCAGAAGCATCGGAGACGGTGTGATGCCTGATTATTCCGGTAAGAAGGTGATCGTAATAGGCGGCGGAAATGTGGCAATGGATGTGGCCCGTTCTTCCGTAAGACTTGGAGCCGAAAAGGTGAGTATTGTATACAGAAGGCGCAAGGCCGACATGACTGCCCTCAGGGAGGAAGTGGACGGAGCCGAAGCGGAGGGTTGTGAGGTTGTAGAATTAAAAGCTCCCGTGAGGATTGAAACGGATGAAAACAATCATGTGAAGGCGCTGGTAGTACAGCCCCAGATGATCAGCAGTGTTTCCCACGGAAGACCTGCTCCCAAGAACGCCAATCAGCCGGAGGAGAAAATGGAATGTGATTTGATTCTGGTAGCCATTGGACAGGGAATTGTGTCAAAGCCCTTTGAAGAGTTTGGCATTGGTGTGAAAAAAGGTGCCATCGATGCGTTAAATAGCAGTGAAATCATGAATCTGCCGGGTATTTTTGCAGGCGGCGACTGTGTGACCGGTCCTGCTACCGTTATCAGAGCCATTGCCGCAGGAAAGGTGGCGGCAGCCAATATTGACGAATATTTGGGCTTCCATCATGAGATTGTCAGCGGGGTGGAGATTCCGGAGCCTGCTTATAATGCTAAAACTCCCTGCGGCAGAGTGGAGCTTGCCTTTAGAGATTCCGGCGACAGAAAGAAGGATTTCGAGCCCATCGAGCTGTCCATGACCTGCGAAGAGGCATGTCAGGAGGCCGGAAGATGCTTACGCTGCGATCATTTTGGATACGGTTCATTTAGAGGAGGGCGAAAAGAGAAATGGTAAATTTGTGTATTAATGATGTTAATATTTCCGTAGAGGAAGGAACTACAATTTTAGAAGCTGCCAAATCCGCCGGAATCAATATCCCCACACTGTGTTATCTGAAGGATGTCAATGAAATCGGTGCCTGCAGAGTTTGCGTAGTGGAAGTGGAAGGCGTGGACAGATGCGTGACAGCCTGCAACAGCGTAGTGGAAGAAGGTATGCGCGTTTATACCCACAGCCATAAGGCAAGGCTGGTGCGGAAGACCAATGTGAAACTGATTTTGTCCCAGCATAATTTTCAGTGCGCTACCTGTGTGCGCAGCGGCAACTGTAGCCTGCAGACCGTGGCAAATGATTTGAATATCACGGATATGCCCTATGAGGTGCAGCCGGAGGAAACCCCTGTCAACAAAAAATTCCCTCTGGTGCGGGATTCCTCAAAATGTATTAAATGCATGAGATGCGTACAGGTGTGCGACAAGATTCAGGGAATGGATATCTGGGATGTAATTAATACCGGAGCAAGAACTACCGTCAATGTATGCGGCGGCAAACTTCTGGAGGATGTGGACTGTACTCTGTGCGGACAGTGTATCGTAAACTGCCCCGTAGGCGCCCTTCGCGAGAGGGATGATGTGGGCAAAGTGTTAGAGGCTGTGGAAGATCCTGATAAGATTACCATTGTACAGATTGCCCCTGCTGTGCGTACCGCATGGGGAGAGGATTTCGGACTTCCCAGAGAGATTGCCACTCAGGAGAGACTTGTGGGCTGTCTGAGAAAGATTGGTTTTGACTATATTTTTGACACCAACTTTTCTGCAGATTTGACTATTATGGAAGAAGGCAACGAATTTTTGGAAAGACTCTCGGAAATCAGGGAGAAAAAACTTCCCATGTTTACCTCCTGCTGTCCCGGATGGGTGAACTTTTTACATACCCAATATCCTCAGTATGTAAGCAGACTTTCCACCGCAAAGTCACCTCAGCAGATGTTTGGAGCCATTGCAAAATCTTATTATGCACAGATTTTGGGAGTGGATCCTTCCAAGCTGTTTGTGGTTTCTCTGATGCCCTGCGTGTCCAAGAAGAGGGAAATCACTCTTGCAGGCATGGACAGTGTGGGAACGGGCCGAGATGTGGACGAAGTGCTTACCACTAGAGAAGTGGCAAGGCTTTTGAAGGCATATTATGTGAAGCCGGAAAATGTGCCGGAGGAGGACTTTGATAAGCCTCTTGGGGTACATACCGGTGCAGGAGTTATCTTCGGCGCAACAGGCGGCGTGATGGAGGCTGCGCTCAGAACCGCATATTTTGTGGTGACCGGCAACAATCCTGAGCCCGATTTCTTCCGCTATGTGCGGGGAACGGACGGCATCAGGGAGGCCACTGTGGATATGAATGGAAATGAGATAAAGATTGCCGTGGTAAGTGGTCTTGTGAATGCTAGGAAGCTCATGGAAAGGATTGACAAGGGCGAGGCTGTTTATGACTTTGTAGAGGTTATGGCATGTCCCGGCGGCTGCGTAAACGGCGGCGGACAGCCGATTCATGATGGCGGCGCAGATGTGCCGGCGAGAACGGAAGTCCTCTATGATTTGGATCAGAAGAATCCCCTGCGCTTCTCCCATGAAAACCCTGAGATTGTGGAATGCTATAAGAGTTTTCTGGAAAAGCCCCTGTCCCATAAAGCGCATGAATTGCTTCATGTAGAATACTAAGACTTGCAGAATAAAAATTCTCTTCCCCTCATGGAAATGTGCAGACAATTCCAAATGGGGAAGAGAATTTTATTTTATGTCCGTACCACTGAAACGGCGAAAAATATTGACAAATCAGGCGGCAATGATAGAATGAAAAGTGAAAAATATGGAAATCAGACAGGAGAAAATGGGATGATTAGCTTTGTGATACCCTGTTATAATTCGGAGAAAACCATTGAAAAAGTGGTGGATGAGATTAAGGAGACCATGAAGGATGAGGTCTTTGAGATTATTTTGGTAAATGACGCATCGCCGGACCATACCTTTGATGTCATCCGTAAACTGTGTAATGACAATAAAAATATGGTAGGGGTCAATCTGAGCGAAAACTTCGGACAGCATGCGGCGCTGATGGCAGGATTTCATCAGGTGAGCGGTGATATTATTGTCTGTCTGGACGATGACGGTCAGACGCCGGCAAATGAAGCCCTTAAGCTCATCGATGCAGTCAGACAGGGGCATGATGCGGCATATGCCCATTATGAGAACAAAAAACATTCCGGCTTCAGAAATTTTGGCAGCAAAGTCAATGATTTGATGGCGGTAGCTTTGCTGGACAAGCCCAAGAAACTACAGATTTCTAGTTATTTTGCGGCAAAACGCTTTATCATTGACGAAATGAAAAAATATGAAAATCCATATCCTTATGTGATGGGACTAGTGCTTAGGACTACGAAGGATATCGTAAATATAGATATCACCCATAGAGAGCGGGAAGTAGGACAATCGGGATACACTTTTGGCAAGCTGATGAAGCTGTGGATGAATGGATTTACGGCATTCAGCGTGAAGCCTCTGCGTATTGCTACCGCCTGCGGTTTCTTTTCGGCAGTGGTTGGTTTTATCTACGGTGTTGTCACCATAGTGCGCAAGCTGCTGGGTATCAACTATGTCATGGGATTCAGCGCTCTGATGGCTGTGATATTGTTTATCGGGGGATTGAATCTGATTATGCTGGGTTTGATCGGAGAGTATATCGGGAGAATTTATATTTCTTTGAATAAGTCGCCTCAGTTTGTTGTTCGGGAGATTGTGCGCGGAGAGTGAAGGCTGGGCATGAAACGATATATTATCAAATTAATTGTTATTATGATTGTTTTTATGCCTGTCTATTTGGTTTTGAGAAGGCCGTGGAAGCAGAAAGGAAAGAGGGAATATGCCATGGCTGTTTTCTGGCTGTTCCATACAGGACTGCTTTTACTTGCTTTGCAGGGGAAATACCAGAGTCCGCCGGATATGATCGGGGAAGCGATTGAGCGAATCCGCACAATGAGGGGGATAAATCTGGTGCCTTTCCGAACCATAGGGAGTTTTTTTAAACCCTACGAAGGGGACGCTTTTTTAATCAATATCGTGGGGAATATTGTTATGTTTATGCCATGGGGCTTCGGTCTGCCCCTGTTGTGGAAAAGGAATCAGCATTGGCGCAGAATATTGCCGATGGCTTTAGGCATTACTTTATTTATAGAAGTAAGCCAGCTTTTTATCGGCAGAAGCGTGGATGTAGATGATTTAATTTTAAATTTTCTAGGTGGCTGTCTGGGAGCGGCGGTTTATTTTCTATTATACAGGTGCTGCCCCGCTATCAAGGATTATGGAGAAGAGTAGAAGGACCGATTATGGTATATTTATCTCATTTTGAGTTTCCGGACAGGGAAAGAGAATACGATTTTACAATGGGGCAAAAACACACCTGCTATGATACGGTTTATCCCTTTCTGATCTTGTCAGAGCACCAATTGAAGATGCTTGATTTTGAAGATGTGACAATCCTGTATGGCGGCAATGGTTCCGGAAAGACCACAGCATTAAATGTGATTGCGGAGAAACTTGGACTTGTGCGGGATACTCTGTATAACCGCTCGAATTTCTTTGAGGATTACACCAAGATGTGCTCTTACGAAACGATGGGGAACATTCCAAAGGACAGCCGGATTATCACTAGTGATGACGTGTTTGATTTTATGTTGAATCTGCGGAGCATCAACGAAGGGATCGACCGAAAACGTGAAGAACTATTCGAGGATTATCAAAAAACAAAATATTCTCATTTTCAGATGCGTTCATTGGAAGATTACGAAACACTGAAAAAAGTAAATTCGGTGCGTCGTAACACACAGTCAAAGTTTATTCGCAACAATCTGCAGGATAATGTGCGGGAGCATTCTAATGGGGAAAGCGCATTCCTTTATTTTGCTGACAAAATAAAGGAAGATGGGCTGTATCTGCTTGATGAGCCGGAGAACAGTCTGTCGCCGGAAAAGCAGCAGGAACTATTGCGCTTTTTGGAGGATTCTGTCCGCTTTTTCCATTGCCAATTTGTGATTGCCACACACTCACCCTTTCTGCTTTCCATGAGGGGAGCAAAAATTTATGATTTGGACGAGGAAATGGTGGATGTGAAGCGCTGGACAGAACTTAGCAATGTGCGGGTGTATTATAATTTTTTCAAAAAATTTGAAAGTGAATTTGAGTGAAGTGATATCCCTGACAAGGAAATACACATTATTTTTTATGGCACTGTCCGTTTAAGGCACAATTTGCACAGCCGCATCCACAGGAGGATTTGCCTTTTTTCTTATCCTTCACCATTTTGATCAGGATGAGAGATACGACTGTTATGAGCAGAATGCTGACGATAATATTTCCTGCATTTAAAGTAAGCCAAGATAACATGAGATTTTCCTTTCTATTATGGGGGGCAGCGAGGACGCAGCCTTATAATGATATTGGGTTAGTTTATACTAACCATGATATTATTATAGTTATATTTAGCTAACCTGTCAAGTGTTTTTGGAAGTAACCATGAAAAAAGATTTTAAATGACAATTTGGAGGTTTCGTAGTAAAATTAGCTTGGAAATAATGCAGTAGGTAATATATCCATAGTAACAACTCACTTTGAGGGAGGATGGAAATGCCAAATATCATTAAAATTGATGAAAAATATAAAGTGTGGTTGAGTGAAGTTGGCAATAAATTTAAACAGAGCCAAATTAAGGCGGCCACAAAGGTGAATGAGGAAATGCTGCATTTTTATTTTTGGCTTGGAGGAAAACTATATTTTTTAAAGAGCGAGGTAAATCTGGGGAATGCTTTTTATAGTGAAGTCAGCAAGGACTTACAGGAAATACTTCCAATGGTTAAGTCATTTTCACCAACAAATTTGAAATATATGCAATATTTTTATGAATTATATGAAAGTCCACAAATTGTGGACTTAGAGGAAAAATTAGAATTAAGTCCACAGGTTGTGGACTTCCCAATAATGATTTTTAAAATTCCATGGGGACACCATAGGTGTATCATTGATAAATGCAGGAAAAATAGGGAAGAAGCTTTATTTTATGTGGGGAAAGTATTAGAAAATAATTGGTCGAGAGCTGTATTGCTTAATTTCTTGGATACTGATTTATATGAGAGGCAAGGAAAAGCAATTACCAATTTTTCACAAACCCTTCCAATGGTTGAATGTGATTTAGCACAAGCAATAACCAAAGACCCATATAATTTTGATTTTCTGACGATTCGAGAAAAGTATGATGAGCAAGAACTGAAAGATGCTTTAATGGATAATATTACCAAATTTTTACTTGAATTGGGTAACGGTTTTGCGTTTGTGGGACGAGAAGTGAGGTTGGAGATTGGAGAAACAGAAAATTTTGTAGATATGTTATTTTATAATATAAAATTGCATTGTTATGTGGTTGTTGAAGTAAAGGTGCAAGAGTTTGATTCAAGAGATATGGGGCAGCTAGGTACTTATATGGTGGCGGTAAATCATCAATTAAGAGGAGACGCAGATGCACCCACATTAGGGCTTATTATTTGTAAGTCAAAAGATAATGTAAAGGCACAATATGCTCTTGAAGCTAGTACACAGCCAATGGGAATTTCGGAGTATGATATAAATAACTTTATGCCAGAGAATTTTAAAAGTTCACTTCCCACTGTTGAGGAAATTGAAAGCGAACTAAGAGAGGTGTCAAAGTCATGAGTGTTTTAAGAATTGCCTTACTGCAGATTGCTCCCTGTGATACCTTGGCGGAAAATCTAGAAAAAGGCATGGAATATTGCAAGAAGGCAAAGGAAATGGGGGCGGATATTGCATTGTTTCCCGAAATGTGGAGCAATGGATATCGCATTTATGAGCAGCCTGTGGAGAAGTGGAAAGCTCAGGCGATTCCGGCGGAAAGCGATTTTGTCAATGCTTTTGGGAGTCTTGCAGGGAAGCTTCAGATGGCCATTGGCGTTACCTTGTTGGAATGCCATGAAAAGGGTCCCCGTAACACCCTCATTCTTTTTGACCGCTTTGGAGCGAAAAAGCTGACCTATACCAAGGTACATACCTGTGATTTTGATGTGGAGCGGAATCTGACGCCAGGAGATGATTTTTATGTTACTGCCCTTGATACGGCCCAGGGTGAAGTAAAAGTAGGAGCGATGATTTGTTTTGACAGGGAATTTCCAGAGAGTGCAAGGATTCTGATGCTGAAAGGTGCGGAACTGATTCTGGTTCCCAATGCATGTCCCATGGAAATCAACCGCCTTTCGCAGCTGCGGGGCAGGGCCTATGAAAATATGCTGGCCATTGCTACCTGTAATTATCCTGGGACAGTGCCTGATTGTAACGGCAATTCCAGCGTTTTTGACGGCGTGGCTTACACTCCTTTGTCGGAGGGCTCACGGGATACCTGCATTTTGCAGGCAGGTGAAGAAGAGGGGATTTATGTGGCAGAGCTTGATTTAGAGCAGCTTCGCAGTTACCGTGAGAGGGAAGTCCATGGCAATGCATACAGGCATCCGGCAAAATACGGGCTTTTAATCGACACTGCAATCAATAGTCCCTTTGTCAGAGAGGACTACAGAGTTTAGCGTGAGAAGAACTTCTAGCCGCTTATGCCAGAGGGCATTTCGCGGAGAAGTTCTAAGTCTCACGCATAAGAACTTCTTCGGATAAATATTGACAGTTTCAGGGAAAAAATATATCATGGAAGAAGTAAATTGGCATCTGCCTATAAAATGAGAAATGAGGGATAGTATGGCACTGAGTAAGAAGCCCACAAAGGGCATGAAGGATATTTTGCCGGAGGAAATGAGAATCAGGGATTATGTAATCGGCGTGATTAAGGAGACTTATGGAAAGTTCGGCTTTACCTCCATCGAGACTCCCTGCGTGGAAAATATTGCAAATTTGAGCAGTAAGCAGGGCGGCGAGAATGAGAAGCTGATTTTTAAGATATTAAAGCGAGGGGACAAGCTGAATGTGGCGGACGCCGCATCGGAAGAAGATGTGGTGGACAGCGGTCTGCGCTATGATTTGACGGTGCCTCTGGTACGGTTTTATTCCAATAATGCAGCACAGCTTCCCACCCCTTTTAAGGCGCTGCAGATGGGAAATGTGTGGCGTGCGGACAATCCTCAAAGAGGAAGATACCGTCAGTTTATGCAGTGTGATATTGATATTTTGGGAGAACCTTCCAACTTGGCTGAGATTGAGCTGATTCTTGCTACGACCACTACATTGACCAATTTGGGATTTTCCAATTTCCAGATTCGGCTCAATGACAGGAGAATTTTAAAAGCAATGGCTGCCTATGCAGGATTTCCCGAAGAATCTTATGACAGCGTGTTCATTACCTTGGATAAAATGGATAAGATTGGTATAGATGGAGTGAAAGCGGAGCTTTTGGCAAATGGCTATGGGGAAGAGCAGTGCAGCAGGTATCTGGAGCTGTTTGCCGCAGTGGAAGAGGCCGGGGACGGTGTTTCTTATCTGAGGGAAAAGCTTTCAGAGTACCTAGACAGTGAAGTGATGGCATCTTTTGCGGAAATTGTGGACAGCGTATGCGCCACCAAGGCGGACAGCTTTGAATTAGTGTTTGACCCTACTTTGGTGAGAGGTATGTCCTATTATACCGGCACTATTTTTGAGGTTGCCATGCCGGAATTTGGCGGAAGCTGCGGAGGCGGAGGTCGTTATGACGAGATGGTGGGGCGTTTTACCGGAAATAATGTCCCGGCATGCGGCTTTTCCATTGGATTTGAACGGATTGTGCTGCTGTTAATGGAAAGGGGATTTCAAATTCCCGAAAGCCCCAAGAGGATTGCCTATCTGGTAGAGAAGGGCGTGGCAGGGGAAGAGTTGTGCAAGGTTATTGCTAAAGCTCAGGAAGCCAGAAAGGACGGCAGCCAGGTGTTGGTGGTTCGGATGAACAAAAATAAGAAATTCCAGAAAGAGCAGCTTATGAAAGAAGGCTATGAGGATTTTGAGGAGTTTTACAAGGAACCACTTAAGGGATAGTCTAAGTATAGAGACGGAATATAGAAGAAGTGTAGAAGAGAAAGATTTTGTAAAAAAATAGAATCGAGGTTTGGGAAAATGGCAGAGTCAATGAAGGGTTTAAAGAGAACACACCGCTGCGGGGAATTATCCGCTGCAAATATCGGAGAGACCGTCACAGTTATGGGCTGGGTGCAGAAGCAGAGAAACAAGGGAGGCATTATTTTTGTGGATTTGCGTGACCGGGCAGGCATTTTGCAGATTATTTTTGAAGAGAGCGACTGTGGTACGGAGAATTTTGAGAAGGCTTCCCGACTGAGGAGCGAATTTGTGGCAGCAGTTGTAGGCAGAGTGGAGAAGCGTGAGGCGGCGGCCAATGAGAATCTGGCAACGGGTGAAATCGAGGTTCGGGCTACACAGGTGCGTATCCTGTCCGAGGCAGAGACCCCGCCCTTTCCCGTGGAAGCGGATTCCAAGACCAAGGAGGAGCTTCGCTTAAAATACCGTTATCTGGATTTGCGCAGACCTGATTTGCAGAAAAATTTAATGCTCAGAAGCGCTATTACCACATCCATCAGGGCTTTTATGAGCGGAGAGGGCTTTTTGGAAATGGAGACTCCCATTTTAACGAAGTCCACACCGGAAGGTGCAAGGGATTATCTAGTGCCGAGCCGTGTGCATCCGGGGACTTTTTATGCCCTGCCCCAATCCCCGCAGCTGTTTAAGCAGCTTTTAATGTGTTCCGGCTATGACCGTTATTTTCAGCTGGCAAAATGCTTTAGGGACGAGGATTTGCGTGCAGACAGACAGCCGGAGTTTACACAGATGGATATGGAGATGTCCTTTGTGGATGTGGATGATGTGATTGACGTGACAGAGCGCATGGTACAAAGGGTCTGTAAGGAGGCTGTAGGTTTGGAGGTTACGCTTCCCATGCCCCGCATGACATGGAAGGAAGCCATGGACCGCTTTGGTTCAGATAAGCCGGACACCCGATTTGGCATGGAGCTTACAGATGTATCTGAGACGGTGGCGGACTGTGGATTTGCGGTGTTTACTTCTGCATTGGAAGCAGGAGGAAGCGTCAGGGGAATCAATGTCAAAGGACAGGCTGAGATGCCCCGCAAGAAAATCGATGCCTTGATTGAATTTGCAAAGGGCTATGGCGCAAAAGGTCTGGCTTATTTATCCGTACAGCCGGACGGCACATACAAATCTTCTTTTGCAAAGTTTATGACAGAAGAGCAGTTAAAGGCTCTGGTGGAGGTTATGAAGGGAGAACCGGGGGATTTGCTGTTTTTTGCGGCGGATAAATTGAAAATCGTATGGTCCGTGCTGGGAGCGCTGCGCTGCGAATTAGCAAAGCAGCTCCAACTGATTGACAATTCTAAATTTAACTTTTTGTGGATAACCGAGTTCCCTCTTCTTGAGTGGAGTGAGGAAGAAAATCGTTTTGTGGCAATGCATCATCCTTTTACTATGCTGATGGAAGAGGATTTGCCCCTGCTTGATGAAAAACCCGGCGAAGTGCGTGCCAAGGCTTATGATATTGTGTTAAACGGCATTGAGTTGGGCGGCGGCAGCGTGAGAATTTTCCAGAATGATATTCAGGAGAAGATGTTTGAGGTGCTGGGCTTTACCAGAGAGCAGGCATATGAGCGTTTTGGATTTTTGCTGAATGCCTTTAAGTACGGTGTTCCGCCCCATGCAGGGCTGGCAATCGGATTGGATCGATTTGTGATGCTGCTTGCCGGAGCAGACAACATCCGCGAGGTGATTGCATTCCCCAAGGTAAAGGATGCATCCTGTCTGATGACGGATGCGCCCAATGTGGTGGACGAGGTTCAGCTGGAAGAGCTGGGCATCCAGATTGCGCAGACGGAGGAAGAGGGAGAATAAAATGGGATTATTTGATAAATTTGCAAAAAAGGTGAGTCCGGCTGAAAAGGTACAGATGAAGGATATTATTCTTGCAGATTCTTCCCACAGGGTAGAGGATGTGGAATATGGAGATGGCGATAGTGAGTATCAGGTATCTTTCCAATTGAATGATGCTTTTAAGGAAGCGAAATCCCATGCAGGAGAGGTGATGATGTTAAATACTTATGCGCCGGAAGCAGAGTATGGAAGCGAGGGTGATATTCCCTATGTGGCAATCATGATCGATGACGGTGTGTACTGTGCGGTTGAGGAGTTCAAAGAAAAGGGAACTGCTACAGGCTGTACGGAAGTTACGGCGCTTTCCGGGAAATTTTATTTTAAGGCTAAGAGGGAATATTTTGGCGATATGATGTATTTTTACGGATTGGACCGCTGTGATGGTTTTTGGGAAAATCAAGGTCTTTGCATTATTTATCCGAAGGCATATGTGGGTACGGAAAACGAAAGAAAGATGATGAAAGTCCTTGATGAAGCGGCAGACAGTTATAAGGAAGAGCGAACGGTGTAATGCAGACAAGAGGTTATCTTCTCAATGTGGCAGGTTTGGATGCCATGGAGGAAGCGGTTCTTAAAAAAATAGATCAAGAGCGGTTAAAAAAATTGGAGTCAATGCATTTGCCGGAGAAGAGGAGAGCCTGCGCTGGAGCAGGGCTGCTGATACAGTGGGCAGTGCTTGAAAAAAAAGCACTGCTTGAAAGGCAAGCAGATCAGGAAATGCAAGGCGTGGAGTTACAAGGAAGTAAGAGGCAGGAGAAAGAGGATGCTGTATGGCAGGAATTGTCCCTGACACAGCTTTTAGAGGAGTTGTCTGCTCCCCTTTCTCCTTCTTATATCTATGGAAAAAGGGGAAAACCTTATTTTCGGGACATTCCCCTGTTTTTTAATTTATCACACTCCGGCGATTATGTGGTATGCGTGGTGTCAGAGCATGAAGTGGGAGTGGATATTCAAAAGCAGAAAACCGTCAGGGAACAGCAAATCAGCAATCGTTTTTTTCATGAGAAAGAGAAAGAATGGTTAGCCGGACTCTCCGAAAAAGAAAGGACAGCGGGCTTTTTTTGCTTATGGACCCGCAAGGAAGCCTATGGAAAGATGACGGGAGAGGGAATTGTGGATGCCGCCGGCAAGGATTTCAGCGAATTGGATGCCCAATGGCTTAAGGGGACATCATGGACGGAATACAGTTTGGGCGAGGATTATCGAATAGCATGCTGTGTACGGCATGAGGGTGAAAATTGAATATAATAGCTAGTTATTAAATTAAAATTTAATATAGAAACGGAAAAGATGCTATAATTATGAAAAAATTAATGGTTTATCTTAAGGATTATAAAAAAGAATCAGTGCTGGCGCCATTGTTTAAACTGCTGGAGGCTTTTTTTGAGCTTTTGGTTCCTCTGGTAATGACAAATATCATTGACATTGGCATTGCCAATGAGGATATGGGTTATATTGCTAAAATGGGTTTGTGCCTCTTTGTTTTGGGAGTGGTGGGGCTTGTATCCTCCATCACGGCACAGTTTTTTGCGGCAAAGGCAGCAGTGGGTTTTTCGACTAAGCTGCGGCAGGCATTGTTTGACCATATTCAATCCTTGAATTTTACCAATATTGACAAGGCAGGAACCTCCACCATGATTACCCGCATGACTAGTGACATCAATCAGGTACAGTCCGGGGTCAACATGGTGCTGAGGCTGTTTCTTCGTTCGCCTATTATTGTTTTTGGCGCTATGATCATGGCGTTTACTATTGATGTAAAGAGTGCGCTTGTGTTTGTGGTGGCGATTCCTCTGCTGGCGATTGTGGTTTTCGGGATTATGCTTCTCACTATGCCTTTATATAAAAAGGTGCAGAACAGGCTGGACAAGGTGCTGGGCATCACGAGGGAAAACCTCACCGGAGTCAGGGTAATCCGGGCTTTTCATCAGGAAGAGCAGGAG
The DNA here is from genome assembly GCA_964524555.1 of uncultured Acetatifactor sp. Taxonomy (GTDB): domain Bacteria; phylum Bacillota; class Clostridia; order Lachnospirales; family Lachnospiraceae; genus Acetatifactor. The sequence continues at coordinate 111,998 of CAZGGA010000011.1, forward strand.
GAAACACGGTTTCGGGAAAATACAGATGCTTTGGCGGCTGCACAGATGTATGTAGGAAAAATCAGCGCCTGCATGAATCCAATAACATATGTTATTGTAAATGGGGCTATTATTGCACTGATTTATATAGGCGGGATTCAGGTAAACATAGGAATCTTAACCCAGGGCGAGGTAGTGGCCATTATCAATTATATGTCCCAGATTCTGGTGGAGCTGGTGAAGCTGGCAAACCTGATTATTCTGCTGACCAAGGCTCTTGCCAGCGCAGGACGTGTGTCGGCGGTGTTTGACATTGCAGGCGGGGAAGAACAGAGCAAATTAGAGGGACAGTCGAAATTAGCAGGGCAGTCCGGGACTGTACCCTATCTGCACTTTGAACATGTGGGACTGACCTATGAGGGAGCTGGGGCGGAGACCCTGCATGACATAAATTTCACGGTAAACCGCGGAGAAACCATTGGTATCATTGGAGGAACCGGCTCAGGGAAAACTTCGCTGGTAAATCTGATTCCTGATTTTTATCCTGTGACGGAGGGCGGCATTTACCTAGAGGGAATGAATATTGCACAGATGCCCATAGAGGAGCTGAGACGGCGCATTGGCGTAGTTCCTCAGAAGGCGGTGCTTTTTAAGGGAACCATCCGAAGCAATCTGTTGTGGGGGAAAGAAGACGCCACGGAGGAAGAACTGTGGCAGGCCATTGATATTGCTCAGGCGAGGGAAGTTGTGGAGGGAAAGGACAAAAAGCTGGATGCCGAGATTGCTCAGAACGGTAAAAATCTTTCCGGCGGACAACGGCAGAGACTGACCATCGCCCGGGCATTGGTGCGAAAACCGGAGATACTGATTCTGGATGACAGTGCATCGGCTTTGGATTATGCTACGGATGCAAAACTGCGAAAAGCCTTGAGGGATTTGGGGACGGATGATAAAGGAAACCCCATCACTACGTTTATCGTATCCCAGCGGGCGTCCACCATACGGCAGGCGGACAAGATTATTGTGCTGGATGACGGTGAGATGGTGGGAGCGGGCACCCATGATGAGCTGCTCTTGAATTGTACAGTGTATCAAGAAATTTATTATTCCCAATATCCGAAAGAGTAGAAATTGAAAAATCTTTGATTTTTCAATTGCGAATTTGTGCCTGCCGCATAGCACTAAAGTGCATTAAAGTTCGCAGGTTGCAGAAAGGCATGGAGGTTAGCATGAGTCAAAAACAGGATTTAAAAGACGGGTTTACGCAGCGGGGAACCATTCGTAAGGTTCTGAGCTATATAAAAAAATATCGTTTCAGCGTGGTGTTGTCCGTTTTGCTGGCGGCGCTTACGGTGGTGCTTACTTTGTATGTTCCTATTTTGACCGGCAATGCAGTGGATTTGCTGCTTGGCAGGGGAGAAGTGGATATGGAGCAGATTGTTGCCATTATAATTAAAATAGCAGTTGTTATGTTAATTACGGCAGTGGCGCAATGGGTGATGAATACTTGTAATAATTATATTACCTATCATGTCATTAAGGATATCAGGGAGGATGCATTTGCAAAATTGGAGATTCTTCCCTTAAAATATTTGGATGCCCATGCTTATGGGGATATTGTCAGCCGGGTTATTGCGGATGTGGATACCTTTGCAGATGGTTTGCTCATGGGCTTTACTCAGCTTTTTACAGGTGTGCTGACCATTTTCTGCACTTTGGGATTTATGCTTGTAACCAATATTCCTATTACCTTGGTGGTGGTGTGCATTACGCCTGTGTCTTTTTTGGTGGCTAAGTTCATTGCTACCAGAACCCATGCCATGTTTCAGGAACAGACAGTGACAAGAGGAGAACAGACTTCCCTTATTGAAGAGGTGATAGATAATCAGAAACTAGTCAAAACCTTTTCCCGGGAGGATGCGGTAAAGGAGCAGTTTGCCGAGATTAATGGCAGACTGCAGAAATGTTCCCTAAAGGCTATCTTCTTTTCCTCTATTACCAATCCTGCCACTCGGTTTGTTAACAGCCTTGTGTATGCGGGAGTGGGAATCTGCGGCGCTTTCTTTGCCATTAGGCAGGGCATCAGCGTGGGTCAGCTGTCCATTTTCTTAAGTTATGCAAATCAATATACCAAGCCCTTTAATGAAATATCAGGTGTTATCACTGAACTGCAGAACGCTTTAGTGTGTGCATCCCGCATTTTTGAGCTGATTGAAGAAGAGCCTCAGGTGCCGGACAGCGAAGGGGCAAAGGTACTCGCTGATGCAAGAGGAAATGTGAGCCTGAACAATGTGTACTTCCAATATGTGCCAGAGAGAAAGCTGATTGAGAATTTTAATTTACAGGTAAAGCCGGGGCAGAGAGTGGCCATTGTGGGGCCTACAGGCTGCGGAAAGACTACGATTATCAACCTGCTCATGCGGTTTTATGATGTGAATGAGGGACATATCTGCGTGGATGGCACGGATATCAGGGAAATTACCAGAGGGAGCCTGCGCACCAGCTATGGAATGGTACTACAGGATACTTGGCTTCGCAGCGGCACCATTCGGGACAATATTCGAATGGGCAAGCCGGAAGCTTCCGAGGAAGAGGTGGTGCAGGCGGCAAAGGCGTCCCACGCCCACAGCTTTATCAAGCGCCTTCCCCAAGGCTATGACACTGTGATTACAGAGGATGGCGGAAGCCTTTCCCAAGGACAGAAGCAGCTTTTGTGCATTGCCAGAGTGATGCTCTGCCTGCCCCCCATGCTGATATTGGACGAGGCTACCTCCTCCATTGACACTCGCACGGAAATTCGGATTCAGAAGGCTTTTGCAAAGATGATGGAGGGCAGAACCAGCTTTATTGTGGCCCATAGGCTGTCTACCATTCAGGAGGCGGATGTGATTCTGGTAATGAAAGACGGAAATATTATTGAACAGGGTAATCATGAAAGCCTTCTTGCAAAGGGCGGTTTTTATGCAAATCTGTACAATAGTCAATTCGCGATTTAATTTTTAAATCATTTCTTTTCAAGTGGCGATACGAGTAACAAGCGAAGCGTTTGCGAGTTAAGCAGATTGCAAAACTCAGTCTTTCGCAATTCGAATTGTGCAGATTGTATGTTCCATAAGCAGACCCTAGCGAACCGTCGGTACTTAAACGCCGTACTTTGGCGTTTTATGTACCGTTACGGTGAGGTCGGAGCGAAAGCGTGTCTGCGTTGGAATATACAATTGGCACAATGAACCCTGCTAAATACTAAGTTTTGCAAATGACTATAACTATTTTAGAAGAGAGGAGGCACCCCATGAAGAGAGCAAAATTATGGAAATGTATTTTCCTTTTCTGTGGAATCTGCCTTGCTTTGTCTTCCTGCGGGGGGACGGCTGGCACAGGAACAAAGAGTACAGGGATGGAAATTGGTGGAGTAGATGTTTCACAAGAGATGGAAGAATATATCAATCATTTTGTTTCTTTGTACACAAGTGATGCCATGGATTCAGGTGATGAAACAGGGAAGGCAGAGCCTGAGGTAATCATCGAGGAAAGAGATTTTCATAGGGCTTTGCCTTGGGCTCTGCCTTTGGATGGTGACAATGGGGCGCTGTTGGTAGAATATAGTGACCGTGAAGGGAAGCTGCTTAGATATCAGCTCTGTTTTTATGGGGAGACAGGGAACGCCATTATTGATTATTATTACTGTGAACATTTTGTATGGATCCACAGGCAGGAGAACCATTACAGCAGTGCGATTTTGAAAGCAGATTACCCGGATATTCTCTACAGTGAGGAGACAAATTGGATTCTGAGGGGAGAGGATGTCTATCTTTTGCATGATGACAAAACTTTGGAGAAAATGGACAAAGAACTGCTGGAGATTCCACTGCCGGAAGAATTGGAACAGGAGACAGGAAGAGCCAAAGAGATGGGAGAGTCCGTTTTGCTTCAGGAGAGACCGGCACTAGGCTATGAGCGCGAGGCGGACATTTATATGACTCGGGGTGAGTATGGAATGGCGGCGGAGACTCTGAGGGACGGCGCGGACTTTACCAGCAATGGCTGGCTGGCGGACCGGTTGGATTATCTTCGGAAGAATCTGGTATTGGTAAGGGTGACAAGGTATAAGGACAAAAATTTTTTGCAGGAGATGAGTTACCAATACGAGTATGATGCTCTTGGAAACGAGACAAAAAATTTGTACTATAGCAAGAGAGGACATATATTCAGCGGCTGGGAGAGGGAGTATGGACAAAATGGGGAGTTGGTAAAATATGCTCACTATGACCAGGGAATAAAGGAGTACTTCGGGGAATATGGGTACGCTCCCAACGGAAAAACTCTCTGGCATGAGCGCTATCATGGAGAGGGGGCGCCGGAGTATGTTCAAACATACCGGGAAGAATGGGAGTATGATGAGAATGACAATTTGACAATGGACAGACGTTATTATGATGACGGCAATCGGACTAATTGGAATGAGTATGAGTATGATGAAGCAGGAAATCTGACGAGGCAAGTGCATTGTTATGGTAATGAGGATGCCCGTTATTGTGAAGAGTACGAATATGACAGCGCCGGACATACGATAAAACGTATAGAACATGGTACAGATGGAGGAATTGTCTGGTGGTGGGAGTGTGAGTATGACAGCGCCGGGAATCAGACAAAGTATGTACTCTATGGTGAAGATGGGGAGATTTCCAACTGGGAGGAGTGGGAGTATGACAACACCGGAAATCAGATAAAATACACTAGTTACAATGGAGATATGAGCATTGCCTCCCGATGTGAAAGAGAATATGACCATCAGAGTAGAGAGATAAAGAGCGTGAGTTATAATGAGGCGGGAAATATTTCCTGGCGGAGTGAAATAAGTTATGGCGCAGACAGGGACTATTCAAAGTCAACTCAATATGGAGATGGCGGCATAGAATCTTGGTGGGAAAGTGAGTATGACAAAGAAGGCAATATGCTCAGAGATGCCCACTATCGAAGTGATGGCAGTCTGGTATCTTGGAAAGAGAAAGAATATGATGAAAACGGGGTTATGCGGAAGGATATTATGTACAACGGCGATGGGAGCATATTTTATTGGTATGAATATAATGAAGCCGGTCATGCCACCAAGGAACTAATGTATAACCCAGATGGAAGCCGAACAAGGAGGTTGCAGAAGTGGAATGAATACCAATATGACCAATATGGTAATTGCGTACATATTGATTGCTTTGATGAAACGGGCAGTGTGACCAAGCAGGAGGATAAAACCTATGATGCATTGGGCAATTTGACCAGCCACACCATTTTAATGCCTGACAGCGAGACCGTCTATACCCATAATAACAAGTACCGACTTATGGGGACATGGCAAAGGCTGGCGAATTCCTGAATTATACCTTTTTTGGGGTTGCGTTCTGTAAATTACAGTGTTAATATATTATAAGACTATCCAAGCGGAGGATTTCGCTTTTAAATATAGATGCAGCAACACAGAAATATGTGAAAAATTCAAGAGAAAGAAAGGACGGCAAAGATGAAAGGAAAAAGAGTATTGCCAATCATGTTAGCAGTCTGTATGGTTCTCGGAAGCCTGCCCGATATCTGCTCGGGGGGGTACTGAAAGCACAGGCAGCATCGATTGGGAAAAATTTGGAAGGGACTGACGGAACCGTCAGCGGAAATGATGCGCTGACACCTTCAGAAGGACAAAACACGGGGGAAACGGAAGAGGGGAAACTGACCGTTCCGCAGAACCTGCGTGTGGAAGGCGACTTTATCGTATGGGATGAAGTGAAGGACGCATATGGGTATAGGCTTAGGACCACGATAAACGGCGAGGAGGTTTCAAAAGACTACTGTTATTATGACCCCGGGGAGAAACCCAAAGTTGAGATTGATAGGTTCTTTATTGAGCAGCAATATCCAAATCGTTCTTTCACAAGTTCCGGTAGCATAGGCATAAGAGGCTTCCCTATTATTGATTTTGGCGATTATGCTTTTGAAGTCTGTGCTCTTGACGGGGGCAAAACCCCTACGGAATATTCGGTGCCTGTTACCGTATCATATAAGGCGGCATTTGAAAGTCCGGAGAATGTAGGATTTGATGAGTCTGGGGATAGGGTTCAGTGGGATGTGGTAGAGGGTGCAAGCTGGTACCACATTTGTGTTTTTGAAGATGACGCACGCCGCACGCTTCTCCAAATAAATTATGGTACTTATACCTCACAAAGCCTTGAGTATTTTTTAGGTAATAATACAAGCGGCAATTATTGGATTTCTGTTCAGGCAATGGACGGAGATTATCATGTCAGCGAGTGGACAGAGCCTATGGCAGTATCCTACACCAAGAAGGAAAAGATTCAACTTAAAGCCCCGGAGAATCTTCGACTAGATGAGAGTGGAAATCTTCAGTGGGATGCGGTAGAAGGTGCGGACTATTACAGTGTGAGTGTAACTAATGCAGGATATAGAACTGAGTTCCATTCCGGTAATGGCAGCGAAACACGATGTGACAATTGGAAAACTATGCTGTGCCCTTATGATGATGAGTCTACTATTAGGATTCAAGTTAAAGCTGGGAGCAATAACATTGAAGAATCTCCTTGGAGTGTTAGCTTCACACCATCGTTTAAACCGCAACACAATGGGGCTATCCCTGTTCCTGAAAATCTGTGGCTTGAAGATGGATACCTTCGGTGGGATACGGATGATTGTTCCTGCTATTGGCCGCGCATTTGGGCAAATGAAACTCTTTTACAGGATAGTTATAGAATGACTAATGATCATTATCACATAGGCAACCAAATGCCCGCAGGCAGCTATGAGGTTGAACTTTTTATCGTTGATGAAAACGGCAATTATAACAATAAAAAATATCCGGTTACATTGGATACCGTTCCTGATGAAACTGTTTGGATTCCAAAAATCTACTACAAGTTTGAAACGCTTTTGTGGGATTATGACCATCTGAGGCATGATAAAACAAGGAATTTCTGGATTCGCCTTAGAGAGAAAGATAATGTTGTAAGATTGCAAAAAAGCTACTCTGAATATTTTAATGGGCTTCGTGACTTATCCAACGGAGAGTATACCGTTGATGTCTGTGTTTATGAATCTGGCAATAAACTCGGAAATTGGTCCACCCCTCTCCAGATAAGCAAACATGACAACGGTCTCTTTGATAAAGAAAACGAAAGCACCACGGATGTAGAGTTTCCTCCCGAGGCGGTGGATGTTCCCGTGGAAGACAGGATTACAAGCATTACCATAAACCCTGCCTTTAATATGAAAAATAAGACTGATCAAAATGTAGAATTAGACTTAAGCAAAATCAAAGTCAAGGCAAAGGCAATCTATGACGAGGAGGGCTTAAAGAGAGCATCGGAGGCTCTCGGTAAGCCGATTTCCGGAAATACGCATTATAATCTGCTGGATTTGACCCTTCTTTACAATGGGGAGGATTTTTCCAACGGTTACGAGGGGTTGGTTCAGGTGATAATTCCACTTCCTGCGGGACACAAAGATAAAACTTTTTCCTGTTACCGTCTTACGGAAATAGACGGTGTCATGACCAAGGAGCTGATTCCCGGAGAACAGACAGAGGACAGTTACATCATCTATCTGGAGCATTTCAGCAAGTATGCACTTGTTCAGGATGGAGATGAGGAAAGCCACACCCATGCTTATGGCGCAGGCTGGGAGTCTGACGAAAACAGCCATTGGAAAGAATGTGACTGCAAAGCAACATCGGAAGAGGCAGCCCATGACTTCGGAGATTGGAACATAACTAAGGAAGCTACAGAGAATGCCGATGGAATGAAGGAAAGAAGCTGTCAGGTATGCGGCTTTAAACAGACGGCGGCGGTACCGGGCCTTTCCCACATCCACGCCTACAGCACAAGCTGGAAGTCTGATGGGAACAGCCATTGGAAAGAATGTGACTGCAAAGCAACATCGGAAGTGGCACCCCATGACTTCGGAGATTGGAACATAACCAAGGAAGCCACAGAGGATGCCGAAGGCATGAAGGAAAGAAGCTGTTCGGTATGCGGCTTTAAGCAGACGGAGAAGATGTCAAAGCTTTCCCTTCAGGATGATGAAGAAGAGGACGATGCCGAGGATGATACTGAGTCGGCAGGAACAAAGGCAGAACAGTTAGGGGCGCGTTCCCCTAAAACTGATGGCGACACATTGTTTGAACGGTATATGGCACTTGCCATGATTATAGGGTTTGCCTGCCTGTCCCTATATTTTATGTTGAATATAAAATGGGCGAAAGAGCCATAGTCAGTTTTACTAGTCACCAATACAATACCTCCTGCATATGCTAGAGATAGATAGGAGATTGTGGAACTCCAAGTTTGCAATTCGAATTGTGCAGATTGTATGTTCCGCAAGCAGACTCTTGAAAAACACCGGTACTTAGATGCCATATTTTGGCATCTTATGTACCGCTGTGTTTTTCACGAAGCGAGAGCGTGTCTGCTGTGGAATATGCAATTTGCGCAATGATACTTGCACAGTTGCTGAGTTTTGCAATCACCTAATAGAGAAAGCGTGTGGGAGGTATTTTTATGCCTTTAATTGCATTAGATGCAGGACACGGTAGCGGTAACTTGCGGAAAGTAACAAAAGGCAAGAAAATAC
>CAZGGA010000012.1:0-108919 GCA_964524555.1 uncultured Acetatifactor sp.
TGGGAAGAAATAGAATAATGCAAGGATTTCTCCTAGCCGTAAGTGGAAGAAACGGGGAACAATCCAACATGATGTTAGTTACAAATACCAAAATTTATTTCAACTTATTTTTAATATCTTCTAGCAATTGAATAATTTCCGAAAATCCAATAAAAACAAGTCCACTAATAATACTTATAGCTTCTGGCGTAAGAAATTGTAATAAAGAAAATTCATATTTTCGCCCGTTACCACCAGCTACAATAAAACTTAGTATTGTTCCTAGTATTATAATTATGATTCCACAAATTTTAATTGCTTTTGCAACTGTGTTGTCAGATAATGTATTTGACATTGATGACTCAAATTTTGTCCCACAAGAAATACATTTATATAATATTTTTCATCTTCTGATAATATTTTACCGCAATTTGGACATTTATTCATATAACACCTATAATCATATTGTTTATCAACTTTGGGTAATGAAGATTCAAATGTTGCTCCACATGAGAAACATCTTCCCGATGCTTTTTCATCAATATTTAACTTTGATTTGCAATTTGGACAAATATCCATATAACACCTCCAATAATATAGAAAGGATGTGCTTAAATTGAATTAGTTATTATTTGTATTGTCATTTTTAACAATTTCTATTATAAATATACCAATATGTCCAACAACAATAAATAAAGCTATACCACTGATAATTTTGCCGATGCCTTCTATACCAGAACTATCACCATTTAAAAACATTATTATTGCTAAGACTACTACTAAAATTATTGCTGCCAAGGTGATATCCTCGTTTGAGCTATATAAAATTTTTACTTCAATTTATTATTGATATTGTGAAGTAACTGAATTATTTGTCCTAAACCTATAACCATAAACCCAGATATAACAGTCACAAATTCATAAATTGCAAACTGAGAAAACACAAAACTGTTACGATAACCTCCATTATCAGCCAAATTAAAGGAACCAATAGTTCCTACAATGAGTATTATTACCCCTAAAAATTGAAGAACACTTCCTATTAGATTGGAACTATTTGAAGCATTGTTTTCATATATTTTGTTATCTTCCTCTGCTGTTGTGTTAGATATTTCCTCATCAACTGCTGATTTATCAATAATATCTCCACATGACCAACATAAGTTTGCTTTAATCATCTCCTGAGTTAATTCTTTTCCACACTTTTTACAAACCATATATAATACCTCCTTTTTGATGATTGTATTATAGCATATATAACCACTATCCACAAGTGGCAATAAAATAGTACGAAATTCAAAACAACATTACAATCTATTGCAGATACAGCCAAAAAAATTGAAGGTATAAGCGCAACAGCATATATTGGTAGTAATGAATTATTTGATAGTGCAACCGTAAATACTTATACAAAAAAATTACAAGGGTTGTCTCGTGCGCAAGCCGACGCATCGTTAGCATCTGTTGGATTAACAAAAGCACAACGTCAACAGATATTAACTGCTTTAGAAGCAAGTACTGTTACTAAAACACTAACTGCTGAAGAAATACAAGAGAAATTAGCAAAAGAACTAAATAGTGACGCAACCGCAAAAGCATTATTACTTAAATCTGGACTTATTACACAAGAAGAACTAGAGAAGAATGCAACCATTGAAGTAACTGCGGCAAAGTTAAATGAGGCTTTTGTTAATGGGACATTGAGTACAAGTGATGTTAAAGTAATTGCTGGAGCATTAGGTATTACTAGTGCAAATGCAGGGGCTATAATATCATTTAAAACGCTCACAGCGGCGGTATCGGCAAACGTAAAGGCGTTTACTGCATGGCTTATTTCTAATCCTGCTGGTTGGCTTACTATGGCGGTTGGTGCAATTGCCGCATTAGGTGTAGGTATGGTTTACCTATCAAACTCTGTTGAACGCACAAAGAAAAAAGCAAAAGAAGCCACAGAAACATATGCTAAAATTCAATCTGAAATAAAAGATATTAATTCAGAATTGCAAACTACCAAAAATAGGATTGATGAGTTAAATGCTAAACAAAATATCACTCTTATAGAAGCTGAGGAACTCACAACTTTAAAAAGAGCAAATAGTGAACTTGAAAGAGAGCTTAGACTAAGAGAAGCCATCGCTATTCAAAAAGGCAAAGAGGCAAATGATGCTGCAATTAAATATTTCGGCAGTAAATCAAATTATGGCACTACGGCTGGAACTATTGATATATCTGGAGATCAAATTGATATATTAGACTTTCAAATTGAGCAAATAAAAGAACTGGAAGAATATTTCAAAAATGATCCAAAGAAAGACTTCTTATATTTCCAAAATGAAAAATTATTAAAGTTTCTACAAAAAGAAACAGCCAAAACTATAGAAATCTTTATGGAACAAGATGATAGTTTAATGGATGGTTATGATGAAGGCTTTCTCAAAAGACTAGAAATTGTTTACAACAAATACGACGAAGTAATTAATGGTGTAGCGCCATCGCACACAGACATTTTATCTAGCATTCTCGCAAAAGTAGATTTTAAAGATACTGTAAAAGAATTAGAAGAACTAGGCAAATCTGGCGAATTATCAATTGATATACTTTCTTCAAAATTCCCTAATTTAATTAGTTATTTAGATGAAGCAGGAATTTCAGTACAGGAACTCTATCAATATATTATGGCACTATCTAATCCTGATGCTGTTAACTATGCCAATGTGGAAAAGCAGTTATTTCATTCTATCAGCAAACAGCAAGATGAAACACCAAAACATTTAGGCGATATCTTATCCGCAAACAATTTTTTAAACTTAATTAATATTCTGTCTTTAGGGAAAGAGGAATTAGTGTTAGATGCCTATCTAAAAGTCCGTGCGCAATATGGTGATAGTCCAGAAGGTTGGACTGTTGAGGATTGGATTTACAACATCCAACAGAAATTAAATAATAATCCTATAACACTAAAAAACCCCATCTCATTATCTCTCTCCGAAACCATAGACCAACTTAATACCCGACTCAAACCTGCAATGGATTCCCTGAAATCAGCATGGCAAAACATTTTTACAGATGATGAAGCAGACCTAAACAGTATTGATATCTTATCCACATGTGATTCCATTAAGTCCAAATTGGATGATATGGCAGAACTCGGTTTGAAAGTAGAATACTCTTCTTATGAAGATTTTGTAAGGGTATTAAGAAATTCTGAATCAACTACAAATGATGTAAAAGAGGCATTTAACTCTCTCGCTACTTCCATTACACAAGCAGCACTCTCAGGAGCAGAAGATTTTGAGACTATGAAAGCCGCCATCGAAGATTTAGGTGTGGTCAATAGTGAAATGGTTGCATTTGATGCCTTGATCAGTAATACAGAAGCATTAAAAGAAGCAGGGATTGATTTGGCAAGTGTTACAAATGAACGGTTGCTGGAATTTGCCAATGAATCCGTTGCAGCAGAAAATGCAGCACAGGCTTATGATATGCTCAGATTTCATAAGGAATTATGCAGCATGCAGGAAATGAATACTTCCAATGAAGTTGCAAATCTTAGAACACTTGCAGAAAATGCAGGATATACAGGCAGCATAATTCAGTATCTTACGGAATTAGAGCAGATATACCAAGAGCTTGCAAGTGGTACGACAAATCCAATTGTTATTGGAGTAAAATTGGCACGTGCCGCACAACTCCAAGCTCTTATCCAAAATGCCGCAGGCAATATTAATTATAAACCAGAAGTTGATTTCCATGGTGTTAAAGAATCAGCATCTTCCGCAGCCCAATCCTTCACTGACCTCCTCGACAAAGAGCTCGCCGTCCTCGACCAAAAGATGGAAGCCGGATACATAAACTTCAATGATTACATCCAAGCCCGCCTCGCACTGATTGAGAATTACTACAACCAAGGCAAGATAAAGGCTGACGAATACTACTCATATCTGGAAAACCACTACAAACAGGAACTGTCTTACAGGGATAAGGTGATCAAGGCCGTAACGAGGCGAATAGACAAGGAAATTAAAAGCCTTGAAAAAGAAAAGGATGCCATCAAAGAAAACTACCAGATTCAGATTGATGCCCTTGAAAATCAGAAAACTTTGCTGGAGGATGTCAATAAAGAAAGACAGAGGCAGATTGATTTACAAAAAGCCCTGTATGAATTAGAGCGTGCCAAGAACCAGAGGACTAAGCTAGTCTATTCCGAAGGCGGCGGAATCCATTATGTGGCAGATGATACTGCTATCCGTGATGCCGAAAATGAAGCAGAAAATGCCAGACATGAAATCCAAATCTCTGAAATCGAAAAGAGTATAACCCTGCTTGAAAAATCCCGTGATGCGGAAACCGATGCCATTGATGACATGATTGACAAGCTGCAGGAATATAAGGAAGCATGGAACGATATTACTTCTGCATATGAGGAAAGTCAGGAAGATTTGTTGGCAGCCCAATTTTTTGGTCAGGAATGGGAAGAAGATATCATTAACTGCCGTACTGATGTATTAAATAAGTTTAAGGATGATTATGCAGATATTCAGCAGTCTATAGTTGATATGGCATGGGAATCCGCAAATGAACAGATTAGAGCAGCACAGGAAGCAGCTAAGGGCGCAGACGGCATTATGGGCAGTGCTCATAAAATAGGAAATACTACAGAGGATGAACCCTCATACTATTATATCCCTAAAAAGTACCATACAGGATTACAGCAGGGAACCGTAAATGCCCACAGCTTTGATGATGACTTCAAACTCGTGCAAAAAGTTGGATTAGGTGAAAAAGAAGTCCCTGCCATCCTTAAAGAGGGTGAGGCAGTTGCCACTCCTGCACAAATCAGCAACATTGCCGATGGGTTAAGGACAGCAGACAGCATCCATTCTGTACAGGCTGAACGTCCCTATTTCATGGACGAACAGGAAAGATTGGAACAATGCGCAGCTTTGCTTGGGCGTTCCATTGATGACATGCTGTATCCGGCAGACATGATATTACATAGCATGGTATCTCATAACATGGAAAAGATGACAGGCATGGACAGGCTTGGCACCCCTGTAATCAATGCTGCCGGCAACAATAAAAATGTACAGCCTGTAGTGAACCAATACAATACATTAAACTGCCCTAATGTCACCAACAGTTCTGGCGTTGAATATCTCCAGAAAGAGCTGGGACATTTAAGCCTGAAGGCTATGCAGGAAACAATAAGAAGATATTAGCGAGGTATGACCATGGACATAGCAAAGGAAATCTTAAAGTCAATCCAGATCATGGTTGATAAAAAATTAGACCACTACAAAGCAGACAGGACCTATCAGTCCGTCATAACGGAAATCACGCCAAAGGGTTATGTGGTTTTGGATGAATGCGGCGGCAAAAGGACCGTGCAGTGCTGCATCCCAAATGCCGGCAGCCTGAAGGTCGGCCAAAAGGTATGGGTAAAAGAACCCTGTGGGCGGTTAAATGACCTCCACATTGCAGGTGTTATTGGGAAGCAGGTCTAACCATCTGCCAAAAAATAAAAGGACGGTGATAAATTGGCTAACAACAACGAAAAAATCACGCTTAGTCTGAATACACAGAAAACGGTTGCCCAGATTAATGCGGACATTAAGAAATTACAAAATCAATTAAAGAAAATTCAGGCAACCGGCGCATTGGACAATCCTTCCACAGTGAAAAGGATCAATTCACAGATACTTGCATTGCAGTCACAGTTAAAAACCCTCCACATCAATACGGGCATTGACACAGACGATGTGGACAAATCAGTCCGACAGATTGGCGATGCCATGGATGCCTTGAAGGAACAGGCGCAGGCAGGCACATTCAGCCCGAATCTTGATGCCGCCCAGACATCCATTGAAGAAGCTGAGAGTTCCATGCAGGGGCTTGGGGAATTGGGAGAATTCTTTCAGGAACAGATGACTCAGGCGGCAGACAGCCTCTCCAAGAAGTTTTCCCTCAGTTCCGCAGTCACGCTGTTGGTTTCCCAAACCCAAAATGCCATCTCAAAATTAAAGACCCTCCATACCCTATTGACTGAAATCAGCAAAACCAATAATAAACTATCGAAATCCGACTTGGCTAGGATGGGCAGTCAGTCCTTTGACATTGCCAGCAAATATGGTGTGGATCCAACCGCCTATTTGTCGGGCATTCAGGAAGCATCCCGTGCCGGATATGAAAATGCAGAAGGCATTGCCGAACTGTCCCTGGCACTCCAGAGTGCAGGCAACATGACAGCGGAATTGGCAAACCAGATGATTGCCGCAACAGATCAGGCATACAGCATGGGCGGCTCGGTCTCAGACTTGACCAAGGCATTGGATGGAATGAACCACATTGCCGGCCATAATGCCCTCAGCATGACCGAAATCTCCGAAGGCATGTCCATCGTCGGCTCCACTGCCGCTTCCTTTGGCGTTGGCGTTGACAAAGCAGCTGCTGCATTAGGCACGCTGATGGTAACGACACGGCAAAGCGGCTCCGAGTCCGCAAATGCGCTCAAGGCCATTTTTCTTAACATCCGGCAGATATCGGATGAAAAAGCGGGAATCAATGCAGAAAGCCTTGCCAAATGTGAAGAGGCCTGCAACGCCCTAAATGTAAAACTGAAGGAGACCAGAAACGGCATGCTTTCCCTCCGCGATCCCATGGAAGTGCTGGGGGAATTGGCTGCCATGTACAACAAATTGGATGATACAGATGTCCGCAAAACCAATCTGCTTGATTCTGTGGGCGGACAGCTTTATGCCGGCCAGCTGGACACCCTGCTCCGCCAATGGGACACTTATGAAGGAATACTGCAGCAGTATGCCGACGGAACCGGCTCCATGGCAGAAGCGGCAGAGAAAACAGCAGACTCATGGGAAGGTTCCCTGAACCGCCTGTCCAACACCTGGACTGACACGGTGGGGAACATAGCGGATTCTGATGCCATCATCACTGCCATCAATGGCTTAAATGGTCTGCTTTCTGTTGTCAATGATGTTACAGGTGCACTTGGTTCTTTAGGAACTATCGGACTCGGCGCAGGACTCTTTGCAGGAATCAAGAACATTGGTGAATGCCGTATAAGCATACGGATTCCAAAAACTGTTTTTTGTTTTGGATATGCCCTTCATGCCTGAGTTATCCATGAAACATGGATAACAAAGGCAGGAATGTGTGAACTTAGTCAACTCACAATGTTCTATAAAATAAATCGTAATTGGGGGCTGCTATCCCTCAGTGCTGGGAAGCTTTATTATAGTGAATATATAGTATCGCATGGCTACAACGTGACCGGAAACGGTGGGCGTGACATGCACTCCGAAAGGATGTCAGCAATGGCAAGAAAATATGCGATAGGTCATAGGGCGAAAGCCTAAGTGACAGGTCTTGTATAAGAACGGACTAAACCACCAATCAGCAGCGGAAACCCTAAGTCTGATCATTCAGATATGGAAGTGTTCACAGAGTATAAACGGTTTTGAGTCGAAAGGCTTGTAAGAGGTACTCGATGCCAGGAAGGAAAACCTGCCCGTGACTGGGTATAAACCAAAAGAGTCATGCTGCTCTTCTATTTCTTAATAGCACCTTTTTATACATGGGAAGAAATAGAATAATGCAAGGATTTCTCCTAGCCGTAAGTGGAAGAAACGGAGAACAGATACCAACATTTAAAAATCACTGTTGCAATGATCACAGTGCCACTGCTTACTATTTCTGCCAATACTAAATATACCAAATACGGCTGTATGCACAGCTTTTGAAGTATTCGTTATCTTCTTTACATTAGTTGCATGGCAATAAGGGCATTCAACACCAAATTTATTGCCTTTGTCTTTGCCTTCAAGCACTGCTTTACCATGTTCTGACTTTGCTCTATTTTCCATCCTGCGCTTAGATAAGTCTTCATCTCTATGGTCAAAAAGATATTGGTCAAACTCGGGTGATGATTTTATATACTCATCAATGAATTGTTGTTTCAAATCTTTATTAATAGCAGTTTTACTTTTGCCAATAGTATATTCATCTGGAATAGGATAAACTATGCTCAAACAATAATCACACTGTTCATTAAGTTCGTCACATTGAATTATTCTTCCACATTTTTTACAATAACAAAGCATTACATAATTCCTCCAATCCAATATTCTATATATTGGGATTTATTAAGTGATTCGTTTTGGCGTAAATATTCCATTGTTAGTTCATGACATAATTTCTTTTGTTCTTCATTAAGTTCAAATTTATTATCGTTCATTATGATTTTCTCCTTTTGTCTTTAATAGGAAAATTTACCATAATACTATGCTTGTGTATAGACTAAACATTTTTTCTTCATATTTTTTATGATTAAGATCGAAATAAGTTTTTAAATCCATCTATAATTGATATTTTGAGTAAATAGACAGCAACAATAAGTCCAACAATAATTTTTACCAAATCATATATTTCATTTAGTGAAATATATTTATCATCTGTATTAAGATTTACACTATTACTAATTGTTATAGGTATACTTTCAAATCTATACGCACTTTTATATGGCTCACTCCACCAAAGCAAAAATTTGTTTCTCGCAACCACAGTAGTAGAACTAGTAATTATAATCGGCTCTTCATACTCCTTTCCATTTTTAGGATCACTTCCATCAAGTGAATAATATACATCAAACCCACCGGATTCTATAGTAATTATAGCATTCTCAGAATATATACGGGTTTCATTATCTAAAGGTAAGATAATTGGTACTGGTAGTTTGATATTTATTCCAAAATAAATTGTAAGAAATAAAGAAACTATGGTTGCTAATATATTAAATCTATTGCTTTTATCTTCAGCATGCTTAAAAGCACGACACAAAAAGAAAAATGCTACTATGACAAATACTATTGGCAATATAATTGATATAATAAATGATACCATATCCCCACTCCCCTTTTCTTATGTAATATAAATATCTTATCATACATTTACATATCATGGTAGTCTGAACATATTTTCTTTAAACTGCTAGCTACTATGAGTGACTATGTATACAAGAGGATATGCTGGATATCATATTTTACAAAATCAAGCAAAATTCTTAACTGACTTATTTTTAAGGGAGTTTTATTGTACCGCAAAATTAGTACGCTTTTCTTTGCAAAACAAACGTTCTTGTTGTTGAAAATGGTAAATAATGGTAGAATTAAGGAGGTTTCAAATACTTATGGGTGGGAGAGAAACAAAAATGATAAAGAAAACAGAGTCAACAACTTGGCATTTTAGGAATCTTATCATTGATTATGTTGATGATAAAATATTTGTGAATAGACGATATCAAAGGAAGCTGGTTTGGACAATTAGAGAAAAGTGCGATCTTATAGATTCAATCATGAACAATATACCTATCCCTACACTTTTTGTTGCAAAATACAATGAAAATGGAAAAGAAATCTTGGAAGTGATAGATGGATTACAAAGATTAGATGCTATTTTGTCTTTTATGCTCGGTCGTTACGGAATATTAAAAGATGGTAAATACTGTTATTTTGATCCAAGTGTTGATGGTGAATTGCAAATATTATTGAATAATGGTATTATTGCGACACGTTCTGAATACTTAAGCAAAGAAGAATGTATAGAGTTCATGCGGAAAGAAATACCAGTAATTTATACAAGTGGTGATCCAGATGAAATAGATTTAATTTTTAATCGTCTTAATTCTACGGGAAGAAAAATGTCACCACAAGACAAAAGACAATCTACTTCAAATAGCATATTCGCTGATTTAGTAAGGCGAATTGCTAGTACAATAAGAATGGATATGACGTTTACGGATAGAATCAATATTTCTGTAATGCCTGACATTAGTATAGGTGAAAAGAAATATGGTTATGGTGTAAACATGGATACTCTTTTCTGGCGAAGACATGGGTTGATCGAGCCACAAGAGTTAAAAGAATCGGAAGACGAAAAAGTTATTGCTGAAATAGTATCCACCTTAATAATGGGAGAATATGAACGTCCAAGATTTTACTTGGATGAACTTTACAACGAGGACACAAAAACTGGCAAAAAAATTAATAGTATTATCAGTTACCAAGAAATTAACAATATGGTAGATTTATACTATAATATTTTTATGGAAATTGATAAAATATTTGATTCTGTTGATTCAAATTTTACAGATTACTTGCAGTTAAATAATAGAAAAAGCTATCAAAGAAGTAATTCATTTAAGATTTTATATATGGCTTTAATTAAATTATTTGATAATGGATTTATAATCAAGGATTATGATAAACTTGCAACAATGATATATGATTGTAAAGATATATTAACAACAAATGTAAGTTTTAATTTTTATACAATCAATGATATGATTAAAAAATCAGAAAACATATATTATTCCTTGAGAAATGGATGCATAAAAAATATTGATAAAGCAGAGACAGAGATGGAAAAGGAAATAGATGAAATATTAAGTACATCACTCGTAGAGAATAGTCATGTTGAGTTTAAAATAGGTGTTTCTGATTTTTCAACTAATAAAATAACTAACAAATTTAAAGAGAGGTTTATAAAAGGACTAACAAGGCTTGCTTATAATACTGGTACAAGATATTTAATAATTGGAGTTGCAGATAATTCAAAATCATATAATAATTGGTATGTTAATTATGAGAAATTCCCTATTTTGATAAATGGGCATTATGTTATTGGTATTGAGGATGAAGCCATGAAAATTTTTGGAGATGTAAAATCTATTGCAATAGACAGATATCAACAACATTTAGATACTATAATTGAAAATGGAGATATATCTACTGAATTAAAAAATTATCTTAAAAAACATCATCAGACGGTTACTTATCGCGACAAAGAACTATTAGTTTTTAAATTTGAAGATACTTTATCTAATAACAATATTTGACTTTGTATGAACATAAGGAACTGATTTTATTTTCAGTTCCTTATGTGTGTTTAAATAATATACACAGAAATTATAAAAAAGGATTTGATAAATAAAATTTAAAAATCATCTCCACACTTGCTCTCTAATCATCATATGAAAGCTTTTTAACTTTAAAACTATTTCCATCTTTTATAATATAGATAGTCGCAGGATATCCGTTAGTCTTTCCGTTTGTATCTTCTCTTATCACAAGACACGAAAATGTAATATTGGTAACTGAAGTGTTCGGTTTATCCTTCACATGAACAGCTAAAATATAATCATTTTTAGATTGAAGTTGTGTTATATAGTCATCTATTATTGACCTTATTTCTTCTATTTGCGAATCTGTTAGTTTAATTTGTTGTTCCAGATGGAAAGAGCATAACTCGTCATTGATTTCTTTTTGCCCACCACACTCTTTGCATGAGTGTTCTTCACAATAAAATCTATAGAATGTTTCATATCCAATTTTATATTCCATACAAGGATTAGTACAATTCTCAACTTCGCATATTCGTATTTTGGATTCATTTTCATTGTCAGCACATCCAATAAATAATGTACACATTATAATTAAAGTTATTGATATTACAAATTTTTTATTCCCCATAAATATAACATCTCCTATTATAAAATTTCTCTCTCCACAAGAGGAAGTTATGCTCTCTACAAGTATAACATAATACAGTATGATATTCAAAACATTTAAACAAAGTTTAGAAGATGTTTATATTGCTGGAAGAAAAATAAATGAAATTAATAATCAAAAATTAGATGTCACAAATATTACTGCATATGCCACTGCTTTGAAAGAACTAAATGCTAAACAAACAGAACTAGTATTGTCAACAAAAGGGCTCACTGTCACACAGAAACAGGCAGTTTTATCAGAAGTAGAATTATTAGGTGCTACTGGTAAATTAACTACTGCTGAACTTGAAGCAATACTTGTAACAAAAAAGAGAAATAAAGATCAAGCTGAAGCATTATTAATTAATACAGGTCTTATTACTTCTGAAACGACAGAGGCTACAGCTACTAATGTTGTAACAGCAGCTAAATTGAAAGAACTTGTTGCGACTGGCAAATTAACACAGGCAGAAGCAAATTTGATTGCCGCAAAAGCAGGTGTTACTTTAGCAAGTCAAAAAGAATCTACATCCTTATTGGCAGGTATAGGTGCAAAAATTAAAGGTGCTGGTACTGCCTTAAAAGGACTTGGCACAGGTATTTTAACTATCGCACAAGCTCATCCTGTTATTGCTGCTATTACAGCAGCGTTAGCATTATGTGGTGTCACTGCTTTGGTAAATAAGGTAAAACAGGAAAACTCTGCCAGGGCAATTAAAAAAGCGTATACCGAAGCAAAAAATGCAATTGAAGAAATTAATAACACATACTCAACAAATACCTCTCAAACAAAGGCAATTGCAAAAGAATATGCTGAATTAGCACAAGGAGTAGATTTACTTACAAATTCAAATGAAACTCTTTCTACTGAAAAATATGAGAGATTTTTAGAATTAAGTAATCAATTATCCAAACTTTATCCTTCATTGACAAAGAATTTTGATAATAATAGTGTTGCCATTCTTGATTTATCCGGAGATGTAGATACGATTGTTGGTTCATTAGATAATTTAATTGAGAGACAACGTATATTAGCAAATCAAGAAATCATGAAGCAGATGCCTGGTTTATTTGCAGGATATTCTGATAATACATCCAAATATAAAAAACAAGTAGAAGATGCCGAAGAAACAAAAAAAAAAATAAAAAAAGTATATGAAGAAATAAATAAATATGAACTACCTGTTTGGTTTGATGGTTTGTCACGTCCGAAGGACGAAGAAGGCAATGATGCAGTTGCATTAACAGGTGACGCATATGAATATTTACTTCATGAACTTGGAATAACTGTCAAGCGACAAGCTGTAAATGATAGTGCTGGACGATATGCTGGATATAAATTAGTATTAGAAGATGGTAGTGATATAGATTTTTCTTATGTAAAAGATATGTATGTGACAGCTTTTGAAAAAGCATCTGATGATGTAAAATATGCAGAACAGCAATTTGAAGCTGAACTCTCTTCTATCAACCAATATCTGAATACATGGTTACAGACTGAATCTTCATATAATCAAATTAAAGATAATGGTTTACAAGATGCTGTTAAAAATGCATTATTTAATTTCGATTGGAGTTCATTGCCAGAAGATATTGACAAAAATGATTGGGAAGCGGTAAGTGAACATTTAAGACGTAATATATTATTTGCTATAAAAAATGTGCAAGATAATAATGAAATAGCTACTGCTCTATCAGAAATATTCTCAAATACTGAATTAACACCAGACGAAAAGGTTAACTATTTACAGCAAATACAAGATTTCTTTGGCGAAGATAATATAATTACTATTTCTTTAAAAATGCAGATAGATGATGCTGAAAATTTACAAAAACAATATCAACACGCTATTGACTTTGCAAAAGATAAGTTTGATGGATATAACCCTACCACTTTCTTCAAAGAACATTCTATCAACACACAGGAAGAAATCGATAACTGGCAGGAAATCGCACAAGTAGCTAGGGATGCTGCTGAAGCTGAAAAGGAATATGTTCAAAGTTCAACATTGAACAATAAAAACCACTTTTCATTATCTCTCTCTCAAACAGTTGACCAACTCAACACCCAACTCAAACCTGCAATGGATTCCCTGAAATCCGCATGGCAAGACATTTTTACAGATGATGAATTTGCACTAAACAGTATAAATATCCTCTCCACATGTGATTCAATTAAATCCAAATTAGATGAAATGTCAAAACTCGGTTTGAAAGTAGAATACTCTTCATATGAAGATTTTGTAAGGGTATTAAGAGATTCTAAATCAACTACAAATGATGTAAAAGAGGCATTTAACTCTCTCACTACTTCCATCACTCAGGCAGCACTCTCAGGAGCAGAAGATTTCGAGACCATGAAAGCCGCTTTGGAAGATTTAGGAGTGGTTAATAGTGAAATGGTTGCATTTGATGCTTTGATCAGTAATACAGAGGCATTAAAAGAGGCTGATTTGGATCTTGCAAGTGCAACATATAATGATATTAAGAAATTTGCTGATGAACGTGTTGCTACTGAAAATCTGGAACAGGCAATCAATATGCTTACACAGCAGAAAATGTTAAGTGCTTTGGAAGATATGGACACTTCTACAGAAGTATCTAATATGATTGCCCTTGCAAAACAGGCAGGAATGGCTAGTGAAGTTATCGCTAATCTCACGGAACTAGAGAAAATCTATCAGAAAATCGCAAGCGGTACTATCACTAACGATTATATGTCGAGCGGGTATGCAGACAGAGCAGAAGAATTAAAACAGCTGATTATGGATGAGATTACAAAAGTGGATTATACTCCAGAAGTTGATTTTAGTCATATTGAAAAAGCAACTAAAAAGGCAGAAATAGACTTCTCTGACCTCCTCGACAAAGAACTTGCTGTCCTCGACAAAAAGATGGAAGCCGGTTACATAAATTTTAATGATTACATCCAAGCCCGGCTTGCACTGATTGAGGATTACTACGGCCAAGGTAAGATAAAGTCTGACGAATACTACTCCTATCTGGAAAACCACTACAAACAGGAACTGTCTTACAGGGATAAGGTGATCAAGGCCGTAACGAGGCGAATAGACAAGGAAATTAAAAGCCTTGAAAAAGAAAAGGATGCCATCAAAGAAAACTACCAGATTCAGATTGATGCCCTTGAAAATCAGAAAACTTTGCTGGAGGATGTCAATAAAGAAAGACAGAGGCAGATTGATTTACAAAAAGCCCTGTATGAATTAGAGCGTGCCAAGAACCAGAGGACTAAGCTAGTCTATTCCGAAGGCGGCGGAATCCATTATGTGGCAGATGATACTGCTATCCGTGATGCCGAAAATGAAGCAGAAAATGCCAGACATGAAATCCAAATCTCTGAAATCGAAAAGAGTATAACCCTGCTTGAAAAATCCCGTGATGCGGAAACCGATGCCATTGATGACATGATTGACAAGCTGCAGGAATATAAGGAAGCATGGAACGATATTACTTCTGCATATGAGGAAAGTCAGGAAGATTTGTTGGCAGCCCAATTTTTTGGTCAGGAATGGGAAGAAGATATCATTAACTGCCGTACTGATGTATTAAATAAGTTTAAGGATGATTATGCCGATATTCAACAGTCTATCGTTGATATGGCATGGGAATCCGCAAATGAACAGATTAGAGCTGCAAAGGAAGCGGCTAAAGGTGCAGACGGCGTTATGGGCGGTGCTCATAAAATAGGAGAGACTACAGAGGATGAACCCTCATACTATTATATCCCTAAAAAGTACCACACAGGATTACAGCAGGGAACCGTAAATGCCCACAGCTTTGATGACGACTTCAAACTCGTGCAAAAAGTCGGATTAGGTAAAAATGAAGTCCCTGCCATCCTTAAAGAAGGTGAGGCAGTTGCCACCTCTGCACAAATCAGCAATATCGCTGATGGGTTAAGGACAGCAGACAGCAGCCATTCTGTACAGGCTGAACGCCCCTATTTCATGGACGAACAGGAAAGGCTGGAACAATGCGCCGCTTTGCTTGGGCGCAGTATTGATGACATGGTATCTCCGATAAGTCTTCTGCCCCATAATATAAGAGAAATGGCTAATATGAGCAGTTTGAATCATGTAGGCACCGTAAACAATATAAAGCAGAATCAGCCCAATATTAATGTGGGCGGCATTCATATTACTTGCCCAGGCATCACAAGTCAAGAAGTTGCAAGACAGGTTGGCACGGAATTAAACAATATGTTTAACGGATTTCATCTGGAAGCTATGCAGCAGAGTATGATGAGGTGACGCAATTTAATTGACAAGGAAGTGATGAAATGAATTTCAAACAAGAAATACTGAAGTCAATCCAGACAATGGTTGACAAAAGCATTATAAATTACAAGGCAGACCGTACTTATCAATCCGTTATAAAAAGGATTGATAAAAAGGGCTATGTAATTTTAGATGAGGCTGGAAACGAAAGAACGGTACAGTGCAGTATGCCGGGATTGGAATTAAAAGTCGGACAGAGAGTCTGGGTTAAGATTCCAATGTGCGACTTAAAAGGGATGCACATATGCGGTATTAGATAAAATACAAATAATAATATATTGGAAGAAGGTGATTACAAATGGCAAAACCGCAAATCATACACATAACTCCTTTCGATGCCAATAAGGACTATGAAATCACGCTTTCATGGATGGGCAATCGTGCTCACGCAAACAGGATTATCATATATGATAACGATACAAATGACGTGGTATTTGATGATATGATATCCTCTTTTGCATTGAAGCACATAATACCAGCTTATACTTTAACTAATGGCAAAAAATATGTCATACAGGCACAGACATATGATGTTGAGAATATACCATCTCCATTATCAGATAAAGTCTTATTCTATACGTTTACAACACCTGATTTCTATTTTGAGGACTTATCTGAAAATCCCGTAGTATCAAATTCATCCTTTACCGCTACCATTCATTATTACTCAGCTGATTGGGAAAATATTAGTAAGTATATATTTTACCTATATGACGCATCTAAGAAACAGCTGGTTAAAAGCAATGAAATGACTGACGATTCTGACATCAGCTATACCTACAAAGGATTAGATAATAACACAGTTTATTATCTAAGATGTGTCGGCGTAACAATTAATGGAATGGAATTGGATACGGGATATGTTGAGATTACTGTAAAATATGAAAATCCTAATACATATGCCAGAATTTATGCTACTCCTCTCCCATCTCAGGGATGTATACAGGTTGCAACCAATCTTGTTATTATTGATTATATCGGAGATGAAACCTTTGAATATATAGATGGGATGATAGATTTAAGGGAAAAGACCTTGTATTACAATCAGGGATTTATGATCAAGGATGATTTTACTGTATTGATACGAGGAATCAATCTGTGGCAAAATGCAGATATCTTTGAAATGAGTAATGGAAAACTCGATTTAAAATTAAGTTCCCATATTTATACAAATGATACACTCCGATTTAAATTACTAGTGCCTAACGGTGTATCAAACTATCTTCTGTATTCCGAAGCGCTGGAATTTAGTAATACCGATATGATTTCCATTTTCATAAGACGCAAAAATAATGTATATGAATTAAAAGTGTTTGTAGGAGGTGATTAGGACATATGTTTATATGCGGAAGTAATTTTGTTGGTGGCGAGTTAGCATGTGCCCTTACACCCACCAGCATAGAAAATATTGATTATGTAGAATTGAAAAATGGGATTTATGATGATTTGTATATCACCAAGGCTATTGATTTTGACCTGACAAATGAGCATCCGAAGGAGTGGGATTTTGACACTGTATTATGGGCTAAATTTAATGGTAATACCAACGCAGGTAATGTAGATTGGTCTTTAAAAACAACATCACACATTATCTTAAAAAGCAGAACCGATGGACATTTTGAATGGAAAACACTTGCTGTTAAGGAAATACACTCTATTGATGATTTTATCATAAACTATCCGGACTATTTTGTTGCCTCCGGACAACCAATAGAATACGCTATTGTTCCTGTGCTTAATGGCTGTGAAGGTACTTATTCATCCACCAGCGTTGTCTCAAAATTTGGCAAGATGTTTTTGATTGAAGGAAACACTGTCTGGGGAACAGAAATCACGGACGGATATTGTGACACAACACGCAATATCCCCTCTTCTACTGTTGAGCTGCTAAACAGCAGATATCCGCTTTTTATCAGAAATACGATTGCCAACTATGATACCGGAAGCTGTAAAGGAAGTTTTGTACCTTTAGACGAAGAATCTTGTGTATTTGCTTATGACAGCGAGCAAGATTATTGGCGCGTTAAGTATCAAAGAGAATTTATGGACTATATTTGTGATAGCATCCCTAAGATTCTGAAGCTGCCAGATGGCAGATTATGGCTGGTGCAAGTTACTCCTAGTCCTACAGATACCGCAAACCAAACATATAATAACCGTGAAATCTCATGGTCATGGGTTGAAGTTGGAGATGTCAACTCTGAGGAAGATTTGTATTATTTAGGATTTTCAAATGTTGAACCTGAGTGGTGGAGTCATGGCTGATATCATTACACAGGAGGATTTGCTGATTGCTCTCCAACATTCATCGGATCCTCGTCTAAGATTAAATATTGATGTGCTGGATTCTAATCAAAAAATCATTGGAACCCTTACATGCGGTCTAACAGGAGGCAGTATGTCTATCAATGGTGACTCAGATGTCAGACGTACTGCCAACTTTACGATACAGCCAACATTAAAGGAAACCATAAAGCTTACTGAGAACAGTTTACTATGGCTCAATAAAGATATTCGTATATCGGTAGGATTATATAATCCAAGAACGAAGGACTATAAGTATTATCCTCTTGGATATTTTGTTTACTCTGATACATCCGGAACATATGATGCAGCTACAAATAACCTTACCATCAACTGCGCTGATTTTATGAAAAAGCTAGATGGTACAAAGAATGGTCAGTTAGGCTCGTTGATGATTAGTTATCCCGCTTATGAAGAAAATGAAGAGACCGGCGAAGTCATCAAATACAACATTATACGCAATGCAGTTATAGAAACATTGCAAAGATTAGCAGGGATAACAAATTACCGTATTGATGATATTGGCGAATATCAAGCCATGCCGGACTACAATGAAAATTGGCAGCAATACAGGGAAGAAAATGAAACATGTCTAACCATTCCCTATGACCAGGAATTTTCTTCTGGATGCAGTGTTCTCTCAATTTTAACTACATTCCGTGACTTATATCCAAACTATGAGATGTTCTTTGATATGGAAACAAATGCTTTTATATGTCAATTAAAGCCGATGTGTTATGAAGATGATATCTATTTAGATAATTCCTTTCTTCAAAAAGTATTGATTTCCGAAAACACTTCTGTCGATATGACAACAGTCAGGAACATCTGTGAGGTATGGGGAAAAGTTATAGATGTGGATTTCTACAGTGAAGAATGTACTTATGACAACAATATCTATACTGCCACTGTCTCTGGATACGAAGAAGATTATTGCAATGGTGATATCGTTGGTTTAAAAATTCCTGTTGTCAATCAAGAAAATGCACAAATAAACATAAATGGATTGGGTGCTATAGGAATCTATAATGAAGCCAACGAAGAGCCCATTAAAGCTGATATGCTAATGCCAAACAATATATATGCTTTCAAAATTAAGAAAAAGTATATAGATAAGCATGTTGTAATCAAAGCATATCTATTGGGCCAATGGCAGGTTCACGCAATTCATGTTTTAACGAATGGAAAGAAAAGCGGACAGTTTGTAACAGGTTCTGATGGTGAAGAGTATGAACTTTATTCTAAAGAATATTTTCAGAATTTTTATAACTGTGAACATGTCGATTTTACAATTATTCCAAACTCACCCTTTACGGTGGAGAAACTTGGCGAAATACTAGATGTAAAGACCGGCAGTGAATACGAGAACATCTCTTCCGATGATTTGGCTGCAGACAGGGCGAAATGGGAAAATTGGAAGAACTGCAGGCTGACAGATAATATTACAATTACTACTACTCTTCTACCCTTTTTAGATGTGAATAAAAAGGTGTCATATAAACGCAGTGATTCTGATGCCACACATCAATATATTATCTCTTCGATTTCACATGATTTCGCTGGATTTACAACCACCATCACAATGTATCGCTTTTATCCTCTATATGAAACACTGCTTAAAGAGGCCGGCACTCATAAAGTGCTTTCTGAATTTAGTCATGGTGTATTGAGTAAATATACCCATGAAGAACTTACTACTATTGTTAGTGGTGAGGAATTATAAAAAATATAGAAAAGACTCATCTATGTTTAGGTGAGTCTTTTTTCTATATAAGTAAAAAGTAAGGAGGGTCTGATGTCTACATATACACAACATAAAGGTTTGGAAAAACCATTATCAACAGAGAAATATAACGTAGCAGTTGCAAATAAAAATAGTGATGTCATTGATTCAGAACTTCACAAATTAGATTTGAAAAATCAGAGTCAAGATAAATTGCTTGCGACAAAGGAAGCATTAAATGCTGAAATTAACAGAGCGACCGCATCAGAAACAGGGATGAGCAATAGCCTGTCTGCACATATCTCAGACAAAACAAATCCGCATAATGTGTCCAAATCCCAGATTGGACTTGGAAATGTGGAGAATAAGTCTTCTGCAACAATCCGCAGCGAACTTACCAAGTCAAATGTCACAAACGCCTTGGGATATACTCCTTATACTCCAAACGAAGTTGACAACAAATTATCCGCATTGGAAACGAATATCGATTGGAAGGAATCCGTGGCAACCTTTGATGACATAGCCACTACATACCCTGAACCCCAGGACGGCTGGACGGTAAACGTAAATGATACCGATTATACTTATCGTTACAATGGAACCAGCTGGATTCCCATTTCGGCAAATGCCATACCCAAAGCGACTGATTCCGTGGACGGACTTTTAAGTATGGAAGACCATGCCAAATATGAGGATGCAAATTCAAAAAAACATATTCATAGTAATAAATCTGTTTTAGATGGTATTACTTCTGCGCTTATTACTGCTTGGAATAACGCCGTTGAACACATTGCCGATTCTATTAAGCATATTACTTCTGCAGAAAGAACTAATTGGAACGCCGCTAAGACGCATGCTGATTCAGCACATGCACCAAGTAATGCGGAAAGAAATGTGATTGTTACAGTAAAAAAAAATGGTGATACTGTCGCTCCTGATGATTCAAGAGCAATTAATATTACTATTCCTACTAAAATAAGTGAGCTGACAAATGACAGTGGTTTTAAAACTACGGATAATGATACTTGGAAAGCTAATACAAAAGATAGTGAGGGATATGTTGCTGCTGGTAGTGGTCAGGCGAACAAAGTCTGGAAAACGGATGCTAATGGGAACCCTGGGTGGAGGGATGAGACGAATACACAAACAATTACAGGGGTAAAAGGTAATGTTGAATCTTCCTATAGAACAGGAAATGTGAATCTCACTCCAGAAAATATTGGTGCTGTCAGCAAATCCGGCGATACTATGATAGGTGAGCTGGTTTTGGGCAGTGGAAGTAAAGTAACAAATATGCTTAATGGAATAGACGGCAAAGCTGGATATGTAAATTTTGCACATTTAACTATCAAAGGCTCTTATGTAAATAAAACAATAGCGTTTGAAATTGGTGGAAGGGGAAGAAAAGAAAGTACAAGTGTATACGTTCACTTTAAAAGTATGAATAACTTAGACCCCAATCTTGATTCATTCACTAAAGAGGGTGATTGTAGCTATCCAATCTATATATGTAAAACTTCTGCTAGTAATTGGGATTTATATGCTCTAAAAAGTGAAGCTTATGGTTCTATTGGTATTTTTAGTCAATATAAAGTGGATGATGTTAAAATTGATATCACTCACCCCAATATCTTGGTAACCACCGTAGGCTCTGATTGGATAGAGGCCACCATTGGCGGTCATGTTAAGGAGGCTGAAAATGCCGACACTGTGGATGGCAAGCATGCTTCTGATTTGCAAAATTACAATAATTTATCAAACAAACCAACAATACCTGCTAAACCTGAAGATATTGGCGCATTGCCCGCAAATGGAAATGCTGCATCTGCGACAAAATTACAAACACCACACCAAATTTTTGGACAGTTTTTTGATGGGACTACGAATGTAGAAGGTAGAGGCGTTTTTTATGGTCAGTATAGGGCTGCTTCCAATGAGAGACCGTATTATAGTGCCCTTGAGATACGTGAAAACAATGCGATATTAAATGCACAAACTGATATTGGATATGCTCCATCAATCGGTTTTCATTGGGGTAATCGTAATAGTGCAATGCTCTCTTTTGATGGCGAAAAATTCCATTTTTTTAAAACAGATGGCGTAAACCATGCAACAATTGTTGCAAATCTAGAAGCCACAGAAGAAACTAAAATTCACAGCAAGCTTATTTTCGTATCCCCAATGGCATCTCCATATATTGAATTTAATATTATCAAAGGATTTATATTTACTACTAAAATTACTCCATTAAATGATAGTACCGCTGATTTGGGTTCGAGTGCTTCAAAATGGAATAATATCTATGCAGCTAACGGCACCATCCAAACTTCAGACCGAAATGAGAAAAATACCATAGACGAATTGACTTCTGAACAGGCTTTATCTTTATTAATGGGTCTTATATCAAAAACTTATAAGATGAATAATGGAACTTCTGGTAGAACTCATTGGGGCTTTATATCTCAGGATATAGAAGAACTTTTGGAAGAATTGGGTTGGAGTTCTTTAGACTTTGGTGGGTTTATCAAATCTCCCAAAACAATTATTGTTGAAGAAGAGGAAGAATATGAAGATACTGATGAAAACGGCGAAATAATAATTAAAACCAGGCCGATACAAAAAGAACAAGTTGTAGAAGGTGAATATGTTTACTCTTTGAGATATGACGAATTCGTTGCACCAATTGTTAAGGTTGAGCAGGGTCATGAAAATCGCCTTAATGAACAGGATGAAAGAATTAAAGTATTAGAAAACACTGTACAATCACAACGAACTGAGATTGATGAATTAAGACAAGCTATCAAAGAACTAAAGGAAATGATAAAAAATGGAAACTAAGACATACACAATAACATTAACTGATGGTACTATTTTAAACGACCTAAAGTTAATTAACGGAAGTTTCTATTCTGAACAGCCAATCACAGTTGATGTATTTAAAAACAATCTGACAAATGTAACGATATCTGGAGGAGAAATAACTGAAATTCATAAACAAATGAAATTAGTTAATGACTTTGTTTTCCAAACCAATAATTCATGACATTTTACTCTTTCGGATGTTTCTGAAGAAGAAATAAAAATGAATAAACTCCGTTCAGATCTTGAATATTTGGCTATGATGTCAGACATGGAACTATAAAAGGAGGAACTTATATTTATGGAACATAGTAAGAATTTTGAAAAAGTAAAAAACTATTATCTCACTAAAATGTGGGATATTAAAAAGGTTCAAGATGCCGTTGGACGTTGGATTACCGAAGAAGAATATGAAGAAATAACAGGACTTAAAAAATCAAAAAACATGAATTTTAAAATATAGATGATATGACTTTTTTTCAGGACAATAACCTTGAAAATATAGAAATCATCAATCATTATAATAATTTGATTGCACAAGGCAAGTATAGTGAAGCAAGTGATTATATCCGTCAGCAGGAAGGTGTTTATGGGTTCTTCGCTGATTTTTTTAATCTAATAGAGAATCGTATTGATACCTTGCAGGAACCTTATTAAACAAGCCAAAGAAACAGCCATTCATTTAAGGATACAATATGGATTTAAATAGCAAAATGTAGGTAATTGCAAAACAGACTTGTAATGCTGATTTCAAACAAAGAAGGAATTCTGTGTAGCAGGATTTCAGGTCCTTTCTTGGTGAATGGTTAATGGTTTCTTGTCAACTCTATTACACCATATCTGGTGAAGGGTTATTTGTTTTTGTAACAGAATACGGCCCGTTTTTATACGGGTTCTGACATTTTGCAAACGCCTATTCTATATAATTTAAAAGTAAGGAGGGTCTGATGTCTACATATACACAACATAAAGGTTTGGAAAAACCATTATCAACAGAGAAATATAACGTAGCAGTTGCAAATAAAAATAGTGATGTCATTGATTCAGAACTTCACAAATTAGATTTGAAAAATCAGAGTCAAGATAAATTGCTTGCGACAAAGGAAGCATTAAATGCTGAAATTAACAGAGCGACCGCATCAGAAACAGGGATGAGCAATAGCCTGTCTGCACATATCTCAGACAAAACAAATCCGCATAATGTGTCCAAATCCCAGATTGGACTTGGAAATGTGGAGAATAAGTCTTCTGCAACAATCCGCAGCGAACTTACCAAGTCAAATGTCACAAACGCCTTGGGATATACTCCTTATACTCCAAACGAAGTTGACAACAAATTATCCGCATTGGAAACGAATATCGATTGGAAGGAATCCGTGGCAACCTTTGATGACATAGCCACTACATACCCTGAACCCCAGGACGGCTGGACGGTAAACGTAAATGATACCGATTATACTTATCGTTACAATGGAACCAGCTGGATTCCCATTTCGGCAAATGCCATACCCAAAGCGACTGATTCCGTGGACGGACTTTTAAGTATGGAAGACCATGCCAAATATGAGGATGCAAATTCAAAAAAACATATTCATAGTAATAAATCTGTTTTAGATGGTATTACTTCTGCGCTTATTACTGCTTGGAATAACGCCGTTGAACACATTGCCGATTCTATTAAGCATATTACTTCTGCAGAAAGAACTAATTGGAACGCCGCTAAGACGCATGCTGATTCAGCACATGCACCAAGTAATGCGGAAAGAAATGTGATTGTTACAGTTAAAAAAAATGGTGATACTGTCGCTCCTGATGATTCAAGAGCAATTAATATCACTATTCCTACGAAAACTAGTGAGCTGACAAATGACAGTGGTTTTAAAACTACAGATAATGATACCTGGAAAGCCAATACAAAAGATAGTGAGGGGTATGTTGCTGCTGGGGGTGACAATGCAAATAAAGTTTGGAAAACGGATGAGAACGGGAATCCTGCGTGGAGGGATGAGACAAAGGCATCCAACGGAAAAATCATGGGCGATTTTACGGTTTATGCAGATGGTTCCTCACCAGATCCAGATTTAAAAGTTCGAGATGGGCGTGTCGATATTTTAAAAACTGATGGTGGAAATAGCGTTGCAAAGTTCACTAAAGACGATACAGTTTTAGAAACCAAAAGGTTTAGATTGGCTCCTTTAGACAGCACATCTGATACTATACTTGATGTTTCGGATAATAATTTTCTTATTAATAAGGATGTCAAAATCAAAACAAATTTAACTGTTAATGAAAAACTAAATCTTAATGGTAATGTTTATGTTCCAGGTAATGATACTTATATTTATAGTTCTGGTAGAAGAACACTCCTTATATCTCCAAATACTAATGCGTCTAAAGTATTTATTGGTGCTGAAAATGATAATATTATTATGGGCTCCGGAGTACCAACTACCGAACCTACAACTGGAATCTGGATTCAAGGTGATTCTGAAAAGATGCACATTTATGGAAACGATATTAAAATTGGTCAATATCGTCAAGGTGGGCAATCAATGATAGAAGTTAATTCATTGGGCGTAGATACCAACGATTATAGTTATGAAGGAACTGTCAAGCTCAGAGGAAGTAAAAATACTAGTATAACTGTTTTTAAAAACGGTATTAACATGTATGGTAATACTAGATTCTATGACCCTAATGATAAAATTATAACAGAAATTACACCAAATGGGATAGAAGCTAAAACTTTCTCTTCTAATTTATCCAGATACGATGAAGATAATTATGGTGATGATATATTTAAACTCGAAATTAGTGCTCCTACAGGAATAAAAATTTTAAGTAATTATGCGTCTGATGATTATTGGGTTTCTAGTTATTTAACTAGTTATGGCCTGTCTATGAAAAATGAAGATACGAATACAGTTATTCAATATAATTTAGAAGACATAATAGTTAATAATAGTTCTCTTCATGTGTCGATACAATCTAAACCAGAAAATGGAAACTATATTTTTAGTCCTACATCATTTTATACATCAAATAATAGGGATCTTGGAAATAGCGGATCAAAATGGAAAAATATCTATGCCACAAATGGTGTCATTCAAACCTCAGACCGGAATGAGAAGAATACTATAGAAGAATTAACCCATGAACAAGCTTTATCTTTATTAATGGGTCTTATATCAAAAACTTATAAGATGAATAATGGAACTTCTGGTAGAACGCATTGGGGATTTATATCTCAGGATATTGAAGAACTTTTAGAAGAATTAGAGTGGAATTCTTTAGACTTTGGTGGTTTCATTAAATCTCCCAAAACCATTATGGTTGATGAGGACGAAGAATATGAAACCACAGATGAAAACGGAGAAACCATCATTAAAACCAGAAAAGTTCAAAAAGAACAAGTCGTAGAAGGTGAATATGTTTACTCTTTAAGATATGATGAATTCATCGCACCAATTGTTAAGGTTGTGCAGATGCAGAATAAAGAAATTGAAAATCTAAAAAATACTGTGCAATCACAACAAACCGAGATTGATGAATTAAAACAAGCTATCAATGAACTAAAGGAGATGATAGAAAATGGAAACTAAAACTTACACAATAACATTAACTGACGGCACTGTTTTGAGTGGTCTAAAGTTAATTAACGGAAGTTTCTATTCCGAACAGCCAATCACAGCTGATATATTTAAAAATAATCTGACAAATGTAACGATATCCGGAGGAGCGATAACTGAAATTCATAAACAAATGAAATTAGCCAATAATTTCGTTTTCCAAACAGAAGGTTCATGGCATTTTACTCTTTCGGATGTTTCTGAAGAAGAAATAAAAATGAATAAACTCCGTTCAGATCTTGAATATTTGGCTATGATGTCAGACATCGAACTATAAAAGGGAGGAACTTATATTTTATGGAACATAGTAAGAATTTTGAAAAAGTAAAAAACTATTATTTCACTAAAATGTGGAATCTTAAAAAGGTTCAAGATGCCGTTGGACGTTGGATAACCGAAGAAGAATATGAAGAAATAACAGGACTTAAAAAATCAAAAATGTAATGATAGCTAGGAGAAAAAAAGATGGCAACATATGAAAATGAATTCAGCAGCTTTCCATCCAAAAAAATTACAAAACACGAATTTAAAAATATAGATGATAATATTGCCGATATCATCAATCAAATTAATGCTCTTCGCACACAAGGATTATATAATCAGGCCGCACGCATTATACAACAAAATATTGATGTATTGTCACAGTATATAGCTGATGCCACTACCTTTCGTACTTGGGAAGAAGAAATATATAACACACAAACATATGCACGGCAAAAACAGCAATCCATATTTTTTGACGAACAAGAAAAGGATTTTGACGGCATTGAAGGTGATGTCTGGGTTGGAGGTGATTAACGAATGCTTTGCAGTTCAGTATCAGATTATCCCAACAAGATAGATGATATGACTTTTTTTCAGGACAACAACCTTGAAAATATAGAAATCATCAATCATTATAATAATTTGATTGCACAAGGCAAGTATAGTGAAGCAAGTGATTATATCAGTCAGCAGGAAGGTGTTTATGGATTCTTCGCTGATTATTTTAATCTAATAGAGAATCGTCTTGATACCTTGCAGGAACACTTATTAAACAAGCCAAAAAAGCAGCCATTCACTTATTATAATAAAACTGACCTACTTACAGGTGAAGAAAAAGAACCACCCAAAGTAAATCAGGATACAATATGGATTTAAATAGCATAATGTAAAGAAAGGAAATTTCAAATGGCAATAAATGAAACAATTGTAACTGGCAGAAAATTCAGAAAACTGACTGAAGAGGCTACAAAACAATGGCAGCGGTTTTCTTTTTGGACAAAAGCATCGGATGTGGAATTTGATGATGGTAATACATTGGAAGATAAAATAGTAAACATTAATGGAACTGCTGATTTATTACAAGAACAAGTTAATAATTTAGATACAGATGCAAATGGTAAAATTAATAGTTTGATGACTGAAATAAATGGTTTAAAAGAAACTGTCGAAGATTTAAAGACTAACCCGCCTTCTCCTCCAGAACAGAATTTTCCTTTGGTTCTTACAGGAACGGCTACTATGTCTGCAAACAAAATATTGGATACTGATAATATAGAAGAATTAAGGCTTTTACCGTGGGTAAATGGGGACCCCGCATACCTTTCTTCAGCTGGTACTGTAAATGGAAATATTCAATTAAAATATGCTAATGGAAATGATATACTAATGATATCGAATATTGGATCTGACGGAATGCCAACCGGATATACAAATTTATATCTTTTGAGCTATCCAACAACATCATTTTGCCCTCCATTGGAAGAAAATTCCCAATATAAAGATGGAAGTAATTTCTGGGCAACAAAGCTTGGACGATTCAAAATAGATGGAACTTTAGAATTTATAACTCATGATTTTCCATCCGGATATTTGTGGATTGGAGGAGGTGGAAGTAACATTCCAAAATCCAATTGGGAAAACGCACATCCCGGTATAAGCTTTGGCTATAACGGCGATACATTATCACCACCGATAAGTATTGTAGCTGACTTTTCACAAGCTACATTCACTCAAACTTAAAATGGGGAAAAGATGTATTCATACAGATTGGGGCAATTAGAAAACTTTCATTGAGATTTAAAAACATAAAAAATAGGGTAATTGAATTTTATTTTCAATTACCCTATTTTTTACGTTATATGATTTATATTGATGGCATATTTACACCATCGTATACCATCCTGCCCAAACACTATAAGAAATCAATTCCCTACAATTCATATGGCGTAATCTGGTACACGTAATAATTCAACCAATTACTGTAGAGGTTATTGCTGTGGGAGCGCCACTGAAGAAGGGGTCTCTGGTCAGGGTCGTCATCTGGATAATAATTATAAGGTATTTGTATATTCAGATGTTTGTCCAAATCTCTGTGATACTCCTTATCCAAGGTAAATCTGTCGTATTCGGGATGTCCGTTTACAAAAATCTTTTTGCCCTCCTCGGCAATGGCAAGAAACACGCCTGCCACGGGCGATTCCGCCAATACTGTCAACTCCTTGCAGGCATGAATGGCATCTGCAGGAGTCTCCGTATGCCTGCTGTGAGGCGCCAGAAAAATGTCGTCAAACCCTCTTACCAGCGGAATCTTCCTGTTTGACACCTTGTGCTCATAAACCCCAAAGAGTTTCTGGGGAAGCATCTTTTTGTTAATTCCATAATAATGATAAAAGCCCGCCTGCGCCGCCCAGCAGATATGCAAGGTGGAGGTGACATGGTTTTGGGCCCAATCAAGTATTTCGCAGATTTCCTCCCAATAATCCACCTCTTCAAAAGCAATATCCTCCACAGGCGCACCGGTGATAATCATGCCGTCAAATTTTCTGTCTCTGATTTCATCAAAGGTAGTATAAAATTTATTCAGGTGACTCGCCGGGGTATTGCGGGAAACATGGCTTTTCATATTCAAAAAAGTCACATCCACCTGCAGGGGGGAATTGGATAATGCACGCAAAAGCTGCAACTCCGTATCCTGCTTGACGGGCATAATATTCAGTATAATAACCTGCAGCGGACGAATATCCTGATGTATGGCACGAAATTCATCCATTACAAATATATTTTCATTCTCCAATATTTCCTTTGCTGGTAAATCACTCTGTGTCTTGATTGGCATACTGCTCTCCTCTTTTCTGTGTTACTTTCTATTTCATATACTGCTCCAAAAACTCATCCTCCGTCAGAATGGGCACTTGCAATTCCTTTGCCTTTTTATTCTTGGTAGATGTGGAAGTATTGTCATTATTAATCAGGCAGGTGGTTTTTCCGGTCACACTTCCTGTCACCTTGCCGCCCTTCTGCTCTATCTGATCCTTTAGTTCATTGCGGCTTCCATAATGATTTAGGCTCCCGGTGATTACAAAGGTCATTCCCTCCAGAGTCTGGCTTCCTTCCTCCACCTTTGGTATCTGTATGGACAGTTCCTGCATCAGACGGTCTATTTTCGCCAGATTTTGACTGTTTCGCATATAATCTGTAAATGCAGAGGCAATCACGTCTCCCACGCCTTCGATATTGCTGAGGGACTCTTCGTCTGCCTGCTTCATCTTTTCCAAATCGTAATCAAAATAACGGCACAGCATTTTGGCATTGGCCACTCCGATATTAGCAATTCCCAATCCATAGATTACTCTGGGAAGCGTGGTATTCCGGGCGGCATCAATACTACCTGTCAGTTTTTGATAAGATTTTTCCCCAAAGCCTTCCATTTCTGTAATCTCACTGCGATGGTTCTCCAAATGAAACAAATCCGCATATTCTTTGATAAATCCCCTGTCAATCAACTTCTCCAACGTAGCTTCCGACAAACCGTCTATATTCATGGCGTCCCTGCTGACAAAAAGCGTAAAGGACTTAATCTTTTTGGCGGCACATTCTTCATTCGTGCAATATAGGGACTGTACCTCATTTACCTGCCTAATTTGAGTGGGTTGCCCACAAACAGGGCACAATTGGGGGATTTCCAAATTGTCGCTCTGTGTAAGGTTTTCTGCAATCTGCGGAATAATCATATTCGCCTTGTATACCGTGATGTGGTCGCCAATTCCCAGCTTAAGCTCTTTCACAATGCTGACATTGTGCACGGAAGCACGGCTCACCGTAGTTCCCTCCAGCTCCACCGGCTCAAAAATCGCCACTGGATTAATCAGTCCTGTCCTGCTGGCACTCCATTCCACTTCCGTGAGCACGGTTTCCTTCAGTTCGTCCGCCCACTTAAAAGCAATGGCATCTCTGGGAAACTTGGCTGTTCTGCCGAGGGACTGCCCATAGGCGATATCATCATAGGTAAGTACCAATCCGTCCGAGGGGATGTCATAGGTCTCGATTTTCTTTTCAAACTGCTCTATGGTGTCCAAAATGGTATCTTCCGTCACAAGATACCGCTCCACCACATCAAATCCCTGATTCTCCAAAAACGTAAACTGCTCCTGTCTGGAATTATGAAAATCCACACCCTCTGCCTTTACCAGAGAAAATGCATAAAACTGTACATTTCTCTTGGCGGTAATCTCATTATTTAATTGGCGTACCGAACCGCTGCACAAATTTCTGGGATTTTTGTATTTCTCCTCGTCATCGGGGATTTCCTGATTCATCTTTTCGAAATCAGAATAGCTGATGACAGCCTCTCCCCGCAAAACCAGCTCTCCCTGAAAAGAAATCGTCAGGGGAAGATTTTTAAAAGTTTTTGCATTGTTGGTAATCACTTCTCCAATCTCACCGTTACCCCTGGTGACTGCTTTTGCAAGTTTTCCTGCAAAATAGGTCAAAACTATGGTCAATCCATCCAACTTCCAACTCAAAATTGCAGGATTTCCCTTCATCCAATCCCTAAGTTCTTCCCTGCTCTTGGTTTTTCCCAAAGACAACATGGGACTTTCATGGGGCTCCTTGGGCAGTTCATCCACCGCTTCAAATCCTACATTGACAGTAGGGCTGTTTGCCAATACCATCCCCAGCTCCTGCTCCAGAGAAACCAATTCATCATAGAGTTTATCGTACTCAAAATTACTCATGATTTCCCTGTCCTCAGCATAATAAGCTTTGGAAGCCTTGTTCAAAACCTCTACCAGATATTTCAATCTTTCCATCTTGGATGTCTGCATATAATGCCCCTCTTTCCATACTTAATCTGGAATTTTTAATCCCGTCTCTTTATATAACGCCTGTAATTCTTGTCCTGTAATTTCCCTGTATTCACCCGGCCGCAACTGCCCCAGTTGGATATTCACTACCCTCACGCGCTTTAAATACCTCACATGATATCCACATGCCCTGCACATTCTCTTAATCTGTCTGTTCAGTCCCTGTGTTAATACAATGTGAAAGGTATACTTTCCTGTTTTCTCTGCCTTACACTTCCTTGTGGTAACTTCCAAATCCTCCAGATAAATACCGCTTGCTATTTTTTTCAAAAAATCATCTGTTATTTCTTTGTCCACCCTGACCAGATATTCTTTTTCATGCTTATTTGCCCCCTGCATCATGGCATGAATCAATTCTCCGTCATTACTCAGAATCAGAAGTCCTTCCGAGTCCTTGTCCAATCTTCCTGCATAGGTCACTCTCACAGGACAGCGAATCAAATCATTAATTATTTTCTCTGCATGGGCATCCTTTTCCGTACAAACAATCCCTGCCGGCTTATAAAAAGCAAGTGTTTTTTTTTGTTCCCTGCCCTTCAGCGTCTTCTTGCCTACTTCTATCTCATCCCGGTCACTGACAAGCCTGCCCATTTCTGCGATTTCCCCATTCACAAACACGCTTCCCTGCTCAATCAGTCTGTCTGCCTCCCGGCGGGAACATACGCCGCATTGTGCCAGATATTTATTCAGCCGAATCTGCTCCATATCTCTCCATTTCCTCCAACATCCTGATCTTAGGGACACCCTGCCCTTCTGAAAGTCCCCTTTTCGCCGTTTTATCTGCAAGCTCATTAAATCTCACATTAGTGTGAGCCTCCACCTTTGTAAAGACTATGCTGATATCCTTAGACCATTTCCTCATTGCCTCAGCATATTTCTGAGTCAGCTCCGTTTTGCTTTTCCACTCTCCCGTAACCCATTTTTCAATTCCCTGATAATCATAACATATTTCCAAATCGGAAAACCCGTTTTTGATAGCTGTCCTAACGGCGTACATAGCCCCCAGCATCTCCCCTGTCACATTTCGCAGAGGTAAAGATTTCGGGTCATCTCCATTGCCAAAGTCAAGGTAAATTTTCCCATCCGGCAGCAGAAATACACAGCCAAAGGCATATTTTTTTAAGCTGTCATTATAACTGCCATCCACATATGCCAAAAGCTTCCCTGCTACAGTTCCCATATTCGCCAAGACATTTTCTCCCCCATCGTCTTCCTCTCCCAAGTACCTAAGGGCCTCCTCTCTGGTGGCAAACCCCTTATACTGTGCGTGAGAAAATCCGTCCACGGCTGCCTTACACTCTTCCCAATTCAAAAAAACTCCTGTTATTTTTCCCGTTTTCACTGCATAAAATTTCTTTGCCGCCATATTGATACCATAATCCTGTACTTATATACTTTCGCTCACTTTCTTCAAATCCCGGAATGAAAATTAAATAACACTTGTCAGCTTTGAATAAAATTGGTTCTGACAACAGGCTCTCTTTCCGGATATTCAACGCCCTCTTTTTTGCCTGTTTCAATACATTTTAGCAGCCATGCCATATTATTGCCAAGGGTACGCATGGTCTGCATTCCCTCCAAATCCTGCCTCACTTCATCCGGCGTATTGCCATGAACCATATTCCAATATTGGCTTGATACAATGGGCATACAATTGATGGTAAAATACTTATTCAGCTGGTCAAAGGTGGATGATGCTCCGCCACGCCTGCAGCTCACCACACAGGCACCGGGCTTTCCCTCAAAAATGCTTCCTTTTCCATAAAAAGCCCTGTCAAGGAAAGAAGTCAGTGCGCCGGATGCCGAGGCATAATGAACCGGAGATCCAAAGACAAACCCATCTGCACTCTTTGCCTTCTCCACAAATTCGTTTACGCCATCCTCTCTAAAACACTTTCCGCTTCCTACACAGGCATTACAGCCGATACAGCCTGCTATGGGCTGTCCGCCCACCTGAATGATTTCTGTCTCTATTCCATTCTTTTGCAATGCTCCTGCCACTTCCTCCAATGCCGTGTAAGTACAGCCCTTTGCCCTTGCGCTTCCATTTACCAATAATACCTTCATCTTTTCCTCCATTCTGAAGCATATGCTCCACTTTTCACAAAAATACAAAAGATAGCATACAGAAAAATCCTATATACTATCTTACCACAAACCATAAACTTTTCAACACCAACTATTTTTCCTCTATTTCTATTTTATCTATATGCAAAACAGGGTGTGCTTTATTGGTATCCATATCTATTATTGTTGAAACATCTTTAATCTCTAA
Organism: uncultured Acetatifactor sp.; assembly: GCA_964524555.1. Taxonomy (GTDB): domain Bacteria; phylum Bacillota; class Clostridia; order Lachnospirales; family Lachnospiraceae; genus Acetatifactor. Next base: position 33,760 of record CAZGGA010000012.1, read on the forward strand.
AAATTGGTTCAGCTTATTATCAATATTAATACGAATTGGGCTATCCGGCGGATAGCCTTTTAGTTCGGAAATAAGTTCTCCTACCGTCATATTTCGCATTTCTTTCACTTCAAACAGCGGCTGCATCTCTGGATACCCTCCTTGGCTTTTCCTAACGCTCATTCAAAAAAACTGTCTAAAAGTTCCTCATACTCATTTTTTATTTCAATCTCCTCATAGTTAAGTCTTTTCCGCGGTCTACTATTAATTGATATTAAAAAAATGATAACAACTATACCCCCAATCAGAATAATAAGTGTCATATTCTTGGCTTTTCGTGCCATTGGACTACCAAATTCATTAGCAGGATGAATTGTTGCATAATAAGTAATCTGCTTCAGTTCCTGTTTTAAATCGGTTAACGAGATAGAATCTGCTTCAATCTTTTCGTGAATCTGCTTCATAGTATCCCGATGCCGATAATAACGGCTTAACACATTGATCAGTTTTTGCTGCTCTATACGGTAAGTTGCTTCCCTTTCCCACTCTTTATGCACTTTTCCCGCCTCCGGCGGCAGCAGGTTTTTAGTTTGTTCCGAATTCTCTCTGTTAATCACAAGCAGAAATATGGATTTTATCAAATTAAAAATCCATATAGGTAAAGTAATCACATAGACGGCCAAAAGAACCGTCCTAGCCCCTTCAAGAAGAACATATACGAAAGCATTGGAAACTATGTAACCATTTGTGCGTATCAGCCACATACCTATATGCCCCAAGATAAAATAAAGAACCATGGGCACAACTATCATTCCCACATAAATGAGTAAATTATGCCATAAATCCTGCAGGCGCTTATTCACACTTATAAGCTGACACTCCGCTTCCGTGATGGCAAAATCCAGACGGGCATTAGCTGTCCTCCACTCATATAAAAGGCTTGCCTTTGTCCCATCCTCCACACGGTATCCCTCCCTTATCAGTTTCTACATATTTATTATAGCAGATTGAAGAAGAATAGGAAAGAGGTTTTGACTTACTTTTTGTTCGCCGTTTCTACTCCGTCATTCTAACACTTTCCCCCTGCTTCAATTCTTCAGAGCTGTAAGTAATAATCTTTACATCCGCTGCCACAACCCCGTCTTCTAAAGCGGCATAACGGTCGTTTTGGTCCGCCACCCGCACCTTCAATTTTTCTGCATAAAGTTCATTTCCCAAAATACCGCTTTTTTCTTTCAACACATAAATATAATATGCTTGGTCCTCCTTATGAAGCGCTTCTATGGGAATTACGGTATAATGCAGTTCTCCCTGCACAGTTCTTTTCATACTTCCGCTGCTTCCCGGCTGTCCCACCTTTTCAGGCAGCCTGCAAATCATATCATATCCTCCTGCCATATTTTCCGTTAAATAATCCACTTTAGCCTCAATATTGGAATTCCCCTCTATTTTTAGTTTCACCTTATCCCCTAAATGCAGGTATTTCCCCTGCTCTTTTGTAATACTGAATTTAAACTGACAGGGAATCTGCCCGTCTGTCAAAAGCATTGCCGCCGTGGAGGATGTGCGCCCGCCTGTTCCAATCTGAATCTGGGACACAAAACCTTCTCTGTCAGCTCTGACTTCGCCGTCAACCTTCCGCAAATCATAAAATTCTTTCAATTCCGCCTGTAATGCTTCCATATCAAGCTGATAGACGGCTGCTGCCGAATCCGCCATCCCCGGAGTATTCGCTCCGTCCAGCTCCCTCTGCTTCTGCCTTAACGCCTCGTCTCTGTCACGATTTGCTTTTTCAAGATTCTGTCTTGCCTCATAAACCGCATTCTCAAGGGCTTCCTTATTCTGCTGTAGGTTGGCGTCCGAACCCGAAACCGTCTGATTAAGGGCATCTGTTTCAAGATACTCTTCCAGCGCATCTTCCGCATCCTCCAGAGCCTTCTCCATGCGTTCCACAGTTTCTTTGGTCTCCCTGTCCGTCTTATCATAATCCTCTTTGACCCATGCAATATCCTTTTCTTTTTTCTGCGATGCCAAAGTCTGATTTGCCAAAAGGTCTGCCATCTGATATTTTAATTTTTTAAGCTGCCTTTCCTTTTCGGAAATCATTGAGTCCAAGTCCTCCAAATCAACACAAAACAGTAAATCATCCTCCTGTACGAAATCCCCCTCCTGCACCTTTAAGGATGACACCCGAATCCCCGGAGTGGTATTGACGGCAAACTCTCCTCCTGCTACCACAATACCCTCTGTATCCACAATATGCTCCACATACTTTTTATCCGGTGTCTGTACCGTTACTCTAGGAAGCCCCGATACATAAATACTCTTGGATACAATGGTGCATATCCACATTAACACCAAAAATATTCCTAATGCCATGCACCATTTTTTCAGTTTTTCAGTGCTTATTTCCTTTTCCTCTGTCCTCATTTTTAGTCCATTCTGCCGTTATGGCAATCAATCAACGTTTTCCTTATTTCAGTCCCGAATAGATAATGCCCTGCTCCAGATAATCCTGCCCCATGACAAACATAAACACCGCCGGAATCAGTATGATGACGGATGCACTGAATGCAAATCCCGCCTGCGTCCACCCTATTTCCGGAAGATACAGGGACAAAGGCCACAGAAATTTATCCTTCAAAAAAGTAAGGGGCTGCTCAATCATATTCCAATATTCCAAAAAGCCAAGCACAATTGACGAGAGGATTCCTCCTCGCCCCAGCTTAAGTCCCACTTCCCTGAAAATATAAAATTCACTTGCCCCGTCCATCCTTGCCGCCTCTATAAGCGCGCTAGGAATGGCACAAAACCCTCCATAAATCACAAAAATCGGAAAAGTATTGAATACTGCCGGAAGAATCACCGCCCAATGGGTATTCAGCAAGTTCATTTTATTTAGTACCAAATAGCTGGAAAGCATGGTCACCTGAAAAGGCAAAAGCATCAAAACCACATATAAAGTAAAGAGCAGATTCTTTCCTTTCACCCGGTAAACCGCAAAAGCCCATGCCGCAGGCGCTCCCACAAGCAACTGCCCTGCCAAAATACATACTGTCATTTTTATGGAATTCCAAAAAAGCACAAAAAACTCCGGGGATTTCACCAGCAATCGGCTATAATTCTCCAATGTGGGATAATCCGGAATGATTTTCCATGTGCTGAAACCATGTCCCTCCAAAAATACCGGTGCCAGGCACTCCTGCAAATCACTGTTCCCCATTACGGAACCCGTCACCACTAAAAAAACCGGCATACAGATAACGATTCCCATGGCTATAAAAACTGCCTTTTCAATGATTTCCGCCGCTTTATGCCTCCACTTTCCTATTACTTTACCTTTTTCCATATCTTCTGACCTTCCGCCATCGATTCTTCGGTGTGAAGCACTCTTCACACTAATCTTCCCGGTTCCAAAGATAATTTAAAATCATAATGAACAAAAACAAAAATCCACCTACCAGAACTGTGGCAGCAGACATTTTATCCAACTCCAGATTCACATACCAATTATTAAAAAGATGCTGCAGCAGATAAATATCCTTCCCCGGATAAGAACCGGCCACCAGATATGCCTCTCTATATATCTTAAAAGAATTTAAAAAAGACAAAACCACAATGGTATACAAACTCCCCTTCAGGCAAGGCAGCTTAATATAAAAAAAACACTGCCACTTGTCTGCACCGTCCACCTTCGCCGCCTCCACCTGTTCCCTCGGTATCGCAGCAATGCCCGCAAGCCACAGCACTATGGTATAACCAAGGTTTTTCCACAGATAGCTTGCCACAAGGCTGTTGAAATCCTGTTGATAAAAAAACATCCTCCACACAATGACCACCGTCGCCGTGGGCATAGCCATGGGAAACAGATACAGACTTTTAATCAGCGTGATATCCTGCAGCTTGCTTAACACCAGAGCGGCTGCAAGCCCTATAACGAGTAACAGCGAAATGCCTACCAGAGCAAAATGTATTGTGTTCTTTACCGCAAGCAAAAATGCCTCGTTGGTCAGCACTTTTCTGTAATTTTCGATTCCTGTAAAATCTCCCGACATCACCGTGAAAAAAGAACGCCTCACCACATCCAGAAAAGGCAGCAGCACAAATGCGGAAACTCCCATAAGGCTGAATCCCAGAAAACCTGCAAAGCCCTTTATCTCTCTCTCTGATTTTCTTCTTTTCACCCTGTTCTTTCTCATACCGGACTCCCGCATTTGCGCCACACACTCTCTATTCGGCAAGATAAATCTCCACCTTGGTCATAATATCTTTCACAGCCGCATCCAATTCCTTATCTCCCTTAAGATACTCCGCACCTACTGAAAAAACTGCATTTTCCAGCACACTATCAGGAAGATAAGGCGTATCTGCTCTGGCTATATCATCCCGAAGCATCTGCATTTCCTTTTCATTTGGCAGATAGGATGACCACTCAATCCTATTTCCATCCATATCACTCATGGAAAAATATTGGAATTCTCCGTTTTCAGAAACCCAATCTTTATCAACCACAAACTTATTTTCAAAGGACTGTCGGTTGATAGGATAGCCATAATAAGTCAAATCCTGCACATCCTCACTTAAAAGCGTTCTTACAAAAGATGCCGCCAAATCCGTGTTTTTCGAAGATGCGTTAATGCCTGCCAGCGTCATGGGCATGTAGACATTTTTGCTCTGACCACTCAGGGCCTTATATGCCACATTTTCAAATCCCGCCGTTTTGGGCATAGAAATCACGCTGGAATAATCATAAAGTCCGGTAGTCGTGCCACTCATCAATTTTACCTGCCCCGTCAAATAGAGCGCCTCACTCATAACGTAGAAATAAATGCTGTCTCCATAAAGCACTCCTTTCTCTATTTCAGAAGAGTCCCGCTCGACATATGCATTCACAATCTCTTCTGGAATTCCTTCTCTCACAGCATCATAAATTCTCTTGCTCTGATATAAGAATTCCTTTAGCTGATTCTCATCTACTTTACCCGCTTCCTTCTTCCAAGAAGGTTCACAGACCGATATAAATCTCCTCATCACGCTTTTTTCGGAATAATCTTGCATTAATCCTTTTCCCGGATATTCTTTTCGCAAAGCCTCTACAGCATCCGCAATCCCCTGATAGTCACCAATTCCTTCCAAATACTTCTTGTCTATGCATATGGTGGGCATCATAAATTCCGTTGGAATCTGATACAAACTTTTATCCCGATAAAACGGCTTTATCAAATTGTCAAACAGCTTCTGACTGCCTCCCAAATCGGCTGTAAGTCCTGAAAGATCCATCAGAATTCCCTTGTCAATATAAGAATCCACAGGCATATCATCCAAAATTAACACATCCGGTCCGCTGCCTTCCAAAATCCTTGTATTTAACGCCTTTAGCGCATCTTCTCTGGTGATGCCTTCCTCCATGCCCACTTCATAATTGACATATACATCCGAATTTGCCGTCTGATATACGGAAACGGCCTGCCTGACAGTATTGTTTTCCTTCAAGCTGTATACTGTAAGGCGATTATTAGGCACTGTGGATATAGTGGCGTCATAAGTAAATTTCACCGTCTTTAAATCCGAAAACTGCACAAAAAACTCCTGATTATCCGTTAAAACGGCGTCCAACACGCCATGGGAGGGATCTCCCAGCGAAGAAAGATTCCCATCAATTATCTGTTCCATTGCACTGCCGCCTATTACATGACGATGCAGCCCCTTTTTCCCTGCCACATATAGGACACCTTCCTCACCCGGAAAAATCTTAGCACTATAATGTCCGTTATTAAACTCTATCACCCCATAATTATCTTTTATAAAATCCTTCAGCACTTGGTCTTCTATAAAGGTATCCTGTTCCATGTCATAAAGATATACTTCACCGCCTGCAACACAAATCAGAATGTGACCGCTGCACTCTAAATCATTCTTAAATCCCGATATTTTCACAAATTCTTTGGTCTCTCCCGTCTTTGTGTCAATCTCATAAATGGTATCCCCGAAAACAGAAGCAAAAAGCCGCCCCGACTCGTCAAAGGCAAATTTCCTGACATAGTTTTCTTCTTTTGATAATCCCATATCAAAGGTTTTGGATGTGCCATCAGAATAAATCAGCACAAAGTATGGGTTCAGACCCTCTTCGGAATTAGGAGTATAGCACAATACCACTGTTCCCTCCTTAGATACCCCCGAAGCAATGATATAATTTTTTTCACTGTCCAAATATTCTGCAAGGGCGTCGTTCTTCTCCTCCTGCCAGCTTTCACCGCCGTCCTCGGACACATATACCCCCAATCCATCATTCAAAAGTCCGATTTTTCCCTCTGAAAGAATCTGAAGATGCGAACCCGCATATTTTCCGCTTTCCCCTAGTTCATACACAGTTTTCTCCACATAGCGCCCCATGCCTGTATCATTGTTTTCCCCCTGAGTACCTGCCTGACCCGCTAAAGAGGACTGTCCGCCTGCCGTCCCATCCACTGTCTTGCATCCGGTTAAAGACAACACAAGGGAAAACGCCGTCATCAGCGCCGCTGCCCTTACAAGCACGCCTCTCCTATGCCGCCCCTTTTCCATTCCTTTTTTTAAGAATCTTCCTATCATCCTTATCATCTTTCCTTTCTAAATCGTTGTTTTCTTGAATCATACCATGCCTATCTCTAACAAATCTCTAAAATACATTAATTATCTATTAATACCGCAGGGAATGCTTGCCCAAGAGAAAATCATTTTGTAAAATATATCTTAGAGATTATTTAGAGAAATCTGTGGTATCATAAAATATTATGCAGACATTTACGAAACACCTAAAATATTATGGATAGCAGGGAGACTACAATGCGCATTTTATTGGCTGAGGACGACAAAAACTTAAACAGTATGCTTGCGGCACAGCTTAGTACAAAGGGTTTTCTTGTGGACGCCTGCTTTAACGGCGAGGATGCCCTGTACTATGCAAGCTTAAACATTTATGATGTGATTCTGCTGGACAGAATGCTCCCCGTTATGGAAGGCACGCAGATTCTTGCCAAAATAAGGGAAAAGAATATTGCGGCGCCGGTGATTATGATTACCGCCCTTGGCACATTGGAGGACAAAATCAGCGGTTTTCATGCGGGAGCTGACGATTATCTGGTAAAACCCTTTGCATTTGAAGAGCTTCTTGCCAGAATAAAGAGCGTCACCCGACGCTCACCCCTGCTGCTATCTCAGGACAGTCTGCAGCTTGCAGACATCAATTATCTGCCGATCACCAACACACTGACCGGTCCTAAAGGCAATTGTTCTTTATCAAAAAGAGAGGGCGCCCTATTGGAAGTTTTTCTGCGAAATCCCGACTCCACCCTTTCCCGCTCCATGCTCTTATTAAAAGTGTGGGGGCCGGAAAGTGAAGTGGAGGACGGCAACCTTGACAATTATGTCCATTTTATCAGGAGGCGGCTAAAAACCGTGGGAAGCAGCCTGACCTTAAAGACCGTCCGCGGCATTGGTTACTGCCTGATTTCCACACCTGAAAAAGTAACAAATTTAGATTAATTTTAGGAAAACACAAGGGAGTCTGCCTATGTTTCAAAAAATACGACTGCGCCTCACCCTTTTATGCGGCGCAATCACAACTTTGATCACTGTTGCCATGACTGTTGGTTATCTATATATATCAGAAAAGACTCTGGTTGAAAATCGTCTTATGTCCTGCCGGAATGACATTTTGACCATTACCTCCAATTTAGAGCAGCAGTCCGTGATTTCCCATGCGTGGTTGTCAAAGCTGGAAACAGGCAATAATTACTATATTTCTCTCTTGGACAACGGTGTCCCCTTTTGGTTTAACAACAGGGTACATAATGACAGCCGCCTACATCTTCTCAATGATGCATGGGATTTCTACCGTCAAAACGAGTCTTCTCTGACGGAATACAAAATTTCTTATCGCAGCAGTTATAAAAGCTTTCAATTCCCCGATTATTGTTTTGTCATCACCTTGGAGACAAATGGAGCTGTCCTTGAAATGCTGCTGATTTTGCCAGCTTCTGCTATTTCAGGGCAGATTCTCAGACAGCGCCTGAGCTTTCTTGTGACAATATCCTTTGCCCTCCTTGCCATATGGCTGTTTGCATGGTTTTTTACAGGAAGACTCCTATCCCCCATTGAGGAAAACCGCAAAAAACAAAATCAGTTTATAGCAGCCGCTTCCCATGAACTGCGAACCCCCCTTGCAGTGATTCTCTCCTGTGCAGAGTCTGATACCATCCATGCAGGCGATACGAAAAGTGCGGAGCCTTCCTCCCGCCCCATGTCCATCATTCAGAATGAAGCCCTGCGGATGCGCAGACTTTTAGAGGATTTGCTCATTCTCTCCAGCCACGACTCAGGCACGCTTAGCATTCAAAAATCCTCTGTCTGGCTGGATACTCTGCTTTTAAACGCCTATGAAGCCTTTGAACCCATGGCAAAGGTTAATCATATACGGATGTCCGTAACTCTCCCAGATGATACGGTCCCGCCCTGCAACTGCGATAAGGAGCGGATTTATCAGGTTCTGGCAATCTTACTTCACAATGCCCTGAGTTATACTCCCGAAGGCGGCGAAATCAGCCTTTCCTTGGAATTTACCTCAAAATATTTTATATTGTCTGTTTCGGATAATGGTCCGGGAATTCCCGATACCGAAAAGCAAAAGATTTTTGACCGTTTTTACAGAAGTGAAAAATCCAGAAGCTCCAAAGAACACTTTGGGCTGGGACTCTCCATCGCTTTCGAAATCATATCTCTGCACCATGGTACTATTTCTGTCAGTGACGCCAAGGGCGGCGGTGCTGTCTTTGTGGTAAAACTTCCCTAATTTGCTTTTTTGATTTCTTATTTTTTATTAAATTACTCTTGACATTCTTGTCTAATGATGTTAGACTTGATTTGTCTAATATCATTAGACTATCTCGTACGATGAAAAAGTTTTTCGATTTACCGATAAAACTCAAAAAATTTAAGGAGGGAATCATGGAACAGTATAAACTAGGTGAAATGGAACAAAAACTTGCGGATTTGATATGGGAAAACGCCCCTCTATCTTCCGGGGATCTAACAAAATTATGTGAAAAGGCTTTTGATTGGAAACGCACCACCACCTATACCATGTTAAAACGCCTGTGCGACAGGGGCATATTTGTAAATCAAAAAAGCTCCGTCTCAGTCCTTATGAGCAAGGAGGAATTTCAGGCTGCCCAAGGAGAACAATTTATTAACGAAACTTTTGACGGCTCCCTGCCCCGCTTTCTGGTGGCATTTTCCAGAAGGAAAAAATTAAGTGACAGGGAAATATCAGAGCTAAAAAAGATGATTGAAAATTATGAGGAGGAAGACCATGGCTGAACAACTATTTATCCGCATCTTAAATATGAGCCTGACCAGCAGTTTCGTCATTCTGGCCGTTTTGGCAGTCCGCTTTCTGCTGCATAAAGCTCCCCGCATTTTTTCTTATTGTTTGTGGGCGGTAGTGCTGTTCCGCCTGCTGTGCCCCATATCTTTTTCCGCCGTATTTTCGCCTTTCAATGCGCTGTCAAGCCCTTCCGTGGAACAGGGGAGAATAGAATACATTCCCGAAGATATTCTATCCCTTCATCAAAACACGGCGCATACGGTTTACAGCGATGCGCATACGGTTTCGGTGACACCAGACGGCATGACTGCCTCTTTTCCGGAATCTGCTCCCACTGCCAATACAATAGTTTCAAGCAGCGCTGATTTTGCAATCACAGCGGGCTCTATCATATGGTTTTTTGGCATTTTTCTCATTTCCCTTTACAGCATTGTAATGCTGCTTCATTTAAAACAAAAGCTCAAAAATGCTGCATGGGAGCGAAACAATATATATATCACGGGAGAAATCTCTACTCCCTTTGTAATGGGCTTTGTAAAACCCAGAATTTATCTTCCCCTTGCTCTGGAAAAAGAGGAAAAGCGTTATGTCCTGCTGCATGAACAAATCCACATAAAGCGACTAGATCACATTATTAAAATCCTCGCTTTTATTGCCCTTTGTATTCATTGGTTCAATCCCTTTGTATGGGTGGCATTTTTCCTAAGCGGAAAAGACATGGAAATGTCCTGCGATGAAACGGTTATCCGAAAACTTGGCAACGGCATGAAGAAAGAATATTCTGCCTCACTTTTAAACATGGCAACGGGAAAGCGTATTATAAGCGGGGTTCCCCTTGCTTTTGGTGAAGGCGATACCAGCGGCCGTATCCATAATGTTCTGCATTACAAAAAACCCACTGCCATTGCAGCATGCATGGCTGCAGGGATTTGCACCATAGCTGCCGTCATCCTTATGGCCAATCCTAGTACCCCAAGTAGGGCAAAGGCCCCCAATCCCCAAACTGTATATTATGGTGTGGTCTCGGATGTTTCTATGGAAGGAGCTTCTTCCCGGAAACTGCTTGTGATTCCCGGCATAGGAGAAATAGAAATTCCAAATGCAGAAAGCATTTCCACTTATTTTGAGAGAGAGGAACAGGAACTTTTGCCGGGCGATTTGGTAGAAATTACATTCCCTGAAGGAAAAGAAGTTTCCATACAAGAAACCTGGCCCGGAAGTTTCTCCACATCCGCAGAAAGTATTGTAGTCAAATGGGGCGGATTCTCTTTACAACGCACAAATGGAGATTCCTACCAGCTTACTTTTCCGTCAGGGGCTTTCCCTGAATTATCCGATGCCAAAGCTGGGGATATGCTGTCCTTTTACCACGAAGAGCCGGAAGAACTTGCATTTGCTACAAGCCCTTCCGAAAGCGAAAATTCCAGGCTGATTGCCACTGCCCCTATTCTGGCAGCAGGCGGAAACGAATATGGCGGACCCATACTTACGATAGAGCTTTCCTCCGCCCAAATACAGGAAATATTTTCAGGATTCGGACTTTATATCCGCTTCTCCTTGGAATCCGAGGCAGGCGTCTTAGCAGAGGCACAACCAATAACCCCCATTGTACAGTTTAACGGTGAGATGACCGATGAAGGAACCTATTTTATCAGTGCCAGAAGCATATCAAAAAGTGCCAAAGTGATAGATTCTTATGTATCGAGTTATAATGCTCCTTATAATGGGGAAAGTGACCTTGCTTTTGCAGAAAATTGCGTTTTTAAAGTAAACTACAGTATGTCAGGAATCGATTACCAAGAGGTATCCTTTGATACTTTTGCCGATTTCGTGAATGAAGGCTCCCATTGGGTGAGTAAGCCCTGCCTTGTAACCTTTACAGGTGGTTTGATTACAGAAGCTAAGCTGGAAAGCGCCTATAACAACTATGGCATTTCCTATTCCGAATTTTCGGCCAAGAGTGATGTATATGACTATCTGTTGGAAGATGAAGGTGAAGCAGCCTTTGATAAATACTATTCCTTGGCAAATTCCGAGACTCTGGATATTGCGGATTGCGCAGGCAGTGAACTCATAGAAATTTATACCGGAAACCTTGGGGATGGCGCTAGTGGCATTGTAATGTTTAAGGATGCACAGGGACGGCTTCTCTGCACACAAGATGCGCATATTGCCAGAGCAGGCTGGAACAATATTTATCTTGGTGAAACACAGGGGACTGCCTTTATCATGAACATATCCATAGAGGATCGATGGGATTATGGTCAATATTGCTATTGGGTGTATCGGTTAGATGAAAATGGCGGTATAAAACAAATCGCAGGCTCCGAATTTAATTTTGCACTGCCGGAAACCGAAGACTCTATCAAATATGATGATGCATTATTTAAAGAATGGGTGGAAGGCATGAGCGCATGGCTTGAAAGCAGCCATCTGATACTCAGTTCACAGGAGGGAGAAATTCGGACAGAGAAGATATCCGAAGCTGACAAGTATAATTATGATACACTGAATTTAAAAAACAGAGAACTGTAATGGAAAATGCTTCCGATATCTATGTATACCGGAAGCATTTTTATTTATAAACTCTCTCTTGATTAATAAATCTTCTTCTCCATTGCCTCGGGAGCCTGTGCAAATTGAATTGCCATCTCCCTGTCAATAATTCCGTCAACATAAAGCTGCATAATGGAATCATCCATAGTCACCATGCCAAGGCTCTTACCTGTCTGCATGACATTGGGCAGCTGATATGATTTATTCTCACGAATCAGATTTCGTGCCGGATATGTAGCGTGCAGCACCTCAAAGGCTGCCACACGGCCTGCTCCATCTGCAGTGGGAATCAGCTGCTGGGAAATAATTGCCTCCAATGTATTGGAAAGCTGCATTCTAATCTGCTGCTGCTGATGGGGCGGAAATACATCGATAATACGGTCAACAGTACTTGCCGCACCGATGGTATGCAGGGTTGACAGCACCAAGTGGCCTGTTTCTGCCGCTCTTACCGCAACGCTGATGGTCTCAAGGTCACGCATCTCTCCTACCAGAATAACATCAGGGTCTTCACGTAGCGCAGCTCGAAGGGCATTGGCATAATTATCAGTATCCATGCCGACCTCACGCTGGTTCACGACACTCTTTTTGTGCTGATGCAAATACTCAATAGGGTCTTCCAAAGTAATGATGTGGGCATCCCTGTATTGGTTTACCTTATCAATCAAGGAGGCCAGCGTGGTGGACTTACCGCTTCCGGTAGGTCCCGTCACCAGAATCAGTCCTCTCTTTCTCTGATACAGGTTTACAACGGATTCAGGAATTCCCAGCTTTTCAGGGGATGGAATACTAGAGTTTACCACACGCAGTACTAATGCCACATTGCCTTTCTGTCTGAATACATTGACACGGTAACGGGCAACATCCGGCACCGTGAAAGACATATCCAGCTCGCTGGTCTTCTCAAAAGCTTCTCTTTGCGCCTGATTCATAATATGCACAGCCATTGCTAAAGTATCCTCCCCTGTCAAAACAGGAAAAGGCATATCCAGCAGCCCGCCGTGCAGTCTCATCTTAGGCGGAACACCCACCGTTAGATGAATATCACTCGCCCCTGCGTTTGTTGCGTGTATCAGCACATCCTCAATTGTAGCCATATACCCTCTTTCCTATAAGCTTTTCACTTATAATTCACTCATCAATTTTGTCTTGAAGGAAGAAAATTCCTCTTCTGTAATAATGCCTGCTTTTTGCAGCTCCAGAAGATTATTTACCCTAACCTTAAACTCATCCATAGAACCATAGGGCTTAAAGATATCGTCAATGCATTTCTGTCTCTGGTTCAGATAATCCTGTTCACTTACAAAGCCAATTTCCGCAAGCATCTGATACATCTTTAAGTTCTCGCTGTAATCGCTTCCTGCGTCAATCTTTCTTAACAGCTCTTGCTTCTTAACTTCAAAATCCTTCTCAGACAGCCACTCGCCATCCCGCAGCGCCACCAATCTCTTGACCGTTGCCTTCAGTTCAGCCGGAGAACTCACAGAACCGTTCAGTCCCTCTGCAATTAACGCCCTCTGCTTTTCTTTCAGCTCATTTGATGAGATAATATGCTCCTGTGCCAGCATAGTCCATTTGCTCATCTTGACAGCCAGAACATCTGTCTCATCATCCGCATTAATCTCTATCATCCCATACATAGTAGCCAATCTTTGGCTATACTCTGCATCGGTAATCAATTGAGCCTGTTTTAAGACGGGAAGCCTTCTTAACTTTCGCTGGAAAGTATCTCTGTCATCCGAAGGCATAAAGGTCACATCGTCAATCAGAGTCTGCTTATTCTTCTCGTATTCCTCAGTGGTAATGACACCGCCCATCTCTAAAAAGCTTAATTTTTGTACACTCTTCATGTACTCTGTGGGGTCGCTTGTTCCGGTATCACAGCATTCCTTAATGATATCATTCCGATTTGCTTCAAATTCCTTTTCAGAAAGCAAACCACAATCCTTCAATACAATCAACTTCTGAATCTTTTCATTAAAGTCGGTCAAATCACAATATTGACCTACCAATTCTGCTTTCTTTGCCTTAAATTCTTTCTCACCAAGCAGTCCACAGTCTCGCAACACTACCAGCTTATCCATTTTCTGCTGAAATTCTTCACTCTCCAAGCCGTCTTTTGCTGCCGGAACTTCCGGTGCCGGTGCCGGACTAGGTGTTGAATAGTTGCTTGATGGTGTGGGGGTAGACGCTGCGAAAGACGACGTACGACCTCCCTCTGGTGCAGCATGCTGATAACCGCCTGATTGTTCTCTGGATTCCTGCACAGGTGCCGGTGCCGGCGCTGGTGCCGATGGTGAGGGAGCTGCAGACCTTCTCGCAGAACTTCTGAGTTCCTCCTCTGCATTACTCTCGGCGCTTGCCTTCAAACGATTTAACAAGCCCACTACCAAATCCATGTTCTTTAACTGTGGAAGCATAATCTGTGCTTTCTTGGCGCCATACAAACCGTTTACCTTGGCATTAAAGCCAAGCGCCTGCATTCCCATATACTCTCCAAGGAAAACACTTTTTACTTCTTTGATGGCAAACTCGAAGTCATCCACATAACCGTTTCTGCCGTCTTCGTTGCACACATATCCCTTTCCCGAAACCTTATCATTTTCCACTTTCAGGAACAAAGCATCACTATTGCTATTTTTGGAAAACAGGCTCCTGACATTTCCACCTGTATTGCATGTAAAAACCTGAGCTCCTTCCATAGGAAAAGACCTCCTTTCATCTAATAAAACATTTACTATGTCACATTTATGATGTACGAAAACGCACAAAATATATGATTGGCACAGTAGATTACTTACATAAATCATTCCTATGTGAACATTTTAACACATAATGCACAATAATGCAAAATAATATCAAACATTATGATATTATTTTTCTATTCATGAGTCTATACTTAATAATAACAAGAACTTAAAAAGATTTCAAGTCTTTTTCTATTTTTCGTTAGGATATTCTTACCAAGTCAAATAGACTGATTTGATTGGACTCTGGCAAATCTCCTAAAAGCCCCAAAGAACCCATCAAATCCGCAATTGTCTTGGATACTTTGGTCCGCTGGATAAAATCTTCCTTGGACAAAAAAGGTCCTGCCTTGGCGGCCTCCACAATGGCATCCGCAGCCTTCTCTCCCAAGCCTTCAATGCTGTTTAACGAAGGCATTAACTTTCCGTCCACAATCTGAAAAGAGCGTGACTGAGCTCGGAAAATATCAATAGGTTCAAATTCAAATCCTCTTGCATACATTTCCTGCACTACTCTCATATCGCTGTAGGCATCCTTCTCACGATTGGAAAGAGTTTCCCGCTTTTTGTAATCCGCCATGAGATTCTCCAAATGTCTCTGTCCCTGACACATCATTTCATAGGAGAAAGACTTGGCTCTAATGCTGAAATATGCCCCATAATATGCCAGCGGATAATGAATCTTACAATAGGCAATACGCCATGCCATCATCACATATGCAGCCGCATGTGCTTTGGGAAACATATATTTAATTTTTTCGCAGGACCAAATATACCAATCAGGGACATTGTGAGCTTCCATGTCAGCTTTCCACTGAGGCCATTTCTCACATTTTCCCTTGGCTACCGTTCCTTTTCTCACCGCCTCCATAATTTTAAAGGCTTCCTCCGACTCCACTCCCATCTGAATCAGATAAGTCATAATATCATCTCTGGTACAGATAGCCGTAGAAATGGTTGCTTTTCCCTCCATGATCAGGGTCTGGGCATTGCCCAGCCACACATCCGTGCCATGGGCAAGTCCGGCGATACGCACCAAATCAGAGAATGCCTGAGGCTTAGTATCCAATAACATCTGCATGGCAAAATCCGTTCCGAATTCAGGAATTCCCAATGCTCCCAGCTTACAGCCCCCAATCTGCTCCGGCGTAATGCCCAGCGCATCCGTATTCTGAAACAGACTCATAACATCCCTGCCATCCAGCGGAATGCTTGTGGGCTCCACTCCCGTCATATCCTGAAGCATACGAATCATAGTAGGGTCATCATGCCCCAGAATATCCAGCTTCAACAGATTGTGATCAATAGAGTGATAATCAAAATGCGTGGTGACGGTATCTACCGTCATATCATTTGCAGGATGCTGCACAGGGGTAAAGGAATTGATATCCTGCCCCACCGGAAGCACGATAATACCGCCGGGATGCTGCCCCGTAGTTCTGCGCACGCCAGTGCAGCCTGACACAATACGGTTAATTTCCCCGACTCTCTTATGCTGTCCTTTTTCTTCAAAATAATTCTTTACATAACCATATGCGGTCTTATCCGCCAATGTGCCTATAGTTCCTGCTCGATAAGTCTGTCCCGCTCCAAAAATAACCTCCGTGTATTTATGTGCCTTTGACTGATATTCCCCCGAAAAATTCAAGTCAATATCCGGCTCCTTATCCCCCTTAAATCCCAAAAAAGTCTCAAAGGGAATATCAAATCCTTCCTTGTGCAGCATTTTTCCACAGACAGGACACACCTTATCCGGCATATCGATTCCGGCTTTTCCGGCATAAGATTTCACTTCCTCCGAGTCAAAATCCACATAGTGACACTCACTGCAATAATAATGAGGGCTCAAAGGATTCACCTCCGTAATCCCCGCCATGGTGGCCACAAAAGAACTGCCCACGGACCCCCTTGAACCTACCAGATATCCGTCTTCCACGGATTTCCACACCAATTTTTGAGCAATAATATACATCACCGCAAAGCCGTTGGAAATAATGGAATTCAATTCCCTTTCCAATCTCTTTTCCACAATTTCAGGAAGATTTGGACCATATATCTCATGGGCTTTGTCATAACAGATTTTCGTCAATGTCTTGTCACTGTCCTCTATGACAGGCGGACATTTGTCCGGACGCACCGGTGCAATGGTTTCTATCATGTCCGCAATCATATTGGTGTTGGTAATGACCACCTCTTTCGCCTTGTCGCTTCCCAGATAATCAAATTCTTCCAACATTTCTTCTGTGGTATGCAAATATAAAGGAGCCTGATGATCCACATCATTATATCCCCAGCCCGCCATAATAATCCGACGGTAAATCTCATCCTCCGGATCCAAAAAATGCACATCGCAGGTAGCCACCACCGGCTTGTGAAACTGCTCTCCCAATGCCACGATTCTGCGATTGATATTTTGAATATCCTGGATGGAATGAATATTCCGAAACCGTTCCGAATCAATCATAAATTCGTTATTTCCACAGGGTTGTATCTCCAGATAATCATAAAAATCTACAATTCTTGCAATTTGGCTGTCACTCTGCCCGTCCAGAAGAGCCTTATAGAGCTCACCCGCTTCACAGGCGCTGCCAAGTATCAGACCATCCCTGTACTTTTGAACCAAACTCTTAGGAATTCTGGGTTTTCTATTATAGTAATACTTTAAATGGGACTCCGATATCAAACGATAAAGGTTGATTCTCCCCAAATCATTTTTTGCCAGAATAATGGCATGATTGGAAGGGAGTTTTGCCGTTGCCGATGCGCTGGACTCGCCCAGCCGATTCACCTCTTCCAGAGTCTGCACACCGTCTGCCGTCATTCTCTGAAGGAATTTTACAAAAATTTCCGCCGTACACTGCGCGTCATCCACTGCACGATGATGATTCTGCAGGGACACTCCCAAAGTTTTTGCAACCGCATCCAGAGTATATTTTTTCTGCTCCGCCAAAAGCACTCTTGCCAGAGCAACAGTGTCCACATAAGTAAATTCTCCCCATTCATTCCTTGCCTCAAGGCCAAGTCTCTTACAATTCTCCATGATAAAACTCATGTCAAAACTTGCATTGTGCGCCACCATAACACAGTCTGCTGCAAATTCCAGAAACTGCGGCAGCACCTCCTCTATTTCAGGGGCGTCTATCACCATATTATCGTTGATGCCTGTGAGTTTTTCTATCTCAAAAGGAATGGGTTCCTTTGGATTGACAAAAACGGAAAATCTTTCTGTAATAACGCCTCCCGACACTTTTACGGCCCCAATTTCGATAATACGATTATATATAGGTGAAAAACCTGTAGTTTCAATATCAAACACCACAAAATCATCCGAAAGCCCTTGACCTTTGTCCTTTGTTACGATTCCTTTTAAATCGTCTACCAGATAGGCCTCCACACCATAGATAACCTTGAAAAAATCCTGTTTATCCGGATTTTCCTGCCCTGCTTCTTTTCTTTTATTTTTCTCCTCTTTCCACAAATCTTCCCATGCGTGATTGGCATCCGTAAAACCCTGCACCACGCCATGATCCGTAATGGCAATGGCTCTGTGCCCCCACTTACAGGCGCGCTTTACGATATCCTTTGCCTCTGACACTCCATCCATATCACTCATCTTGGTATGACAGTGCAGCTCCACTCTTTTGTGAAGAGCCGTATCCTTACGGGATACTGTAAAATCCGGTATCTTTTTGATGCCCGTAACGGAGCCGATGGTTAATTCATGGTCAAACTTATCCACCATACTGATGCCCTTCACCTTGACAAAAGCTCCGCCTTTAATGTCTTTTGTCAGTTCCTGCACCTGTTCGGTTTTTAAAAATAATTTTACGGTCATGGTATCAGTGAAATCCGTAAGATCAAAAATCAGAATCGTCCTCTCGTTTTTAATGTTCCGTGGCTCCGCATTTAGAATTTTTCCTCGGATAACCACCTCTCCCATCTCACCGATAATATCTTCAATTTTCATAGCCTCCTCTTCAAAATCCCTGCCAAAAATCACATCAGGATTATCAGAGCGCTTTATACTGCCATAATCGTTCTTTTTAAATTCCCCCTTTTTAAATGCGCCTTTTTTAAACTCCCCTTTTCTGAATTTTCCTTCTTTGCTTTCTTCCCTGTCAGAAGCTGTCTTTCCTGCGGCAGCAGAATTCTGACTGCCGCTCTCTGTCTGTAGATTCGCCATACCTCCAGCTTCTGCAATACCAGCTTTATTTGCTGCGCTTGCTTTTCCATCTTCCTTATTTTCTTCCTTTTGTGATGCGCTTTCACCGGCAAAACGGTTTTGATTCTCCCTGCGGCGACTATTGATTTCTTCTATTCTCTGCCTGATTCTTAATTCATCCTCCGCATCATGCTCCCCTGTGGCAGCTTCCCGATAAGTCACCTGCAATTCTGCCGTAAGCCCGCATCTCTCCACCAGAATTTTTTCCAAAATTCTGACAAGTTCCGTCTCCTTACTCCGATTCATCACCGTATCCTGCAGGGATAATACTACCTGTCCTTTTTCGGGATAGGTAATCTCCGCTCTGTGAAACGCATTATACACGACATGACTGTACTCTTTAAGTTCCGCCTCTATGCTGTCACTATAAAGTTCCAATAATTTCTGGGAATCATACTGAGCTGACAATGAAAACCTCTCATAAATTTTCACTGTCAAATTTGCCTTGGAAAACAACTGTTTTTTGATTTCCTTTTCCACATTCCAAATATCTTCCTTGGCAATCAGTCTTGTGCTGAACAAATACACTCTAAGAAAATCCTTCTGCTTGTTGGAAGAAATTTTTTCCACTGTAGTCTGCTCCATCAAATCATGAAGACCGCTATTTAATTGTAATGTCGGAAACACTTCCAAAAACGGTTTTCCCATACTTCCTCACATTCCACTGCCTAAAAAGTTGTCTAGTTCCTGCTTAAGGGCCGAAAGCAGTTCCGCCTCAGGTACCTTGCGGATAATCTCTCCTTTTTTAATCAAAAGCCCTTCGCCAATGCCGCCTGCCACGCCTAAATCCGCTTCTTTCGCCTCTCCGGGACCGTTTACGGCGCAGCCCATCACAGCTACTTTAATGTCTAACGGATAATCCTCCACCAGCTTCTCCACCTTGGAGGCCAACCCTATCAAATCTATCTGCGTTCTTCCGCAGGTCGGGCAGGAAACCACTTCAATGCCCCCTTTTCTAAGCCCCAATGTGCGCAAAATTAATTTCGCCGATTTTACTTCCTCCACAGGGCTGCCTGTCAGCGAAACCCGAATGGTATCTCCTATTCCCTGATGCAGAATCAGCCCCAACCCAATAGCAGATTTAATATTTCCGCTCTGCACCGTTCCTGATTCTGTAATGCCCACATGAAGCGGATATATGGTCTGCCCCGCTAACAGTTCGTGAGCTTTTACACACATAAGCACATCAGATGACTTGATACTGATAACCAGATTGTCATACCCCATATCCTCAATCATATGTACCTTATCCAAGGCGCTCTCTACAATACCCTCTGCGGTAACGCCTCCATACTTTTCTATCAGAGGCTTTTCCAAAGAACCGCTGTTCACTCCTACCCTAATGGGAATATTTCGTTCCTTTGCCACATCCACCACTGCTTTTACTCTGTCGGCACTGCCGATATTTCCCGGGTTAATACGAATTTTATCCGCTCCGTTTTCCATTGCTGCAATGGCCATTTTATAATCAAAATGGATATCTGCCACCAAGGGAATATGTATCTGCTTTTTAATCTCGGCAAGCGCTGTTGCCGCAGTGGGGGTGGGCACCGTGCAGCGCACAATCTCACAGCCCGCCTTTTCTAACGCAAGAATCTGCTCCACAGTAGCTTTGACATCCTCTGTTTTGGTGTTGGTCATGGACTGAATCAGAATGGGATTTCCCCCTCCGATTACCCTGTCGCCAATGGCAACCACTTTTGTCTTCATAAATAACCCTTCTTTCTCTATGCGCTGTCTCTTTATCCTATAATACCTCTGTTTTATTATACCTCTTTCATGAAAATCTTCAAGTCATAGATAACACTACCTTATGTTATGTCCACTTTCACAGCCACGCAGTTATTCGTCAGGGCATCACGCCTTTCATAACAAAAAAGCACTGCCTGCGTCTCCTCAAATATATGCTCAAACACCTCAACATGCAAAACCTTGGTCAATTCCCTATAATTACAGTCTGACAATTCCGGGAACAATGTGTGCAGCTGGGATTCCCTATGCAAAATATCATGTATGCTGTCTTTCCAGAGCTCCAAAGAATCTGCAAAGGAGGGGCGGTTTTTCATGTGCTCCCGCAAATATAAATCATAGATAAGGCATTCTTTTAATATGGCACAGATATCCACATCAGGCTCCTGACAAGCAATTTCCAAATTTCCCGACAAACCACACTTCTGCAGCATACCATTGCGAAAACATGCTTCACCAAATTCCAGCAAAATCTCATATTTTCTTAGCCTTGAAGATTGAGGTCCGAACAAATCATGCTCCTCGTACCATGCTGCCAACGCATCATACAAGGCATAAGGTGTTTCAAAATATCGGCTCAAAAATTCAAGCGTGTGTACAAACTGATTGCTGTTATAATAAATTTCCAACACTTCCTCCACCTGTTTTAAATGACAGACCTCCCCATAAGAAAGCCATTTGGTGGAAAGGACTTCATAGGGCGGTGCATCGGTGTATAACAAATCATATTTTGAGACATACCGCTCCATATCAGAACCTTTCAGCACCTTGAGAAAGCCTAATTGCAGCTGTTCGGGATACAGACGGTAAACCTCATTGAAAGAATTTTGAAAAGTATTCAAATCTTCAAAAGGCAGCCCTGCAATCAAGTCCAAATGAATATGAATATTATTCCATGACGAAATCCGCCTCACCGCAGCCGCCACTTTTGCAAAGTCCATTTTCCGATGGATTTCTGCAATGGTATCCTCACAGGTTGACTGCACACCGATTTCCAGCTGCACCGCTCCGGGGCGCATACTCTCAAGCACTGTAAAATAATCCTCATCCAAAATATCTGCCGCCACCTCAAAATGAAAATTTGTAACCCCGTTGTCATGCTCCAAAATATGCTTCAAGATAGGCAGCGCGTGTTCCTTTTTGCAATTAAAGGTACGGTCCACAAATTTAACCTGCATCACCTTTCTCTCCAAAAAGAAATCTAACTCCTGACATACCCTCTTTACAGAGCGAAAGTCCATGTTCTTTTCAATGGAGGAAAGACAATAACTGCAGGAAAATGGACATCCCCTGCTACTTTCATAATAGATAATCCGATGCTCAAAGTCAGCCATATCCTTATACCAAAAAGGAATCTCATCCAGGGATATACATGGTGTATTCCTTCCGTCAAGGATATCCGGCAGACTGCCAGAAACGCCGTTTACATAAGCCGAAACCAAGTGCGAAAAGGAGCCTTCTCCCGCCCCTTTCATAACTCCCCGAAGCTTCCATTTCTCTATGATCTCTGATGCATGATACGAAACCTCTGGTCCCCCCGCCCAGATATCCGCATCAGGCAGGATTTTATGCAAATCAGGAATAATGCCGTCCATAATCTGACAATTCCAGATATAACAGGAAAAAGCAATCACATCCGGATGCCTTTTATAAATTTCCTGCAGAATATAGGACTGCTGCTGGTTAATGGTAAATTCCGCAATATCAACACAGGATTCATATTTTCCCGTGCAGGATTTCAAGGAATATACGGCAGGATTGGAGTGTATGTATTTGGCATTGACTGCCACAAGCAAAATTTTCATCCGTTCACTTTCCTTCTTTATAAAAAATTGGGAAAAATAAATGCGAAACTACATGATGCGATTGTCAACGATTTGAGCATACAAAATCGTTAACTACCTTGATTTGTTCAATTGACAGAGGAAAGAATTGGCGTTTCCACGGAATATTTCTTATAATATTCCTCCGCCCTCTGGGGCGTTAAGCCAAAATGCCGTGTCAGTTTTGATATGATTTTGGCACTGTCCAAACCGTTCTCAATGCCATCAATAATCAGAGCTCTGATACCCTGCTCCATACCTTTCTCTATTCCTTGTTCTATTCCCCGTTCGAAGCCTTCTTCTAATATTTCCCGATATTTCATCTGCAAAGTCATATAGTCCAGCCTCCATTTTTCATTTTTTCTGACCGATTCTACTTCTTTCTCCAACGCCCTTGTATACTCGTCTGATGCACCCTTGCCATCAATAAAATCAAGCACTTGCTTCATTTCTGGCGTTATATCATTCATTGTTCCTTTTGTATTTAAAATAATCTTGGTGGCATCATCGCCAAGTCTGATTCTCAAATCCTGTGTACATCGGTTTTCAAAAGTATAGATATGCCTTCCTTCTCCGAATAAATCAAAGGTACATATAAAAATAATAAAACTACGTTTCAGATTTTTGTAATCTTCCCCTTTTTCCAAAATGCTCAAATCTACCATTCCCTGATAATACCGTGTTCTCTTAGGTAGATTTTTCTTTTTTGCAGTCTGCATCTCAATGTTATAAACCGAATCATTTTCATCTTCCACATAGATGTCAAGCCTCACACTTTTGGCATCTGCTGAAAGGTCAATGATATTTTGTGACTTAGCATATTCTAATCGGAATATTTTTATGCCCAGCAGCCTCTCCAAAAAAGGCTTGCAAAATTTCGGGTTTCTCATGACAATACTGAACATAAAATCATCTTTCAGCTGTAATTCTTCAAATGCTTTCCCCATATTTATATTTCTTCCTTTGTATTATAATCTATCATTGCATTCCTGACAAGTACTGAACGCATCATTGATGAACACTAAGCTTTCAAGCAAAAATACCCCGGACTTACTTGTATTACCACATCTTTGAGACATAACATCATCAATACAGCACTCAAAACCTGAATATCACATGATCCCTGCAGACGACTTGCAATTTCCTCCATGGACTGAGGATAGAAATCTAACACACTGCGCACCTTTTTCAATTCCGGTTCAAGTTCATCATCTTTTTCCTTCTTTAATTTCAAATTGTTTTCGCATTTTCTTTTTGCTGCACATTTCTCTCTTATCTGTGGTTGTTTCCTCATCCGGTTCTCCCGCAATTCTCTCAAAAAATCCTCCGGCGACAAAAATACCTCAGCCCCTTGTTTCAAGAGGCTGTTGCAACCGTCACTGAGCCTGTCCGTCACCCTACCCGGCACCACATACACATCCCGCCCCTGTTCCAACGCCATATCTACCGTAATCAGAGTTCCGCTTTTCTGCCTTGCTTCAATTACAATGACCGCATCCGCAAGACCGCTGACAATGCGATTTCTGGGTGGGAAATTCTGGGAACGGGGCAGAGTCCCCGGAGGATATGCAGAAAGAATGCCTCCCCTTTCCAACAATTGGTTATACAGTCTTTGATTCTGCGCCGGATAGCAGATATCAACTCCGCATCCAAGCACGCCAAAGGAAGTCCCTCCCTCACTAAGGGCTGCCTCTTGACTGATACCATCAATCCCCCTTGCCATTCCACTGATAACCTGAATATCATTACCTCCTAAATATCTGCCAAGCTCTGCTGCCACATATCTCCCATACTCAGAACATTCCCTTGCCCCTATAATTGCCACGGATATCTGCTCCTCTCTGGGAAGATTCCCCTTAAAAAACAAACCATAGGGAACATCCGGAATATTTTTAAGCCTCTGAGGATAATCTGCATCTTCCCGTGTCAAAAATCCGATTCCTCTATGCTCTAATTCTTCATATGCTTCCCGCACAGTCTTCTCATTCTGTCCTTTTCGGCTTTCTTTCAGGCTCTCAATCTGTCTTTTTGTGAGAATCTGCTCCAAGTCTTTTTCGGATGCCCTGAAAATCTCCTGCGGAGTCCGGTATCTCTGAAAAAGCTTCTCTATGGTTCTGTTTCCTATTCCAGGCAGGCTGCACAGCCAATAAGCATAGCACTCCATGTTACCCATTCTCTCCTCCGTTTCTGTACAAACCGCTTTCTTTCTCTGCGCCTTACAGCCAATAATCCGCTGCCGGTCTTAAGCAAGCCGCCTCTAAAAGATGTTTTGTGGTAATCTCTTTTTCTCCCGCCAAATCCGCTATGGTACGCGCCACTTTCAAGATACGATGATAGGTTCTGGCACTTAAATCAAGCTTTTGATAGAGCTGCTCCATACATTTCCGCTCCTCTTCTCCAAGACGGCAAAATACCTCCACATCTGCGGATTTGATATCTGAATTAAAACGATAATCCGTTCCTTCAAATCGCTGTTCCTGCATTTTCCTAGCTTTCAAAACTCTGCTTCTAATCACATAGCTGCTCTCACTTTTTTCACCTGCATACAGGGAAGATATCTTTACCGGCTTTAATTCCACACACACATCAATGCGCTCCAGCAAAGGCCCTGAAATCTTTCCCATATAGCGTTTTACCTGATTCTGCGTACAGCGACAACGGTTTGTATCGGGATAATAGCCGCAGGGACAGGGATTCATGGCGCAGACCAGCATAAAATCCGCCGGATAAACAACATTTCCTCCCATCCGCACAACCTGTACCCGATGTTCCTCCAAGGGCTGCCGCAGACTATCCAACACACTTCTCTGAAATTCCGGAAGTTCATCCAAAAACAACACCCCCCTGTGGGCCAAAGAAATCACTCCGGGCTTGGGAATATTACTCCCCCCTGTAAGCGCTGCCTGAGAAATGGTATGATGAGGACTTCGAAAGGGTCTTTTCATCATCAGCCCTTCTCCCTCCTGAATCAACCCCGCCACGCTGACTATAGAAGTAATCTCCAGACTTTCCTCCATGGTAAGGGGCGGCAGAATGCCCGGAATGCACTTGGCAATCATGGATTTTCCGGCTCCCGGAGGTCCCGTCAGGAGAAGATTGTGAAATCCCGCCGCCGCTATTTCTGCCGCTCTTCTGGCCGGTTCCTGTCCCATAATCTGTGAAAAATCTGCCTCCGGCTCAGACTGTTTTCTTTCTGTCTCCAAGAGCTTTTGCAAATCCATATGTACGATTTGGGGCACATTGCTATCTTCTTTTTTCATGCGCTTTTTCAAATATTCCAACACTTCACTGATGTGCTCTGCTCCTCTTATTGTCACCCCCGGTATCACAGCCCCTTCCATTGCATTTGCCTTGGGCACAATGCACTTTCTGATACCGCACTTAACGGCATGCTGTACGATGGGCAGCACACCCCTTACTTTCTTTACCTCCCCGTTTAACCCTAATTCCCCCAAAAACAAAATATCCCTTGTGGCAGCCTCTGAAAAAAATTCCATGGACTGCAGCATCCCCACTGCAATGGGCAAGTCAAACGCTGTCCCCTCCTTCCTATAGTCCGCCGGAGATAAATTTACCGTAATATGAGCAGTGGGTATGCACAGACCTGCATTTTTCAGCGCAACACAAACCCTCTCTCTTGACTCCCGTACCTCTCCACTTAAAGACCCCACCATGTTAAAAGTCGGCAGTCCTGGTGCAATATCCACCTCCACACCCACCATATAAGCCTGAATGCCTAAAATGGCGCCTGATTTGATTTCACTATACATACACTGATACATCTCCTTTCATAGAATATTTCATTTAAGCGTTTGCGAAACTCTCTTTTTACAAAGTGTCATTGTGCCAATTGTATATTCCAACGCAGACACGCTTTCGCTCCGACCTCACCGTAACGGTACATAAAACGCCAAAGTACGGCGTTTAAGTACCGACGGTTCGCTAGGGTCTGCTTATGGAATATACAATCTGCACAATTCGAATTACGCAAATCGGAGTTTCGCAAATGCTTAAATATTTCATTATGCAAACGATTAAAATCACTGCAACGCTATTCTCTTTGTTTTAGTGGAAAATGGCAAAATTGCCATGGCAGAACCGCCATTGAAAACTTAAATTTAAGATAAATTTATTGTATTGTACTACTTTGGTTTTGTCAAGCATCAACTGCAAATCCAATTAAAAACGGGATAAAATCCGTCATCCCAATGATTAACGGATTTCACCCCATTTCCCGCACTCCTCTGTCTCATCCATAACTAATTATTCTCAAATTTCTCTCTGAGTTTCCCTAAAGCTTTCTTCTCAATCCGGCTCACATAGCTTCGTGAGATTCCTAACTTTTCCCCAATCTCACTCTGCGTTGCCTCCTTTTTCCCATTCAAGCCGTATCTCATAATCAGGATTTCCCTCTCTTTTTCCGTGAGCTGTTCCTGCATCAGCCTGAATAATTTCTTTTTATTCTGTTCAAATTCCATGCCTTCCACAACATCCGGCTGATGCTGTTCCAGCACATCCACCAATTGTATTTCATTTCCCTCTTTATCCTGTCCTATGGGCTCAAAGAGAGAAACCTCCCTGGAGGTCTTTTTCTTGCTCCGCAGTAACATTAGAAGTTCATTATCTATACATCGGCAGGCATAGGTTGCAAGTCTGCCCTTCCCCGCATCAAAGGTGTCCACCGCCTTGATGAGTCCGATACAGCCAATCGATATCAGGTCTTCCATGTCTTCGTCCACGTTCTGGTATTTTTTTGCGATATGTGCAACCAACCGCAAGTTGCGCTCTATCAGAATTTCCCTTGCCTGTTTAGCCCCTTGGGCATCACCAGCCTTTAACAGACGGATGTACTCTGTCTCCTCGCTCTGGGTCAGGGGTTTTTGAAAGGTCTTCAAAAATATCCTCCGTGGATTATTCTTAACAATAGTTTATGAGAAATCCGCTTTCTTCGTGCCTGTCAGTCAGGAAGAAGGGCAGGAAGATTTTCTAAAGACGCAAAAACTGAGCCATCACATAATTGCTCACATCAATCCCTCTGTCTGTCAGGGCAAGAAATTTTTCCCCGACAGATGTATCCGTATATTCCCTCAAAAGTCCGTCCTCTTTATTTTTTACAATGACTGCTCCATATATTTGGTTCATATCCCTGCCAAAAGTCTGTCTGAATTTGTCATAGCTTACACCCTTTGTCATGCGAAGTCCCAGAAACATAAACTCCTCCATCTGTTCCTCCATGGTTAAAATAAGTTCTTCCTCCCTGCACAAAAGAGGAGCTGCCAGATAATCTTCCAGCCTGTCCCCATTACGGAAACGCTGGTTTTCAAACAAGGAAGCTGCTCCAATGCCAAAACCAATATAATCCTTTCGCCGCCAATATCCTATATTATGCCTGCATATATATCCCTCTTTTGCGTAATTGGATATTTCATAGCGCCTGTATCCCGCCTCCTCCAGAATTTCTTTTGTCCGTTCATACATAAGCCTCTCGCAGTCCTCATCCGGCAGCAGCAAATTCCCTGCCTGCCACAATTCAAAAAAAGGAGTTTCCTCTTCCACAATCAGACTATAGGCTGAGATATGCTCCGGTGCCGGACTTAGTTTAAGCAGCCTGTGCAGCGTCTCCTCATAGCTTTCCATACTTTGTCCCGGCAAAGCGCTCATCACGTCCACATTGATATTGTCAAAGCCTGTCCTCCTTGCCGTCTCATAGGTTACCAGAAACTGTCCGTAATCATGAATCCGCCCTAATGCCGCCAACTCCTCATCCCATGTAGACTGTAACCCGATGCTCAACCTGTTTATCCCCGCTTTTTTATAACAGATAAGCTTTTCTTCATCCACGGTACCCGGATTCACTTCTATGGTAATCTCGGCATCCTCTTGTAACACAAAGGATGTCCTCACGGCCAAAAGCAGCTTCTCCACCCATTCTTCTCCTATCACGGAAGGAGTGCCGCCGCCGATAAAAACAGACGAGACCTGGTAATTTCGGTACTCGTCCGCTCTTCCCTTTACTTCCGCAAGCATAGCTTTCATATATGCTTTCTGTGTTTCTTCATCCGCTGGAGCAGACAGAAAATCACAATACAAGCACTTGCGTACACAGAAAGGAATATGAAAATATAATTCTAACTCATTCTTCTGTTCTGCCATATAGATTTTACCCATTATATTGCGGCTCAGTTTCTGTCATCCAACTTTAATACGCTCATAAAAGCCTTCTGGGGGATTTCCACGCTGCCTATCTGGCGCATGCGCTTTTTTCCCTCTTTCTGCTTTTCTAACAGCTTTTTCTTGCGGGTGATATCGCCGCCGTAGCATTTTGCAAGCACGTCCTTCCGCATAGCCTTGACAGTTTCCCTGGCAATGACCTTTCCTCCCACAGCCGCCTGAATGGGAATCTCAAAGAGATGCCTTGGAATCTCGTCTTTTAACTTTTCGCACATCTTCCTGCCCCTCTCATAGGCGGAACCGGAAAAGACTATAAATGACAGAGCGTCCACTTCTTCCCGGTTAATGAGAATATCCAATTTTACCAGCTCGGACTTTTCATATCCCTTGATGTCATAGTCAAAAGAAGCATATCCTCTGGAACGGGATTTTAAGGCATCAAAAAAGTCATAAATAATTTCGTTTAAGGGAAGCTCGTACTTTAAAAGAGCTCTGGTTCCCTCTATATATTCCATTCCCAAATAACGTCCTCTTCTCTCTTGACAAAGTTCCATAATGGAACCGATAAATTCCGATGTGACCATAATTTCCGCACTGACAATGGGCTCCTCCATATATTCAATCTCCGAAGGATCTGGCAGATTGGACGGATTGGTAAGTTCAACCACCTCTCCGTTTGTCTTATGCACTTTATAGACCACTCCCGGAGCCGTTGTCACCAAATCCAGATTGTACTCTCGCTCCAGCCTCTCCTGAATGATTTCCAGATGCAAAAGCCCCAAAAAACCGCAACGGAACCCGAAACCCAGAGCAATGGAAGTCTCAGGCTCATAATTTAAGGAGGCATCGTTTAACTGAAGTTTTTCCAACGCATCCCGCAAATCAGGATACTTTGCACCGTCCGCAGGATAAAGGCCGCAGTACACCATGGACTGTACCTTTTTATATCCCGGCAGAGGTTCGCTGCAGGGATGATTGTCATCCGTCACGGTATCTCCCACTCTGGTATCCTTTACATTTTTGATGGACGCCATCACATAGCCCACCATACCGGCGGAAAGCTCTTCACAGGGAATGAACTGTCCTGCCCCAAAATAGCCTACCTCCACCACTTCTTCCTTTGCGCCCGTGGCCATCATTCGGATAACCGTTCCTTTTTTGACGGTTCCCTCCATAATACGGCAGAAAATGATAACTCCCTTATAAGAATCATAAAGGGAATCGAATATCAATGCCTGCAAGGGTGCATCTGGGCTTCCCTTGGGCGAAGGAACTTTCTTTACAATCTGTTCCAATACCTCGTCAATGCCAATTCCGTTTTTAGCGGAAATCAAGGGGGCATCCTGAGCCTCCAAGCCAATTACATCCTCAATTTCCTCGATAACACGCTGAGGTTCTGCACTAGGCAGGTCAATCTTGTTAATCACGGGAAACACTTCCAAATCATTGTCCAGCGCAAGATACACATTTGCCAGAGTCTGGGCTTCGATACCCTGTGCCGCATCCACCACCAAAATAGCGCCGTCACAAGCCGCAAGGGAACGACTGACCTCGTAATTAAAGTCCACATGCCCCGGAGTGTCTATCAGGTTGAAGATATATTCCTCCCCATCTTTCGCCTTATAAACGGTACGCACCGCCTGCGCCTTAATAGTGATACCTCTCTCCCTCTCCAAGTCCATATTGTCCAAAATCTGATTCTGCATCTCCCTGCTGGTGAGAAGCCCTGTATGTTCAATAATGCGGTCCGCCAATGTAGATTTGCCGTGATCTATATGGGCAACAATACAAAAATTGCGGATTTTGCTCTGTTCCATGGATGCCATGCCGATTCCTCTGCTTTTCATCAAAATATAGTATTATGAAAGTTTCGCTATGTATTGTAACAGAATTTCCCATAATTGTCCAGAAAAATCACCCTTCTCCCGATAATACCATATCCAGCAGATGCGCAATGGGGTCGCAGGCATTCATTGCCTCTTCCAGCGTATTATTCTGAGCTCCCAGCTCAATTAACAAAGTTTTGGGACATAGATGCATATTATAGCGGTATCCCTTCAAATAAATTTTTCTGGCCAGCCCCGGATAATAGCTCTCCGCTTTCATCTGCATCTGAAAGGAAAATGCCAGATTATCCTCCAGATTTCCATTGTACAGATAGGATATATTTCCCGTCTTTTTGGTGCGGCTCATGCCGTTAAAAAACATAAACCTTGCAGTGGGTCTGCCCCCCACATCCATCACTAGATGGGTGGATTCCGGCATCTGATCCCGATGTAAATCAATCACCACCTGTATGGTGGGATTTTCTTTGAGCACCTTCTCGATCTCCGGAAGGGCGGCGGAATAAGCATCATCTCGGGATTTTACATCATATTTTCCCATATGGTGAAGCACCTGATAACCGTATTTTTCTGTGAGAATCTCTGTGAGCTGTTCCCCCACTCCTATGATAGAGGTATTCTCATCTCCGGGAATCGAATCCACAAACCCCTCCTGGGAATGGGTATGATAGATGAGAATCTGGGGGCCTTCCACCGTTTTGTCTATTCTCAAATCCTTTTCGGCAAGCAGCTTGGCATTTAATTGGTCGCTGCCTGCCATGGTATTTGCATCAATGGTATAAAACCGCTTGACCAATGTCTCATAATCTGAAAAATCCTCTATGTCTATCATTTGTTGAAGCTGATTAGGGACAAAATTTTCCTGTATGCCCTGTCCATTTTCCAATTCCTTCATGGCATTTATGGCAGCTTCATTCTCCGTCCGCAACATCTCACTTAACAACGAGACATCCGTATCCCCAAAAACATCTCCCGCCTTATCCGTTGTTTCCTGCTTCGTTCCCGCTGCGCTTTCTTTTTCCTCAGGCATTTCCATCAAATAGGTTTCTTCCCCTTCCCTTGCCTCAGCTAACAGTACTTGTGTCCGCTCTATTGTGTAGCCATAGAAGGGAATAATGGAAGTAATCTGCTGATTTAACAAATGATTGGCAGGCATTTGCTCTTCCGAGAAAGATGCCATGGGCAGAAAGCTGTGATACAGGTATTGTGCCATATCTTCCGCCAGACTTTGCTGAAACATTTTTACAAAGGAGACCTCGCCCAATGTAAATTCCCGCCAAGCCGGCATACACACAATTGCAACCGCAGCGATTCCCGCCATCCATATCCGAAGATTTACGATTTTAATACGCCCCTTTACGGCTTCTCACTCCTCGTCCTTTCAAATCTGTACTATATATATGCCCTTCGGCATGCTTTAAGAATTAAAACTTCTTCTCGCATTTTTCCATGGCCATATTGATTCCTTCCGAAACCGTAAAACTAACTCTTTTGATAACTGCGTCTATATCTTTTCCCGTCATATACATATTATTTAACTCTGCAAAAGCCATTTCATGCTGATATTTAATGCTGTTCAGATTCAAATTATCCCCCGCTATTTTTTCCAGAGCATCCCCTACAATGGTTGCCGCATCCACCACCGTGGGCACGCCCACTGCGATAACCGGCACGCCAAGACTCTCCTGTGTCAGAGCATTTCGGTGATTGCCCACCCCTGAACCGGGCTGGATTCCGGTATTGCTGATTTGAATCGTCCGATTTAAACGCTTCGTGCTTCTTGCCGCCAAAGCATCCACCACAATCAATACATCCGGGCTGGTCTGTTCAATCACGCC
This sequence comes from uncultured Acetatifactor sp., assembly GCA_964524555.1. Classification (GTDB taxonomy): domain Bacteria; phylum Bacillota; class Clostridia; order Lachnospirales; family Lachnospiraceae; genus Acetatifactor. Next base: position 66,053 of record CAZGGA010000012.1, read on the forward strand.
TTTTACGATTTCGGCCGTCTCCATGCCTGTTTTTGCCATAACTCCCGGCTCAATGCTGCTGACAAGATTCATTCGGCTGCAGTTATAAGCCGCAGTTCCATAGGCTTTTACCACATGGCGGGTGATAAAAAGATTGTCCACAACCTGCGGACCCAATGCATCCGCCGTCACCTCCCTGTTTCCAAGCCCCACTACCAATATGGATAATTCTTTTTCTATATCGGGTATCAGGCGAAGCAGCTCCTCCGCAAAGCAGTCGGATATCTCTCTGTGATAATCCTCATCCGGCTCCACCAGCGCAGGCGCCTCCATGGTCACATAGGTTCCCATGGGCTTTCCCATGGTCTTGGCGGCATTTTTAGTGTCAATCACCACCTTGGTCACGCGAATATCCTCTTTTTCCTTATAGTATTCCTCCACTTGGATTCCCCGCATCTCACCGTCCGCCTCGCTGACGGTCTCTCTTGCTTCCAGCGCCAAATCCGTTCTTATCTGGAAATTTCCCATAATTCTCTCCATTTCTGCACTACTTTAAATAATTCATCCATATCCACATTTTTTGCAAAAATCGTGAAAATATGTATTGACAAAACTGTAATAATTGGCTAAACTACAATAGTGTGTTTATTCTGGTCGCCGTGTCAGGCCGGGAGCAAACATTTTCAGACAATTCATCATTTATTGTATACAAATGGAGGTGTACGACTTGGCTAATATTAAATCTGCGAAAAAAAGAATTTTGGTGAGCCGCAAGAATGCTGAGAAAAATAAGGCTATCAGATCCGGCGTAAAGACTGCAATGAAGAAAGTCTTCGCTGCTATTGAGTCCGGTGACAAGAATGCTGCAAAGGCTGAACTCGCTTCTGCTACCAAAGTTATCGAGATGGCTGCCAGCAAGGGTGTTTATCACAAGAACAACGTTGCCAGAAAAGTTTCTCGCATCAGCAAAGCAGTCAACCAGATGGGTTAATGGCTTCTCATCTTAACATAACGATTACAAACGCAAACGAGCGCCCTGCATTATTGCAAGGCGCTTTTTGTATCGTTAATTGAAAATAAATCACCTTCTGCCGCCACCGCCGCCATGTCTTGCACCGCTGCTACTTACGTGGCTGCCTCCCCGGCCGCTACTGCTGCCGCCTCCTCCGCTACTTGTTTCAATCCGCCTGCTTACTACATTCTTTCTGATAAAATCATCACTGCATACACGCATAACGGGCCTTCCCCCGGACACATAGGCTGTCGCCGTAGTAGTGTCCTTGGCAGGCTTCTGTTGCATATGAACTATCAAATAAATCCCTGCTATCACAAGGGGCAGTACAAAAACTGTTAAGCCATTTATCTGTAGGTCGCTGGCAGTAACCAACAAACTACATGTCGTGTCCACATAAGCTTTATATGCCTCATAAGGGTAATCATCTGCAAGGGCATTTACCGCATCCCTCACTTTGGCAATATCACTATCACTAAACCACTCATATACCTTCCCGCTGGTGGACAGCCAGCATCCCTTCTGACCCTGATAGGAGTTATCAAGGAGCAATATTCCGTCGCCTTCAAAAGATTTATTATAACCATACTTATTGTTATCCCAAAAATCATCTGCCATATTCATCATGACAGTGTTCCAGTTTCCTCTGCTTTCCACATCCTCCTTTATGGTCACAAGTACAATATCAATATGATATTTCTCTTCCTGTATAGCTATGTAATCCCTCAGTTTCTCCTCTTCCTTATCTGTCAGGACTTCTGCATAATCATATACTCTCTCCTCTGGAGCTTCATGATTAGTGCGGACTTTCTGGGGTCTTAAGGCTTGCAGGACACATGTCACTACAAACACCACAGCTAACACTCCTATTATAATAAACCAAATCCGAAAATAGTGGAGATACTGTTTTCTGGCTTCTCTCTTAATCTCTTTATCCATTGATTATTATGCTCCTTCCTATCCCGCTCTTTTATTACAGATGTGCCAAAATGCCATTTATAAAAAGCATAATCAAAGTAAGGCACGCCCACAAGGTTCCGGAATAAGCCCATACTTTGGATTTAGAAAGAGGCACCGTCCCCACAATTTTTCCGGTTTGCCCATTTACATAAAAGGGATAATCCTTATCTTTATAATGATAGTTGTATTTCCACACAGGAAGCAGCCCATACTGTGCCCGGCCGGCTCTTATTCCGATATTCTCCTGCTGTGTTCTGACACTTGCATAGCCGGATCCGGAATAGCTGCCCTTAAGCATCTCTCTGGCATCATCCTCCATCTTCTTCTTGGCACGATTCTCCACGACGTCGGCAGTCATATTATATTTCTCTGCATAAAATCCTGACATATACTCTGGCTTAAATGCCTCCAACTGCTGGTAGCCATAGGGTTCCATAAGGTCCATAATCCCATCCGGCATCTCTATGGAAGCATCCACGGGAATTTTTTGGAAATCAATATCCATATTACGGACTACATTATAATACGAGGTCTCCGTATACTGCATATTGCCGCTGGTCCAAGAGCGCACCTTCGTACCTTCCCCTTGAAAATTACAATTCACATCATAATCATAAAACCAAAACGGCACATAAGTCCCCTGCATACTGTTCAACCGCACCTCCGACAAAAAATCCGTGGGAGCAAATAAAAATTTCTTAAATTTCTCACGGATGGAGTTTTTGCAGGTCTCTTTGCCAAGCTGAAAGGGAATCATAATTTTCGGTTCATATTGTCCTTCCACCCTCTCATTGAGAATCAGATAATTGTCACAATAGGGGCATTGAGTCGCAGATGTGTGCTCCAGCACAGGTACCTCGCCCCCACAGTTAGGACATACTTTTATATCCGCTTCTGTGAAATCCTTCCTCTCCTCACTGCCTTCACTTTCACAAAAAGGACAATACATTTTATGCTTTTCCGGGCTGTATACTACATTACCTCCGCAGTTCTTACACTTGAAAATCATTGCAATACCTCCCTGTCCGATTGGAATTCCTTCCACATTAGTATAACAATTTTTAAGTATGACTGCAAGCTAATAAAAACCTCAATTCTGCCCTGTCAAATCAGACAGCGGCAGAAAAGTATATCCCATCTCTTCCCATTTTGTAAGCAGTTCATCCAGAATCTCGCCATTTGTCTGAGAAGTGTTGTGAAGCAAAACCACGGCTCCCGGATGAACTCTGGATGTCAGCTTATCCAGCGCATCCTCATGGCTGGGCTGTTTATCCTGCATCCAATCCACATGGGCAACACTCCAAAAGATAGTGGCATATCCCAATTCCTTTGCCATCTTCAAATTTTCCGCATTACACTTTCCCTGAGGCGGTCTGTAATACAAAGACAGCTCCGTCCCCGTAATCTCCTTGAATAAATTTGCCACATCATCCAGCTCTTTCTGAAAGTCTTCCTTTTTTGCAATGGAAGACATATTCGGGTGATGATAAGTATGGTTGCCCACCTTATGCCCCTCATCCACCATGCGTTTTACCAAATCAGGCGCGGTTTCCAGATAATGTCCCACCACAAAGAAAGTTCCTGGTGCGTTATGCTTCTTTAGAGCATCCAGAATCGCTTCCGTGTTGCCGTTTTCATAGCCGCAGTCAAAGGTAAGGTAAAGAACTTTTTCGCTGCCGGCACCCACAAAATAAGCGTTATAATACGCCAAATCTTCTTCCTTTGCATTCCCTCTGGGAATTGTCCCCGGTTCCCCGTAACCAAGCCCCCAATCCTCTGAGGCAAACACCTTTTCCGGCTCTTTTGAAGCAACTGTTTCCTTTCCCGAAGAAGCTGCCTTCAGAGAAATTTTTAAGTCAAATTCCTCATAGGGTATCACAACCTCCTGAATACCTGCCGCAAAACAGGCAAGCGCATAAGGTGCAAAATCAAAATGGATTCCCTCTTTGGTCAAATAAAAATCATAATCCAGATTTATAGTATCCCTGACCACATCCTTTGCATCCGGCCAAAACTCCTCCGGCGCTTCGTCTATGAGTTTTCCGAGATATGTGGTTACGATTTCCTTAAGTTCCTCCTCACTGTTTCTGATTACATCCTTTAAGGTCAGCCTGTTTCCCGTCCTTAAATCAAAAGTAAATCCAATCCAAGAAGGCATACCGTGGGCGCCGCCCCAATAATCATAATCTTCCTGCCGGAAACTCAGGTATCTTCGGTCAAAATAAATTTCTTCCTCCTTTGAAAGTATGCTGTCATAGTAATAATAACTTACAATATATTCTTCTTGCTCTTTTAGCACCTCCTCCGCAGCTTCCCTCGTATTCTTGCAGCCTTGTTCCTGCCATTCCGCCAGATATTGATTGATTTTGTCAGCTCCCGCAAAACGCTGATCCACTTTGAGCCTTTCCGTCTGGGCACGGAATATCAGCACATCCGGGTTTTCCTTGCTATAGGCCTCCTCACTGTGACAGACAAGGCTTCCCACTTCTCCGATTCCCGTGTCATAAAAAGCCTCACCCAGAAGTTCTTCCCTCTCAGGTTCTGCAAGGCTGCGCCTCATGACATATAGCTTATAATCTTGATCTCCCACATAATATAGATACCCGTCTTTCACAGTGATATCCATGATTTCATCCGGTGAAACAAAACTCTTCCACTCATTTTTCCGCTCAAAAACAAGGCTTTCTTCCCCCGTGGCAAGGTTCAATTTCTTGTAAAGATAAATCCCATCTCCGCCAGACTCCTCCAGATAAACATACTCATCATCCATATCAAGGACTTTGACTTTGGAACCTGTCTGCCTCCCAAAAGGCAAGCTGGCAAGTTCTCTCTTTTCGAGACTCTCCCTGTCCGTCAAATATAAGACATGCCCATCCGTAAAATTCTCCGTCAAACAATACTTGTCATTGTAAACCTTACATTCCTGACAGCCAATGACATCATAAATATTTTGAGCATCCTGATTCACCGATGTCTCAGACGCTCCCTTTTCACCCAAAGGATAATTTATCACTTCATCGACCGAAGCCACATAAATGACACCATCCTTCAAAATCAAGGGTTCTCTTCTATTCCACCAATAAGGAAGTTCCAGAAGCCTCTCATAACCTGTTCCGTCCGTGGTTATAACGGAAAGCACTCTTTTCCAGCTTTCCCCCTTATCTTCCTCATAGTCTTCTATAAAATAAATCTTATCTCCAACCAGCAGCCCCTCTCCCCCTGCATACAAATCTGCCCGCTTATTGTGTGCAAGTTCCTCATTTTCCCATAGAATCTGCTCTTCCTTTGTTGCTCTTTTTATCTTCATAACCCTGTAATCTCCACAAATATACAGGTTGTCCTCATCCTCTAAAATAATGCTGCCCTTCTGCCATGCAAGATTCTTCTGCTCTTCATCAATCGATTCCTGACGTCCCGGTTTCTTCAAATTCCCATCCTTACTGCAGCCCGCCAAGGATAAAGCAATAGCTGCCGCCAGAACGAATGTGATTCCCTTTTGCACAAATAATCTTCTTCTCATAATTTTCTCCTATATTGTAATTTGCTTTTTATGTTTATCCTAAAAAAGAAACAAAATCATTATATCACAGACTTACATCAAACTTGCATCATTTTTACAATTTTCTCAAAATTAGATAAATTTTTAGCTTGTTCATTTAAATGGTTTTATCAGATACTTTCGAAATCTCTCTGGCACTTCATAATTTTTCAGATGCTTATAATCCACAAGTTTCTTATTTCCCATGGGGTCTACAGAATAAATCAATTCATCATACCCCAGCGGATTATGGGCGCCTATCTGGGGTGTAATGCCAAATGTAACAGAAATTTTCCCCGGCTCCTTTTTGGCAATATTCGTAATCACTGTCTCGTAATTATAAATCATAATCTCACCCGAATAATATTCCTGGTAAAAATTCGTAATCTCCTTTGTTATTTCCTCTATAAAAAACGCTGTCACCAGCTCATCCATAACTTCCTCCTCTGTGTAAGAATCCACACTAAAAGTCTCTACTATAGTTGGATTTTTATTCCTGTCATATATGCCAAACAATAAAAATATCACTAATATCCCATAAACCAAAACCTTCAATCTTTTTTGCATTTTTACAATGCTCCTTGAACCTTTTATACTATGCTTATACCATTCTTATCTGCAATATTCCTTTTTCTATCTCATGCAAATTCCTGCACCATCATTGGTGCTGCACATAATTGGTGCTGCCCAAACATTGAAAAATGATTTACAAATCCGCTCTTTTCGTATATCATTAATGATGTAAATAACTTTACGGCAGTATAAAATTGATTTTAGGAGGAACGAAAGAATGAATTATTCTATCGAGGGCGAACCCATGCCCGTTGTCATCTGCAATCTTGATGCAGGAGAAACCATGATTACCGAGAGCGGAGCTATGTCTTGGATGTCTCCCAATATGAAAATGGAAACCACTTCCGGCGGCGGCATCGGCAAGATGCTGGGACGCGCTTTTTCAGGAGAGAGCCTGTTCTTAAACCGCTATACCGCTCAGGGCGGCGTTGGACAGATTGCCTTTGCTTCCAGCTTCCCCGGCTCCATCCGTGCTTTCAATGTTGAGCCCGGATTTGACTTGGTAGCACAAAAATCAGCATTCTTAGCATCTACTTCCGGCGTGGAATTATCTGTATTTTTCCAGAAGCGCTTCGGCAGCGGACTCTTCGGCGGCGAGGGCTTTATCATGCAGAAACTGACAGGAAGCGGCACTGTATTCTTGGAATTTGACGGCTATGTAAAAGAATATGAGCTTGGTCCCGGTCAACAGATGATTATTGACACCGGCTATCTGGCTGCCATGAGCGCTACCTGTTCTGTGGACATCCAGACCGTTCCCGGCGTTAAGAATATGCTGTTTGGCGGAGAGGGACTCTTTAATACCGTGCTGACAGGCCCCGGAAAGGTTTATCTCCAGAGTATGCCTGTAGCACAGCTGGCAGGAGCTATCCGTCCTTTCATTCCCACAGGAAATTAAAATACAGGAAATAAACGGCAGACAGATATCCTGCAAAAGACATAAAAACTCACTTTAAGCGATGGAGCTTCATAGCTTAAAGTGAGTTTTTTATTGTCACTAATGTTTTAGCATCTTCGTGTCAAACCGCTGGATATAACCTAATTTTTTTCGTATCTATCGGGATTGCTATACTCATCACCAACATCACACATGTCAAAATGAAAATCCATATGTTCTTCATCTTCAATTTCTTGTAAATCAAAAAAGTCTTCTATTTTCTTTCCGTCCGCAATAACAATATATAAATGACCACCTTTGCTTATATATGTCTTTTGCGCTTCATTTATATATTCACTCTCACTAGTCCAATCCACATAATAATTATAACATTCTTCACAAGGCACTTGCCCTGGTTCTACGTAATCCTCTTCCAATACAAAATAAATACTCGTTATATCAGCACACTTATCCAATCGTTCAAAAGTCATCTGTTTACAATCTTCATTCTGGGTTTGAGCAAACTGATATCTTTCTTTATTTGCATCTTTATGAATTTCAATTGCAATTGTATTTGCTACTTCAATTTTATCTATTGAATTGCAGGCAGTCCTTCTTATGGATGTTTTCAGATCATCCACAAGAAAATCACCTACATACTTTCCTTCTATTTCAATGCTATCACAATTTTCCAATACAAATGTTAAGTATTTTAATTTCATTTTTATCCTACTCCTCGTTTCTGTTTTGGTAAGAAACATGCGCCGCCAAAAGCGCTGATAAAAAGGGATATCAAGGAATCCATTTTCCCTTGATATCCCTTTTTTACTACCTTTACAAATTAATAGTTAACAATCTTTCCGAAATCTTCTTTCAAGGATGCGCCGCCTACCAAGCCGCCGTCAATGTCAGGTTGTGCAAAGAGCTCTGCCGCATTGCCTGCATTCACAGAACCGCCATACTGAATACGAACTGCTTCAGCAGTTGCTGCATCGTACATTTCTGCAATGCAGTCCCTGATTCCTTTGCATACTTCCTGTGCCTGTTCGGTGGTAGCAGTCTTGCCGGTGCCGATAGCCCAGATAGGCTCATAAGCAATTACCATATTCTTAACCTGATCTGCGGTCACATCTACTAAATCGGATTTAATCTGAAGACGAATCCAATCCATGGTAACACCCATCTCTCTCTGCTCTAAGGTCTCTCCGCAGCAAAGAATCGGGGTCAGGCCTGCCTCAATGGCTTTCTTAACCTTTTTGTTGAGAAGGGCATCATCTTCCTTAAAATAATCACGTCTCTCAGAATGTCCGATAATAACATATTTTACACCGGCATCCTTCAGCATTGCTGCAGAAATTTCGCCTGTGTAAGCGCCCTTCTCCTCAAAGTACATATTTTCTGCGCCAACCTCTACATTAGTTCCCTTGACTGCCTCCACAACGGGTACAATATCGATTGCGGGCACGCAGTAAACTACATCTGCCTTGTCAGTCTTTACCAAATCCTTTAAAGTAGCACATAATTCCACCGCCTGGCTGGGAGTCATATTCATCTTCCAATTGCCGGCTATAATCTTTTTTCTTGCCATTTTACTCAGTCCCTTTCTTCTTAAAATTTATAACGGTTCCCAAAACAACCAAAACTACTCCTGCCACGCCTGCGGAGAATATAGTCTTTTTATACAATCCCACTAACAGACAACTTCCTGCACCCATACCAAGGCTATAGACCACCGGCACTTTTGTGCCCACCTGATAACCCGGAACCGCATGGGATATGACATTTTTATAATCCGTCCCGTCCCATTCATAGTAATATCGGGTGATTGTATACTGATCATCTGCACGCACGACTTCACCCTCCGTTACCGCTGCTATCCCAGCGATAATCAGAGCTTTTTCTCCCGTTGTTTTTAAACTTGTCACAGCCTGCTTTGAAGCCGCCACATAAACCATGTAAAACCCACACAGGAGACATAATCCAAGACCTGCCGCCCACAAAGCACATGAAAGCTTACTTATCATTGGCCACTGCGACACACGGTGTCGCTCTTCTTGGTTCCTTTTATTTGTCATCGGCCGCTGCGACACCGGGAAGCTCCTTGCCTTCCAAGAATTCCAAGGAAGCGCCGCCGCCAGTGGAAATATGGCTCATCTTGTCGCCAAAGCCAAGCTGGTTTACTGCTGCTGCAGAATCACCGCCGCCAATGATAGTGGTGGCATCGGTCTCAGCCAAAGCCTTTGCAACTGCAATGGTTCCTGCTGCCAGAGTAGGATTCTCAAACACACCCATAGGTCCGTTCCAAACCACAGTCTTTGCACTCTTTACAGCATCTGCAAACAGTTCTGCCGTCTTAGGTCCGATATCAAGTCCCTCCATATCGGCAGGAATCTTGTCGGCATCCACATGGGAAATCTCTACAGGTCCGTCTATGGGATCAGGGAAACTTGCAGCAATGGTGGTATCAATGGGAAGCAAAAGCTTCTTTCCAAGCTTCTCAGCCTTATCCATCATTTCCTTACAGTAATCAATCTTCTCATTATCTACCAGAGATTTACCTACCTCATAACCCTGAGCCTTCATGAAAGTATATGCCATGCCGCCGCCGATAATCAAGGTATCGCACTTCTCAAGCAAATTGGAGATAACATTCAGCTTATCAGCCACCTTAGCGCCGCCTAAAATAGCTACGAAAGGTCTTACAGGATTCTCCACTGCATTGCCAAGGAAATTGATTTCCTTCTGCATCAGATATCCCACTACATTCTCGCCGCCCTTTGCGGAAATGCACTTTGTAACGCCTGCAACAGAAGCGTGAGCCCTGTGGGAGGAGCCGAATGCATCACATACATACAAATCAGCTAAATCAGCTAATTCCTTACTGAATGCCTCGCCATTCTTGGTCTCTTCTGCACCACGGAAACGGGTATTCTGAAGCAGAACCACATCTCCTTCCTGCATAGCTTCTACCGCTTTGGTAGCTGCCTCTCCGGTCACATTATAATCTGCAACAAATACCACTTCCTTGCCCAGCTTCTCGGAAAGTCTCTTTGCAACAGGTGCAAGGGATTCTCCTTCGTTAGGACCATTCTTTACCTTGCCCAGATGGGAGCAAAGAATTACTTTTCCGCCGTCATTTATTAATTTCTGGATGGTAGGAAGCGCTGCCACGATACGAGTCTCGTCCGTGATTTCGCCATTCTTTAAAGGCACATTGAAATCACATCTCACTAACACTCTCTTGCCCTTTGCATTGATATCATCCACTGATTTCTTGTTTAAACCCATTTTGATACTCTCCTTTTTAACAATTCTTTTTTACAAAAAAGGTCCGGTCCAATAGACCGGACCTTTATAGGTCTTTGTTCTGACTTCTATGCTAACTCGCTGAAATACTTAATGGTGCGAACCATCTGAGAAGTATAGCTGTTCTCATTGTCATACCATGATACAACCTGTACCTGAGTATTGCCGTCTTCCATAGGTGCAACCATGGTCTGGGTTGCATCAAAGATGGAACCGAAGGTGCTGCCGATAACATCGGAAGATACGATTTCATCAGTGTTGTAACCAAAGGACTCGGTAGCTGCTGCCTTCATAGCATCGTTAATCTGCTCCTTGGTAACTGCACCCTTTACAACTGCTACCAGAATTGTGGTAGAACCTGTAGGGGTAGGTACACGCTGTGCAGAACCGATCAGCTTGCCATTCAGCTCAGGGATAACCAGACCGATTGCCTTTGCAGCTCCGGTGGAGTTGGGAACGATGTTCAAAGCGCCTGCGCGGCTTCTTCTCAAATCACCCTTTCTCTGAGGACCATCCAGAATCATCTGGTCGCCGGTGTATGCATGAACAGTGGTCATGATACCGCTCATGATAGGAGCCAGATCATTCAGAGCCTTAGCCATAGGTGCCAAGCAGTTTGTGGTGCAGGATGCTGCAGAAATTACAGTATCCTCAGCCTTTAAAGTCTGATGATTTACATTATATACGATAGTAGGAAGGTCGTTTCCTGCAGGAGCAGAGATAACTACCTTGCGGGCACCAGCTGTAATATGTGCAGATGCCTTCTCCTTTGAGGTATAAAAACCGGTACACTCCAAAACTACGTCAACCTTAAGCTCACCCCAAGGAAGCTTGCTTGCATCAGCTTCTTTGTAAATTGTGATGGTCTTGCCGTTAACAGTGATGCTGTCCTCCCCTGCTTCCACAGAGCTTGCATACTTGTAAACACCCTGAGAAGAATCATACTTCAACAGATGTGCCAGCATCTTAGGACTTGTCAAGTCATTGATTGCCACTACATCATAGCCCTCTGCCTCAAACATCTGTCTGAATGCCAGACGACCAATACGGCCAAAACCGTTAATTGCTACTCTTACTGCCATTTTTGTTTCCTCCTAAAAATAGATAATTTTATATATTTTGACCATAATCCTTCAAGCAAAGTTAAGCCTGTCCGATTTGCAAAATATTCCCAATGAAGATATTTTACATAATTCGCCGCAATAATTCAAGCTATAAATAGAAAATATTTCCAAAATATTTCTAAAAACCTTGTTTACCGCCAAAAATGATGTTAAAGTTATAGAATAAATGCTGATTGACAGATTTTCATTGACTGAAGAAAAGAAAGGGTCCTCCCATGAGTAAAAATAATAAAGACACACAACACAGTATCTATTATAATGATGATGCACATACCGTTTTGAAAAAATACAGACTGCGCCGCAGAATCATTCTGCTTATCTATATTTTGGGCACTCTTGTTAATTTGTTTTTCCTGTTTACAAAAGTTCTTATTCATCATGAGAACATCTGGTTTCTCTGCTTCCCACTGTGGCTTATTTTCCGCGGTATCTGCCTGCTTCTAGCGCAGCTTCAATTTACGCCGGTGGCAAATATCTTTTATAAAGATTGTGATCCAGAAAAATTTTATGAAGTCATCAGCATGTTCAAAATGTTCAAATCACGAGGAAAAGACAAAGACAATCATACTCTCATAATGTTATATAAAGCATTGTGCTGCTATTATATTCCGGAAAGACAGGCGGAAGGACTTGATATTATCAAAGAAATTCATTTTATCAAGCCAACTCCTGTCGGGGAACAAATGCGATTGCTCTGCTCTGCTTACTACGCAAAAGATACTCAGGACAAAGAATGGTTTGCACAGATAAAAAGTGAATTTGAAAATCTTCCCAATCTCTATTCTTTCAGAAAAGGCAGTATAAGAATGCAGAAAGAATATGGGCTGCGGCTGCGATTGACGGAACTCATGTGGGATTTCCCAGAAAATTTTATTCCGGAGAATGCCAAAGAAGCCCGGATTTTATTGAATAAATTACTGTCAGGTTCCAATAATGCCCTACGGGAGGTAGTCTATCATTTCAATTTGGCCAAGTTGGACATGGCTGCCGGAGAATATCAGAACGCAAAACCACATCTGCAATATGCTGTCTTCTACGGAGGACAATTATCCTTGAAGGCTGAAGCGGATATTATGTTAAAGGAATGCGAACAATTTATATAAAAAACAGGAGGACAAAACTATGCCCATTACAGCAGACTGCCATCTTCACTCTTCTCACTCAGCGGATTCCCATGCGCCCATGGAGGATATGATTTTACAGGGAATTTCCAAGGGACTTACCACCATGTGTTTTACGGAGCACAATGATTTTGAATATCCTGATTCGCCGGAGGGTTCCGGCGTTCAATTTTTATTGAACACGGATTCCTATCTCTATGACCTGATTCAATTAAAGGAAAAATACGCTGATAAAATCCGCATCCTCTTTGGTGTGGAATTGGGACTGCAGCCTCAGATTGTCCGTCAGAATGCAGTCTATGCCAAATCCTATGACTTTGATTTTATTATTGGTTCCTCCCACTTATGCCACGGCAAAGACCCTTATTATCCTTCTTTTTATGAGGGGCGCACGGATGAAGAAGCCTATCGGGAATATTTTGAATCCATTCTGGAGAACATCAAAAAATTCTCTAATTTTGACGTATATGGGCATCTCGATTATGTGGTGCGCTATGGTGCCTCCAAGGATCAAGATTATTCCTATGAAAAATACAAGGATATTTTCGATGAAATCCTTACTCTTTTGCTGGAAAAAGAAAAAGGAATTGAGCTGAACACCGGCGGGCTTGCCCGCGGTCTGAAAGATATGAATCCCTGCATGGGAGTCTTGAAGCGTTATCGGGAATTGGGGGGTGAAATCATCACCATCGGCTCTGATGCTCATACCCCTGCCCGCATTGCAGATTCTTTTGAACGTGCCTGTGACGTATTAAAGGAATGCGGTTTCAAATATTATACCATATTTGAAAAACGCACTCCCGAATACCATAAATTAACATGAGACATTTCTTTCATGTTTTCTGTCATACCATCTCATTATCACAAAGTACCACTATCTTCTTTGGCGTAGTCTGGGCAGGAATGCTTCTGGTGGATGTCTGGTAAATTACCACCAGGTCATTGTCTGCCGGATTCGCCTGATAATACTGATTATTGGTGGTGCGCAATTCCACAGCTCCATCAATATTTAACTTCAAAGTCTGCTCCTCGTTTACCAAAGCATTATTATAATGGCTTACATCTATCATGCGGTCATTCCGCCATTGTGCAGCCACCACAGCCCTGTATTGGGGCGGATAGATCAAAGGTACCGGTACATCCGTCCGATACCAGAAGATACTGCGCATTCCAACGGATAAAGTCACATTGTCCACCACATAAGTATCCGGTGTCAGAATAAAATTCACGGTATTACCCGACTCATCCTCTATTGTGATAAAAATGGTACAGCCATCCATGCGCCGCCCCATTCTGGTGGGCGCCATCTCCACAATGGTTCCCGTGATAGAAAGGTACTTTCCGATATACTCATCCCTTGTTCCGTTTCTCATATTTCCCTGTCTCCTGTTTCGATTAAAATCCATGTGATATCCTTTTCACGCTACACTACTCATCCCTAACACTATATGCATATTATGAATATTTTGTGCTATCACAGAATCGTTCCTCCCCCTAACACATATTCCCCATCATAAAAAACCACTGCCTGTCCCGGCGCCACGGCACGCACCGGCTTTTCAAAAGTACACAGCACCCTTCCTGCCTCTTTCTTTTCTATCAGGCAGTACTCCCCTTTATGATTATAGCGAATCTTGGCAAACACTCTCCTTGGCCCGTCCAAATCCTCCACAGCCATAAAATTGACCCTGTCGCATAACACCTGATTTGCAAAGACTTCTTCATTCTCCCCTACCACTACCTCATTGGTATCCGGACGAATCTCTGTCACAAAAATCCTGTGTCCCATAGCAAGTTCAAGTCCTCTTCGCTGCCCTACGGTATAATGGGTGATTCCTTTATGGCGGCCTAATATTTTTCCGTTTTTGTCCACAAAATTCCCGCAGGGGGGAACCCGGTTTCCGGCGGCTCTATCAATAAAGGCCCCATAATCGTCATCCGGCACAAAGCAGATTTCCTGACTGTCCGGCTTATTGGCTACAGGAAGCCCCGCCTTTTTTGCCAGCGCACGGATATCTTCCTTGCTGTACTCTCCCACAGGCATCAGTGTGTGGGAAAGCTGCTCCTGAGTCAGGTTGTATAATGCATAGGTCTGGTCTTTCTGTGCCGTCACGGAATTGCGGATGGCATATCTTCCGCTTTGCAGCTTATGGATTCTGGCATAATGCCCCGTAGCAATATAATCCGCTCCGATTGCAAGGCTTCTTTGCAGCAGCGCTTCCCACTTTACATAACGGTTGCAGGCAATGCAGGGATTTGGGGTATGTCCTTTCAGATATTCCTCCACAAAATAATCTATCACATGACACTTAAATTCCTGCTTAAAATTCATGACATAATAAGGGATATCCAATCTTTCTGCCACTCTTCTTGCATCCTCCACTGCAGACAGTCCGCAGCAGCCTCCCTTTTCGGAAATCTCGTCTGCGGCTTCCTCCTGCCATATCTGCATGGTAATGCCAATGACATCATATCCCTGTTCTTTTAACAAATATGCCGCAACGGAAGAGTCCACCCCTCCTGACATCCCTACTACCACTTTTTTCTTCATCCGGCTTTATCCTTTCGGCCACTTGCACACACTAATAACCATTTCTTGCCTCTCTAAAATAATAAATCCAATATTCCCCTTCCATCACACACTCCGGTTGGTATTCTTTCTCCAGCCAGGATAAGAACCATTGATTGGACAAAAGTTCATATGCCAAATCTCCCCTATATCCCTCTGCTACCACCACATCAGGATACTTATCCGGATTCAGCCGCCAATAATCCAAAACAGCCTCGCTGTAAGAAGGCGTTGACATGGTAGAGGGCGCTGCTACTTCCACATCCTCATACAAATATCCCAATGTATCTACCACACCTCCTACAATCCACACTTTATCACCGGGACGGATCCATTCCTTCCACTCGGGATAACTGTCTCGCTGGATACAGACACCTTTTTCATCGGAAATGATTCCCAGCGCAGGGCCGCAGCGTACTATGGACATATCGGAAAAGCTGGTGTCAACCTGCCCCCGCCCAGTCAACGGAGTTCTGATATAGATACAACGGAATGCCAAAAGAACAATAAATCCCCAAAAACAAAAATACAAGCCGTTTTTCATCTTTTTTCTGATGGGGAGCAATGCAAGCATAATTGCCAACAGCCCATAGGGTACGGAATTCAAGAATCCCAAATCTGTCAAAATCAATGTTGCCAGAAAACCCAAACCTCCTATCAGGTTCCCGCAGACATAAACACTTTTCTCTTTTTTCTCTAAACAATTTCTGTGATAAAATCCGATTCCCACAAGGAATACGAAAATAATGCCATATGCATTGCGATTCTCCGCACTTAAGATATTGATGAAAAATCCCATCAGTAATATGATACTGCAGCACAGAAACCACAATCCAGACTCCATCCGCTTTTTTCCCTTAAAAACTGCCGGCAAAACTATGCTTACAAGAAATGCGACACCACCCACTGCTAAGAGAATCAGCGCTATCTCCAATATTTCCCAGATATAACTTTGTATTTTTAAAGCTCCACTTACCACATGAGTAGGCTCTAAGTTCAGCATGCCTGCAATACATTCTTTAAAAGTATCCGGCCCTATTGTCATCAAAAAATATCCGGCCACGGCAAGTCCCAGACCAGCGCATATTCCGGTAAACACCAGAATATCCCTCCACTTATGAGGCGCGTACAGCGCCAGGATTATGAGCACACCTACAAGCACAATGGCACAGGAAGGATAGGCTAACACCTCAAGGCAAAGCCACACTGCAGACAAAATTAAAAGATATGCTTTTCCCTTTTTCAGATAACTTAACAGACTGCAAAACAGCAGGGTGGAAAACCAAAGCTGCAAATTACTGAATTCTGGAAGCGCATAGTCCTTTGGAGAAATCATAAAATAAAACAATGCCATTCCATAGGCAGCAGGCTTCCCCACCTCATCTTTCAATAACCTGTATAACAAGAATGCCAATCCTCCGCGGATCAGCATACCGCAAATCTGCAGATAAAGCACAATACCCGTCGTGGTATGAAAAAACTTCAAATAGAACCACATTAACACAGCCGGAAGAAAGGCTGATGTCTGATGCGGTTCCCACATTTCCAAAATCATCTTGTCGCCTTTTATCAAACGGTATGCCATGGCAATCTGATATTCGCCGTCATAACCCACATTTGTACAAGACCATACTATGCCGCAAAAAACAGCCATTAATGTAAAAATTACATAAATGTACCTGTTTTTGTCTAATTTCATATATTACTGTTCTCCTTTGCACATTTTTCCGACTCCGCAGATACATGCAAACACAGACACTGCCAAAATCTTAAAAGTGAATATCCAATGCTCATCCGAGTGGTTTTGGGTAAAGAAAAACCAAATCAGGGGATAGAGCGCTACCGTCAACAATACCATTCCCTCACCGAAAGTCTTTTTCGTAATTTCACTTTTCTTTTTGAGGATTGTCCTGATAAGCCAGATGGCAATCCCTAGTCCCAGCAAATAAAAACCCCAATTAAAATATACACTCATATTCTGCCTTAATACGAAAAAGAATCCTGTCATCCTTGTACTTTCAGATGCCGCAACATCCGATCTTTCCAGAATTGCATCCAATCCATCTTTTATGACACTGCCCCCTGCCAAAATATCTGCTAACACCCACTTTAACACCCATAATCCCAGATAACCCACGCCCCATTCCATACTATATCCAACAAGACGCTTTAAGCCTTTATTTGCACCGTCCTTGTCCAAATACAGGCATACACACAAAGGAAATGCTAACGTGACCAATGGATAGGTTAAAAAGTCAAAATAAGAAGTAAGCATTCCTGCTATCAGAAAAAATTCCCCATACCATCCATGCTTTCGCAGTCTTTCATCCCATCTTAACTGCACAAGTATGAGCCCTGCCATAATATAAAAACAGATACTCAAAGACAGGGATGCATAAAGCCCAAAATAATAAAGAAACGGCATGGATACCAAAAAAGCCATGCCCAGAAATTCCTCTTTTCGCCTGCTTAAACCTATGACAATCATGCCCACCAAAATAAGCTGAAATGCAGATGACATGATTCTTAATGCATTAAATGTAGTTAAAAAAAGCAGAGGCTTCAACACCACCAGATAACCATGCCAATATCTGCCATATTCTACTTCTCTAGGCTGCTCTATTCCCCCAATATAGTCTGCCAGAGAGTATCCGGTTGCCCAGCCCTCTCCCATACCGCTTTCTCCCCGGTACATAAACAGAATTTGCTCCAGCATGGTATGTTCAGGGGACTGATACACAGCATTCTCTAACATCAGACAATCCGTAAAGCTGCCTGTCAGAGAACCGGGATATCCATCAATCAATTCTGACGATACAAATTCTTTCTCCAACATGGGCAAAGACTGATAAATATGCTCTTCCATGGGCTCAGTGGGAATGCAATATACTAAAATAAGAGCCAAAAGTCCTGCCAAAGCACCGCCTATAAGCAAGATTAAATGATTTCTGGCCTTTTTTATAATCCATCTGGAATTTTTATTCTCCGATTTTTTATCCAATGTCTTTCTCCCTAATCGTTTTCGCCTCCATAATAAAAATAAACTTCATGATTTATATTTCTCTTTTCAGATTTTAGTATTCTTCTTCCTCACCCTCGCTGATATCTGCCTTGGGCTTTTCCAGACCCTCGATTGTGATATTATGCTTCTGCGCATAGTCCCAGAGTGCGGCATGAATTGCCTCCTCCGCCAGCAGGGAACAATGCACTTTCACGGGAGGAAGCCCATCTAAGGCCTCCATCACGGCTTTGTTGGTGATTTGCAAAGCCTCCTGTATAGTCTTTCCCTTAACCAATTCCGTTGCCATGGAACTCGTTGCAACCGCTGCCCCGCAGCCAAAGGTTTTGAATTTTGCTTCTTGTATCACGCCGTTTTCATCAATATCCAAAAACATCCTCATGATATCTCCGCATTTTGCATTGCCCACGGTGCCTACGCCGCTGGCATTTTCTATTTCTCCCACATTTCTGGGATTCTGAAAATGATCCATTACCTTTTCACTATACATAATTATCTCTCTTCCTTTCCGGTCTTTAAAAAATCCTCATACAAAGGCGACATATCCCTCAGCCTTGCCACAATCTTTTTCAGTTCTTCCACCACCGTGTCAATTTCTTCTTTGGTAATCTCCTCGGACAAAGTAAGCCGCAAAGAACCGTGGGCTTCCTCATGCTTTAAGCCAATGGCAAGCAGCACATGGGAAGGATCCAATGAACCGGATGTGCAGGCGGAACCGCTGGAAGCGCAGATACCCTTGCCGTCCAACATAATCAGCATGGATTCCCCTTCAATAAAGAGGAAGGAGAAATTCACATTATTGGGCAGACGCTTGGTTCTGTGCCCGTTCAGCCAGCAATAGGGAATCTCCGATTCTATACGCTGTATCAGGTAATCCCTAAGTTCTGTCTCTATCTTTGTTTTTTCTTCCATCATTTTCATGGCACGCTTTACTGCTGCACCCAAACCCACAATCCCCGGCACATTTTCCGTTCCGGCTCTTCTGCTTCTCTCCTGTGCGCCTCCGTGAACAAAGGAACGGAGCTTAAGGCCTTTTCGGATATAGAGAAATCCGATGCCCTTGGGGCCGTTCAGCTTGTGTCCGCTGGCGCTGAGCATATCAATATGAAGCTCATCTACATGGATGGGAATCTGTCCAAAAGCCTGCACCGCATCCGTGTGAAAAAGCACGCCCTTTTCTTTGGCAATGGCTCCGATTTCCTCTATGGGTTCAATGGTGCCGATTTCATTGTTGGCAAACATGATACTGATTAAAATAGTATCGGGACGGATTGCCGCCTTTAACTCTTCCAAATCAATCATGCCGTCCCTGTCCACTCCCAAATAGGTAATCTCAAATCCCTGCTTCTCCAGATATTCACAGGTATGCAAAATAGCATGATGTTCTATTTTAGTCGTAATAATATGCTTTCCCTTGGATGCATATGCCTCTGCCGTTGCTTTTAATGCCCAATTATCCGACTCGGAGCCGCCTGCAGTAAAATAAATCTCCTCGGTTTTGGCCCCAATGCACTTGGCAATCTCTTCTCTTACGTTCGTAATTGCCTCCTTACTCTTACTTCCCAAGGCATAAATGCTGCTGGCATTTCCATAATATTCGCAAAAATAAGGAAGCATTGCCTCCACTACTTCCGGCGCGGTTTTGGTAGTAGCCGCATTATCCAGATAAATCATATCAATCCTTCTCCCTGTTTTCTTTCATCCCTTCAATGCATACCGACACACTAGGAATTACAAAAATAATATAGCACTGAAACTATGTTCTGTCAAGGCGCAAGAAGGAATATATATAGAGAAAAGCTCTTTAGAAACGAGGCCGTTCTTGCAGAAAATCAAGAGTCACCCCCTTATTATAGGCACTGCTATTCTTACGCTTACCGGATTTATAAGCCGCATCATCGGCTTTTTTTATCGTATTTATCTGTCCCGTATTTTTGGAGAGGAAGGCATGGGCGTTTATCAGCTGGTAAATCCGGTTTTGTCCCTGTCCTTCTCCCTGACTGCAGCCGGATATCAGACTGCTATTTCCAAATTTGTGGCAGAGCGCGCAGCAGTGGAAAAACAGCCCTCCCTGCGCCCTATGTTGACAGGAATTATAATTACCACACCGCTGTCCCTTCTGTGCAGTCTGGTAATCTATGAAATGTCCGATTTTATTGCCGTCAGACTGTTGATGGAAGCGCGCACTGCTTCCATGCTGCGCATTCTCGCCTTCTCCATCCCCTTAAGCTCCATTCACGCCTGCATTAACGGCTATTTCTATGGATGTAAAAAAGCCGGAGTTCCTGCTGTCACACAGTTAATAGAACAGATTACCAGAGTTGCCTGTGTCTATGCCATGTCTGCCTATGCCTTTTCTCAGGGCAAAATTCCCTCCGTCAATGTTGCTGTCTATGGTCTTGCCATTGGAGAATTTATTTCCCTGCTTGCGGCAATCCTTCCTGCCTATCTCTATTATGCAAGAAATGTACATAACAGGAAAGCTGCCGTCCTTTATCCCGTCTATAAAAATATTTTGTTCATGGCGCTTCCTCTGACAGCCAACCGCCTTATCTTAAACATTTTACAGAGCATTGAGTCAGTGTCCATTCCTGCAAAGCTAAAACTTTATGGCTATGACAGCACCACTGCTCTGAGTGTATATGGCGTACTCACCGGCATGGCAATGCCCTTTATCTTTTTTCCCAATGCCCTGACAAACTCTATTTCCGTGCTTTTGCTTCCCATGATTTCCGAAAACTATGCCTTGGGAGATATAAAAGCCGTAAAAAAAGCAACTTTCCGCACCATAAGATATTGCTTTATCTTGGGCTTTTTCTTTCTGAGCATTTTTGCTCTCTTGGGAAATTGGGCCGGTACTACGCTGTTTAACAGTCCCTTGGCAGGATACTTTATCCGCACCCTGAGCTTTTTATGTCCTTTTTTGTATCTGGACACCACTCTCTCCAGCATCCTTCAGGGACTAGGTATGGCAGGGCGCATTTTTATCATGAATCTGCTAGCCTTGTCACTGCGGCTTTTCTTTGTATTTTTTGCTATTCCCAAACTTGGCATCTCCGGCTATCTTTATGGCATCCTGTTCAGCCAGATTGTGCAGGGGATTTTGTACCTTATCTGCCTGTATCTGTTTTTCAGACGGCAGACCCGCTCACGGTCATTCCAAAGTTCCCACTGATATTTTCCATGCATAAAAATAGCGGCACCGACATCCGTGTCGTCACCGCTATGTAAATGTTCCGTATCCCTCTCTCCGAGAGGAACCTCATGTATCTGTTACTTTTTATATCGGCAGAAGCTTTTTGAATATTATAGTCTGCGCCGATATTTTTATGACCGGCCTCTTATTATTGAAGCACATTCTTCAGTTCATCCATAAAGGTATTGATATCCTTAAACTCTCTGTATACAGAGGCAAAGCGGACATAAGCCACCGCATCCAGCGACTTTAATTTATTCATCACCAGCTCTCCCACCACTTGGCTGGGGATTTCCCTATCTTCCATATTGATAATCTCATTTTCCACTTCATCCACCAGATGAGTTATTTTTTCCGCACTGACAGGGCGCTTATGGCAGGCACGCAGCACTCCGGCCTCAATCTTGGAGCGGTCATAGGTCTCTCTGTTATTGTCTTTCTTAATGATAATGAGGGGAATCGTCTCAATTTTTTCATAAGTAGTAAAACGCTTCCCGCACTCATCACACACCCTCCTGCGCCGGATGGAATTATTATCCTCCGCAGGTCTGGAGTCGATTACTCTGGTATTTTCATGATTGCAAAAAGGGCATTTCATATGTTTTATCCTCTTCTTCCTTAAGTATATCCTCATTATATTTTATTCAAACATTGATGTCAACTAAAATGATATCCGGACCAATCTGCCTGATATCACAATAAGGAATCACAATGTCGGGGTCGCAGCGCAAAAAATTCAAAACCTTACTTCCTCCGGGCACCATAATTTTGCAGATACAACCCTTGCACTCGTCAAACTCCATGTCGCAGACCCGCCCTAACTTCTTGCAGTCCCTGATATTGATGACATCCTTATTCTTGAATTCCGAAAATAACATTTTACTCCTCCCGCAAATACCAATTTTTCCCTTACTAATATATGCAAAGTCCGGTATATCCTGACACTTGAAAGTGCATACTAAGCAATACAAAAATAAATTTCAGGAGGAAACTATGGCTCTGGGAAAAGTTGAAATCTGCGGTATGAATACAGCAAAGCTTCCCCTCTTAAAAGCAGCGGAAAAAGAAGCTCTTTTTAAGAGAATTAAAGATGGGGACGAAAAAGCAAGGGAAGAATATATTGAAGGAAACTTACGTCTGGTTTTAAGCGTCATTAAAAGATTTGCCTCCAGCAGTGAAAATGTGGACGATTTATTTCAGATTGGGTGCATCGGACTCATCAAGGCAATCGACAATTTTGACACCACCTTAAACGTCAAGTTTTCTACTTATGCTGTTCCTATGATTTCCGGAGAAATCAAGCGCTTTCTCAGAGACAACCATTCCATTCGGGTCTCCCGCTCTTTAAAGGATACTGCCTACAAGGCAATCTATGCCAAGGATGCGCTGACACGGAAAAATGCCAAAGAACCTACCATAGAAGAGATTGCCACGGAAGTAGGCATCTCCAAAGAAGATATCGTTTATGCCATGGATGCCATCCAGAACCCCATGAGTCTCTATGAGCCCATTTTCACGGACGGCGGCGATACGCTCTATGTCATGGACCAAATCAGCGACAAAAAAAATAAGGAAGAGAATTGGGTGGAACATCTCTCCCTAAGCGAGGCCATGAAAAAATTAAACGAGAGGGAACATGAAATCATCTCCCTGCGCTTCTTTGAGGGCAAAACCCAGATGGAAGTTGCTGACATCATCGGAATCTCCCAAGCGCAGGTTTCCCGCCTTGAGAAAAATGCCCTGCGCATTATGCGGATGTATCTGACGGCATAAAATGCTCTATTGCTATCCTTTATTTGTCTTGCCGAATCCCAGAAGGCAGCCCAGCCCCCTGAAAATCCAGAACAAAATGCACCCAATTGCCATTCCCAGCGTATTAGTCAGGATGTCATCTATCTGGAAATATCCTCTTTTCGTCAAAAGCTGTAGGCATTCTATGGCTGTGCTTGCCGCCGCCCCAAACAATGTACAGGCAAAAAAATTCCGAAATACTTTAAATGCCCAAGGGCACACAAAACCAAAGGGAATGAACAAAAGCACATTCTCTATCACAAAGGCATTGTTTCTGGAATTAATTCCCCATGTGGAAAAAAGATTCAAATCAATTCCGTCCCTGCTGCCGCTTTCTCTGGACAGAAAAGTAATACACAGTATAATTGCCACATACATAAAAAAAGCGCCATACGAAAACATGGGAATTGTGCTTTTCCCTTTTTGTTCCCGTGTACTATTAACAATATTCAATACCAGCATTACCAATATCCCCAGAATCAATCCATAGGGCAGATAATGAAACGTCCCCCTCAAATCATTTATAATATATTTCGCCATACACATCCCATTTCCCGGCGGCATTCTCCCATTTCTCTTTATCTTCAAACAATCTGTCATTCATCCATGCAATGGCATCCACAATGCCATCCTCTTCAAAATCAAAATAAGCACTTTGTTTTTCTTCTTCAGGGGTCTTAAAGAAGTTGAAAGGCTCCGGCCAAACCGTCACTTTCAGCTTCTTTTCGCCTTCCCCATCTGTCTCCATTTCCAACCGATAACGCATTCCCTGATGACAGCCCGTATATTCTGTTTTCTTCAAATATTCCATTGATAAAATGTCTTCTCGCCGTATCATAATATATTTAGTATAATACCATTTACCCTTCTTTGTAAACCTTAAATATGAAGACTCATCTCTTTTTTCAATTGACGCATAATTTTCTTCTCCAATCTGGAAATATAGGACTGCGAAATCCCCAGATAACCCGCTACTTCCTTCTGGGTCATCTCCTGTCCATCCATGCTGCCCAAGCCAAAGCGCAGCTTAATAATGGTTTTTTCCCGCTCGGAAAGCTTTCCGATGGCTCCCATCAATAGTTTTCGTTCCACTTCATTTTCGATATTACGGTAAATGATATCCTCCTCAGTACCCAGAATATCCGACAATAAAAGCTCGTTTCCATCCCAATCCACATTTAGGGGCTCGTCAATGGACACTTCCAACCTGGTCTTATTATTTCTTCTCAGATACATCAAAATTTCATTTTCAATACATCTTGAAGCATAGGTTGCAAGTTTAATGTTTTTATCGGGTTTAAAGGTATTGATAGACTTTATCAGCCCTATGGTTCCGATAGAAATTAAATCTTCTACCCCAACTCCCGTGTTGTCAAATTTTTTGGCTATGTACACCACAAGTCGCAGATTATGTTCAATCAGGGTAGCTTTTGCCTCCTCCTCATATTCCGTGCCGAGATTGCGTATCACTCGATTTTCCTGCTCGGACTCCAAGGGAGGCGGCAGTACATCCGTTCCGCCGATATAATGGATTTCGCCTTTTTTCCTCAAGGTGAAATTATCTCTGCATATTACTCTAAACTGCCTTTTTTGAGTTCTAACTGTCTTAAAAATCATACTTCCTCCTTTAACAAAGCGGGGTTCAGAATCATTCTCACGGGTTCTTCCCCACACTCACTTGGGCTTGAAATATCCTCCCTAGAGGATGCCACATACACATTTTTACATATCTTAGTCAGTCCCCCCAGCTCGATTTGGATTTCTTCCAGCAGACAGGCATACAAAATGCCCCTCTTTTTTCCGATGCTGTGATAAGGAACGGCTCGAAATCCGGATTTTCCAAACATTCCTGTTTCTTTTCCTGTTCCGGCTTTTTCCCACAGATATTCCAGGACCTTCTCATCCGCCACGCTCACCGGTTTCCCGCTGATGGGCTCTGTCAGGGTGTTGCCGGAGTCTAACAGCGCCGTCAGGGTGAGTCTTCTTTCCCTTGAGATTAATGTCACCTTGCACAGACTGCTCTCCTCATGTCTTTTCTCTCTTTCCTTCTCATAAAAAAGAAAGAGAAAAATAACCGCTCCGGCTCCCATAACTCCGAAAATTCCTGTCAAAAATCTTCTCAAAACCGGAAACGCACGAATCAAAAACAGCAGGCTTCCCCCCATGAGAAAGGAATACATCAGAAATTTTTTGGTGATAAACCAAAATGCCTGCAGATTTTTAATGCGAAACACCATAAAATACATGGATGCCATTCCGGCAAGCACTCCCAGCAGATATCGGAATTTTGCAGGACCGCTAAGGAAAAAGGGCAAAAGATAAAAAAAGGCGCCTGCCGCAGCTCCCAATATCAGCCGCAACCGTGTGGCAGTACGGTATGTGCTTTGGTTTACTAAAAGCAGCAAGTAAAGATTCATGACAAAGTTTATTAAAAACAAACTGTCAACATAAAGTTCATAATACATTTCATCACCCTTTTCACAATTATTATAAAGGGAATCTTCCATGGAATTTGTCAAAAACGAGGTGCAAAGAAAAGTTTTCTTTCTACGGCATTCTACAGAATTAAAATTTTACAGAATAAAAAAACAGCGGCTTCTCAGTCACTGTTTTACATCACTTGATATCTTTCCTTAATATTCCCTTCAAAATCCTTCCAAAGATACTCCCCTGCCTCAATGGTCATATAGCCGTGGTGGCTGCCTTCCTTAGGGAGTGCGGCAGAACCGGGGTTCATATATAAGAAATCTCCATGATTCACACATTTTGGTACATGGGTATGTCCGCATAGCAGGATATCACCCTTTTGCAGCTTGGGAGGATGCTCCTCCCCATAAATATGCCCATGGGTTGCATAGATAACCTGTCCGTCTATGTAAAGAACTGCATAATCTGCCATAACGGGGAAGTCCAATACCATCTGATCCACTTCCGCCTCACAGTTACCTCTGACACACAGAATGATGTCCCGCCTTGCATTCAGCAGTTCAATCACATTCTTTGGGGCATACTCTTTCGGTAGATCATTTCTGGGACCATGATAGAGCAAATCACCTAACAAAAGCAGTCTGTCTGCCTCTTCCCTGTCAAACGCCTCCAGCACTTTCCGGCAATAATATTCAGAACCGTGTATATCCGACGCCACCATCCATTTCATATCAATGCCACGCTTATTTTCTCTGTAAAAACTCAGGAATATTTAAGGTCTTTTCTTCCACGGAGCTTCGGATATCCGTGGTCTTGTGCATATTGTTAAAAGGTGCAACACCCGGCTTGGGCATCGTACCCTGAGGCGCTCCAGGAGTCCGGGGAACATTCAGGCCTTTTAAAGAAGAAGGCTGCTGGAATGCAGAGCCGCCGCCCAATCTGTTCTGAGGTGCTGCAGCTGCTTCCGTAAGTCCTGTGGCAATCACGGTGATGGTACATGCATCCTCCTTGGTCTCATCATACATTGCACCAAATATAATATTGACATCAGCTCCTGCCTGTTCCTGCACATAGCTTGCAGCATCATTGGCATCCGCCAAGGTAATATCTCCGGAAATATTGATGATAACATGGCTTGCGCCATTAATCTTTGTCTCTAACAAAGGACTTTCCACTGCCATCTTGACAGCCTCCAAAGCCTTGTCGTCTCCCTTGCCCTCACCGATTCCGATATGAGCAATCCCCTTATCCTTCATGACAGTCTGGATATCTGCAAAGTCCAGATTGATAACAGCGGGAACATTAATCAGGTCCGTAATTCCGCTGACAGACTGCTGAAGCACTTCGTCCGCTTTCTTAAGAGCCTCCGGCATAGTGGTACGCTTGTCCACAATTTCAAGAAGCTTGTCATTGGGAATGACAATCAAAGTATCCACATTGGACTTAATGCGCTCAATACCGTTTAAGGCATTCACCATACGGGCCTTCGCCTCAAAGCAGAAAGGCTTTGTAACCACACCTACCGTGAGAATTCCCATATCTTTGGCAATCTGGGCAACCACAGGAGCTGCTCCCGTACCAGTTCCGCCGCCCATACCACAGGTGACAAATACCATATCTGCACCCTTTAAGGCAGCCGTAATCTCCTCAGAGCTTTCTTCTGCGGCCTTCTCACCTACCTCAGGCCTTGCGCCTGCGCCCAGACCCTTGGTCAGCTTCTCTCCAATCTGCAAAAGCTTGGGTGCCTTGCAAAGCTGAAGTGCCTGCTTATCCGTGTTGATTCCGATAAATTCAACTCCGTCTATCTGTTCGTCTACCATTCTATTTACAGCATTATTACCTGCTCCACCTACGCCTACTACAATAATTTTAGCGGCAGCATCTGCATTATTCGTCTTAATCTCCAGCAAAGGTTTATCCTCCTTTTTCTCCAAAGGGCATTCTACACCCTCCGCACAAACTCCATATAGTCTATCATATAATTATTTTTCAAATTAATCAATACTTTTTAGCAAATTTATCACAACAGTTATCATAACATTTCAATTATTCCATCTAAGAATCGGGTTTGAAGGTAAAATTTCCGTTGCTCTCGCTGAAATTTTCCATCTGCAAAACACCGCTTTTTCCCTCTAACTCAGGCAAAAATGTGGGCAGCCTCATAATTTTATCCTCAAGTGTGGGATAATCATTTCCAAGAGAAACCTTCACATTTACAAAATACAGGGTAATTTCTCCGGAAGGATGAAAATAAATCCTGTCCGCCGTCAGTTCATATTTATTCAGAAGTTTCTTGATTTCCAAAATACTGTTGAATACTTCCCTGTCCTCAACCGGCAGCTGCTCCCCCAGAGCCATGTAGTCAAAGGAAAGCCCCGTAATCTGCGGCACACCTGCCGTCTTTATACTAGAATTCTCTACCACGTACCCATCCTTGTCAAAATACATATAGGTATCCATATAGGAGACAAATCCGGCAAGAGCCTTTTCACACACGGTAATCTTGATGGTGTCCGGCGAAAGGATGTCCACATTCATGATATCCACAAAAGGGACGTCCGTGATATTCTTATTTTTGTACTTCATGGACAGATACAGGGAATTATTTCCCAATATGCCCTCCATAACCATTTCTTTGATTTCCTCCTCTGTATAGTGGACATTGCCCTCCACATATACATTCTTTATGGTGTGTGTGCGAAACACATAAAAACCTGCCCCGCACAACACCATCAAAACCAAAAAAACTGCTAGTATTTTTATAAAAATTCTTCTCACACTATTCAATGATGACACGCGCTCCTAACTCTCTTAAGTCCCTGCAGATATTCTCATACCCCCGGTAAATATAAGAACATCCCGTAACCTTCGTCCGCCCCTGTGCCACAAGGCCTGCCAGCACAAGTGCGGCGCCTCCTCTAAGTTCCATTGCCTCCACCGTCCTGCCATTGAGTCCGTTAACACCCTTTATCAGCACTCTTTTGGAGTCTAATTCTTTGATATTTGCTCCCATATTGCGCAAAGGCTCCACCACTCTGAAACGATTTTCAAAAATAGTCTCTTCTATGATGCATTCTCCTTCTCCTACTGTCATTGCAGCAAGAGCCATGGACTGTAAATCCGTAGGAAATTCCGGATAGGGAGCCGTCCTGACCAAGCGAGGCAGAATAGGTCTCTTGGGAGATTGTACAAAGAGTCCTTCCCTGGTATCATCGCATTTACTCCCCATCTGCTCCGCCAGCTTCACTGCAGCTTCCATCTGTTGTACAGGTGCCTCCTCCAAAAGCACAGTGCCTCCTGTGGCAATACATCCAAAAAGATAGGTTCCTGCCACAATACGGTCAGGCGGAATACAAAAATCTCCGCCATGCAGAGAAATACCGCCATGAACGATAAGGCTGTCTGTATCAACCCCCTCAATCAGCGCCCCACAGCATTGAAGATATTTGCATAAAGCTGTGATTTCCGGTTCTCTGGCTGCTCCCTTGATTATCGTATCTCCTTCTGCCGCCACTGCCGCCAGCAGAATATTTTCTGTAGCACCCACGCTGGCAAAAGGAAGGGTAATCTCCGCTCCTTTCAACTTCTCCGCCTTTGCATAGAGCCTGCCCTCTTCTTCTTTAAAGCTTACACCCATCTGGGTCAATGCTGCAAGATGAATATCTATGGGGCGTTCTCCAATGATACATCCTCCCGGGTGCTCCATGACGATTTCTCCGCATCGAGCAAGCATTGCGCCCAACAGACAGAGGGATGACCTCATCCCTTTTATGGCTTCCGCAGGCATCTCGCCTTCACAGACATTGCCCGCATCCACCCGGATACCGCCGTCCTCCCAGCTTACATTACAGCCCAGACTTCCCAAAAGACTTATCATAAGATAGACATCTGCTATTCTCGGACAATTACGGATATAAGAAACTTCTTTGGTAAGCAGCGTAGCCGCAAGAACCGGCAGCGCCGCGTTTTTGGAACCCTGAATACGCACCTTGCCCTGAAGGGCAACGCCGCCTTTAATGTGAATAGAATCCATGTGACACCATCCAGCTGTCAAATTCAAAGACCTATTCTATACTATGCGACATTTTTTCCAGCGTGAAAATAGCAAGTACTTTTCGCGCTATGTCTTCAGCTCAATACGCCTTGCCACGCTCAGCACCAGACCTATCTCTATCAAAAGAAAGATAACAGAAGACCCGCCGTAACTGATGAAAGGAAGTGAAATTCCGGTGTTGGGAACCGTATTGGTCACTACGGCAATATTTAAAATTGCCTGAATGGCAATATGCCCCATAACTCCCACCACCAACATGGCTCCAAACAAATCCGGCGCGTTGTTGGCTACAATCATCATCCGCCAGAGCAGCACCACAAACATTAAAATCACAATGAATGCTCCAAACAGTCCCAATTCTTCGCAGATAATGGAAAATATCATGTCATTCTGCGCCTCGGGCAAGAAATTCAGCTTCTGCATACTCTGCCCAAGACCTTTGCCCCATACTCCTCCGCTGCCTATAGCATAAAGTCCCTGCAGAGTCTGAAAGCCTTTATTAAGAGCAACGCTCTCCGGATCCCTCCATGCCAGAATTCGTTCGCTTCGGAAGCCTTCCACACTGTCCGAATTAAACAGCACCATCAGAAATATTGCAATGCCGGCAACTGCCGCCGAACCCATAATAATAAATTTCTTATAATCCGGACTTGCCACAAACACCATCAAGACCGCAATTCCCAAAATAATCAATGCGGAACTTAAGTTTTCAGTGATTATCTTAATCATAGCCACAATGGGCATGGGTATCATCATCATAACGATGAAGCCTTTCATACTGCGAACGCTCTTTCCCATCTTGCACACTGTACATGCCAGAAACAGAATCATGCACAATTTGGCAACCTCCGCCGGCTGCAGGTTGAAAGAGGTACCGGGAACCCCTATCCACCTTCGGGCTCCATGGGATTCGATTCCCAGCGGAGTCTTCACCAGCAGAATCAATGCCACGGACACAATATATCCCAGCGTAGCAAACCGTTCCCAAAAATGATAGGGAATATTCGCCACCACCATCATGGCAAAAAGTCCCAGAATATTGGCAACCAATTGTCTTTTTAAATAATGTGCCTCATCTCCATATGACTGAAGGGCCGCGTAGGAGCTTGCCGAGTAAATCATGACCAGACCAAATCCCAGCAAAAACAGCACCACAAATAAAAGGGTATAGTCAAAATAAAATTCTGATTGTTCTTTTTTTCTGTTTCTTCTGCCTCTTTGTGCCGCCATAATTTCTCCTTTTATCAGGAACTTTTATCATTTTCCAATCCCCTGACATACTCTTTGAAAAGCCGTCCCCTCTCCTCGTAGTCCGCAAACATTCCAAAACTTGCGCAGGCAGGGGACAAAAGCACCGCATCCCCTTCCTCTGCCAGAAAAGTACACATCCTAAATGCCTCCTCATAAGTATCCGCCATTCGGACATTGGTAAATCCGCATCTTGCGGCAGCCTCAGCAATGGCCTCCTTAGTCTGCCCCATGAGTACCAGCCACTTTACTTTTCCGTCAAAACTTTTCAGCCATTCCTCATAGCTGTTTTTCTTGTCATATCCCCCGCCCAATAAAACCGTGGGCTTCTTCATTGCCCGGATACCCTGTATGGCCGCATCCGGATTGGTTGCTTTGGAGTCATTATAATAATCAACGCCTTCCACAGTCCCCACAAACTCTATTCTGTGTTCCACAGCGCGAAACTGTCTGATCACTTGTATGGCAAGGGCTGCAGGCACCTGCATGGCATCTGTAATGGCAAGCGCTGCCATAACATTTTCCACGTTGCACATTCCTGTCAGATGAATATCCCGGTGGATATCCAAAAGTTCGGTGTCATTGCCCTCCACGCTTTTTACGATTTTATCTCCTCTTATAAAGTACCCATTCCAAAGCTCTTCCTGAGAAGAAAAGCATACCGCCTTCACCGGACAACGGTCTGCAAAAGCTCTTGTGTAGGCATTGTCATAATTCAGGACACAAATCTGTTCTTCTGTTTGGTTTTTCGTAATCGCCTCCTTGGCTGCCGCATAGGCTTCCATAGTGCGGTGGCGATCCAGATGATCCGGCGTAATATTGAGAATAGCGGATACAGTGGGGTGAAAAGTATCTATGGTTTCCAATTGAAAGGAACTGACCTCTACCACACTCACGGTATCTGCCGCCGAGTCCAGCACTTTCCCGGTATAAGGAATTCCGATATTTCCCACCAGAAAAGCCTTCTTCTCCCCCAGATGAGCTTTCATGATTTCCCAGACCAATGTGGTAGTCGTAGTCTTTCCGTTGGTCCCGGTAATGGCAATCACTCTGCCCTTCTCCGCCAGATATCCCAGCTCTATCTCTCCTATAACAGGTACGCCCCTGCCCCTAAGTACATTGATAAGGGGCGCATCCGTGGGCACTCCGGGACTTATTACCACTCCCTGAACGCCCTCTTCCACTTCCTTCGAAAGCTTTGTATCACTGTTACAGCATATAACCTGTGCTCCCACACGCTTTAAAAAGTTCTCTGCGCTGCTTCCGCTGACACCCGTTCCCACTACCAATACTCTCTGCCCTTTTAACATTTTCCCCTCACATTCCGCCGTCTGCTGCGACATAATCATTAAGTAAAACTCAGTATCCCAACAGTGCAATCAGGCACATGATTGCCGTGACAATGGTAAAGATTGCAACCACTTTTGTCTCGGAACAGCCGCACAGTTCAAAATGATGATGCAGCGGCGCCATCTTAAAAATCCTCCTGCCTCCGCTTATCTTAAACCATGCAACCTGTATCATAACAGAAAGTACTTCCACCATATAAATCAATCCTACTATGGCGATAAATAAGGGTATTTTCAGAATATATGCACTTGCCGCAACAAATCCCCCCAACGCAAGGGAACCCGTATCTCCCATAAAAACGGAAGCCGGATATACATTGAACAGCAGAAAGCCCATTAATGATCCCGCTACCGCACAACAGACCGGTGCAATTTTACTGCCGGTGCCGATTGCCACCACCATAAAAAACACCGTTACCATTAATGTAACGCTGGCGGCAAGCCCATCCAGCCCATCGGTAAAGTTGGTACCGTTGGCTGTTCCCAGCACAATAAAGAACATAAGCGGAATGCTCCATTCCCCGATATCTATGTATTTCCCCTGCAAAAAGGGAATCCGCATTGCAAAACTGATATCCGTATAATTTTTCAGATAATAGCTGAACACGCCTGTGACCAAAAGCTGGCAGGCAAATTTCTGCCACGCCCGCAGTCCTTCAGAACATCTGCATACTACCTTGATAAAGTCATCAAGCAGTCCAATAAGCCCAAAGCCAAAGGTCAGAAACAAAACAGGTATTGCCTCCCCGGCTTCTTTTGTATATAACAGGGAAGTCACCGCCACGCTGAGAAGAATCAAAAGTCCTCCCATGGTGGGCGTGCCCGTCTTCTTAAGGTGCGCCTTAGGTCCATCATCCCTGACTGTCTGACCGCATTTCACCCGTCTTAAAAGCGGAATGAACACAGGTCCCAGCACTGCACTGATTGCAAAGGAAATGATGACACTCATGATGCAGATACGGTTCATAGTCCCGCCTTTCCTTAATTGACCTTATTGATTATAACTCATAATTCCTAAATACGGAAGAATATTTTCATAGAGCTGGCGGATAATGGGCGCCGCCACCTGACCGCCATAATAAATTCCCTTGGGGTTGTTGACAATGGCTATGGCAATCACCTGAGGGTCATCTGCCGGTGCAAATCCTACAAAGGATGAAATATACCGCCCGCTCCCCCTTGGCAGGGTCTGGCTGGTAGCTGTCTTTCCGCCTACGCGGAACCCCTCTACCTTGCCGTTTTTTCCAGAGCCCTCGGACACTACCTTTTCCAAAATTTCCCTCATGGTGGCGCTGGTTTCTTCTGACACAATCCCCTCTTGCACAGGATAGTCAAAGGTCTCCACCACATTACCGTTTTCATCTAACGCCTTCACCCCAAAATGGGGAGTGATGCGGTTTCCGCCATTGATGATAGAAGATGCCGTAGTCAACAGCTGAACCGGCGTGATTTGAAAGGATTGCCCAAATGCCACAGTAGCAAGCTCCACATTCCCCATATTCTCCTGCTTGTGCATAATGGTTCCGGCCTCCCCCGGCAAATCAATTCCTGTTTTTTGCTTTAAGCCAAACTGTTCAAAATATTTATAGTAATTTTCTACCCCAAGCCTTAATCCCACAGTGATAAAAACCGGATTACAGGAATTCATGGTCGCCTGTACAAAGGTCTGCCCGCCATGCCCCGCCACCTTATGGCAGCGTATTTTCCTGTCATCTACAACAATGAATCCGGGACAGCTGAAAGTGCTTTCCGGCGTGACCACTCCTTCCTCCAGCCCTGCGGCCGCCGTAATAATCTTAAAAGTGGAGCCCGGTTCATAAGTATCGTTGATGCAGCCGTTTCTCCAGATGCCGTTCAATATATTTTGCTTTTCTTCTCCGCTAATCCCCTCTGCAGTGCCCTCCGGCAGTTCATAGGGATTGTTAAGGTCAAACTCCGGCACATTTACCATGGCCAGAATCTCTCCGTTTTTCGGATTCATAACAATAATGGAAACGGAATCCGCCTCCTTTGCCGCCATAACCTGTGTGGCCAGCTGTGTGGCATAAGTCTGGATATTGCGGTCCATACTGATACACAAATCATTTCCTGCCACCGGTTCGATACGCCTCTCCCCTGCCGCATCTATTTCGATGCCCTTTGCATCCGTCATGGTCAGTATGGTTCCAGGTTCTCCCTGCAAATAATCTTCATAAATAACTTCAAGTCCGATAATACCCTGATTATCTCCTCCTGTAAAACCCAAGACTTTACTGCCCAGATTTCCGTAGGGATAATAGCGTTTGTAATCCTCATCCACCTTTACCCCTGCAAGGTCGTATTCCCGGATTCTGTCACCCACGGTTTTCTCCACATTACTCTTAATACGCTCCATGGAAGAGAATTTTTCCACCCGCTTCCTGACATAATCCTCAGACAGGTCCAATTCTTTACAAAGAATGCGTATGATTTCTTCCGGTTGTTCTATCTGACTATGTATCACGGATATGGTACACACGGTCTTATTGTCAGCCAGCACCGTGCCGTTACAGTCCAATATCCTGCCTCTGGCAGCTTTAATGCTTCTCTCCCTCTCATGCAGTTTGGTGGCAAGCTCCGCATAATGATCGGCACGCCATATCATGAGATAAACCAATCTTCCTATCAGAAAAATCAGCGCTGCTGCACAGGCAAAAAACACAATCAGAATCTTCTTTCTGTGGGCTATCTTATTGTGGTTTAACAGCATAATAAACCTCACAAACAGGGCTTATTAAACTGTATTCCTCACACCGTCTAGTTATTACTGATTTTATTCCGCCAATTGCCCCTGGGGAAGATTGGGATTGGCCTGCACATCCCCGCTGAAGGAACTGTCACCTCCGCTTATGGGGTCGCCAGTTTCCGCATCATAACATTCCCCGGTCTTCGGATTCTTTCGGTAACCGGTAGCTGGATCAATGGGATAACTCTTCCATACCGGCTCCGTTCTCCCGGTTTCACCGGTAGGATCCGTAAAAGTAGAATTACCATCTGCATTACCCGGCGGATTGGTACCTTCTGTACCGTCCGGTGTACTCAGCGCACCTTCCTCAGGAGTCGGCGTATACATATTGGTAATCGCAATCTGTCTTTCTTCCAAATCTTTGATTTCCGCCGCGCTCAATTCTTCCGTCATAAAGATATTCAAATAAGGCAGCGCCTCTGTCAGAATATTTTTTACAATACCGCTTGCATAGGAGGACTTATCCTGCCTTTCGGCATTTGCCCTGTCCACTACCACATAAATGGCAATCTGTGGATTGTCCGCAGGCGCATATCCAATAAAGGAAACCACATATTCATTGTTTTTGCGGGGCAGAGTTTCTGCCGTTCCGGTCTTTCCTCCAATGGCATAACCCGCAGGTCTTGCCGCCTTACCTGTTCCGGTTTCTCCCATAACGGTTTCCCGGCAGTACTGCCGGATTAATTCCGAAGTAGACTCGGAAACTGTCTGTTTTAAGACTCTCGGCTCAATATTCTGTATGGTTGCGCCATTGGCATTGGTAATCTTGTCCACCATATGGGGCTCATAGTAATAACCACCGTTGATCAAAGAACAATATCCCGATATTAATTGAATCATGGTCACATTAAAATTCTGACCGAAACTGTTGGTAGCAAGGTCTGCGGCTCTCATAATCTCCGCATCCACAATCAGCGAATTTGTTCTTGCTTCTCCGGCTAAATCAATATTAGTTTTAAGACCAAAGTTAAAAACCTTCTGAAATTCACAGAACTTGTCCTGCCCAAGAGTTGCGCCGATTTTCATTAATGCCACATTACAGGACCATGCAATGGAATTTTGTACGGTTACTAATCCGTCTCCTCCTTTTTGGTAAGAGTTACATTTAATTTCATGACCTCCCACTTCCAGAATACCGTTGCATACATAGGTCTCATTTCCTGTAATCACGCCACTCTCCAGAGCAGCCGCCACCGTGAAGGGCTTCATCGTGGAACCCGGCTCATAGGTACAGCTGATACAGTAATTTTTCCAGAGATTATTCAAATTCAGATATAATTGTTCCTCGTTCATTCCATCAATCACTTCCTGATTGATGATTGTGTCGGTTTTGCGGATTTCCTGATAACCGTTCTGATTGGTAACAGACTCCACCATATTAGAGCCAATCATGGCGCCTGCATCTCTGGGATTGTTCAAATCAAAATCGGGATAGCTTGCCATGGCAAGAATCCTTCCCGTATTCACTTCCATCATGATACAGCCAACATTTTCCGCACCGTTTCCTTCCCTGGCAGAATCTTTATGTTCTTCGTTAAACTGCCTCAAATACTTTACCACAATACTCTGAAGATTGGCATCAATGGTAGTGTGAATTGTGTATCCGTCCACTGCCGGTTTGATAGTGCGTTCCAATGTGGTGTCATCATTCAGATACCCGTACTCCCTGCCGTTGGTTCCGTTCAAAATATCATTATAATACTCCTCAAGTCCATACTGCCCCTGATTGTCCGCTCTCATGAAGCCTATGACATCCGGTGCCAGCGTGCCGTCAGGATAAGTACGTTTATATTCCGCCTGAAACCATACTCCCTGAATATTTGCATTCTCCGCCTGTGCCATCTGAAATCCGCTGATTTCATCATAAGTAAGCCTCTTTAATGCAATATACCACTGAGAGTCCGGATTATTGGTGACATGATTCCGAATGTCCGTCATGTCCAGCTGGGGAAAATAAGTCTCTAAAGCCTTTAAAGTCGGCTCTACATATTTCCCTTTATTATAAGTCATAACGCTGGCATCAATGATCACATTATATACCTTAACACTAGTTGCAAGCTTTGTGCCTTTGGAATCCACAATGTCACCCCGTCTGAAAGGAATCGTTGTGGAGTCATAATACTGTTGTGCAAAAACCTGCTTCTGATATCTGGTTCCGTCCTCCCTTGCAATCAGGACAAGTCTGCCGCTTAGTCCGCCAAAAGCCAGCAGTACACATAAAAAGAGTACCACCAGCTTTTTTTGCATTTTCGTATTAAATTTCTTCTTGTTTCCGTCCTTCACATTGTTCCTCCATGCGCAGAAATTCTTAATTTTATCGGGATACCTTTCGCATATAGTCATGTTCCTCGCTGGTATACATTACAATCTGCCCTTCTTTTGCATAAGTCATGCCTAATTCTCCGATTGCCACACGCCTAATCTGTTCCAGATCAATGCTTCCGTTAATTCTGTTGTATTTCTCATCATTCTCCGTTCTCAGTACATTCAGTCTGCTCTCTAATTTTGCCACATTTTTAGTCCTGCTGGTAAGCTCTGACTGTAACTGAATATAATGAATCAAAATTACGCCGCAGGTACATAATGCCGCTGCCAGAAACAGCAGATAGCCAAAGTTCATATGCCGGGCTTTATCCCGGTTTTTTCTCGCCTCGTTGCTGAGCTTTTTCTTTCTCGGTTCCTCAAGCTGTCTCTGAACGTCAAGCTTGCGCGCAGTATTGTCATAGATATAGAGATTGCTCTCATATCTTCCGCTTTCACGCCTTGCATTTGTACGAGTAGTGCCTGTCCTTCTTCTCTGTGCCATAATACTGCCTACTTTCCCGTTTCTTGTTACTTTATTTATTTATTTGTTAACTGTTTATTTGCTATATGGTTCTTTCAAACACCCTGAGTTTTGCACTCTTAGAGCGGCTGTTCTGCGCAAGTTCACTCTCTCCCGGAAGAATGGGCTTGCGGGTAATGACCCTTCCTTTCGATTTTTTCCCACACACACACACCGGAAAATCCGGGGGACAAGTGCAGGGATTTTCATTTTGTTTAAAGCTTGTCTTTACGATTCTGTCCTCCAGAGAGTGAAAGGTGATAATACACAGCCTGCCCTCCGGATATAACATATCGATAAATTCATCCAAGGAATTCTTTAGTACCTCCAACTCCTGATTGCATTCTATGCGCAATGCCTGAAAGGTCTGTTTGGAAGGATGTCCGTTCTGCCTCATCTTTGCCGGAATTGCCGCCTTTATCACTTCATTCAGAGCGAAGGTTGTCTCAATAGGAGCCTGCTTTCTTGCCTTCACAATGTGTTTAGCGATATTTTTGGCAAACCGATCTTCCCCGTAATCCCTGATAATGCGAAACAGCTCCGACTCGGAATATTCATTGACAATATCCCTTGCCGTCAAACTCTGCCTCCGATCCATCCGCATATCCAAAGGGGCGTCAAAGCGATAGGAAAATCCCCTCTCCCCCGTATCAAACTGATAAGAAGAGACTCCCAAATCCAGCAATATGCCATCCACCTTATTTACACCATACTCTCGCAGCATCTCTGCCGCATTGCAATAATTTCCTCTAAGGAGCGTTACTTTATCTCCAAAAGTTTCTAATTTTTCTCTTGCCGCCGCAATGGCTGCATCATCCTGATCGATTCCATAAAAGTGCCCGGAGGTCAGGCGGCTGCACACCTGAAAGGCATGCCCTCCACCGCCCAATGTACCATCCACATAGGTTCCTTCCGGACGGATATGAAGTTCCTCGATAGTCTCCGCCAACATGACGGAAAAATGATTAAATTCCATTAAATATGCAGCTCCGTCTGCGCCATAGCTCCTGTAATGGTATCCATATCTACCTTGGAACATTCCGCTACCCAATTCTCGCTGTCCCAAATTTCGATACGGGTTCCTACGCCAACCAATATTACATCTTTCTTTAGTCCTGCATAATCTCTCAGTCCCGAAGGAATCAAGATTCTCCCTTGTGGATCCAATTCCACTTGCGCAGCCCCCGCCAGAAAAAAGCGGGCAAACTGTCTTGCTTCTTTGTTTATCAGCGGCAGTGATGTCAGGTTCTGTTCAAATTTCTCCCAATCTTCGTTGGCATATACATACAGACAGCTTTCTATCCCTCTTGAAATTACGAATTCGCCGCCAAGCGCACTGCGGAATTTGGAAGGAATGCTTAACCTGCCTTTTGCGTCAATTGTATGATTGTATTCGCTCATGAACATAACAATCACCACCTGTCAAAGTAGGGCTGCCACGCAAAGTATCAAAACAGAAACTCCAAAGCCGAAAAATAAATTTTTTATCCCACTTTATGGGTTTCTATAACACTTCATCCCACTCTATTTATGATTTTATACTAAAATACTCCATTTGGCAAGAAAAATCAATAAGAATTTTAAGAAAAAATTAAGATTAAAAAAGCGCCCTGCAAGCATTTGCAAGGCGTTTTCCGCAAAAAACACAATATATTGTATGGTGGGATGAAATCCCATGACTTATCTTGAGGGTTGTATCTTGCCCCGTTGTATCAAAATGCGCACCACTAGCTCTGCCGCCACGGCAAAAATAATCATAACAAGGGACAGCATCTGGGATACCGCCAGCTGTGTTCCGGGAATAAACAGCACATCCGTGCGGATGCCCTCGATGAGAAATCTTCCCAGACCATATCCTCCAAAATAAATCAGACAGATTTCTCCATGGAACTTCTTATGCTTCCGATAAAGCAGCATAATGGCAAGTATCATCAGATTCCATGCGCTTTCATAGAGAAAGGTGGGATGCACCTGAATAAAATTCTCTCCCACCCCGATATGGGCAGCAATCCCCTCCGAGATATCCCTTGCTCTGACCGCTTCAATGGGAAGCCTCATGGCAAAAGGATTGTTGGTGTATTCTCCAAATACCTCACGGTTTGTAAAATTTCCCCACCGACCGATAGCCTGTCCCAAAATCAGTCCCATGACGCCGGTGTCCCCCATCTGAAAAATATTCTGCTTTTTCACCTTGGTAAAGACAAACAGCGTAAGCAACGCGCCTATCATCCCTCCGTAAAATGCCATGCCGCCGCTTCTTAAATTTAAGATACTGAGCGGGTCTCCCTGAAAATACTCCCAGGCAAAGGCAACATAGTACAGCCTTGCACCTATCACGGAAAAAATCACCGCATAGATGAAAAAGTCCCAATAAATATCAGGGTTCTGCCCCGTGACCTTGGCGTCATAATCCGCTATCAGAATTCCCGCCAGAATGCCCAATCCGATGCACACTCCGTACAAAGCCACTTCAAAGCCAAAAACGGTAAAGCTCTTGGGCACATTCTCCAGATAAATTCCCAGATTGGGAAAGGAAATATCTCCTACATTCATATAAATCCTCATTTCTATTTTATATTACTCTATCAGACATTAAACCGGAACAAAATCACATCTCCGTCTTTTACCACGTAATCTTTTCCTTCCATGCCTACCACGCCTTTTTCTCTGGCGGCAGACAGGGAGCCATACTCAAGCAAATCCTTGTATCCCACTACTTCTGCTTTGATAAATCCCCGCTCAAAATCAGAGTGGATTTTTCCGGCAGCCTGAGGCGCCTTAGTTCCCACTTTTATGGTCCATGCTCTGGTTTCATCTTCCCCCGCTGTCAGGAAACTGATCAGGCCAAGAAGATGATAGCTCGCCTTAATCAATTTCTCAAGACCGGATTCCTTAAGTCCCAAATCCTCCAAAAACATGGATTTCTCGTCATCATCCAGCTCTGCAATCTCCTCCTCAATCTGAGCGCAGATTACAAACACTTCGCTGTCTTCTCCTTTTGCAAAGTTGCGCACCTCCGCCACCATGACATTGCCTGCGCCATCGTCAGCCAAATCTCCCTCTGCCACATTGGCGGCATAGATGACAGGCTTGTCCGTCAAAAGATTATAGGTGCGAAGCAGCGCCTGCTCCTCCTCGTCCTCCACTTCCATGCTCTTTGCCAGCTTTCCGCTCTCAAGATGCTCCTTGATGCGGTTTAAGAGCGCTTCCTCCTTTGCCATGGTCTTATCCATTCTGGCAGCCTTGCTTACCTTGGAAAGCCTTCTCTCCAGAATCTCCAAGTCAGAGAAAATCAGCTCCAGGTTAATGGTTTCTATATCCCTCAGGGGATTTACGCTGCCGTCCACATGAACCACATTAGCATCCTCAAAACATCTCACCACATGCACAATGGCATCCACTTCCCTGATATTGCTCAAAAACTGATTGCCAAGCCCCTCTCCCTTGGAAGCGCCCTTTACCAATCCTGCGATATCCACAAATTCAATCACTGCAGGTGTCACCTTTTTTGACTGATACATATCTCCCAACAGCTTGATTCTTTCATCTGGCACTGCCACAATGCCCACATTGGGGTCAATGGTACAGAAAGGATAGTTTGCAGATTCCGCTCCTGCCTTAGTAAGCGAGTTAAATAATGTGCTTTTTCCTACGTTGGGAAGACCCACTATGCCCAATTTCATGTTATCTTAATCTCCTTATACTTTTCATCTTTTCCTATAGTAAAAGCTCCGTTCTGTCACAGAACAAGTTCTGTGACTATCACGGTGCTCCTCAAATGCCCATGCAAGCATGGCATTTTCATCGCTACTCGTGTCAAAAAAGAGCCTTAACACCAAATGCTCAGCAAGCTGAGCATTGATAGTATAGCATATCAGAGTTCAAAAGTAAATTATAGAATTTTTATATTCCAATGTGCCTACAGGGATTTTATTCTTCCTAATCTCACTGCATATCTATCCTGCAGCATTCAAACATCCCTTTAACCGCCGAAAGATATTCTTCCGACTGGTCCGCTTTCCGTATCTTTTTTAAATATCTGTCCGCATCTGAAAAACTATTTCCAAGATAAGACCAGATCTCTTTCATTTTAAAAAGCGCATCCTTGTCACTGCCAAGAGCCTCCCTGTAAGCCGCATACAACATATCGTGATATCGCTTTAGTTCTTCTCCGGAAATCTTCTCCCCGGTCCTGATCTCGCGAACCAGTCCCGGATTCGCCACAATGCCGCGTCCCAGCATTACTCTTTCCACCGTCGGAAATCTTTTTACAAAAGCTTCATACTGTTTCTTTGTAAAAATATCTCCATTATAGCAGACCGGATGAATGCTTCTATCAAGCGCGTCCGAAAATGTGTCAAGATCCGGAGTATGATTATAGAAATCCTTCTGCAGTCTTGGATGTATGATGACCTCACTCAGCGGATATCGGTTATATATTTTCAAAATATCCTCAAACTCCTCCGCAGCTTCTAGTCCTATCCTTGTTTTGACAGATATTTTCAGCGGACTCTGTTCCTGATCTAGTTTCCGGAAGACCTCTTCAAAAAATCGGTCCATCCTTTCTGTATCATTCAGAAATCCGCTTCCCTTTGCCTTTTTTACAACCGTCGCGGATGGGCATCCCAGATTCAGATTCACTTCATCATACCCAAACTCCATCAGCATATTACAGGTATCAACAAACTGCTCCGCATGATTGGTCAAAATCTGAGGCACCACATGGATTCCCCGGTTATTCTCCGGTGATACTTCCTTTTGATCTCTGGTTTTTAATTTCTTTTTCTGTGTCGGTGTAATAAACGGTGTAAAATATTTATCCACATCGTCAAACAGCGCATGATACACATTCCGATATACATACCCTGTCACTTCTTCCATTGGAGCCAGATAAAACTGCATCATTCCCTCTCCTTTTCCCTGATCGCTTTATGCAGTGCATTCAGTACCCTTTTTTTGTCCTTACTCCACTCGGGCGCAATCAGCGTCTTTCTATCCCCGTCCCCGGTCATGCGGTGAATGACCATTTTCTCTGGCAGAAGCGCTATACAATCTGCTGTCAGGGCGGCATATTCCTCCAATTCCATCACCCTGCACTTTCCTTCTCTGTATTCCTTCTCT
The DNA here is from genome assembly GCA_964524555.1 of uncultured Acetatifactor sp. Taxonomy (GTDB): domain Bacteria; phylum Bacillota; class Clostridia; order Lachnospirales; family Lachnospiraceae; genus Acetatifactor. The sequence goes on from CAZGGA010000012.1 coordinate 108,905, forward strand.
AAATCTGTTCCCTTT
>CAZGGA010000013.1:0-99115 GCA_964524555.1 uncultured Acetatifactor sp.
GACATCACGATCAATTCCGATGGTCTTTCTGATGCATGGGGATGTATCGCAGCCGTGGATTATGGCCATATAGATGATTGCAGCGTGGGCGGCGGTATTATTAGAATATCCAAATGCACCTACATTGGTGGAATTGCCGGCAAGAACAGCGGCGCCTATTCTGTCACAGGCAATCTGCAGGGTTATATCAACAATTGTACTGTTGGCGAAGCGAATAAACCGTTGCAGTTTTGCTGGGCTGATGAACCCTACAGCTCTGTTATAATTGGAGGTATCGCAGGGGTTAATGAGGATGCCCCGTTATTAAAGCGGGCTACAATGTGGTATGATAAATTTTATGATAAAAGTAGTGGTAGAGGTATCGAAATTTACCTTGCTATAGCTTGTGATGTTTCTGAGATTGGAGGCATCGTAGGGAGGAACGGAGCTGAAGGTGAGGTCGTATTCGATGAATCTCCTGACATTGACATACATATCCTGACCAACACTCTCAGCGAGACATCCATATTCGGCATGATCATCGGCAATATGAGTGACGAGGCTAGAACAACTAGGATTTATGGAGATACCCTAGTTACCGTACATGGAACAAGTAAATCGGGCACTAAGCCGGTGGGACAACTAGCAGGCTCGTCTACTTATGAAAATGCTGATGTGATCAATCATCCTGAAAAATACATAATTGGTACGGAAACTACATTAGAATTTCTAACCGACGGTTCTGCCTCTGCCGTCAGCCTGAGCGATTGGCTGGAGAATGAGACGAGCTTTGCTCTGGCGAACATGGCACTCCCAGCGGAGTCGGTCTCTGAGGTGGATCCCGCGGCGTCTGCTCCCGAGGCAGACCTTGTGGCTCCCGTTCCCGAGACAGACCCTGCGGCTCCCGCTAACTCGGAACCGGAACCCGAGGCGGAGCCCGACCCAACTCTGGATAACAGCGAGGACGGCGAACAGTCTCAGGAGGACGTATGAAGCTGGTTCCCCTAGTGTGGTCCACCTTGGACGGGGAGGGGAAATCTCATTCAGGGAGATGCGGAAACAGCCGCTTTGGATATCCGGGACGCCATCGATGTGTACGAGTGCCGGATCATCAATCTGTCCATGGGAACATACACTGACAGCTCTGTTTATCCTCACTGTTTCTAAAGTCCCAAAGGTACGCAAAAAGGGCAGCTATAAACCTTATAGGTTTATAACTGCCCTTGCGTTGTACCATATAAAATTTTTACACTTGGCAAAATTGCAAAGAAATGAGTTTTTCGACCGTACAGCTATTGCTCAAGCGGCTTGCTCGTTTCTTTTTTTTGTTCTTAAAATATCATACAGATACAGTTTCCCATCCTTTGCGTGGCGCACTAGTATTCTTGCCTTAAAAACATTGTACCTGACTAGTTCGCCTATATCATCATAAACAGGTATTGCAAAATGTGTGTCATACATGTGAAACTCGTTTACAAAACGGGAAAGTCGGCCTCCATTCGAGCATGGTATTTCCAATACAATTTTAGGTCGATTCGTGCGAAACTGCTCTTTTTTATCAATTGTTATTGTATACTAGCTATGTCTTATATAAATCCATGCATATGTGCTGTTCTGGCGTATTTGTCATGGATATGTATTGGATGCAGATATGCACAATAATTAATAAAGATAAGGAGGAGAAGATTATGAAAAAGAGAGTTATGTCAGTTCTTTTGGGCGCTGTAATGACAGCAACACTATTAACAGGATGCGGAGGACAGGAGACGAATTCATCCCTTCCTTCAGATGAGAAAAAGTCAGAAGTATCGACTCCTGCACCAGCAGAAGGAGACTTGGTATCTGATGAGAATTATAAAATCTTACAGGATAATTATGCTATCCTGACAGATGTTTATAATACCGTGGCAAATGCATATAACAACGGTGAAATCCCGGAAAATGCAGAACTGAAAACTGCTTTGGATCAGGCTTATGATGTTATTGAGGAGATGGGACAATTAGAGCAGAAGGACATTCCTGCAGATAAAGCGGAGGATTTGAATGATTTAATAGGAAACCTCATTAAGGTATTGCAGGATGTTCCTACTACAGCTGCAGCGGGAGATATAGTATCGGATGAGGATTTTGCAACTTTACAAGGTAACTATAATATTCTGACAGAACTTTATAATGCTGTGGCAACAAGGTACAACAGCGGCGATATCCAGAAGGATGCCGAGCTGGAGACTGCTTTAAATCAGGCTCATGACATTATTGAACAGCTGGGAAATGTAAAGCAGGAGGACCTTACACAAGACAAGGCAGTAGAGCTCAACAACGCAATGTTTGAACTCATCAATTCATTAGTTGCAGTGGCAGATGTGGGCTAATGTGTGTCAGAAGTAAAAAGAGTTAATTATTAATTATTGTGCAGCAAGCCGCTGATACTTTACAGTATCGGCGGTTTTCATCTTTCTATTTACTTGTGTCCGCAGGCAGTGGTATGATAAACACATAGGTTGTGCAAGGAGGTTGGAACCATGCAGACAGAAGTTTGTGAGGGTGATGAACAGGGTTTTTTATTAAAAAGCAGAGAAGGCGTTGTCCGTATCGTTTTCACAGAGCTGGAATATGTGGAAGTTATCAATAAGAAGGTATTTTTCCATTTGGCAGACAGCGCAATTCGTGAGATGACGGCGGCTTTGACAGATTATGAAAAGATGCTTTTAAACAGACCAGAGTTTGTAAAGCCCCATCGCTCTTACTTGGTCAATTTAAATTATATTCAAAGGATAGGAACAGATTGTATTGTGACTAAAAACGGACATAGCATTCCCCTGTCCAGGCAGAGGCATCATCAGATTGAAGATGATTATCTGTACTTTTTGAGCCGGAAGGAAGCCGATGCACGAGCATTGGGGGGGCAGGCACAGGTATCTTTCCCAAAAGCGGAGCGTCCGGAGGGACCGTGGCGGATTCTTTTGGTGGATGACAGTCCTGCTGACAGAGCTTATTGGGCGGATATTTTGAAAAGTCACGGCTGCATGGTGCAGCAGGCAGAGAGTGGAGAAGAGGCGCTGAAACAGGCGGCAGATGCCTCTTATGACTGTGTGCTGTTGGATGTGATGATTCCCGGCGAGGGCGGATTTTCCATTTGTGAGAGAATTCATAAGCTGATAAGTGCGCCTGTTATCTTCTTAAGCAGTCATACCGAATCGGACAAGCAGGTGGAGGGATTTGAGGCAGGCGGCATAGATTATATTACCAAGGATACTTCTCCGCAGCTTTTTTGGGCTAAGGTGGAAACCCGGATTAAGCTGGCTATTTCGGACCGCACTTGGTTATGTTATGAACCGCTGCTTTTGGATTTGAAGGAGCGAAGGGCGTTTATGGGGGAGAAAGAATTATCCCTGACCCCTGTTGAATTTGAACTTTTGTGGCATCTTTCGGAACATGGGGAGCATATTTTTTCGCTGGAGGAGATTTTTGAGATGATGTTTGCGGGACAGCCATGGGACGGCGGGCAGATGGTCCAGATGCATATGTCAAGACTGCGGCGGAAATTGGAAAAGGCATGGAAGGAACATTGCTTTATTGAGACGGTCTGGGGACAGGGCTATCGGTTTGTTCCGCCGAAACATTCATTTGACATGGAAAGGCGAAAAGGTACATGAAACAGCAAGATATTTGCAGGAAACCGGGGAGAATATGGTGGCAGCTTCCGGCTGTCTTGACTGTGTTGGTGATGTTTTTTATCATGCTTTTTTATAAAGATAATAAATACCAGACACCGCCTCCCTATGGAAAATCCGGTATTTTAACCATAGGGGAGCAGGATTTGGAGCGGAACAATCCGATCTTTTTGATTGACGGCTGGCTGCTTACGGATGGACGAATAACGGACAAACCCACATATATTGGGGAATTTTCTAATCTTCAGAGAGGGGATGCGCTGATTACGCCCCATGGACGGGCACATTATCAACTGACTTTGCGCTATGAGGGCGCGCCTCAGACAGTGACAGTGGATTTTCCCCAGCTTTCTTCTTATTATACCGTTTCTCTGAATGGAACACAGCAGATAGAAGGGGTGGGAAACGGGAAGATTACTTTTTTATTGACAGAGGGCGACCATGTTTTGGAGGTGGAGACTTTATCAAAGTCTGGATATTACAGCGGCATGTATTTTCCGCCGGCTTTGGGTACGGTTGCCACACTTTCAAGAGTGGAGAGTGTGAAGAGTTTTGTTTATGCGCTGGCCTTTTTGCTTCCCTTGGCATTGGCGGCATTTACGCTTTTTCTCTGGCAGATGGGGGGCAGCCTCAATCGTTTATTTGGGTTGTTATGCTGCTGTTACGCTCTTTATATGTTCCGTTACTTTGTGTTTCTTTTTTCCATGCCTGTGGCACAGCATTGGTTTTTGATACAGAATCCGGTATTGTACTGCCTGTGTTTTTGTGTGGTGAAACTCACCGTTCTGGCCTCCGATGCTGTTGGCGGCAGGGCATGGCGGCTGGTGAGGGTGTTTTTGATTTTGCTGCCCGTGATGCTGGTTTTGTTGAGCCTGCTGATTCCGTGTCTGCCCTGGGCAGTTTTTGTTCATGGAAAACTGACGGATCTTTATTATATTCTCACTTTTTGCTGTGCTGTTTTCTTTACGGTGAAGGGGATATCAGTGAAAAGCTGGGAAAGTCGCTATATTATGGCGGGCTGTGCCGTGTTTGGAGCGGGGCTTGCTGCAAATCTGTGTTTTGCCAATCGTTTTGAACCCATTCGTTTTTTTTGGCAGTTTGAGTGGTGCGGGCTTTTGCTGGTGCTTTTGTTTGGAACAATGATGGTAATGCGCAGCCGTCATATTCTGCAGGAAAACGATGCTCTTACCAATCACTTGGAAGAACAGGTGAAAAAGCGCACGGAGGAGGTCACTCAGCTCTTAAATGAGCGCAAGGCGTTTTTCTCTGATATGGCTCATGATTTAAAGGCGCCGGTATTTGCTACACAATCCTTTATCGAAGCGATTCGCAGGAGTAATGTGGGAGTAGATATGGAGCTGCAGGGATATCTTGACCAGGCTCAGGCAAAACAGCAGGAGATGGCAAGGCGCCTTCAGGGACTTTCCGCCATGAATGAGTTGGACAAGATTGAAGGAGTACAAGAGAAGGTGTCTTTAAAGGAGCTGCTTTCAGAGTTGGACGCCGCCTATTGTGGCGAGGCCATGGTGAGGTCAGTGTACTTTCAGGTAGAGCAGACCGAGCAGGATGCCTTCTTTCTGGCAGTGACTCAAAAGCTTGACATACTCTTTGAAAATCTGATTTACAATGCACTTAGAGCAACGCCTCCAAACGGGAGTATTAAGGTATCTGGCAGGGTGGAGGAGGACAGAATTTTTGTGATTGTGGAAGATACCGGCTGTGGAATTTCAGAAGAAGATCTGCCTTATATTTTTAATCGGTTTTTTGTGGGAGCAAATAATAAGGAAAACGGAACAGGCCTTGGATTGTATATTGTAAAAAGTATTGTGACTGAGATGGGGGGGACAATCAGCGTTTCCTCTTCCCTAGGTAAAGGCACACAGTTTACCATGGATTTTCCCAGGTATAGGTAAACGCTGATATATCACGTGTTATTTTAAGAGAATGACCTGTGCAGCGCATTGCGCACTGCGCTGTAAATTTTTTTAATTATCTTGCCCAGACCATGATTTGCAGTGGTTTTGCCAAAGACAGCCGTGATGATGATGCCCACTGCAACAGCTGCTGATATTGCCGGGAGAAGGGCATTGTGGCTGTTGTTGTTTTCCTTGGGAGAGAAAACAATAGCTGCTGTCATAATAGGGGACTGAGCCATGGCAGCAAAACGCACAGTGTTGTCAGGCTGAGTGGTATTATCAGGCTGAACCGTGTTGTCAGTCTGAGTGGTTGTGACAGTCTGAGCCGTGTTGTCAGTCTGAGTGGTTGTGACAGTCTGAGCCAAGTTGTCAGGCCGAGTGGTTGTGTTAGTTTGAGGTGTATTGTCGGACGGAGCCGTGGCGTCAGGCTGAGTCGTGTCGTCAGGCTGAGTGTTGCTGTCAGTCTGAGCTGTATCGTCAGACTGAGTGGTGTCGTCAGATGGAACCGTGTTGTCAGACTGTGCCATATCAGAATCCTGCAAGGGCGTTTCTGGTTTATCCTCTGGGGTGCTAGGCAGATTAGGCCTTTGTCCTTCCGCTGTGCTGTCACCTTTGTTGGTGGAACCGGCATTTCCTTCGTTTCCTCCGGAACCGCCAAGGGAGGGCAGGTCAAGGGGGAGATCATAAGTATCCGGCCATGAGAGGACAAGCTCGCTGTCATCATAAACGCCGCCTTGGATTTTCAGACCAATTAAAAAGGGGACAGGCGTATCGTCTTCATTTATAGCTGCCAGATAGGACTGAAGGAGTTCACTGTCATTATCCAAAATAAGTGTGTAGCCGCTGCCCGGGGTGGAAGGCTGGGCATTGACATCCTCCAAAAGAGAAACATCGGGAAGGCTGCGCCATTCCGTTTCACCCTGAGAAATAACATATGTATGTATGGCGGTAGCGCCGGTTGGCTTTAAATCAAAAGCTATTTCAAGTCCGGCATGCTCCATTGTCAGTACTCCTGAAGGAGCTTCTTTTTCAGAGACGACATTCATGGCGAGTAAGACGTCGTCCGTAAGCAGTTCTTCATCAAATTTCAAGGGTTCATCTAGCTGAAATATGCCCAGAGGCGTATGTAATATAGTACCGCCGGGAATTACCATTTCTTCAGCAGCATTTTCAATAGTTATAGTTTCTCCCGCAGTGAGCCTGGGGAGGGTAAAAGATTTCCATGTGACAGGGCAATCCACGATGCATTGTGCGAAAAGAGCCCCATTTTCTTGTTGAAGAACAATTTCAACGGGAAGTGTATCTGGTAAAAAGCCTAAGATATCCTCCGATGTGGCATTCTCACTTACGGTGAGCTGGTATTTGCCAAAATATCGGAATGGATGGCGTTGAAGAACATTCATGGCAGGGGCAAATCTCACAGCTGCTGTGATTCCCTCTGGAAGCGGCCTTAAGGAGCCGCGTTCAATCACTGCCGCCTGTGTTTCATAGGAAATGCCGCTTTCTGTGGTAATACGCAGTTTCAGATAAAAGAAATCAATTTCCTCTGCAAGATAACTCTTTAACGGTTCAAAATTGCTATAGAGGCAAACCTGATTTTGCAGCTTTTTCAGCTCTCCTGCATCATCAGTGCCCAGATAGTGCAAATCCCATTCTATATCGCAAGGCTGATAGGTTTCCCCATCCAATGAGTAAAGCGGCTGAACAAAGCTGGTATCCGCAGGAAAGTCCGTGAATTCCCCTTTTACCACATAACCCTGAACAGAAGATTCTATGTTGGCGTGAAACGCAAAGGCCTCCTCAGGAAGGGAGACGGCTTTTACGGTCAGCGCCGGAACAGTATTTGACAGGATAAATAATAAAAGGAAAGCGGTCATAAATTTTAGTCGTAGATTCATAGTGTATTCACTCCGTTCCTATGGTTAAATGGTCAGGGGTTGTCATCTTCGCTGGTTGATTACCGTTCACGCAGTTTCGGCGGCTTTTTGCGCCAAGGGCATTTTTTACATAGAATTTATGATATATTATAAGTGTATTTGCCTGCATATGGGCGGAATAGTAATCTATTTCATTATTTTAATTCAAGATTTGCGGGCGTGTCAAGCAGTTTCAAGTGGCAGATTAAGGAAGGGTACGTTTGGGGTATGATGAAGGTAGCGTTTTGTGATGATGATATATCGGCGTTAAGCGAAATCAGCGCTCTGCTTGATTTATATCGTGAAAAAAGAAAACAAAACATTACATATACAACTTTTAACAGTTCTCTGGAATTGTTGTCAGAAATCGAAAAGGGAATGCGTTATGATATTCTGTTTCTGGATGTCATGATACCAGGTGAAAACGGAGTCAGCACGGCAAAGGAAATACGCCAACATGACAGGGAGGTAAAAATTATCTTTTTGACATCGTCTTCTGAGTTTGCGGTACAGTCCTATGCGGTGGACGCATACTATTATAAGATGAAGCCCATAGGAGAGGAAGATTTTTTTCGACTAATGGATTCAGTCATTGGCGAATGCATGAAGACTGACCAAAGAAGTTTGATTTTACGCTGTAAAAACGGGATTACCCGAATTGATTTGAACAGTCTGGAATATTGTGAAGTGATTGGACGTACATTAGTGTTTCATATGGAAAATAATAATGTGCTGGAGAAAGTGGGAAGTATGGATGAGTTGTGCAGTCAGCTTATACAGTATGACAATTTCCTGCGTCCCCACCGCTCCTTTTTGGTGAATATGGAGTATATTCAAAGTATTTCTCATAAGGTAATTTTGATGGATAATTTGGTGGAAATTCCCATACCCCATGGAAAATGTTCGGAAATCAAAAATAAATATCTTGAATATGCATTTAACAGAAAGCTGGCGTATTTATCATGAACAGCATTATCATGAATGGTATTTACTTGTTAAATCAAGCCTTTGTTGGTATCTTTGGCATGGTACTATCCACTGCGTTTTGTGATATTCTCTGGACCCGGGCAAAACGCCGTTTTTTGATGGGAAGTATGGCGGTACTATTGCTGTTTCAGGGGTGCGTCTATTTTTTCATAAATCCATCCGGAGTGAAGTATCTCTATCCGCTGATTACACATCTGCCTTTAGCCATAGTCCTTTATTTTCTCAGTAAGAAGCGGCTGTGGCCGGTTATTTCTGTTCTGACGGCATATCTTTGCTGCCAGGTACGGCGGTGGCTGGCGCTGTTGATTACAACTGTCTTGTGCGGCGATGATATAATGCAGAATATAGCGGAAATTCTTATAACGCTGCCGTTATTGTTTGTTCTTTTGCGACTTGCTGCGCCCTCCGTGCGTTCCATAATGCATTTTCCGATATCCGTACAATGTCAATTTGGCTTGATTCCGGCGGTATATTATGGGTTTGATTATCTGACGCAGACATATACCAATCTGCTTTTGGAAGGTTCTCTGCTTGCGGTGGAATTTATGCCCTTTGTATGCTGTGTTGCATATTTGGTATTTACGCTTCGCATTTCGGCGGCGGAGAGAGTGAGGAGTCAATTGGAACAGACTCAGCATAATTTAAGCCTTCAAGTGGCACAGGCAGTCCGGCAAATTGAAAATTTAAGAAAATCCCAGCAAAAGGCTAGTGCCTACCGTCACGACCTGCGCCATCATATGCAGTATCTTTTGGAATGCATTGAAAATGAAAGAACTGAGCAGGCACAGACCTATATTCGGGAAATTTGTTCGGAAATTGAAGCGAACAAGGTCGTACCTTTTTGTGAAAACGAAGCGGCAAATCTGATTTTTTCCGCTTTTGCCGGACGGGCGGAAGAACAGGGCATTCCGCTTAAAGTAAAAGCGGCGCTTTCGCAGTCTATAGCTATATCCGAAAACGATTTGTGCGTGCTTTTATCCAATGCTTTGGAAAATGCGCTGAATGCTTGTCAAAAGCAGAAAGATAAGGGATTATCAGGAAACATTGAAGTTTCGGTATATGAAAAAAAGGGGAAGATTTTTTTACAGATTTTAAATTCATGCGACGAGAATATCACCTTTATTAAAGGAATTCCTGTTACGGACGAGCCGGGGCACGGCATCGGCGTCCGCAGTATCTGCGCCATTGTGGAGAAATATGGAGGCATATACAGCTTTTCCGTGAAAGAGGGACAATTTATTCTGAGGATTTCCCTTTGATATCCAAGGATTGATTCTTATATGAAGAATAGCCTTACATCATCATCATCAATCCTATCAGTTGGTCTCTTTGTACAGCGTCCGAGGTACCCTTTACCTTGGATGCCATGCCATCAAGCTCTACTTCGCTGGCAGCAGCACGCATCAATTTTTCTTTGAATTCTTTTCTTTCCTGTTCCGCTTCCTCGGCGCGTCTTTCTGCTCTAGCCCGATTCTGCAGTTTAATGGTATTTTTCATGGAATCTATCATCTGTTCCATATCCGTCGTCAAAGTTGTCATCATATGGCATGGTCTCCCTTAAGAAATATATATTATTTATATCGGATGTTATGGATGATTTGTTTAGATATCATATAAATATAGGTGATTAGGAATCTAATAACAGGCATGTTTCGTACCTATGAAAACGAGATTTATGGCGGAAATTAATTTATGTTTTAGTAAATAGCCGCTATTCGTTGGGATATTTATAAAAATAAAAATAATCACATATTTCCTATTGACAAAGTAGGAAATATGGTATAATATGGCATTATCGCATTGAAATGTAAATATTCCAAAGCAGTTAGATATGCTTTGGGCAGGGAGGTAAAAGATGAAGAGCAGAGAGCGGACAAGTACTTTCCTCAAATTTATGAATGAGAGGATAAAAACAGGGAAGTGTAAGATTGGGCGATGTCGAATGTGTGCCTGCAATATGGAATACAAAATATAGCAAATAATTAAGTTGTAATATAATATTTTGCAAAAATAAGAAAAGAGGACAAAATAATGAGTGAATACAGATTTGAAACTTTACAGTTACATGTGGGACAGGAACAGCCGGATCCGGCAACGGATGCCAGAGCGGTACCCATTTATCAGACTACGTCTTATGTGTTTAGGAATTCCGCCCATGCGGCAGCACGTTTTGGGCTGGCGGATGCCGGAAATATTTATGGTCGCCTGACGAATTCCACACAGGATGTATTGGAAAAGAGAATTGCAGCCTTGGAAGGCGGTGTAGCTGCATTGGCATTGGCATCAGGAGCAGCAGCGATAACATATGTTATTGAAGCCTTGGCAGCGGATGGCGGACATATTGTTGCCCAGAAGACTATCTATGGTGGCAGTTACAATCTGTTAGAGCATACTCTTCCACATTATGGCATTACTACCACTTTTGTGGATGCTCACAATCTGGCGGAGGTTGAAAATGCCATTCAGGATAATACTAGAGCCATTTATCTGGAGACCTTGGGCAATCCTAACAGTGATATTCCGGATATTGATGCCATTGCGGAAATTGCCCATAAGCATGGTCTGCCTTTGGTTATTGACAATACTTTTGGCACACCATATTTGATTCGCCCTATAGAGCACGGAGCTGATATTGTAGTACATTCCGCTACCAAGTTTATTGGCGGACATGGCACTACATTGGGCGGCATTATTGTGGATTCCGGCAAATTTGATTGGAAAGCCAGCGGAAAATATCCTGCCATTGCGGATCCAAATCCCAGCTATCATGGGGTATCTTTTGTGGATGCAGTGGGAGCAGCAGCTTTTGTGACCTATATCAGAGCGATTTTGTTAAGAGATACCGGAGCAACAATATCCCCATTCAATGCCTTTTTGCTGTTGCAGGGTGTGGAGACACTGTCCCTTAGGCTGGAGCGCCATGCAGAAAATACGAAAAAGGTTGTGGAGTATCTGTCAAAGCATCCCAAGGTGGAGCATGTCAACCATCCATCCCTTGCAGACCATCCTGATCATCAGCTGTATGAGAAGTATTTCCCCAATGGAGGTGGCTCTATCTTTACCTTTGAGATTAAAGGTGGGCAGGAGGAAGCTCACAAATTTATTGATAGCCTGAAGATTTTTTCACTGCTTGCCAATGTGGCGGATGTGAAAAGTCTGGTGATTCACCCGGCTACTACCACCCATTCCCAGCTGACAGCGGAGGAACTTGCGGAGCAGGGCATAAAGCCCAATACCATCAGGCTTTCCATCGGCACAGAGCATATTGATGATATCATTGCAGACTTGGAGCATGGCTTTGCAGAAGTATAAAGAAGTGTATAATAGCAGTTTTTCAAAGGCAGGCAATCTTATTTCAAATAAGAGGCCTGCCTTTGTGCAGTGGCGCAAAAGGCGCCGCTGATAAGATGAATAGGTTTGTTTCAGAGGATTTTAGCCGGACACAGTGGGCAGATTGCTCAGGTTGTTCCCCTCTGTCCCATCGGGGATGCTTTTCAGATATTCGCTGTCGCCCCGGTGTGCTACGCCTACGCCATTGATTTCACCGGCTTTGGCGAGAGCCACGCCTTCTTCCTTGGACACGATTCGGCCGTCAGAGAGCTGATAGCCTGTCACCCTGCCACTGCTTTTGACCAGACCTGTAATGTCTTTGGCATCATTCCCCGGCGTGGGAATGTCATCCAATGTATTCATCGCTAGTGATGCGGTTAAATCTTTGTTATTCTGATTGATTTCCTTCAATGTTCTTTCCTCGTCTTTCTACATGTATCATGTGTTATACATATCAAGAGTTGCATATATCGTTTCTGGTTGAATAGTCCTTTTGTTCAACGGAGTCTGATGGTATTTTATGCAGGATATGACAAATCATACGGGTAAAAATTGGTATACAAAGTATTTTTAAATTCAGTAACAGTTGCTATTTTTCTGATAGTGAAGTATGCTGTACTTGCAGTCATGGTAAAAGATACGACCGACACTGAGTAACGATTAAACTGCCAAAAGAAAATATGCCGCAGATATTTAAGGATTATTTAATAATTTTCGCGCTATGATGGGAACATAAAACGAAAGGAGCGGCAGAATGTACTTACGAATATTGAAAAAAGATTTAAAACGCAAGAAAACAATGAACATAATCCTGTTGATTTTTGTAATTCTGGCAACGACATTTATAGCCAGCAGCGCCAACAATCTTATCACAGTGAGCAATGCGCTGGATAACTTTTTTGCAAAAGCCAACATACCTGACTATTGGCTCACTTTGACGAACGCTGCAGATATGAAGCGGTTTGCGCAGTTCGCCGAGGAGAACGATTACGACTATGGCATAACGCGGCTGATTCAGATAGAGCCGAAAAATGTTCTTATTGAGGGCAAGAAGTTTGAATATTCCAATACACTTACGTTATCGCCTCTTGGCGGCATAAAGATTTTCGATAAAAATAACGAGGAAATCACCCATATCAACGATGGCGAAATATATGTTACCAACTTTATATTCACTTCAACGGAGAACGATTTTCATGTGGGCGGAAAAGTACTTATAAGCCAGAATGGAGTTGAAAAGGAGTTCACGGTAAAGGGTTACACAAAGGACGCTCTTTTTGGAACGGCAATGGTTGGAGCGACAAGATTTCTCGTAAGCGAGAATGATGCCAAATTGTTTGACAACGGCAACACGGCGGTTTGCAGCTCAGTCGAAGTTCACACAAGGGATGCCGATTATCGTGACAAATTCAACGCCCTTGGTATAAATACCATAATGTCGGTAGAACGCTCGATGTTTAAGATGATGTATCTCATGGACATGCTTATTGCGGCAATCTTGCTTGTGGTGAGCGTATGCCTGATACTGATTTCAATAGTGATTCTACGGTTTATCATTAGTTTTACGATTGCTGAAGAATTTCGCGAGATTGGTGTTATGAAAGCGATTGGAATTAAAAACTTTGCCATTCGCGGACTGTATACCGTGAAATATTTTGCTATCGCCGTTATCGGCACGGCGGTTGGATTGGGTATCAGTTTCCCTTTGAGCAGGCTGATGATAAGTGGAATTTCTCAAAAAATCGTAATGTCCAGCGGTGATAATTTTCCGATAAATATCGGCGCGGCAATTCTGGCGGGCGCAGTGGTGGTATGGTTCAGCTATCTTTGCACCCGGAAGATACGCAAGTTCTCCCCGATAGATGCGATACACAACGGCGAAACGGGTGAGCGCTTCAAGAAAAAAGGAATTCTGAGGCTCGGAAGCTCTCGTATTCCAACTATTCCGTTTATGGCGCTGAACGATATTTTTAGCGGGCTAAAAAATTACGTTTCAATGATACTCATTTTTATTATGGGAACGCTTCTTGTAATTATCCCGGTCAACATGATAAACACGCTACGCGCCGACAGGCTGATAACCATCTTCAATATGGCCGAAAGCGATCATGTTATTTCACAGGAGCTGCTGTTCAACCCGAACGAGGATAACATGGCAAAGGTGGAAGGACAGTTTTCAGAGATACGGGAGATGTTTGCCGAGAATGGGGTTGATGTTGATGTTTTTCAGGAGATAATGTTTCGCTCAAATATCAAAAAGGGTGATAAGCGGACAAATTCACTGTCGTTCCAAGGCATGGGCGGAGTGACCACCGATATGTATACTTATCTGGACGGAACACCGCCGCAGAATGTTCACGAGGTCGCGCTGACATACCTTACTGCGGGACAGATCGGTGCGGAGATTGGCGATGACGTGCAGATCAAACTCGGGGAAGACACGAGGACTTACACCGTCACCGCAATCAATCAGAGTATGAACAATATGGGCGAGGGCGTGCGGTTTCATCAGGACGCCGAGCTTGATTACAACTATGCGGCGGGCAGCTTCGGGATTCAGGTAAACTACAAGGATAACCCCGACAAAGCCGCACTTGCCGAGCGCAAGGCGCTGCTGGAAAAGCTATATCCCGACGCAAAAATTTATACCCCCGGCGAGTATATTAACTATATGATAGGCGACGTCGCTGACCAGCTTGACAGTACGAAGGTACTGATATTGTGCATAATTCTCGGGATAAACGCGCTTGTGGCAGTGCTTATGGTAAAAAGCTTTATCACCAAGGAAAAGGGTGAGATTGCGCTACTCAAGGCGATGGGCTTTAAAAATAATTCGCTTACGTTATGGCAGACCTTGCGTATAGGAATGGTGCTGATAGTGTCGGTGCTTACGGGAGCGTTGTTATCCTCGTCACTCTCGTCGCTGATAATGACGCCGATATTCCGAATGATGGGCGCGTACAGTATCCAATATGAGATTCGTGCATTGGAGGTTTATGTGATTTATCCACTGATCGTGCTGGCGGTCACGTCGCTTGCGGCGTTTATTTCGGCGCAGGGACTGAGAAAAATTTCATCCTCGCAGATATCAAACAATGAGTAAAGGAGAAATACAATGACAAATATTTTAGAGGTCAAAGATCTTTGCAAAACTTATGTGGTAAACAAGCGGCAGAATAATGTTCTCAAGAATGTGAATTTTCGTATTGATGAGGGCGAAATGGTGGCTGTAATGGGTCCATCCGGATCGGGAAAATCCACGTTGCTGTACGCCGTTTCGGGAATGGATAACATTACTGCGGGAAGGGTGGAGTTCTGCGGAAAAAACATCGCCAAGATGAGTCAAAAAGAGCTTGCTGATCTGCGTCTGGACGAAATGGGATTCATCTTCCAACAGATGTATATGCTGAAGAATCTCTCAGTACTTGACAATATCATACTCCCTGCAACGCAGTCAAAAAAGAACAGGAAATCCCGCCGGGAAACGGTGGAGCGCGGTCACACACTTATGCGCAAGCTGGGAATTATTGATATTGCCGAAAACGATATAAACGAGGTCTCAGGCGGTCAATTACAGCGGGCATGCATTTGCCGCAGCATGATAAACAAGCCCAAGATGATTTTCGCCGATGAACCCACGGGGGCCCTCAACCGTTCCTCATCAGACGAGGTAATGGAGGAGCTTGCAAAATTAAATAGTGAGGGAACCACAATCATGCTGGTCACTCATGATGTAAAAGTTGCGGCGAAATGCACCAGAATATTGTATATTGTGGACGGAAATATAAAAGGTGAATACAAGTTTGAAAAATACGATAAAACCAAGCTTCGTGACCGTGAACGGGCGCTTAACGGATGGCTTATGGAGATGGGTTGGTGATGACTTGATTGACATATTAATTGTGGAAGATAATAAAGAGCTGGCAGGGATGCTGTGTGATTTTCTGCGTGCGGAGAATTATACGGTGTCCGCTGCGGAAAATGCGGAAAAAGGTCTTGCGCTGTATGAAAAATACGGCGCAAGGCTTGTTGTGCTTGATATAGTGCTTCCCGGCAGGGACGGATTTTATATTCTTGAAAAAATACGCTCAAAAAGCAACACTCCAATATTGATTGTCAGTGCAAAAACAGCCAAGGACGACAAACTCACAGGATTAGATCTCGGCGCGGACGACTACATTGAAAAGCCCTATGATATAGATATTATGCTGGCAAAAATACGAGGTATATTCAAGCGCAGGTATTCTCTTGACGAAATGTGTGATAAAGAACTGCGCATCAATAAAATCAACAGAAGGGTATTTAAAAACAGCGTGGAAATTGAAATGACATCAAAGGAATTTGATTTGCTTTTGCTGCTTATGGAGAACAAAGGCCGGACGCTTTCAAAGGAATATATTTTTAATACAATATGGGGCAGTGACAGTTATTCCGAGCAGCAAACGCTTACCGTTCATATAAAATGGCTGCGGGAAAAAATAGAGGAAAACCCGAAAGAACCGAAGAAAATTGTGACGGTTTGGGGAGTGGGGTACAGATTTCAATGAAAGCATGGAGAAGAATTTTTGCGGCTGTTACCATGTTTGTGGCAATTACATTTATCGCGGCAAATTTCATTTTGTATTATCTAAAGATTCCAGAAAGCGGCAGGCTGTACCGGGTTGAGATAAACAGGATCGCGCTTGAAATAGAGAAAAACGGGCTTGAAACCATTGATTTATCAAAATTGGAATACATTTACCATATTGAAAAGGCTGGCGATGGGTTTTATGATTCTGACAGTGATTATTCCATACGCCAAATTAATGGTGAGCTTTACCGCTTTGATTATACCGCGAAAAACGCCGGGAATCATTGGAAAATCGTGATTGCGGTGAATATTATTTTAGGGGTGGTGACGGCGGCGGTTTTCGGGCTCTTGTTTTATATCCGCGAAAAAATACTGCGTCCTTTTGATCGTCTGACCAATGTTCCCTATGAGCTTTCAAAGGGTAATCTGACGCTTCCTATTCAAGAAAATAAAAGCCGCTTTTTCGGGAAATTTCTGTGGGGGATAGATATTCTGCGGGAAAATATGGAACAGCAGAAGCAGCGCCAGCTAGAGCTGCACAGGGAAAAGAAAATGCTGATGTTATCACTTTCCCACGATATTAGAACGCCGCTTCTGGCAATAAAATTGTACTCCAAAGCGTTGTCCAAAAATCTGTATTCCGATATGGAAAAACAGATTGAAATCGCTGAAAAAATCAACGCAAAAGCGGATGAGATTGAAAATTATGTGACCCAGATAATCACTGCTTCACGGGAGGATTTTTTAAGTCTGGAGGTAGAGAACGGCGATTTCTATTTGTCTGATTTGTTTGACAATATCACATCCTTTTATTCTGAAAAATTGTCACTGATGAAAACGGAATTTATTGTTAAAAAATGTGAGAACTGTCTGCTCTACGGTGATATGGACCGCAGTGTGGAGGTGTTGCAAAACATAATGGAAAACGCGCTGAAATACGGTGACGGAAAGCGCGTGGAACTGACAGCTTCCTATGATGACGAAGGTGTTTTGATTTCGGTGAGAAACAGAGGCTGCACCCTTGAACCATCTGATCTGCCCCATATTTTTGAGAGTTTCTGGCGCGGCGCCAACTCGGAAAATATTGGCGGCAGCGGGCTGGGACTTTACATTTGCAGACAGCTTATGCACAAGATGAACGGCGAGATATTTGCGGAAATCCAAGGGGAATTTATCACGGTTACAGCGATTTTCGGGAGGGCGTGAAGGAGAAGATTCTTGTGTTTGCGCTATGTCAGATTCAATGCTATAATAGCGTGTAAAGAAACTTGGAGAGTGTTTGACATGGATAAAGTGCAATCAGTGATAAACTTTATAAAAAAAGAAGCCGTGTTGTGTATTTCTGGGGTGCTTGCTTTCTTATCGGCATTTTGGGTGAAGCCAGATGGGGAATACATAGGGTACATTAATTTCAGAGTGCTGGGATTATTATTTTCCCTGATGGCAGTGGTGGCAGGGCTGAAAAGTCTGGGTGTGTTTGACCTGATTGCCCGGAAACTAACGGTAAAATGCCATAATATGCGTTCCATGGTATTATTGCTTACAGGATTGTGCTTTTTTTCCTCCATGTTCATTACAAATGATGTGGCACTTATTACCTTTGTGCCGCTGGCAATCAGTGTTCTTGTCATGGCGGGCGGAGAGAAGCATATTATCTATACTGTGATTTTGCAGACCATTGCTGCCAATATGGGCAGTATGCTAACCCCCATGGGTAATCCCCAGAACCTTTATCTGGCGGATTTTTATCAAATGACCATGGCAGAGTTTTTTGGGACAACGGCGCCGGTGTGTCTTGTCAGCGGACTGCTGCTTGGGGTTATGGTTCTGCCTGTAAAAGAGGCAAAAATTTTGCCTCAGGGAAATATTTCGTCTCAGGAGAAGGTCTCCCCCCAGGAGGGCGGACAGGAGTATCGGATAGATAAGAAACTTTTGTGCATGTATGGAGTGTTGGGAGTTCTGGCCATTCTGTCCGTTTTTCAGGTGGTGCATTATCTGATATTGACGGTACTTACACTTTTCTCGGTGCTTCTTTTTGACAGAGGGGTTCTGGGGAAGATAGATTGGCTTTTGCTGCTTACCTTTGTGATGTTTTTTATTTTTGTGGGCAATGCGGCCAGAATCGGGGAAATCAAGACTTTTCTGGAGAAAATTACAGCAGGCAGGGAACTTTTGGTGGGCGTGGCAGCCAGCCAGGTTATCAGTAATGTGCCTGCCGCCGTGATGTTAAGTAATTTTACGGAAAATGGCAGGGAGTTGTTGTTAGGGGTGGATATTGGAGGATTGGGCACACCCATTGCCTCTCTGGCAAGTCTCATCAGTTATCGCTTGTACGCAGGAAGCGCAGGCAGCAGGAAAGGAAAATATATGACGGAATTTTTGTTGATTAATTTCGGTCTGCTGGCGGTTTTGCTGCTTTTGACATGGATATGGGAGGTGCTGTGATGCATTTTGGATTTTCTTACGTGGGGGTTATTTATTTGCTGATGCTGTTTCTGCCAAATTTGCTTTGGACAAAAAACCAGCCCATTGATTATGACAAATATGTCATAAACGAAAATAGGATACTGCTGGCATTTGAGCGCATAGGTGAGGTTCTGGTATGTGCTATAGTGCTTATTTTTTCTGATTTTAATATTAATCAAATCGAATTAAGATCCTTGATTTTGCTGTTTTCCTTTTTATTGATGGTTCTTTATGAAATCTATTGGGTCAGATATTTTAAGAGCCCAAAGACCATGCAGGATTTTTACAGCAGCCTTTTGGGGATTCCGGTGGCAGGCGCTACGCTTCCAGTTTTGGCATTCTTTTTATTGGGAATATACGGGAAAAACCTCTTTTTGCTTGCTGCTGTTGTTATTTTGGGAATCGGACATATTGGCATTCATTTGGCGCATAGAAGAGATACCAAAGCTATATGAAAATAGATTGCCAAAATTCTCGTTTTGGGATAAAATCGTTACTGTAGATCTATAGAGACAGAGAAAGAAGGAAACAGCAATGTCTATAAAAATCGGAAGAAATGACCCTTGCTGGTGTGGAAGCGGCAAGAAATATAAAGTATGTCATGAAGCCTTTGATGCCAGAATAGCAAAAATAGCTTATAGCGGGCATCCCGTGCCCTCCAGAGATATTATCAAAAATCCGGAGCAGATAGAAAAAATCAAGGAGAGCTGCAAGGTTAACATAGCCATTTTGGACTATTTGGAAAAAGTCATAAAAGAGGGCATGAATACTGCAGAAATCGATAAGATTGTGTATGATATGACCACGGATATGGGAGGAATCCCTGCGCCGCTGCATTATGAGGGATATCCTTACAGCGTGTGTACTTCCCTAAACAGTCAAGTGTGCCATGGTTTTCCTTCAAAAGATGTGATTTTAAAAGAAGGGGACATCCTCAATGTGGACTGCTCCACTATTTTGAACGGTTATTTTTCGGATTCCTCCAGAATGTTTTGTATCGGGGAGGTCAGCCCTGAGAAAAAACGGCTGGTAGAAGTGACGAAGGAGTGCGTGGAGCTTGGACTCAAAGAGGTAAAACCATGGGGCTTTTTGGGCGATATGGGGCAGGCTGTCCATGACCATGCCTTCAAAAACGGATATACGGTGGTGCGGGAAATCGGCGGACACGGCGTGGGGCTGGAATTCCACGAAGACCCTTGGGTGAGCTACAACTCCAAGCGGGGAGAAGAGATGCTGTTAGTGCCGGGAATGATATTTACTATAGAGCCCATGGTAAATATGGGAAAAGTAGAGATTTATACAGATAAAAAGAACAAATGGGAAGTATATACCAAGGACGGTCTGCCATCCGCGCAGTGGGAAATCATGGTGCTGGTGACAGAGGATGGCAACGAGGTACTGTGCTGGTAATTTCCTCGAAATATCAATTGGATTAAATATTTTGAAATTTTGAAAAATGGTAAGGGAAAGAACATATCATGAAAGATGGTGATATGCGCTTTCCCTTTATTTTTGTCTGCTATTTGATAAATGATATCATTATTTCAAAAATTTGTAAGATTTTGCCTATAAATGACATATATAAATGGGAGGTAAATTTTTGTGGCTTGCAAAGCAAGCATAATTTAACAAAAACCAAAACACTAACACAAGAAAAAGAGGAAAATCAAATGAACAAAATGAAAAAATGGAAAAGAAAATGTGCAATGCTGTTGGCTCTGGTACTTTGTCTTAGCCCACTGCAGACAGTTGTTGTAAATGCAACACAAGAAAATGACGGAATGTTAGAAGAACAAAACACAAATATGGAAAGTGTTTCAGGGGGACAGTCTGAAGAAGCTACATGGGACGGCATTACCATGCAGGATACAAGGGAAGCGGATGGCTATGCGGTCACATTTTCCCTTAATAATTATTGGCAGGATGGCTATACGGCAAATATTATTATCGAGAACAAAAGTGAAGAAGATATGGAAGGCTGGTTTCTTAAATTCTTGCTCGCTGATGACATTACCAATATCTGGAATGCTTCTATAGAGCAGGTTGATGAAGGAGTGCTGACTATAAAAAATATCGGATGGAACCAGAATATTCCGGCGGGTGGAAGCGTGACTTTTGGATTTAATGCATCATCTGCCTTTAACGGATTCCCGGAAACTTATACCCTTTTGTGGTCTGGCAGTGAAAAAGCGGAAATTCCCACGGAAGACTATGCTATAGATTACCTTGCGGACAGTGAGTGGGAAGATGGGTTCAGCGGCAGAATTCTAATCACAAACGATACGGATCATATCATTGCAGGCTGGAGGCTGTCTTTTGATTTCACAAGGGACATTAATCGTATTTGGTGCGCAGAAATTGATAGCATAGAGGACGGACGTTATACTATTAAAAATGCAGGATATAATGCCAACATAGCACCAGGTCAGACAATCTCCTTTGGATTTAAAGGAAGCGGCGGCGTAAATTCGGATGCCCCATCTAACTTTTATCTGTATTCCTATGACTTGAATGATGAAAGTGCCGGGAGTAGTCAGACAGGAGGAAACTCAAACACAGGCAGCTTAACAGAAGAAGATTTGGAGACAGATACGGACGGAGACGGGCTCACAGATTATGAGGAAATTTATCTGACCCACACAAATCCTTTTATGCTGGATACTGACAAAAATGGAATCAGTGATGCAGAAGAAGACTTGGATTTGGATGGGCTTGATAATCTTCAGGAAATCCAATATGGGACAAACCCGGCAGATAATGATACAGATGGGGACAATCTCTTAGACAATGAAGAAATTCATACATATGGCACAGATCCCCTCAGGAAGGATACGGATGGAGACGGGCTCTCGGATTATGATGATATCCTTCTGGGATTCAACCCTCTGCTTGTCGATACTGACAGCAATGGAATACCGGATGGAGAGGAAAGAGTCAGCCAGACGATGGAACAGGAATTTAATGCAGAGGAAGGCAAGGGACTCACAAAAGTGTGTGTTTCCATGGATACTTTCGGAAATCTGGAAAATAGCATGGGAATCCTGAACATGGACCAAGTTGACCTCCTCTCCAGCGATGTAGTAGGGCTGGTGGGTGTGCCGGTTGAGATAAGCACCTCAGCCGCCTTTGAAACAGCAGAATTGACTTTCTATTATGATGAAGCATCCTTGGGAGACACGCAGGAGGAAGATTTGTCCATGCTCTGGTATGATGAAGAGAATGGCTGGTACCAGATGCTGGATTGTACCGTGGACACGGAAAACAATAGTGTTTCTTATACAACAACTCATTTTTCCACCTATATGCTGATAGACTCCAAAGAATGGATGAATGCTTGGCGGCAGAATATCGCTTATGAAAGCAGTACAGAAGAAGAGCAGAAGCATAATTTTGATTTTGTGTTTGTGGTGGATGTGCGCTCGGAATTGCATGGAAACATTAACTCACCCACAAAAGAAGCCATCTTAAACTTAGTGGATGTGCTGCAGCAAGGGGATGAGGGCGCAGTGGTCTGCAATAATGGAAACATTTATGTATCCTCAGGGTTTAGTGATAGCAAAGCTTCTTTAAGAAACAGTATTATGCAGATATACAAAGGATTTGGTCCCACTTACATGAATACCCAAGCTCATGCATTAAAGGGTGCTGTCAATAAATTGGCAGACAGACAAAATAACAGGGAAAAAATCATAGTACTGATTAGCGATGGCATAGCAGCCTATGAGCAGTCCACCTTGGATGCTTGTCTTGAACAAGGCATTAAGATTTACACGGTGGGTCTGTCGGAACACTTTGAAAACCTTTATGACATCAACCAGAATTATCCGTTTTGCAGGCATCCCTTGGAGAAATTGGCAGAACTCACAGGAGGCCGACATTATGAGTTAATGTATGGAAGCGATTTGGAACTTAATTTTGCATATAGCGTGGGCACTGTAAATGCGCCCATCGACACTACGGATACAGATGGAGATGGGCTGTACGACATTTACGAGACAGCCGGAATGATATTGGCAAATGGTCGGATCATTTATACCGACCCCAATAAAGCAGATACAGACGGAGATGGTTTGACGGATTATGAAGAAACAGGTATAATATACAATATTGATAATAGGTATATTAAATCAGATAAAAAGTCAGATTCATTAAAATATTTTAAAATGAGAAGTAACCCTACCCCCACTGATACGGATGGAGATGGTGACATGGATAGCAGCGACCCCCACCCATGGCTGAAAGAGGAGGAATGGGTTGCTAAGCTGGACAATAAGTACGCAGGCACGGATTATTTGAAGATACAGTTGATTGATGGCAACTTTATTGACGGCGGATTTCAGGATTGGTGGAGAGACAAGGCTCCTGAAAATAGGATTCAAACTGTGATTGACACTGCCGATGACTTTAACAAATATTATAGACTAGTACACTTGGGGTGTGGTGTAATTGCCATGTGTGATATGGAACTGTACCTGACACAGCAGAATCAGGGGTATCAAATCCCTTTCAGCGTAGGATCCTATGACCTTTCTTTCTGGTCTTCTCCGGATGTTGTAACTGTGCCCTACGACACAGCTACGGGTATCATTCAGGAGGCAGATTACAGAAAACATGTGGAAAAAAGATATCAATCCCAATATTGGATTCCCGAGACAGACATAGATTATGCAACAGGGCTGCATCCCTCTAAAATGATTTGGGGCATTCGGCGTTTTTTGGAGTTCAATGGCAGCTCACTTAATGATGTGGAATGGGCGCCATATTGCCTGTGGCGGAAAAAAGACCAGAAAGAGGCTGTTTTGGACACGATAAGGCTTATGCTGAAAAATAATACTCCGGTGGTGTTTAGTTATTATCATCCTAATAAAAGGATAATTTTATATTCCACATTGGACAATCTGAAAACAAATAACAAAGAAAATATGCAAGATCCCAAAGGTCACTATATGACCATTATAGGGTTGTATAAATACTTGGTCGACAGTCCTGATTCGGAGTTGCATTATGAGTATGTCCTTGAGGTAGTAAGCTGGGGTGCCAAATATTATATCAAATATGATGACTATGCAAACAACCTGAACTATTTTTCTAACATCCTAAGTGTGCGTTAGGGGAAAGGCGCAAATATGAAAAAGAGAATACTTGTCATTATAATAAGTCTGTTCCTGTTGATGTTGACGGGCTGTCGTATAGTAGTCCCATATTATAATCACAAAGCGGATGATGCAATATCTCGCGCCATTTATAAAAAAGTTGGGGCGAAAGAACTGTATTATCAAGAGAAAGAGGTGTTAACAGAAACAAATAGAATATGCTACACCTATTACTTGAATCAGGAAAAAGAAGGAGTGGCGGAAGCTGCCATTGAGGCAGCAAATAAAGTGATTGAGCAGGAGAACATGGATAGCAGGATTGAGATTATCTTTGAGGGAGATATGCCAGGAGGCTCAGAAGTAGTCTTTATTATAGGTAATTTCAGTGATTACAATAGTACATGTGCTCAGTATGAGACCTTGCAACGTTTAACAATTTGCGGAACTAGAGTTGGTTCTCAAAAAAGCATCTATAATGATCCTGCCACCTATAGAAATTTTCCGAATATCAAATGTTTAAGGGTCAGTGAGAAAATCCAAAAAGTCGCTGATGAAGCAGGAATTGATTGGTATGAGTATTGGCCGGATTTGGAAAAGGTGGAGGTGTATTCATCGGGAAATTAGGAATTAGATCCTGCTTGAGTATGAATTTTTTTGTAAATAACAGGTCTTCTGTGATATTGTTTTATCATAGAAGACCTGTTATGATGACTACGCAGACAATCTGAATTATTTTTCCAATATTCTAAGTGTGTATTAGGGGAAGGGGTACATGATGAAAAAAGCCATTAAAAAAACAGCAGATATAGTTATTAGAATCATAGCATGTTGTGAGATAATTGTTATTTTGTGGTTAGCTTGGTATATAATGCAGCCATTGGTAACAGGATTAATTGTGAGTTGGATTATTCAACCTTTCAACCTCAATGTTGACGATGCCATATCCCGCGCTGGATGTAAAGCAGTGGATAAGAAAGAATTTTATTATGGCGGAAAAAGCGACAACACGGCAGGGACTACAACTTATTACAAATTCTATATCAACAAAGAAAAGGAAGGATCGGCGGAAGAAGTTGTTGAGGCTATAAATGAGGTAATGGAACAGAAAATAACAAGTCACAAGATTAGCATTAGCTTTAGCAAAAAATTTGCAGAGATAGTATATGAACCATTGTTTATTGTACGCAATTACACTGATGGCTATAGCTCGTCTGCCAATTATGAGAAGTTGCAATATTTATGCATTTTGGGAACCAATCATGGCTCAGAAAAGAGCATCTATAATGACCCTGAGACTTACAAAAACTTTCCTGACATCCAATATTTAGAGGTCAGTGAGAAAATCCAAAAAGCCGCTGATGAAGCAGGAATTGATTGGTATGAGTATTGGCCTGACTTAAAGACCGTGGAGGTATATTCACCAGAAAATTAGGCATTACATGCTGAAGTGCATAGCAGGACCGCATGTAGTTAAGATTGCAATCTAAAAACTGTCAGACAACCATGAATAACAGGTATATTTTTACAGAAAATTTTACATAAAAAGCTTTTCAAAAGGCCTGAAATCAAGTATGATAAAATTAGTGTAATATAGTGATTACATTAATAAAAATGAAAGAGGGCAAATGGATGGCATTTGGACGAAAGAAAGCAGTACTTATGAGAGCTGTTTCAGAACTAAAGGCAGTTGATTACTCAGCAGAACCGGAATTGAACAGCATCTATCAAAGGCTGCTTAAGGGGAGAAAGCAGTTTGCGCAAATTTTTGATAAAAATATACAAGCTGTTATGCAAATCAGCTCCCTTGACCTGACATTGCAGCATCAGACGGAGAAGATTATGGATATTTCCCGAAGCATAGAGAAGGCAACGGCATCCATTTTCGGAACTACCGCCTCAGGAGGCTACATAACCGGGGCTTCTGGTAATCAGCATGAGGAATTGACCAATACCATTGTCAAGGTTGCCGAGGATACAGATGAGCTATACCGGAAAATTGAGGCTGGTCAGGGTGAACTGACTACCATTAAGGAACTCTCCAATCAAGCGATAGCTGTCTCAGGGGAAATGAAAAATGACATGGAAGAGCTTTTTAATGTGATTAATCGCATGAGTGAGGTTGTTTCCGGCATTGACAGCATATCCATGCAGACCAATCTGTTGGCATTAAATGCCTCGGTGGAGGCAGCAAGAGCAGGAGAAGTAGGACGAGGATTTGCTGTAGTGGCAAAGGAAATCCGCGAATTGGCAGAACAGACACAGGTGATGACCAAAAACATGCGGGAGTTTGTGGAAAGCATGAAAGATGCATCCGGGAAAAGTTCAAAGAGCGCTGCCCATACCATTGAAGCCCTTGATGCCATGACAGATAAAATCAAGAATGTGTGGGAGATAAATGACGAGAGCCAGAGGGCTGTGTCCAATGTAAACGAGTCTGTCGCTTCCATTGCCGAGGTCAGTAAAGAAATTAACGACTCCATGGCAGAAATGGAAAACCAGATTATCAGCAGTACCAACTTTATGCGCCAAGTGGGCAGTGATTTAAAGCAGGCAGTGGAGCCTGTGGTAAAAATCGAAACGACTTTGGATGATACCGTGAAACAGATGGGAACTATGACAGAGGATGCCTTTTTCCGTCTGGAGAATGAGGAATTTGCCGGGTATATGAGCAGCGCCATTTCTGCACATCACACATGGCTGGGCAATCTTAAAAAGATGGTGAGAGAGCGGAAAATTACGCCCTTGCAGCTTGATTCTTCCAAGTGTGGTTTCGGACATTTCTATTATGCTATGATACCGCCGATTCCGGAGGTTCGGCCCATATGGGATGCATTGGGCGAAAAGCATAAAAAGTTTCATCAATTTGGCGCATCCGTTATAAATGCTATAAACTGCGGAAATTATGCAGAGGCGGAGCGGATATGCCAAGATGCAGAACAGTACTCCAAGGGACTGATTGCCGATATGCAGCAGATATTGCAGCTTGTAGGCGATTAAATTACAAAAAAATGAACCGACCTCCCAAAAGTTAGAATAAAATCTAACGATTGGGAGGTCGGTTTTTTGGAGAATGATTTAGATTTTCTTTTCACCCTAAACTGCTTCGTGGAAGGTTCTGCTGATTACATCTGCCTGCTGTTCAGGAGTCAGTTTAATAAAGTTTACGGCATAGCCGCTTACACGGATGGTCAGCTGAGGATAATTCTCAGGATGTTTCTGGGCATCCAACAGAGTGTCTCTGTTTAATACATTCACGTTTAAATGATGTCCTCCTTTGGTTGCATATCCGTCTAAAAGATTTACCAGATTGTTTACCTGTTGTGTAGAAGTTGTACTCATAAAATATCCTCCATTCTTATTTTGCTCAAGATAAAGTTGTTCTAAATATAAAAACAGTAATCATTACTATTTTTATATTGCTAATATATCATAATATTATCTTTTTGTCTATAGTTTTATTCAAAATATTTTAATTAATTTTTAAATCCCAAATAAAAATCCAAAATCAGGTCATATCCCGGACAAGGTTTCATATATATAGGGTATCAGAGTTGACTTGCCTGTACGGCATTTGGACTTGCAGGCGGCGGAAAGGTATGCGAAGAATGAAAGAGGATTTGCTGCAATTATTTCCGGAAAAGAAACGTCCGTTTTGGAAAAAGACTGCGATGGAGCAGGACAAAATAGAAGAAATCCGGCTTCGGGCAGGGAAGCCCGTGTGTATCCGTAAAAGTGGGAGAGAATGGTATCTGGATGCACAGGGGAATTTTCTGGAAGGTCAGCAAGGTGCTTATTGCACAGATGAGGAGGAGATGGAAGCAATGCTTCAGCATATCTGCCATTATTCTCTCTATGCCTTTGAAGATGAATTAAAGCAGGGCTTTATCACGGTTGCCGGTGGGCATCGCATCGGTTTGGCGGGGCAGACGGTTTTAAATGATGATGGCAGTGTGCGCACCATGAAGCATATTTATTATATGAATATCCGTGTTTCCCATCAGATAAAGGGAGCGGCGGACGGTATCATGCCCTATTTGTATCAGGGAAACACCATAAAAAATACGCTGATTATTTCCCCGCCCGGATGCGGAAAGACTACGCTTTTGCGGGATATGGTGCGCCAGATATCCGATGGGAGCAGGGAGCATCCCGGACTGTGCGTGGGGCTGGTGGACGAGCGCTCGGAGATTGCAGGCTCTTATCTGGGACATCCCCAGAATGATGTGGGTATAAGGACGGATGTGCTGGATGCCTGTCCGAAGGTAAAGGGGATGCTGATGCTGCTCCGCTCCATGGCGCCCCAGGTCATTGCGGTGGACGAATTGGGCGGAGAGGAAGATATGAGGGCGCTTCATGTGGCGGCGTCCTGTGGCAGCAAAATGCTTGCCACCGTCCACGGAGAAAATATGGAGGATGCGGCGGGACGGCTTGGCAGGGAGGAATTTACCCAAATGGGGTTGTTTGATTTATTTCTGGTGCTGTCCAGAAAAAGCGGGATGCCGGTGATTTCAGATATTTTGAAAAGGGAGGAAATATATGTTTCGTATAGTGGGAGGAATCATGATTCTTTCGGGCTGCCTTGGAATAGGAGTCTGGTATAGGGAGCAGTTTCGTGAGCGGGCAAAGCTGCTTCGCAGGATGGGGGAAATATTGGATATGCTCATGAGCGAGATACGGTATGGGAAATCCACGCTTCCGGAATGCTGCAGGCAGATTGGCGAGCAGGCGGGTGAGCCTTTTGGAGAATGCCTGATACATATTTATGAAGAAATGAAGAAAAACACAGGGGCAGGCTTTGGACAGGTCTTTTCAAAGCATATGGGGAAGTGTCTGGAGCCCCTTCCTTTGACAAAGACGGACAGGGAATTGTTTTTAAGGTTTGCGGAAAAGAGCAGTTTTGCGGATGGCGCCATGCAGTTAAAATGGATGGAGCAGAGCAGGGAAAAGCTGGGGCAGGTTGTGAATGTTCTGGAGAGAGAAACGGAGGCAAAGGGCAGAATTGCAGTGGGAATGGGCGCTATGTGCGGATTGTTGTTTATTATTATATTGATATAGGTGTGATTTTGCAGGTATCTGATGTTACTAGAATAGCGAAAGGGAAACGGTGGGATAAGCATGGGAGTAAGTCTGATTTTCAAAATAGCGGCAGTGGGAATTTTAGTGACAATCTTAAATCAGGTTTTGAAGCACAGTGGAAGGGATGAACAGGCTTTTTTGGTAAGTCTTGCAGGGCTGCTTCTGGTGCTTACCTGGATTGTGCCTTACATTTATGACTTGTTCAGTACCGTGCAGACGCTTTTTTCGTTTTAAGCGTAATGCAATGTAACCGTTCTTCGTCAAGAGTTTGAGCCGCTAAAGCGGTATGATAGGATTTCATGCAGGGGAGGGATTTCATGGCGGAAATTGTAAAGGTGGGAATTATGGGAGTTGTGGGGGTGCTGCTTGCAGTGCAGTTTAAGGGGCAGAAGCCGGAATATGGCGTCTATATGGGAATTGCCCTGAGCATCCTTATTTTCTGTTATGTGCTAAAACGGGTGGAAGCCGTGATGGCACAGCTTTCTTTAATCCAAAATTATCTGGGAGGCGGGGGAGGCTACCTGTCCACTTTATTAAAGGTGGTGGGAATCACCTATATTTGCGAATTCAGCGCCGGAATCTGCAAGGACGGGGGGTTTGCAGCAGTGGCGGATCAGATTGAGATTTTGGGGAAACTTTCGGTGATGTTTGCGGGACTTCCCATATTGTTTGCAGTGATAGAGCAGATGCAGGAGTTTATGATGTGATATGATTGGACTAGATGAAATCTGGCAGGAATATGGAATGGACAATCTGCAGGAGGGAATGAGCACTTTGTTTCCTCAGAACGGCATTTCTTTTGAGGAGCTTCTTTTGCAGGTGATGTCGGGGGATGTGATAGGAGCTCTGAGCAATTTTTTTAAGGGAAATATAGCGGGAATGGCAGACGGACTTCTGGGCATGAGAAATATTCTGGTGTGGCTTGTGGTGCTGGGGGTAATCTCTGCCTTGCTCACTCATTTTGTGGAGATATTTGACAAGCATCAGGTGGCGGATTTGAGCTTTTATTTCGTGTATCTGTTGTTGGCGGCGGTGCTGCTAAAATGTTTTGTGCAGATATCGCAGAGCGCTTATAGTCTTATGGAAAATATTGTACTTTTTGTCAAGCTCTTGGTGCCCACCTATCTGTTGGCGGTGGGAGTGGCAACAGGGCCCACTACAGTAAATGCTTATTATCAGATTTTGTTATTGCTCATTTATGTGGTGGAGAGTATTCTGACAGGCGTGGTTCTGCCTCTGATTTACAGTCATGTGATACTGTCCGTGGTAAACGGTATCTTTAGTGAAGAAAAGCTGTCCCTGTTTGTGGAATTGTTAAAAAAGACCATTGGATGGATATTAAAGGTTATTTTAGGGGTGGTGACAGGGCTCAGTCTGTTTCAGGCGGTAATCAGTCCTGCAGTAGATTCCATGAAGGCGGCGGCTTTACAAAAGGCGGTGGCGGCAGTGCCGGGAGTGGGAAACGCAGCAAAGGGAATTGTGGAGTTGGCGGTAGGGTCGGCGGTCATCATCAAAAACAGCATTGGAGTAGTGCTATTGATTCTTCTCTTGGGACTATGCGTGGTTCCGCTTTTGGAAATTTTTTTTACCGCATTTTTGATAAAATGTGCCGCGGCGTTTATGGGAATTATCAGTGATAAGAGAATCACTGCCTGCACCAATCATACGGGTGATGCAGGAATAATGCTCTTTCAGGCGGCGGGGACCGCCATGCTGATGTTTTTGATTTGTATATCCATTGTGGCGGTGGCAAACACAGGATTTTAAGCTGCGACAAGGAGGGTAAGAAGATGCAGTCAGCTTTTTTGAAATCGGTCTGTCAGATTGGCATTTTTATGGTGTGTGCCCAGACCATTACTCATTTCAGACCCAACAGCTCCTATGAAAAATATATGAAGCTTTTGGTGAGCGTGATGGTGCTGATACAAATTTTGCAGCCTGTAAGCAGCCTGTTTCACTTGGGCGGAGGAAGGGGGCAAAAGGAGAGAATCAGACAGTTTGAAGAGCAGTTTGGCGCGGGAATGGCGGATAGAATGGAAGAAATTTCCCGTTCAGAGCAGATATTAGAGAATATGACCCTGCGGGAGGTGCAAAAAGCGTTGGAGCAGGAAAAACAAGAGTCGGAAAGAATGGCGGAGGAGCAAGGGCAATCAGAGAAGGAAATGCAACAGGGCTTATCAGGAAAATCAGAGGGAATCGATAAGATAGAAAAAATAAAGATAGGATTGGATGAGGAATATGGGCAGCAGGATTAACGGTTTATGGAAGCGTATAAAGGAGGTTCCTATGAAGGAAAACTTTAGGCGGTGGTTTAAGGAAAAGGGAATGGAAAAATGGCTGAAAAGAGATAACCTGATTATTCTAGTGTTGGCTGGCATTCTTCTTTTTATTATTGCGCTGCCTACAAAAACCAGCGAAAAATCTGGGAGCGGCAAGCAGGGAGGGGAAGCTGGCAACCTGACCATGACGGGAGAAAAGAGTAAAACCCAGGGGGAAAGCGCCGAAGCATGGGAGGAACTATATACATATACGGGCTTTTCGGAGGACGAGTACAGGAAAAAGTTAGAGAGGGAGTTGGAGGAAATTCTGGCTAGTGCTTATGGGGTGGGTAAGGTACATGCCATGGTAACCTTGTTCAGTTCACCAGAGATTGTCATTGAGAAGGATAGCGGTTACAGCCGCTCCCAGACAAACGAGACGGACTCTGAGGGCGGCAGCAGGATTATCACCCAGATAGAGGAGCGGGAATCCACTGTTTTTCAAACGGCGGGAAACGAGAGTATGCCCTATGTGGTGAAAACTCTGTTTCCCAAGGTGAAGGGTGTGGTAGTGGTTGCTCAGGGAGCCGGAAAGGGCTCTGTGGATAAAAATATCACGGAGATTGTTCAGGCGCTCTTTGACTTGGAGGCCAATGAGGTGAAGGTAGTAAAAATGCAGGAAACAAACTAGCATATATCGGTTTACAAGCTCATACAATAAACTAGTAAAACGCAAAAAGGGAGAGTACAGTGAAAAGTCTAGTAAAGAAAAATCAGCTTATGATTACCGCACTTGCGATTATGATAGCGATTGCAGGATATTTGCAATTTGCGGGGACCAATCTGGAAGAGGAAATTGTGACAGTCAATGATGGGAATGTGGCAAATACAGTAGATTATTATACCACAGAAGGTCTGCTGGATTTGTCGGAGGAAGATTTGCTTTCACCGCAGCCTTTAGAAATCGACAGTCTGGATACGGAAGCGGATATTGCTGTTGAGAATTATCTGAATGCAGATATGCAGGTGGCGGAGGCAAAGCCCAACGAGGGAGAAATACCGGGCGAAGCAGTGTTTACGGCTTCTGCGGGTGTGGAGATTCTTTCCGAGGCAAAGCTTTTAAAGGAACAGACAAGAGCTAAAAATAAGGAAACACTCATGAATATTATCGATAGCGCCGGACTTACGGATACACAAAAGCAGGATGCCGTAAACAGCATGGTTGAGATGACTCAGATTGCAGAAAAAGAAGCGGCGGCAGAGATTCTGTTAGAGGCAAAGGGCTTTAAGGATGTGGTGGTCAGCATTGCAGGAGACGGAGTCGATGTGGTGGTGAATGCCCAGAGCTTAAGCGATGTACAGAGAGCCCAGATAGAGGATATCGTTACCAGAAAGACGGACATTCCGGCGGAAAATATTATTATCAGCACCGTAGAGACACAGTAGAAAAAACGATTTGCCGGTTATGTAAATTATTTTATGAAAAATATATACAATAGGGTAAAAATAGGGTATTATAAAAAGGAATTCATTTGCTCTGCGAATCATAGAAATCACTTGGCTGGAGATTTTTCTCATGCTTAGTGATTTCCTTCGCACTTAGGCAAATGCTGCAGCTTTACAGAAATAAAAGGATATTGCTTATGAAGAGAGTTTTTTTGATTGTACTTGACAGCTTTGGCATCGGAGAAATGCCGGATGCGGCGGAATATGGAGATATTCATGTAAATACGTTAAGAAGTGTGTCGGGAAGTCCCGGTTTTGCCCTGCCCAATCTGCAAGAGATGGGATTATTTAAGATTGACGGGGTGGAATTGTCTGCATCCTGCGGTATTCATGACACGGAGGTTGGGAAACCCTCGGCAGCTATCGCCCGCATGGCGGAGAGTTCCAAGGGAAAAGATACTACCATAGGACATTGGGAGATAGCGGGCATTCAGTCTCCGAAGCCGCTGCCCACTTATCCTGAGGGATTTCCCCAGGAGATATTGGAGCAGTTTTGCGCTGCCGCAGGGCGGGAAGTGCTTTGCAACAAGCCTTATTCCGGCACGGCGGTGATTCAGGCATATGGGGACGAGCATATGCGCACGGGAAAGCTGATAGTCTATACTTCCGCAGACAGTGTATTTCAGATTGCCGCCCATGAGGATGTGGTGCCTGTGGAACAGCTTTATGAATATTGCAGAATCGCCAGAGAAATTTTAGTGGGAGAGCATGGCGTGGGCAGGGTGATTGCGCGCCCCTTTACAGGGGAGAGCGGCAGCTATGTCCGCACGAAAAGACGGCATGATTTCTCCATCCTGCCCCCTGAAGCTACCATGCTGGACCGGCTTAAGGAAAACGGAAATGATGTGATTGCCGTGGGCAAAATCAAAGATATTTTTGCGGGAAAGGGCATTACGGAATCGGTTTATACCGGCGGCAATGCAGAGGGGATTGAACGCACCCTTGAATATCTGGACAAGGATTTTTGCGGGCTGTGTTTTGTCAATCTGGTGGATTATGATATGCTGTACGGGCACAGGCGGGATGTAGACGGCTATGCCAAAGCGCTTATGTATTTTGATGAAAAACTGCCGGAGATTCTGGGAAAACTAAGGGAAGAGGATATTCTTATGATTACGGCTGACCATGGCTGTGACCCTGCTTATATGGCCACCACGGATCACACAAGGGAATATGTACCTTTTCTTATGTATGGTCATTATGTGATGCCCCATAATTTCGGAATAAGGAGAACCTTTGCGGACATAGGGGCAACTGTGCTTGATTATTTTGGTATCAAGGCGGAGACAGCGGGAGAAAGTCTGCTGCCTGAGGTCTTAGTGCGAAGAGATAAATATTAGAATCATGGAGGAAACAACATTGAATAATTATACAGAAGAAATCAACCGCCGCCGTACTTTTGCCATTATTTCCCACCCGGATGCGGGCAAGACGACTCTTACAGAGAAATTTCTTCTTTATGGAGGCGCCATTAATCTGGCGGGAAGTGTCAAGGGAAAGGCAACTGCAAGGCATGCGGTCTCCGATTGGATGGAGATAGAGAAGGAGAGGGGAATTTCCGTTACCTCTTCGGTACTCCAATTTGAGTATGGGGGATACTGCATCAATATTCTTGACACGCCGGGGCATCAGGACTTTTCGGAGGACACTTACCGCACCCTTATGGCGGCAGATTCTGCGGTCATGGTCATTGATGGAAGCAAAGGGGTGGAGGCGCAGACCAGAAAGCTTTTTAAGGTCTGTGTGATGCGGAAGATTCCTATTTTTACCTTTATCAATAAGATGGACAGGGATGCTAACGACACCTTTGAGCTTTTGGATGAAATTGAGAAGGAGCTTGGAATCGCAACTTGTCCCCTCAACTGGCCCATCGGCTCAGGAAAGGGATTTAAGGGCGTGTATGACAGAGAAAAGAAATGTGTGATTTGCTATTCTGATACGGAAAAGGGAACCAAGGAAGGGGTAGCCACGGAGATTCCCCTTCAGGAGGAAACCAGACTTCGGGAATTTATCGGCAGCGAGGCGGCAGACAAGCTTCTTGAAGAGATTGAGCTGATTGACGGCGCCAGCGCAGAGTTTGATTTGGAGCAGGTGAGAGCTGGAGAATTGACTCCTGTATGTTTTGGTTCTGCTCTGACAAACTTTGGAGTGGAGATATTTTTACAGCATTTTTTGAATATGACTACAACACCCCTGCCCAGAAAGGCGGATATCGGAATCATTGAACCGGCGGAAAATGAGTTCAGTGCCTTTGTCTTTAAAATTCAGGCAAATATGAATAAAGCCCATCGTGACAGGGTAGCGTTTATGCGCATCTGTTCCGGCAGATTTGATGCCAATATGGAAGTGCGTCATGTGCAGGGCGACAGGGTGATGCGTCTCTCCCAGCCCCAACAGATTATGGCAGATGAGAGGAAAATCTTGGATGAGGCTTATGCGGGGGATATTATCGGTGTGTTTGACCCCGGAATCTTTTCCATCGGGGATACAATCTGTATACCCAAGGAGAAGTTTCAATATGAGGGAATTCCCACATTTGCACCGGAGCATTTTGCAAGGGTGCGCCAGGTGGATACCATGAAGAGAAAGCAGTTTGTAAAAGGCGTGGAACAGATTGCTCAGGAGGGCGCCATCCAGATTTTTCAGGAGTACAACACCGGCATGGAGGAAATCATTGTAGGTGTGGTGGGTGTTTTGCAGTTTGATGTGCTGAAATATCGTCTGGAAAACGAGTACAATGTGGAAATCCGGTTGGAAAATCTGCCCTATGAGCATATCAGGTGGATTGAAAATAAGGAAGAAGTGGATTTGGAAAAGCTGACTGGTACTTCTGATATGAAAAAGGTGAAGGACATGAAGGGCAACCCGCTGCTTTTGTTTGTGAATGCATGGAGTGTGGGCATGACATTAGATCGCAACAAAGGGCTGGTGCTTACGGAGTTTGGCAGAAATTGATGAATGATAACAGGATAGAGGATTTTCAGGAATTTCACAATGCCGGCAGGAATCAGGTGAGGAAGAGCTTATGCATTCTTCTGCTTCTTGCGGGCATTTTTTTCATGAGGGGCAGTTCCTGGAATGAGATATGGCAGGAGCTGCCAAACGGCATCGATATGCCAAACGGCATCGATATGCCGTTGAGTATATTATATACGGACGGTAAAATGTCGGAGGCGGAGAACCTTTCAGAACGGCTGAAAATACAAGTACCATCGGATGCTATATCCAACGAGGAGGTTAAGGAAGCGGAAGGATTTCTCATGGCGGAGGCGGGACACTTTGCCTATGACAGCCTTTCGGAGGCAGAACAAATCTGGTATCGGGATATAGAGAGCATTTTGGGCAATATGGGAAAGGATGTGAAGCTGTCGAAGGAAGGGTTGGATGCAGGGCTGGATGAGACTTGCATTGACGGCATTTTCCAATGTGTCATGATTGACCATCCTGAAATTTTCTTTGTGAAGGGCTATTCTTATAATCAATATTTTAAGGGACTTCGCACTACCGCTATCACTTTTTCGGGGAATTACACCATGAAAGAGGATGAGGTAAAACTTCGGCTTGCCAGGATAGAGGAAGAGACGGATGCGCTGCTTTTGGAGGCTCCCAAATGGGTTTCCGATTATGATAAAATAAAATATGTGTATGAAACTCTGATTGAAAATACAGAATATGATTTAGGAGCGGAGGATAATCAGAATATTTATTCCGTGTTTGTGAACCACAGGTCCGTGTGTCAGGGCTATGCCAAGGCAACCCAATATCTTTTGTTAAAAATGGGCATAGAGTGCGTTTTAGTGCAGGGAACCGTGGACACGGGAGAAGCCCATTCCTGGAATCTGGTAAAAGCGGACGGGGATTATTATTATGTGGACACTACATGGGGGGATGCCTCCTATCAGATTCAGGGGGAGGGAGAGACCATGTATCTGGAGGATGCAGTGAACTATGATTATCTTTGCGTGAATACAGAGCAGCTTCTGCGCACTCATATTTTGGGCGGTTCTGTACCCATGCCGATATGCACTGCCCAGACGGATAATTATTATGTGCAGGAGAAGGCGCTGTTTTCCGGATATGATGAAGAGCAGTTAAAAGATCTGTTTGACCGGGCAAAGGAAGAACAGAGGGCGGATGTGACCATGAAATGCAGGGACGAAAAGAGTTTTCAGGAGATCAGAAAGGCACTGATAGAGGAACAGAAAATATTTGACTATGTGGAAACTGCGGGGGAGCAGGTTTCCTATGCCAGCAATGAGAAACAGTTATCTTTTACATTTTGGATGCAATAGAAAAGGTTAAGACTTTTTATGGTGACAAATTATGTGATTATATGTTATAATGATACTGATATATTTTAAGGAGGATTCAACATGGAAAAAGAAATAGATAAGAAAGCAGTTGTTTTAAAGCAGGAGGAAAATGTAGGCGCAGTACAGATTGCAGATGATGTGGTGGCAATGATTGCATCCCTTGCGGCTGTTGAGGTGGACGGTGTCAGCTCTATGGCAGGCAATATCACCAATGAGCTCATGAGCAAAGTAGGCATGAAGAAGCTGACAAAGGGCGTTCGGGTGGTTGTGCTTGAGAATAATGTTACCGTGGATTTGACCGTGACCATGGAGTATGGTTACAATATCCTTTCTACCTGCCAGCTGGTACAGAATAAAGTAAGGAGCGCCATTGAAAACATGACAGGGCTTACCTGCAGTGATGTCAATATCCGCATTGCAGGCATTATCATGAAAAAAGGATGAGCGAAAAGGAATACGCAGGACATGGGAAGACATGAGTTACGAGAGCAGATTTTCAAACTCCTTTTCCGAATAGAGTTTAATGATATTACGGACATGCCGGAGCAGGTACAACTGTTTTTGGAGGACGGCGAAAGCGTAAGGTCTGAGAAGGATGCAGCATACATTGAGGGTAAATATCAAAAGATATTGGAGAAGCTTTCTGAGATAGACGGGTTGATTAATCAACATGCCGAAGGGTGGGACATTACCAGAATGGGCAAGGTGGAAGTCGCCATCCTGAGGCTTGCCGTATATGAACTCCTTTTTGATGAGGATATCCCGGGCAGTGTTGCCATCAATGAGGCAGTGGAGATTGCAAAGCAGTATGGACAAGAGAATTCAGGCGGATTCGTAAATGCGATTCTCGCCAAGATTGCAAAGCTGGGTGATTGAAATTCGGAGTGTTTATACAGTAGGTCAACTGAATTCCTATATCAAAAATATGTTCACGCAGGATTATTTGTTACAAGCGCTTTTCGTCAAGGGAGAGGTCAGCAATTGCAAATACCATTCCTCTGGACATATTTATTTTACGTTGAAGGATTCAAAGGGAGTTTTAAATTGTGTGATGTTTGCCGGAAACAGGCAGGGACTTGGCTTCCGGCTCTGCGAAGGTCAGCAGGTCATTGTGGGAGGCACTGTTGATGTGTATGAGCGGGATGGGAAATACCAGCTCTATGCGAAACAGATTGTGTTAGATGGGGCTGGTCTTCTCTATGAAAAGTATGAACAGTTAAAGAGAGAGCTAGAGGAAGAGGGTATGTTTGCACAGGAGTACAAACAGCCCATTCCCAGATTTATAAAGACTTTAGGTGTGGTTACGGCAGATACCGGCGCCGCAGTGAGGGATATTATTCAGATTGTTTCCCGCAGGAATCCTTATGTGCAGATTATCCTCTATCCTGCCATTGTGCAGGGGGAGGCGGCAGTGGAAAGCATAGTAAGAGGAATACATGCCTTGGAGAGGCATGGCGTGGATGTGATGATTGTGGGCCGCGGCGGCGGTTCCATAGAAGATTTATGGGCATTTAATGAAAGAGAAGTGGCACAGGCGGTATTTGATTGTTCTATTCCCATTATCTCTGCCGTAGGGCATGAGACGGATACCACCATTATTGACTTTGTATCGGATTTGCGAGCTCCGACGCCTTCGGCCGCTGCCGAACTTGCGGTGACGGATATAAGGGATATTCTGGATAGTCTGGAAGCCTATCGAAACGGTATGGAGAAATTGATGAGAAGGCATCTGCAGTCAGGCAGGGAGCATATCAGACAGTATGAGATGCAGCTTAAATACCTAAGTCCTGCAAACCGTATCAGGGAAAGGAAAATGCAGTGTGTACAGTTGGAAGAACGTTTACAGAAGCGAATGCAGGAAGTGCTTTTACATAAAAGGCAGGAATTTTCCCTATATATGGAACGGATGAAGGGTTTGTCACCCATACAGAAACTGAACAGCGGATTTTCTTATGTGGAAGATACCAAAGGAAAAAACATTCGCTCTGTGAAGCAGGTGGAAGAGGGACAGTCAGTAAAAATAAGAGTCAGTGATGGTATTATTTATGCAGAGGTGACAGAGTTAGAAAGGGAGAGAACCGATGAGTGATATTACACAGAAGTCCAAACAGTCAAAAAAGTCTAAACAGCCAAGTCTGGAAGAAAATTTTGCCAAGTTGGAAGAGACCATAGAACAGTTGGAATCAGAAGATATTTCACTAGAGGATGCATTTAAGGCATACAGCGAGGGAATGACTGTTTTAAAGACCTGTAATGATCAGATAGACCGTGTGGAAAAGCAGGTACTTAAGCTGACACAGGATGGCAGTCTGGAGGAATTGTAAGAGGCAGAAAGTTAGCTGCGCAAGCGGTATCGAAAGTAAGAAAGGTATGGTGACTCATGATGGAAGAACAGGAATTTCAAAGACTTTTGCAGGAAAAGGCAATAGGAATAGAAGAGATTTTGAAAAGATATGTACTAAAAGAGGAAGGGTATCAGAAAACGGTCTTTGAGGCAATGAATTACAGTCTTATGGCGGGCGGAA
The DNA here is from genome assembly GCA_964524555.1 of uncultured Acetatifactor sp. GTDB lineage: Bacteria > Bacillota > Clostridia > Lachnospirales > Lachnospiraceae > Acetatifactor. The sequence goes on from CAZGGA010000013.1 coordinate 39,610, forward strand.
AACGCCTGCGCCCCATGCTGATGCAGGAAACTTACGAGATGTTTGGGGGAAGCGGCAATGTTGTGGAGCCCTTTATGGCTGCTATTGAGATGATTCACACATACTCTTTAGTGCATGACGATTTGCCTGCCATGGATAATGATGAGTACCGCAGGGGGCAAAAGACTACATGGAAGGTCTATGGAGATGCCATGGGAATCCTCGCAGGGGATGGTCTGCTTAATTATGCTTTTGAAACGGCGCTGTCTGCTTTTTCTCTGCCGGATGTGTCAGCTAATGAGTATTCTAAAATTGCAAGGGCATTGTCGGTGCTGGCGCGCAAAGCCGGAGCATATGGCATGATTGGCGGACAGGCTGCGGATATTGAAGCGGAAGGGAAAAAGGAGCCCCTTGCGAAAGAGCAGCTGCTCTTTATCCATGAAAACAAGACCGCAGCATTGATACAGGCGGCAATGATGGCGGGAGCCATTCTTGCGGGAGGAACTGATGCAGAGATTGCCGCAATGGAAAAATGTGCCTATAATGTGGGAATTGCTTTCCAGATTCAGGATGATATTCTGGATGTGCTGGGGGACAGCAGAGAGCTTGGCAAAATGACTGGAAGAGATGCGCAGAATAATAAACAGACCTATGTGACGATAAACGGTATGGAGCAGTCCAAGAGAGATGTACGAGAGCTTTCCGAGGAGGCCGTAAGGATATTGGAAGGCTTTGAGGGGAACCATGATTTCTTAAAACAATTGATTTTAGCATTGATTCATCGCCTCAAATAGTTTGTGGCGTTAAAGCGGCATGACCAGAAGAACGAGAGGAAATCATATGTTTTTAGAACAGATTGAAAATCCAAATGATATAAAGAAGATTGACAAGGCGAATTATGAAGCACTGGCAGAGGAAATCAGACAGTTTCTCATAGAGAAAATCAGTGTTACGGGAGGTCATCTGGGCTCCAATCTGGGTGCAGTGGAGCTTACCATGGCGCTTCATTTGTCTCTGAATCTGCCGGAGGATAAGATTATCTGGGATGTGGGGCATCAGTCCTACACCCATAAGCTTCTGAGCGGTCGAAAGGACGGATTCGATTGTCTGCGCCAATTTCATGGCATGAGCGGATTTCCCAAACGTAAAGAGAGCAATTTTGACGCCTTTGACACAGGACACAGTTCCACTTCCATTTCCGCAGGGCTGGGGCTTGTGAAGGCAAGAGATATCAAGGAGGAAAACAATACAGTAGTTTCCGTAATCGGCGACGGTTCCCTCACAGGGGGAATGGCTTATGAGGCGCTCAACAATGCATCAAAGCTGGAAACTAATTTTATTATTATTTTAAACGACAATAATATGTCCATCTCCGAGAATGTGGGTGGGATGTCCAAATACCTGAATAATATCCGCACTGCCAGCAGTTATCTGGACTTAAAAGGCGGTGTGTACAATGCCTTAAAGGGAACGCCCAGAGGGGACAATATGGTCAACCGCATCCGTAAGGTTAAGAGCAGTTTTAAGCAGCTGGTGATACCGGGGATGTTTTTTGAGGATATGGGAATCACTTATCTGGGACCTGTGGACGGGCACAATATTGAAGAACTGACCAAATTATTGCAGGTGGCAAAGAGGGTCAAGGGGGCAGTGTTGATTCACGCCATGACCCACAAGGGAAAGGGCTATGGACCTGCAGAGCGTCATCCTGCCAGATTCCATGGGGCAGAACCCTTTGACATTGAGACGGGGCTTCCTTCCCATCCCAGGACGGTGGCAAATTACACGGATATTTTTTCCACTGTGATGTGCAAGTTAGGACAGCGTGACGAAAGAATTGTGGCAATCACGGCGGCGATGCCTGACGGAACAGGGCTGAGACGCTTTCGCAATATGTATCCGGAAAGGTTTTTTGATGTGGGAATTGCGGAAGAGCATGCCGTTACCTTTGCAGCAGGGCTTGCGGCGGGAGGACTGAAACCCATTGTAGCGGTGTATTCTTCCTTTTTACAGAGGGCGTACGACCAGATTCTGCACGATGTATGCATTCAGAATCTTCCGGTGATATTCGCCATAGACAGGGCAGGACTTGTGGGAAGCGATGGGGAGACCCATCAGGGTATCTTTGATTTTACATATCTTTCGGGGATTCCCAATATGCATATCTGTGCCCCCAAGAATAAGTGGGAATTGTCCGATATGCTGAAATTTGCGGTAAAATTGGAAGCGCCCATCGCCATCAGGTATCCTAGGGGGAATGCCTATGCAGGTTTAAAGGAGCATCGGGCGCCCGTTGAACTTGGCAGGGCGGAGTGGATTTACAGGGAGAAGGAAATTGCCCTGTTCGCAGTAGGCAGCATGGTAAAGACGGCGGAGGCTGTCAGGGACGGTTTAAAGGAGAAGGGCTATGAGGTAAGTCTTGTCAATGGCCGATTTATAAAGCCGATTGACGAAGAAGCGGTTTTGGAGGCTTGTGAACAGCATGAATTAATCGTAACTATGGAGGAAAACGTGGCAAGCGGAGGCTTTGGAGAGAAAGTCTTAGACTGCATGAACCGCCATGGGAAAAAGAATAAAATTTTGAATATCAACATTCCCGATGCCTATGTGGAACATGGTAATGTGGAGCTTCTAAAGCAGGAAATAAAGATTGATGCAGACAGTGTTATTGGGCGTATTTTGGAGATTTTGGCATGAAGGAACGGTTGGATGTCATTTTGGTAGAAAGAGGATATGCTCCTTCCAGAGAAAAAGCAAAGGCCATTATTATGTCCGGAAATGTGTATGTGAATGGACAGAAAGAAGATAAGGCAGGCACTAGTTTTGATATAGATAAAATCAAACAGCTGGAGGTAAGAGGAAGTACATTAAAGTATGTAAGCCGCGGAGGACTGAAGCTGGAGAAAGCAATGGAGGTATGGCAGATGAATCTGCAGGGCTGTATCTGTATGGATATAGGCGCCTCCACAGGAGGTTTTACGGATTGTATGCTGCAAAATGATGCAGCCAAGGTCTATGCCGTGGATGTGGGACATGGACAGCTTGCGTGGAAGCTTAGAAACGATGAGAGAGTCGTCTGCATGGAACAGACGAATTTCAGATATTTGACCAGAGAAGAGATAGCAGATGATTTGGATTTTGCCAGCGTGGATGTTTCTTTTATTTCGTTGACTAAGATTTTAATTCCTGCCCGAAATCTGTTAAGGGAGGAAGGGCAGATAGTGTGCCTGATTAAGCCTCAGTTTGAGGCAGGCAGAGAAAAAGTAGGAAAAAACGGTGTGGTGAGGGATATGAAAGTCCATGAAGAGGTTATTCACAAGGTGATTGACTTTGCTGACAGCATCGGATTTGAGGTACTTCATCTGGATTATTCACCCATAAAGGGACCGGAGGGAAATATTGAATATTTGCTGCACATCAAAAAGAGAAGGGATTTGCCGGAGGAAGAGTTAAGTTTGACGGAACATGAGGCGGAGATGCAGCTTAAGCAGATTGTAGAAGAAAAAAGCGGACTTTCTTATAGGGATGATTGGGAGCAAATGATAGAAACAACTGTAAAAAATTCTCATACGTTAAATACAGGGAAGGGAGAAGGTATATGAGACATTTTTTGATTTATTCCAACAAGTACAAAGACAAAAATCTGAGTGTTACAAATCGTGTGGTCAGTCATCTGGAGAGGAAAGGCGGGAAGGTAACCTTAAAGGTGAAGGAAGCCGATTGGAAGGCTGAAACCTGCGAGGAGAGTGAGGAAGCGAAGAATATTCCGCAGGATGTGGACTGTATTTTGGTGCTGGGCGGAGACGGTACAGTACTTCAGGCAGCGAGAGAGACCAAGAAATTACATATCCCCATTATCGGCGTGAATCTTGGCACTTTAGGCTATATGACGGAAATTGAGCCGGAGGATTTAGAAGAAGCGTTGGACAGACTGATGGCAGGGAACTATGAGCAGGAAAGCCGCATGATGTTAAACGGCAAAGTGTTTTTTGAAGACAGGACGGAGGATGAGGGCTGGGCATTGAATGATATTGTCATTTCCAGAAGCGGCTCCCTGCAGATTATCCATTTTAATATTTATGTCAATGGGCAGTTTCTGCATGATTACAAGGCGGACGGTATGATTGTCACCACTCCCACCGGTTCTACGGGCTATAATCTGTCCGCAGGCGGACCTTTGGTGGAGCCCAGAGCGAGAATCCTTACCATGACTCCCATCTGTCCTCATTCTTTAAACCAGAGGAGCATTATTCTGTCCCCCGAGGATGTGATAGAAATAGAGATTCCGCCCATTAGGGGAACGATGTCTCAGGATGTGGAGGCAAACTTTGACGGGAGCCATAAGATTGCCATGCGCACAGGAGACCGTATCCGCATTGTGCAGTCGGAGAAGACCACAGAATTTTTGCAGTTGAATCAGGTAAGCTTCTTGGAGGTACTGAACCGGAAGATGAAAGAATGGTAGTGTGAGAAGAATTTTTGGGGAAAAAGGCATGAAGAAACTCAGGCAGCAGAAAATTATTGAAATTATTGAAACTTGTCAGGTGGAGACTCAGGAAGATTTGGTGGAGCGCTTAAAGAAGGAGGGCTTTAATGTGACTCAGGCCACCGTATCCAGAGATATCAGAGAGCTTAAGCTTTCCAAGGTTTCCGTGGGTGAAGACAGGCAGAAATATGTTGTTCTGAAGCAGGATGACCGTTTTTTGGAGGACAGATACAGCAGGGCGCTGCGAGACGGATTTTCTTCCATGGATATGGCGCAGAATATTCTGGTGATAAAAACCGTATCGGGAATGGCAATGGCGGCAGCGGCAGCCATTGACGCTTTGAAATTTCCGGAGGTGGTGGGCTGCATTGCCGGGGACGACACTATTATGGTGGCGGTGCGCACGGTGGAAGAAACCAAAAAGCTGATGGATAAAATTCATGCAATGATTGAGAAATGAAATGATTTAAGCAATGTCTACAATTATGTACCGTAAAATCAGGCTGTCCGGGCAGACAGCGGCACAGATATCGGAGAAGGTACATAAGGAGAGAAAATATGTTACAAAGTCTAAGAGTAAAGAATCTGGCATTGATGGAGGAAACGGAGGTGGAGTTCGGCTCCGGTCTCAATATTTTGACAGGAGAAACCGGTGCGGGGAAATCACTGCTCATTGGCTCCGTGAATCTGGCGCTAGGAGGCAAATTTGAAAAGGAAATGCTGCGGCAGGGCGCAGAAAGCGCTTATGTGGAGCTGATATTTTCTGATAAAAGCGAGAAGGTGTCAGAAAAATTAAAAAGTATGGAGCTTTCAGAGGAAGAGGACGGAACCGTTATTATCAGCCGAAAGCTGCAGGCAGGAAAGAGCATCTGCAAAATCAACGGAGAGACGGTTACGGCGAAGCAGGTAAAGGAGTTGGCGGAGGCGCTGATTGACATTCACGGTCAGCATGAGCATCAGTCGCTTTTACACAAAAAGAAGCACATGGAGATTTTGGATGCTTACTGTGGGGACCCTGCAGAAAAGGCACAGGAGGCAGTGGTAAAGCTTTGGAGCCGCAGCAGGGAACTAAGACGCACCCTTGAGGAAGAATCCATGGATGAAGCTTCAAAGGAAAAGGAACAATCTCTTGCGGAGTTTGAGTACAGAGAGATTGCGGAGGCGCAGCTGGTATCCGGAGAGGATGAAAAGCTGGAGAAACAGTACCGCATTATGGCAAACAGCAGAAAGATTATGGAAGCTCTTTCAGAGAGCTATCAATATACGGGAAGCGACGCCCAGAGCGGCGCAAGCAGCGCCTTAAGCCATGCCCTGCGGGCCTTAAGGAGCGTTTCCGCCTATGATGAAAAGCTGGAAGAATTGGAAAGACAGCTCACGGAGGCGGATAATCTTCTGGCGGATTACAATCGGGATGTGGCGGATTATATGGAAAGCTGTGAGTTTGACGGGGAAGATTTTGAACGCACGGAAGAAAGACTGAATACGATTAATCGTTTAAAGGGAAAATATGGAAATACCATAGAAGAGGTTCTGGCTTACGGAGAGTCCAGACAGCAGCTTTTAGAGAAGCTCTCTGATTATGAGGCATATATTGACAAACTCAATGCACAGCTTGAAGAGGCGGAGAAGGAGTTGGAGGCGGCGTGCGAAAAACTGTCAGAAATCAGACGAAAGAACGCGGAGAAACTTACGATTTTATTAAAAGAGGCATTGGTCAATTTAAATTTTCTTACAGTGGAATTTGAGATTGCCGTGAGACCGGGGCAGCAGATTACTCAAAACGGTTATGATGAGGTGGAATTTTTAATTTCCACCAACCCCGGAGAGGCGCTAAAGCCCTTAAGCCAAGTGGCAAGCGGAGGTGAACTTTCCCGCGTCATGCTTGCCATAAAAACCGTTCTCTCAGGTAAGGATAGTATAGACACTTTGATTTTTGACGAGATTGACGCAGGCATCAGCGGCCGCACCGCATGGCGGGTATCGGAGCAGTTAAGCAGAGTGGCAGGAGCCCATCAGGTCATCTGCATCACCCATCTGCCTCAGATTGCGGCAATGGCGGATACCCATTTTGTGATTGAAAAGAGCAGTACGGACGACAGTACCATCACGGATATTTATCAAGTGGAAGGAGAGGAAAGTCTTGCGGAGCTTGCCAGACTTTTGGGAAGCGATGCGCTTACGGAGGCAGCCCTTGAAAACGCGAGAGAAATGCATAATCAGGCGGTTGCATATAAACAGGAGGAGAAATCTCGCTATGAGAAGTTACCTGTCAAAAAATGAAAAGAGAAGCCTTATTCTGGCAGTTTGTGTCCTACAGATTCTTCTATTGACAGGCTGCGGACGGCGATGGTATTGATGAATTCAGTTAAAATGCCAAAACCTTTCAAAATATTTTGATTTTCCCATAATTAAAAATAAGAAAATGCTACATACTAGAATCCGTAGGAAGAATTTTAGTATATGGCATTTTTTGTTTGGTCAGGCATAAGAAAGAGACTTGCAATTATCATGCCAATTTGAAATATATAAGGAAAGAATGAGGAAGCTGTATGGGAATCTGGGAAGACAGGAAAAAGGAAGGTCAAAAAGGCAGTATTGGAGATGATATAAAGAAACAGTCCGGTGAGGATGCCGTTATTTTTATTGCCAATTGGAAACGGCAGATGAGAAAATACCGCATTTACAGGGCATGTCTGTGCGGTATCCTTGCTGTGGCATGTGTGCTGCTTGCGAGCATGGGCTATTATTCTTTGGACCGCAGCATACCCTCCTATATTTATATGAGGGCGGGGGAAGAGCAGGAGTTAAATTTAAAAGTACCGGCAAAAGCAGAAGTTATAGGAGTCAGTGTCCAGGGGGAAAGTAATGTTCCAAAAGATGCCGTGACCATTGATTTAAATCGTCCTGTTACCCTGCGTATGGGAGAGGAAGATAAATATCAGTTACAGGTAAAGCTTTTTGGGATTGTGCCCTTTAAGCAGATGGAAATTCAGGTGGTTGAGGATGAGGAACTGATACCTGTGGGTATACCTGTAGGGATTTATATGAAGACAGACGGCATTTTGGTCATCGGCGTTGGAGAGTTTGCCGGACAGGATGGCGTACAGAATTCTCCGGCAAAGTACATTTTAAAATCGGGTGACTATATCAGAAAAATAGACGGAGTCCGCGTCACAGAAAAAGAGGAATTTATCAAGAAGATTAAGGATAGCGGCGGCAAGGAAGTGATACTGACCGTGGAAAGGGACGGAGAGCTGATAGAGCAGAAAGTCACCCCGGCAAAAGACCAAAACGGCGTCTATAAAATCGGAGTCTGGATAAGAGATAATGCGCAGGGCGTGGGCACTATGACCTATATGGACAGTCAGGGAAATTTCGGGGCGTTGGGTCATGGCATCAACGATTTGGACACTAGTACATTGATGAATATTCATGACGGAACCCTGTATCAAACGGAGATTGTATCCCTGCGCAGAGGGGTAGCGGGTAATCCGGGAGAAATGACAGGCAGAATTATTTATTCGGACGAGAGGATTTTGGGAGATATCACAGGAAACAGTATTAAGGGAATTTATGGGAACTGTAATCAAAAAGGCAAAAAGCTGGCTGTCAATGAAGCGCTGCCCATTGGATTCAAACAAGAGATTGAAAAAGGCGCAGCCCAAATCCTCTGTACGATAAACGGAGATACAAAATATTATGATATAGAAATTACGGCAATTCATTTGGATCATGACAATGTCAACAGGGGAATTGAACTGACGGTGACAGACCCGGAGCTTTTGGAGCTGACCGGAGGAATCATTCAGGGTATGTCCGGCAGTCCCATTATACAGAAGGGTAAATTCATAGGGGCCGTCACTCATGTGTTGGTGCAGGACCCCACCAGAGGGTATGGGATTTTTATTGAAGAGATGATTAGACCGTAAAGAGCAGGAGATTAAGCAGTCTGTAAAATGCAGGCTGCTTTTTGGTGATAATTATTAAAATCTGGTATCAAAATAGCACTTTTTATTAAGACATATATATCTAAACTTGCTATAATAGTTAGGAGTGCAAGGAGGATATACAATGAAAGACCAAAAAGAAGTTGTAAAAAAAGTCATAGATTACATTGAGAGAAATTTAGAGAAAGAAATCAACTTAGATAATATATCAAAAAATATTGGTTATTCCAAATTTCATCTTAATCGTATTTTTACAGAGCATACAGGGATTACCATTTATAAATATTTACAAAACCGTAGGCTTACTGTTGCTGCTGAAAAGCTGGTTAAGACAGATAAAAAGATAATTCAAATTGCCTATGAAGCAGGATACGATACGCAACAATCATTTTCATTTGCCTTTAAACAAGTATATCTATATCCACCTAAAATTTATAGGGATATTGGAGTCTTTATGCCAAAACAAAACAGAATTTCCATGTGCTATTCTTGTATTCCTAAATACTATAAATTTATTGCAGAAATTAAGGAGATTGCGGCATGAGTACGATTCCTTATGTTGTTGAACAAACTAGCCGTGGAGAAAGAAGCTATGATATTTTTTCACGGTTACTATCCGATAGAATTGTTTTTTTAGGAGAAGAAGTCAGTGATACTTCCGCTAGTTTAATCATAGCACAAATGCTTTTTTTAGAAGCACAAGACCCTGATAAAGATATCCAATTATATATTAACAGTCCTGGTGGTTCTGTAACAGCCGGATTTGCAATTTATGACACTATGCAATATATCAAATGTGATGTTTCAACGATATGTGTAGGACTTGCAGCGAGTTTTGGAGCATTTTTGTTAGCGGGCGGCGCACATGGAAAACGTATGGCATTAGCCAATTCTGAAATCATGATACATCAGCCAGCTATACATGGTAATGGTATTCAAGGGCAAGCTAGTGATATACGAATAATGTCGGACCATATACAAAAAAACAAGCAAAGATTAAATCGCATTTTGGCAGAGAATACAGGGCGTAACATTAAGGAAATTGAAAGAGATACGGACAGAGATAATTTTATGAGTGCAGATGAAGCATTAGAATATGGTTTAATTGATTCTGTTATCTCAAAAAGACAATGAAACACAAATAAAAAATGATACAGAATATAGGACAGGAGAAGAAAGTTCACATAGTAAACTTCCTTCTCCTGTGTAAATCAAAGCTTTCCACGAATTAGAAACAGTTCACAAAGTAAACTATTTCTATTTCTTGTTGATAGCCGCCCGCTTTCTAAGGGTGGGGTCAAGAATCTTTTTGCGGATGCGGAGATTGGTGGGAGTGACCTCCAACAACTCGTCCGTGTCGATAAAATCAAGGGCCTGTTCCAGAGACAGAATCTTGGGCGGTGTCAGTCTCAGAGCTTCGTCAGCGCTGGAAGAGCGGGTGTTGGTCAACTGCTTCTTCTTGCAGACATTGATTTCGATATCTTCCGCTTTGCCGGTCTGGCCTACCACCATGCCGGAGTACACTTTTTCGCCGGGACCGATGAAAAGGATTCCCCGCTCCTGTGCATTGAAAAGTCCATAGGTGATGGATTCCCCTGCCTCAAAGGCAATCAGGGAGCCCTGTTTGCGGTATTGAATATCGCCTTTGTAAGGAGCGTAATCGTCAAAGACCGTATTTAAAATGCCGTTTCCCTTAGTGTCTGTCAGAAACTCTCCCCGATAGCCAATCAGGCCTCTGGCGGGAATGGAGAACTCCAGACGGGTGTATGTGCCGCCGGAGATATTTTCCATATTGCGCAGTTCTCCCTTTCTCTGTCCCAGCTTTTCAATAACGGCGCCGGTAAACTCGTTTGGCACATCAATATAGGCAAGCTCCATAGGTTCCGTTTTTTTCCCGTCTTCATCGGTATGATAGAGTACTTCCGCTTTACTTACTGCAAATTCAAAGCCTTCCCGGCGCATATTTTCGATTAATACGGACAGATGCAGCTCGCCCCTGCCGGACACCTTAAAGCGATCGGGAGAGTCTGTTTCCTCCACCCTTAAGGATACATCCGTGTTCAATTCCCTAAAGAGCCTGTCCCTGATATGGCGGCTGGTAACATATTTGCCTTCCAGACCGGCTAAGGGAGAGTCATTTACCATAAATTCCATGGAAATGGTGGGTTCGCTGATTTTCTGGAAAGGAATGGGTACGATATTTTCGGGGGAGCAGAGGGTATCTCCGATGTGGATATCCGCTATGCCGGAAATTGCAACAATGGAACCGATGCCGGCTTCCTTTATTTCCACTTTGTTCAAACCGTCAAATTCATACAGTTTGCTGACCTTCACCTTGACCTGCTTATTCGGTTCATGGTGGTTACAGATGACTACTTCCTGATTTACCTTGATGATGCCGTTGTCCACCTTGCCGACACCGATGCGTCCCACATATTCGTTATAGTCAATGGTGCTGATAAGCACCTGTGTACCTGCCTCAGGGTCTCCCTCCGGCGCAGGGATATAGTTCACAATGGTTTCAAACAGAGGTTCCATGTCGGTTCCGGGCCGGTCAGCTTCCAGAGAAGCGGTACCAGTCTTGGCGGATGCAAAGACAAAGGGGCAGTCCAATTGAGAGTCATCGGCATCCAGCTCAAGGAACAGCTCCAGCACCTCATCCACCACCTCGTTTGGTCTTGCTTCGGGACGGTCGATTTTGTTGATACATACGATGACAGGCAGTTTCAGTTCCAAGGCTTTTCTCAGAACGAACTTGGTCTGGGGCATGGCGCCCTCAAAGGCATCCACCACCAGAATCACGCCATTTACCATTTTCAGCACCCGCTCTACCTCGCCGCCGAAATCAGCGTGTCCTGGGGTGTCAATAATGTTGATTTTGGTGTTCTTATAGGTTACAGCAGTATTTTTAGACAAAATGGTAATGCCCCGCTCCCTCTCAATGTCGTTGGAGTCCATAACCCGCTCCGCTACTTCCTGCCCGGCGCGGAATACCCCGCTTTGTTTTAACAGTTCATCCACCAGAGTGGTTTTGCCGTGGTCAACATGGGCGATAATTGCAACATTTCTGATATCTTCTCTTGTCTGCTTCATAAACATCCTCATTTCTATATTTCTGTACATCACAAGTTCTGCTTGTGATACTGCACAAACTTTTCTATCCATGCAGATTTTGTCGATTAATTTTTTATACAAAACACTCAAACTGTTACAGTATAGCACTATTTTTTGCAGGGTGCAAGCAAAAAAGAGCGTATTAAAAGAGTGTATTTAATGAGTCAGAAAAAGCGTGGAAAAGTCAGAAAAACATCGAAAAACGGTCAAAGTGTGCGGAAATTGGCGGTTTGCGCGATGAAATTTGGTACTATTTTTGGCGAAAATATAGTATAAATAGTAGTGCATTACAAGTTATTTACCGGAAAAAATCTTAAAGTGTAAGAAGGGAGAACAAGAATGACAGATAAGGTAATTGAAAACAATCAGGTAACGGTTATGGGAGAGGTAGTAAGTGAATTTTCCTTTAGCCACGAAATTTTTGGGGAAGGATTCTATATGGTGGATGTGCGGGTAAAGCGGCTGAGCGAAAGCTATGATATCATTCCGGTGATGGTATCGGAGCGGCTTATGGATGTATCCGCTGATTATATAGGGATGTTGATTTGTGTAAACGGCCAGTTTCGTTCCTACAATCGTCATGAGGAGAGGAAGAACAGGCTGGTTTTATCGGTTTTTGCGAGAGAATTGGAATTTATAGAGGAGCTGGAGGAAAGCTCCAAGACCAATCAGATTTTTCTGGACGGCTATATCTGCAAGGAGCCCATATACCGGAAAACGCCCCTTGGCAGGGAAATTGCGGATTTGCTTCTGGCAGTGAACCGTCCTTATGGGAAATCGGATTACATACCCTGCATCTGTTGGGGGCGTAATGCACGCTATGCCAACAATTTCAAAGTGGGAGAGCGCTGCGCCGTGTGGGGCAGGATCCAGAGCCGGGAATACATGAAAAAGCTGGATGAGGAACATGTGGAAAAGCGCGTGGCCTTTGAGGTGTCCGTAAGTAAATTGGAAATCGTCAGTGAAGGAATGGAAAGTTGCCAAAATATGGAAGATGTGTTATAATGATTCCATTGTATGCAGTACAAGAGGTAGCTTATGGAAAAAGGAATGATTTACATTTATACCGGGGACGGCAGAGGAAAATCGCCTGCCGCTTTGGGTAGAGCTGTTCAGGCAGCCATTGAAGGCAAAAGAGTGGTAATTATACAGTTTTTAAAAGGAAAAGGTTTGGGGGATTCCGATTTTCTGCGGAGAATGGAGCCGGAAATCAAGGTGTTCCACTTTGAAAAATCGGATGAGACTTTTGAAGAACTGTCTGAGGAAAAGAAGCAGGATGAAATCATAAATATCAAAAATGGAATCGGTTTTGCCAAAAAAGTACTTGCAACCGGAGAATGCGATCTTTTGATTCTGGACGAAGTATTGGGGCTTGTGGAAAATGACATTATTTCAGTGGAAGATTTGAAGTCCATATTGGAATGCCGCAATGAGACCAGCGTGATTCTGACGGGCATTCATTTAAAGGATGAAATCTGCATATTGGCGGATGAAGTTTCAAAAATTGAGACGGTAAAGTTTAAAGTGTGGGAATAAACTCATTGACAGACCCGTTGTAAGATGTTATGATACAACTAAATAAAGAAGATAGAGGTTGCGTGTTTCAAGAGTATTTTTTCGGATGCGGCAGACGCAGATGAGGGAAAAAGAAAGGGGAAGACGCCGAAAGAGGAGATAATCTGCAAATTTCTTCTTGGGCATAGGGTTAAGAACTCTATGACTGTCATCTAGTAATAGATGGGGCGCTATCATGAGGATATCGTGTGTATATCATTCGCCGGCGCTTATAGTGCCGGCGTTTCTATTCTTCTTTGGACAAATGCAGCACAAGCTGCGCAAAAGCCTGAACGGGCGGAATGGAGGAAAAGAAATGGCAGTTTTTAAAGGAGCGGGAGTAGCAATCGTTACACCTATGAAAGAAAATGGCGCTGTGGATTATGAAAGTTTTGGCAAGCTGATTGAGTTTCAGATTGAAAACGGTACGGATGCCATCATTGTATGCGGCACCACTGGCGAGGCGTCTACGCTGACCCACGAGGAGCATTTGGAAACTATCAAATATTGTGTGGAAGCGGTAAATGGAAGAATCCCCGTAATCGCAGGTACGGGTTCCAACTGTACCGAGACGGCGGTGTATCTTTCCACGGAAGCGGAAAAATACGGAGTGGATGGTCTTTTGGTAGTGTCACCCTATTACAATAAAGCAACCCAGAAGGGACTGTATGCTCATTTTAAGACCATTGCCGAATCCGTAAAAGTACCTATTATCCTGTACAATGTACCCAGCCGCACAGGCTGCAATATTCTGCCTGAGACAGTGGTAAAGCTCTGCAAGGATGTGGACAATATTGTGGGCGTCAAGGAGGCAAGCGGCAATATCGCCCAGATAGCCCATTTGGCGGCGCTGTCCCATGGTTATGTGGATATTTACTCCGGTAATGACGACCACATTGTGCCTGTTTTATCTCTGGGGGGAAGAGGCGTTATCTCTGTGCTTTCCAATGTGGCTCCCAGACAGACCCATGAAATCTGTCAGAAATTTTTTGACGGAGATGCGGAGGGAAGCTGCAAGATGCAGTTGGAAGCTTTGGAATTGTGCGATGCCCTGTTTTGTGAAGTAAATCCCATTCCCGTAAAGAAAGCCTTAAGTCTCATGGGAATATGTTCCGGCACTTTAAGGATGCCCCTTACGGATATGGAGGAGGCCAATACGGAGAGACTTTCCAAGGCAATGAAGGCATATGGGATTTTGTAAAGATATCAGCCCAGAAAAGAGGATACAATGACAAAGATTATTATGCATGGATGTAACGGAAAAATGGGTCAGGTCATCAGCAGGATGATTGCCGAAGATGCCGAGACTCAGATGGCGGCGGGAATTGATGCCAAAGATGATGGACATAATTCCTATCCCGTATTTACGAATATTGACGATTGTAATATAGAGGCGGATTGTCTGATTGATTTTTCTGCAGCGGCTGCTGTGGATAAAATGCTGGATTATTGTGTCAGTCATAAGCTTCCCTGTGTGCTTTGCACCACGGGGCTTACCCAGGAACAGCTAGAGAAAGTTAAAGAGGCATCCACGAAGGTGGCAGTTTTAAAATCCGCCAATATGTCCCTTGGCATCAATATGTTGCTTAAATTATTAAAAGAAGCTTCCGGCATATTGGTACCGGCAGGCTTTGATGTTGAAATTGTGGAGAAACACCATAATCAGAAAGTGGATGCTCCCAGCGGCACTGCTCTTGCATTGGCGGATTCCATCAATGAGGAATTTGGCGGGGAATATGAATATGTATATGACCGAAGCGCAAGAAGAGAGAAAAGGCCGCAGAAAGAAATCGGCATCAGCGCAGTGCGGGGAGGCACCATTGTAGGAGACCATGATGTCATTTTTGCAGGGGAGGATGAAGTTATCACCTTTTCCCACACGGCATACTCCAAAGCCGTGTTTGCAAAGGGCGCCGTGCAGGCAGCCAAATTTCTGGCGGGCAAGGGAGCCGGTCTCTATAATATGAGCGATGTGGTAGGATAATAGCGCGAAGAGATTTTCTAGGCATCTAAGAGGGTGTGTAAACACCCCTCTTTAAAACACCGCCTGAGAAAATCTAAAACTTCACGCCCGAAAAACGAATTTATAAGGAGGAGGCGCCACGGAGGCGGCCTCCTCTTTCTGTGTAGTTATCTTAAATTTACATATTTTTGTAAAAAAACCTGTAAGAAATAAACGGAATCATTTATAATATGTTTTAAACATGACACACAGGTGTCGTGTTCGGCTTGTTATCATAAAAACGGAGTGTGATACAGATGAAGATAGATCGGTTAATAGGGATTTTGTCAATTCTGCTGCAGAAAGAACAGACGACAGCTCCGGAGCTGGCAGAGAGGTTCGAGGTTTCCAGGAGAACCATAAACAGAGATATTGAAGACCTTTGTAAGGCAGGGGTTCCCATCCGGACGGCGCAAGGTGCAGGCGGCGGCATCAGCATTATGGACGGATACCGCATGGACAGGACTCTCTTAACCTCAAAGGATATGCAGATGATTCTTGCGGGACTCAGAAGTCTGGATAGTGTGAGCGGCAGCAGATATTACAGTCAGTTGATGGAAAAGATACAGACAGGTTCATCGAAATTTATAAACGGCAGGGATTTTATGCTGATAGACCTGTCCTCATGGTATAAAAGTTCTTTGGTGCCCAAGATGGAAGTGATTCAGAGCGCCATCGAAAACCACCACCTTATTTATTTCAAATACTATGCGCCTTCGGGGGACAGTGAACGGACGATTGAACCGTATTATCTTGTGTTCCGGTGGTCAAGCTGGTATGTGTGGGGGCGAAAAAGGAGCACAGACTGTAAGAGCGAAACCGGAGAGGAATTCAGACTGTTTAAACTGAACCGTATGGATCAGGTGAAACGGTTGGAAGAGTCTTTTGTGTATCGATATGTTCCGCTTCCGGATTTATCCAATGAGAAGATATTTCCGGGCGGAATCAAGGTTAAGGCATTGTTCACCCCGGATGTAAAATGGAGGCTGGTGGAGGAGTTTGGACCGGGATGTTTTACAGAGGCTGAGGACGGAAGACTTCTGTTTACCGCGGATTATACCGATATGGAAAATCTTGTCACATGGATATTGACTTTTGGGGCGAAGGCAGAGGTGCTGGAACCGAAGAGTGTGAGGGATCAGATTCGACATATAGCAGAGGATATCACAAAGATTTATGTGGAGAAAATGTAAGAAAAACGAAGATTATGGAAGGAGTGATGAGAGTGGCTTTCGACTATAAGAAAGAGTACAAAGAATTCTATATGCCAAAGGCAAAGCCGGAGATAGTGAAGGTTCCGAAGATGAATTATCTGGCGGTGCGCGGCAGCGGGGACCCTAATGTGGAAGGCGGAGAATATAAAGCCTCCATTGGGCTTTTGTATGCCATTGCATTTACCATCAAGATGAGTAAGATGGGAAGCCATAAGATAGAGGGCTATTTCGATTATGTGGTGCCGCCCTTGGAAGGCTTCTGGTGGCAGGAAGGAGAGGAAGGCATTGATTATGCCCACAAAGAAAATTTTCGATGGATATCCGTCATCCGGCTTCCTGATTTTGTGACAGAGGATGATTTTAAATGGGCCATATCCGAAGCCACAGCCAAGAAAAAGCAGGATTTTTCCAAAGTGGAATTTCTGACCATAGAGGAAGGATTGTGCGTACAATGTATGCATATCGGCGCTTATGATGATGAACCTGCCACCATTGCGCTGATGCACGAATATATGGAGCAGCAGGGCTATATGCTGGATATTACAGAACTGCGTAAACACCATGAAATTTATCTCAGTGATGCCAGAAGGGTTGCACCTGAAAAACTCAAAACAGTAATCAGACATCCGATAAGGAGAGCGTGAAGGATATGGGTAAAGAACAAAACAAGCGGATGATGGAATATGTAATGGATCAGCTTTCCGGACTCTCAGGAGTGAGGAATATTCCCATGATGGGAGGTTACATCTTTTACTACAATGAAAGAATTTTTGGAGGGATATACGGTTCCGGAGAGCTGCTGGTTAAAATAACAAAAACTAGTAAAAAATATATGCCGGACAGTGAACCCGAACTGCCCTATGAGGGAACGAAGGAGATGCTTCCCTGTACGATTTTGGATGATAGGGAAAAGCTTCAGCAGATGGTAATGGAGATGTGGGAGGAACTGCCGGAGAAAAAGAAGAGAAAACTTGCTACTGCTGATTAATAAAAAGCATGGAAAAATATCTTACAATGATGTATAATGTTGTAGGAAAGCAAAATGCTGTGGCAGTTAGGCCCACAGGAATCAATGTAAGCAAGAGGTGGATTATGGCAGGAACGATGTTAAAAGCAGGAACAAAGGTTTATGAGTATGGTCAGCCCATGACGGCGCTGCATTTGATTGCATCCGGTAAAGTTGCGGCATTTTATCCGGGAGGACATTATGAACTTGGGAAAGGGGATGTAATCGGCATTTGTGAAATCTGTTCCGAGTTTCATTTTATCAGCTATACGGTGAAGGAGGATGCAACAGTTTTGACCTATCCTATCACTAATGTGGAGGGATTGGGAGATTTTTTGCAGAACCATCAGGATATTGCAAGGTTTTTCCTGCTTTCCACCTTTCGTCAGCTCAACGAACTGCAGAATCTTTGCTCTATTTCTCATTTGGAATGCAGCAATTTGTATCATGAGCTTTTGGGAGACTGTGAAAAATATAACCAGATTGGCAGCCGTTTTAGGATTCCGGTTAAACAATTGGAGGGAATGGATGATTTGACGGCTTATTTAAATGACGAGTCGCCGGATTTGTGGCTCAGTGAGTACTATGCAGGCATGATGCGTATTTATTCGGGTCCGAACTGTAAGGATATTTTGCAGGAATCTGCAGTGTCATTGGGTTTCCTTCGAAAGTGTAGTCTGGACTTCAGAAAAACTTATTCTAGTACAGAGGAACAGCACCGATATCGCAGACAGTTAAGCAGATTTTATTTTAACAGTGATGAGAATGATTTATTTGAACGTCTTACAAATCTCAGCTATAAGCTGGGTGCAGACAGTGAAGAGTTTAGAGAAGTGGTGCAGATTATAGATCGCATCATCGAGGCCTATGGGGCAGACAATGATTGTGACGGTGAGGCTGTGAGTAAGCGTATTGCAGCGTTTCGCTCCAATATGATAAATAAGAATGCTTCGGTGAATACAGAAGTAAAAGAAAAGTCTGCGGATTCGGAAATAACTCTGCCTTCTGAACTTGTAGATTCTCTGGGAACGATTTTAACGTTTGCCGGTGTGGAAGCGGAATTGGAAGATTCCTTCCGCAAACATGTGCAGGAGTACAGAAAGTTAGAGGATAAGGCGGATACGGATGATGCGGCAAACCGTCTGCGCAGGGCGTTGACGGAGGAATTTTATCTTATTTATACTGCTGTTTTTAAAAACACATTGGATACGGCCATGATTCCGCTGGCTGTGCGTATGTTTTTATATTTCGGGTATGTGGACGAAGAACTTGCCGGCACAGGGAATGCGGTGATGCTTTCAAAGATTGCAGGGAAGATGACAAATCACAGCGAGTTTGGTGTTTACACATTTTATGATTGGCTGCTGGCAGTCTATAATGGAAATAAGGTTCCCAGCCGTGATGAGTTTGGTCAGGACTATACGGAATATCTGAGTAAACAGAAACAGGCGGGAAATATTACGGAACAGCAGCTTCGGGATATGCAGGAAAGCGGCATGGAGAAGGTAAAATTTGAGTTGCAAAATATGTTCCCCACAGCCAATAAGATTACCTATGGCCGTGTTACTACCTTCTGTCCGCTGTTAGTCAAAGAAGATGTGTTAAAAGATTTGGAGGATTCTTATGTGACCTCGTCTAAAATTGCACGTTCTCTGGAGATGATTAAATCTGTGGATTATACTGCATTTTACCGCGAGAGTCTGGATATGGAAAATATGGCCGTGGTGGGGAAGGAGCCCATTCATCTGGAATATCTGCCGGATGTCATTTTGCTTCCCAACATCGGCATACGAGGCATTTTGTGGCAGGAAATTGAGGGGAAAGTACGAAATAGTCCAAGCCGTATGTTCCTTTCTGTTTTCCATCTAGAGGATTTGGATTCCTCTATGATACGAATGACGGGAGATTTCCGCTGGGAGCTGTGCAAGCGTGTTCAGGGCGGACGCTGGAACGATATTACAGAGCCGTCCCTTACCAGCGAATATTTCGACTATATTCAGTTTTATCGAAAGAACCGCGATTTGAGCACGGAGGCAAAAGAAAAACTGCGCTCGGGCTTGCAGCGTGCAAAGAACAGCTTTAAGGAAATGTTTATCAGAGACTATATGATGTGGATTTTGTTTGAGGGAAAGAATTCACCCAGAATGAACAAGGTGGCGCGCAGGATATTCTTTATCTATTGTCCTTTTCCAGAAAGCGTTTGCAGTACGTTGGCTCAGAATCCGCTTTATGCAGAGCTTCTTGAAAGGCAGCGAATCAAGACTGCCCAAAAGCTCCACCATTTGGATGTGCTCATTAAGAAATTGAGAAACAGCGGGGTAGTGGTTCCGGAGACTTTGGAACGGGAGCTGCTGTATGTTAAGGGCAAGGTGAACTAGGTTATAGAAGGATTGTCTTACAAGATAACAATTTTGAATAACTTGACTAGAAAGGGTTGACAGAAGCAGCATATAAGAATATAATGTTATTACAAGGATACATATGTGATTTTAAAGATTTAACAGGGTAAATTATTAATTATGTTTCGCTTGGCATAGTGCCGATAGCAGGAGGTATGAAGATGAAAGAGTATGAAAGTCCTATTGTACTTGTTGATGAGGAATTGTCAGAGGATATTTACATGACAGGAAGCGGTTCTGGAGACTGCTGGAGCATGACAGTAGAGGTTGCCCAGAGAAATGCAGGAGAAGGCAACACCAATTTCCGTGTGGCAGCAACACATTCCACCGGACTTCATATTTCAACAGAGACCGTGGTTACCGTTACTTTTAACCAGCCGGTTAACTCGGTTATCTTTGAAGGCTTTGATACCAGCATAAACGGCAATGTAGCAGTATTGACCCGCACTAGTCATGCTAACGCTTATGGAAACAGCGATAATTTCAACACTTTGATGACTGTAAACAGCGCTGATTCCAATACGTTGGAAGTTGTGGCTGCTACTATCGAATGCGCTCACGCAGTGAATGTACAGGGCGGATTTGACTGATGTGCAAACCCGAAGGACATGAATAAAGATTTTAAGAGGCTGCCGCATTTATATGTAATGTGGCAGCCTTGTTTGTGGTTTAGGTACAGTCTGAAGGAAAGGAGCCGGCAATGCCATGAAAGAAAAAATTGAATTTATAGCAGGCCGCATTAAAGCGGGAAGACTGCAGGAAATGTGGCATCAGACGGTGTGGATTTATCAATATGCCAGACGGCATTGGATGGCAATGATTTTTTATACATTGCTTGGTATGTCGGGGACGGTGTTGTCTTTGGTGGGCGGCCTGGCGTCCAAGGATCTGGTGGACATCATTACCGGCCGTGAGACGGGAAAACTGATGACGACCTTTTGCATGTTGATCGGGATGAATGTGGGCAATACTTTTGTGAATCAGATAACAAATTATATTTCCGCCAAAATCAGCATGAAGGTGGATGCTGAAATTAAGTCCGATATTTTTGCAAAGATATTGGTGACAGACTGGGAATCCCTCACCAATTACCATACGGGAGATCTGTTAGTCAGATGGAGTTCGGATGCGGGAAATATTTCTACAGGAGTTTTAAACTTTATTCCTAATCTGGTGATATATCTTTTTCGCTTTATCAGCGCTTTTGCTCTGGTCATTTATTATGATGCTAGTTTTGCGGTCTTTGCCTTTATCAGCATGCCAGTGAGCCTGATTTTGTCCAAAACTTTAATGAAACGCATGGTGAATAATAACAAGCGCAGCGCTGCCATGGGGGCAAAGATGTCGGGCTTTAATCAGGAGGCATTTTCCAATATACAGACTATAAAGGCATTTGATTTGATTTCCTTGTATGTACAGAGACTTAAACAGATTCAGCAGGAATTCATAGACATGAAGCTGGAGTTCCAGAGAATGTCCATAGGAACTTCCCTGCTGATGACCACTGTTGCCATGATAGTGTCATACAGCGCCTATGGATGGGGAATTTACAGGGTTTGGAGCGGAGTCATTTCCTATGGTACCATGACTTTGTTTCTTAGTCTTTCTTCTACCCTCACCGGCACCCTGAACAATTTGACATCCCTTGTGCCCACAGCCATAGGACTTACCACTTCTGCGGGAAGGCTTATGGATATTGTGGAAATGCCCAGAGAGGATTACAGTCAGGATAAAGTGGTGGAGAAGTTTTCCGAAAGATTTTGCAGGACGGGCATCAGCCTTGATATAAAGAATCTTTCCTTTGCCTATCAAAACGGGACGGAAGTTTTTTCCCATGCCTTTTTTGAGGCGCATCCCCATGAAATTGTAGCGTTAGTGGGACCGTCAGGAGAGGGGAAGACCACTATGCTCCGCGTGATGTTGTCACTGATAGCTCCAAGCGAAGGAGAAGCCATGCTCTATGGGGGAGATTCCTGCGAAGAAGGGGCTGCTGTCTCAGGGAGAGATTTCATTTATCTGAGCGCTTCCACCAGAAAATTGTTTTCCTATGTGCCTCAGGGCAATACTATGTTTTCGGGAACCATTGCGGAGAATATGCGGAATGTAAAGCCGGACGCTGCGGATGAAGAGATTGAAGAGGCGCTCCGTCTTGCCTGCGCATGGGATTTTGTGAGCAGACTGCCAGAGGGTATTTACAGTGAGATAAAAGAAAGGGGAGGCGGCTTTTCGGAAGGGCAGGCCCAGAGGCTTTCCATTGCAAGGGCGCTGCTTCGCAAATCGCCCATACTGCTTTTGGACGAGGCAACCTCGGCGCTGGATGTGGAGACAGAACAGAGAGTTCTGGAGAATATTGTTAAAGATACTTATCCCAGAACATGTATTGTGACCACCCATCGTCCCACTGTTTTGAGTGCATGCAATCGCATCTATACCATTAAAGACAAAAAATGTATGGTGACAAAACTTACATAGAACTTTCAATTTTCTTTAAGATGGTCTCCACAGCGGAAGGCTCTTTGGTACAATACAGACGGCAGACAAGAATGTGTTTGGTCAGTTTTTCCACAAATTGCAGATTCCTGCTTTGCATATCCTGATTCCAGGAGGGTGTGATCAGTCTTTGAAGCAGGAAAAACTGCTTCTTGTCGAAAGAAAGTTCTTCCACAAAATCTTCTTTTGCCTGCTTTAGTAAAATAATGCCCCCTAAGGGATAGGTTTTGGTATCAAAGATGCGGGATGTGCCGCACCATGGGATTCCATGTATGACAGGTTCATCGTCCTGAAACGCCAGCAGATTTGAGTCGCCGTTTAATATGGGGGTATTTAAAAGGGAATGCCACAAATCCGCATGGGTGGATTTTCCGGTGCCCGAAGATGCTGAAAAAAGCCATGCCTTGCCACGGTATAGTATGGAAGAAGAGTGAAGAACTGCCATATGGTGTGTGCTTGCCAGAAGAAGATAGGCAAGGCGCATGACGCCGGAAAGCTGCTCAGAAAAGTCTTTTCTAAAGGGTGGATTGCAATAGATAAAGACTTTGGCGGCATCTTTTGAAATTTTTGCCTCTGTGATCTGAGAAGAATTGGGAGAAAGAAGAATATAGCAGTCGCTTGTCTCCATCACAATAAGCTCCTCATTGCGGACTAGAACCCTGCCGTTTAGGTGATGGCGGGGTTTTCCTATGTGCAGGGCAATATGTTGGTGGAAATCCGGACATTTGCCGCAAGTGTCTATCAAAAAAGGAGAAAAAGAGGGAGGAAATGCTTCTGCCGGAGCGGAAAATCGAATGGTGAGTCCGCCGATTTCAAGATACTTGTCTGAAAAAATCTGACTTGAAACGGCAGTTGCGGTTTCCAATATCCCATAGGAGAGCATTTGATCTACAAAGGTTTCCAGGTCTTTTTTGAGCAGGGGAATTTCGTCTGTGGAGGCTTTGTAATGCTCTGCGCAAAGCGAAAGCATCTCCTCCGTTGTCCGGTCATGTTCCAGAAGCTGCCATAGATAGCAGCCGGTCTCGTTTATCTGTATGCCGCGTCCGCGGTCTGAAATCATCTGGCCAAAGGGAAGCAGATAAAAAATTCCTGAAATTTCCTGTAGTGCATAAAAGGGGTTTCGCCTTATCAGCATGTCTGTAACCTCCTGGGTTTTGTAATCGCTATAAATTATTATAGCATTGTCAGCAGAGAAATGCTACAATAAAGGCATGGAAAAGACAGGGCTGGAAAACGAAAAAGTCAATATTGAAAAACTGCTTAAGGAAGGGCATAGCATTCAGCTAAAGCCCAAGGGTTACAGTATGTATCCTCTGTTTGTGCCGGGGCGGGATGAGGCGGTGATTGCGCCAGTGGATGAAGAAATGCGTCTGAAGCGGGGGGATGTGGTGCTTTACCGCCGGGAAGAAAGTGTATTGGTCATGCACCGAATCTGGAAATGCAGGGAGGGGCAGTTTTATCTGGTGGGCGACAACGAGAGCTGGATTGAAGGTCCCCTGTCTTCTGGGCAGATAAAGGGAATTCTTGTGGGAATTGTCCGTAAGGGAAAGTATTTTTCTGTGAAGCATCCCCTTTATCGGATATTTTCGGGACTCTGGCTGACATTAAGACCCCTGCGCCCCGTTTTGTCCAAAACAGCGGCAGCCGGAAAGCGTTCTCTAAAAAAATTATTTTACAATCTGGTAAAGTAGTGTTATAATAAGTAAGAGCATAATTATAGTTTTATGATATCCATGTAAACGCTAAGCTTAAACAACAAAGCAGGAAGAGGGAAGAGTATGAAAATACAGGATTTTACGGATATGGAAAAATTTGAAGAGATTATGTCCAGCTGGGCGAAAGCTACAGGGCTTGCCACCGTAGCGGTGGGAATAGATGGAGAATATATCTCCGAGTGTTATAATTTTACGGATTTCTGTATTAAATATACCAGAGGTTCAGCAGAGGGAAAGCGCCGCTGTGAGCAGTGTGACAGGGACGGAAAAGGGGTTTACCACTGCCATGCGGGACTGATAGACTTTGGCATTGACTTGGTGGTGAGTGGAAAGAAGGTAGGTTCTGTTATCGGAGGACAGGTGCTTCCACAAAATCCCGATGAGAATAAATTCCGTCAGGTGGCAAAGGAGATTGGCGTGGATGAGGAAACTTACCTGAAAGCATTGAGGGAAGTCAGTGTCAAGACGGAAGAGCAGATTAACGCTTCAGCCAATCTATTGGGCGAGGTGTTAAACAATTTTATCAATTATGAATACAACAGAAAATATAATGGTGATCTGATCGAGCGGCTGACCACGGGAGTGTCCAACTGTGAGAAGCTTGTTCTTGACATCCAGCAGAATACGGCTGATTTGAACCGCATTCAGCAGAGGCAGAACATATTGGCGTTAAATGCAAGTATAGAGGCGGCGAGAGCCGGCGATGCAGGAAAGGGTTTTGCGGTTGTAGCCAAGGAAGTCGGAAGCCTGTCTGTGGAGAGCAGAAGGTTAAACGAACAGATATTCAAAACGATAAACAGTATTTCCCAAGTAGTGCATGATATGACGGCAGGAAACGATTTGGGCTGAGAAGAAGGAGAGTGACCTGTGCCGGCAGTTGTCGGCGCAGGTTTTTTAGTTCGCCCCGCATGGGCGAATTCTCATAAGAAATGACTTTGGGCAGGATTCTTTTACATAACAGGAAATTGCCGCAGAGTAAAAAGTGGGAAAGGTGTGGCGGTTAGTTGAAGATTATTAAAAAAATTTTTTACGTTATCTGTATTTTGATTATTATTGGCTGCGCAGGTATGCTTTTTTGCGCTTTGAATCCTTCCATGACGGAGTCGTTAGCTGCCGTTATGAAAGACATTGAGGAGGGAAAAGGCTCAGGAAGTCTGGCTGGCATAGGTACGCAGGAGAAACCGGACAGCTCTCTGCCGGGAGATAGTATAGGCAATGTTAGTACGGATACTTTACCGGACGGTTTACAGATAGACAATGCAGTCTATGTTGTGCCTTCAAACGGTGTGACGACTCTTCCGGCTCAGGTCAGCGGCAAGAACGGATATGTGCCCGTTCAGGAAATTGAGCAGCAGATAGCCGAAAATGAGGTATCTGCTCTTAAGAATTCGCTGGGTACCGGAGAGACTGGCGCAGAGCTTACTTTTGATACGGAGATTTATCCCTATTATGGTATGCTGGCTCCGGATATGCAGAAGCTTTACAAACAGATATATGCAAACGCATTAAAGTGTACGATTTCCTTTTCGCCAGTGGTAGATGTCAAAGTGACTCAGCTCAAGAATGTATTTGAGGCTGTTTACAATGACCATCCAGAGCTTTTCTGGCTGCAGACTGGGTATTCCTGCAAGTATGTTCAAAATGGGGACTGTCTGGAGATTTCACTGCAGTACTATCCGATTACCAACAAATTGGAGACTGCACAGACGGAATTTAAGGCTCAGGCAGGAAACATCCTAAAAGGAGCAGAGCAGTTTTCCAACAGTTATGAGAAAGAAAAATATGTCCATGATGCGCTGTTATCGAAAACCGTATATGATAAAAATGCTGACATGAATCAGAGTGCCTATAGCGCCATGGTAAACGGAAAAAGCGTTTGCGCAGGATATGCAAGGGCATACCAATATTTGCTGCAGCAGCTAGGCATTCCTTGTTATTATTGTACCGGATATTCCGGGGAGGACCATGCATGGAATATCGTAAAGCTGTCGGACGGATACTATAATGTGGACGTGACATGGGATGATACCGTGCCGGCAACCTATGATTATTTTAACAAGTCCGATCGGGCAATGGCGGGAACCCATGTAAGAGGAGGACTGTCCATTTATCTGCCCGCTTGTGGGGGAGGCGCTTACGAGAGCATTACTCAGGGTGCGCCTCAGATATTAAAGCTTCCGGAGCAGGCTGAACCTGTGGTAGAGCAGATGAAGCCGCTGGTCTGGGGAGAGGATAATAAAAAAGATAAGACGGACTCTGATGTTTTGATTAATAACGGACTTACTAGTGCGGATGTGCTGACGACTTTGGATGACTATTATAAAGACTGCCTGTCACAGATGAAGACAGCGGGAACGGGCAATCAGCAGTTTGTAAATGTAGTGGACGAAGTAATGTGGATTGTAATAGAGAGGGAATACACTGAGGGCAATTATGAAACAGGTTATGTGGAGCAAGCCCTGAAGGATATGGGGATGGAATATTTTGCCATACAGCTTCAGGTACAAAGCCTGGGTGACGGTTACTATCGGCTGTACCATAATATTGTCACATGGAACTAAAGGACCATCAGTATTTTTTCCAACAGGACGGCAGCAGGAGAATCAGCATGGGAAACAGTTCCAGACGACCTGCAAGCATGTCAAATATCAGGATGCATTTGGAAAAAGGACTATAGATGGCGAAGTTTCTGGCGGGTCCCACCATCTCAAGTCCCGGTCCAATGTTGTTCAGTGTGGCGGCTACCGCCGTAAAGTTGGTGGTAAAGTCAAATTCATCTATTCCGATTAAAAGCACGGATGCAAACAGAATAATAAAATACACGGAAATAAACACATTGGTGGAGCGGAGCGTCTCGTGAGCAACGGGATGCCCGCTCATTTTTATTTTTTTAACCATGCGGGGGTGTACCATTAAGGAAAGCTCTTTATGTATGGATTTCACCAAAATTAAGAGGCGTGATATCTTGATGCCGCCGCCGGTACTGCCGGAGCAGGCGCCGATAAACATTAAAATCACTAAAATGGTCTTGGACAGTTGGGGCCAGACATCAAAATCCGTAGTGGAATAGCCTGTAGTAGTGATAATGGACCCCACCTGAAAGAAAGCGTGGCGCAGGGATTCCTGAATGGTGGGATAGAGCTTGTGAATATCCCAAGTGATTACGCAGGCGCTTGCAAGGATAATCAGCAGATAAAAGCGCACTTCCTCAATGGAGAACGCGTCTTTGAATTGTTTTTGAAGCAGACAGAAATAAACGGTATAGTTGATGCCGCTCAAAATCATAAAAAGGGTAATCATATTCTGCTGAAGAGGGGAAAAGCCTGCGACACTGTCATTATAAATGCCGAATCCGCCTGTGCCAATGGTGCCGAAACTAGTGGTAAGGGCGTTAAAAAGATTCATGCCGCACAGAAGAAATACAAAGACTGCTGCCAGCGAGATGCCGATATATAATTTATAAAGAATTTTTGCGGTATCTTTCACTTTGGGCACTAATTTGCCAACGGAGGGACCTGTACTCTCTGCACGCATCAGGTTAATATTGGAGCCGCCCATCAGAGGAAGAATGGCCATAATAAACACGAATACCCCCATGCCGCCAATCCAATGGGAAAAGCAGCGCCAGAAAAGGCTGGCATGACTTAAAGCCTCCACATTGGACAAAATACTAGCGCCGGTGGTAGTAAAGCCGGAAACGGACTCAAAAAGAGCATCGATAAAATGGGGTATTTCTCTGGTAAATACAAAGGGGAACGCCCCAAAGACACTCATAAAAGTCCAGCCCAGCGCCACGGAGGCAAAGCCTTCCCGCATATACAAATCAAAGCGTTTGGGGCGCTTTTTCTTTAATAAAAATCCGCATATGAAAGAAAGGAGCGCTGTGGCCAGATAAGCAAAGGAAGCCTGAAATTCCCCATAGCATATGCCTACCAGAGCAGGGAGCAGTAGAAAAGCGGATTCAAATTCCAATATCCATCCGATGATATATAAGACCATTGCTAAATTCATTCTGATACCGAACCTTTCTTAACTTTCCAGAATATCCTTGATATCGTTTAAACGGGACTGTGTGGTTACCACCACTACAGAATCCCCCACCATGAGTTCGTCCTGACCGCTTGGAAGAATAATCTGGGCGTTCCTGGTAATGCTGCAGATTAAGAGGTTTTTCTTTAAACGCATCTTTGAAAGAGGCGTGCCTGTCACGCCGGAGGCCTCCTTAATATAGAATTCCAATGCTTCTGCCCTGCCGTCCTCCAGCTTGTACAGGTTCTCCACATTGCTGTCTAAGGATTCGTTCATGGAACGGGCATATTTAATAATCATGTCAGCTGTAATCAGTCTGGGGAAGGTGATGCTGTCAAGTTTAATATCTTCAAGTACGCCGCTGAAATTGACGCGGTTGATTTTGGTAACCGTCTTGGCGTGGGAGGATTTTTTGGCAAAGAGAGAAAGAAGGATATTCTCTTCGTCCAGCCCGGTCAGGGCGGCAAAGCCGTCAACGCTTTCCAGACCCTCCTGCCTGAGAAGCTTTTCGTCCGTTCCGTTTCCGCAGATAATGGTTGCCTTGGGCAGCAGTTCGTGGAGCTGCTCACAGCGGACGGGATCTGGATCTATAATTTTGGTGGAGATTCCCACCGAGAGAAGCCTTCTGGCGAGGTAATAGGCGATAGCGCCGCCTCCTATTATCATTGCCGTATGTATTTTGCCGGTCCCTATGCCAATCTTTTTAAAAAAGTCATTTGCCTTGGGAGGAGTGGACACAATGGCCACCACATCGCCCTCCCGGAATACAAAATCGCCTCTGGGAATCAATACCTCATCCCCACGGGTAACCATGCACACCAGAACATCACATTTTAGAGTGGTGCGGACATGAATGAGCTCGTAATTGTTGAGCAGGCATTCCGCTGTGACCCTAAAGCGCAGAAGCTCGATACGCCCCTTAGAAAAGGTGTCTATCTTAACGGCGGAGGGAAACTGAAAGATACGGGCTATCTCGGAAGCGCAGGCAAGCTCCGGATTGATGATCATGGCAAGTCCCAATTCCTTTCTTAAAAAGGAAATCTCCGTATTGTAAATGGGGTTGCGCACTCTGGCTATGGTCTTGCAGTTGCCGGTTTTCTTGGCGATCACGCAGCATAACAGATTCTGCTCATCGGAACCGGTGACGGCGATTAACAAATCCGCACGGGAGATACCGGCATCTTTTAAAGTCTGATAACTGACGCCGTTTCCCACGATTCCCATGGCATCCAGCTCATCCGTGATGGATTTGACTCTGGCTTCATTTTCATCGATAACCACAATATTATGATTTTCACCGTTTAACTGTTCCACCAAGGTGGAACCTACCTTGCCGCAGCCTACAATGATAATATTCATAAAAATTCAGGTGCGAGACTTAGAATTTCTCCGCGAAACAGCCTATGCTGTGAGCGGAAACTGCCAACGGCGGTTAGAAATTCTTCTCGCACTAACCTCTCAGTCAGAAATATTTTTAAAATCCAAATAAACGACTATAGTATAGCACAATCATAAAAACAAGGCAAGAGATTCGGTTTAAGGGAGTTTTATGGTACTTGTTAAGGAGTACAATAAACTTACCATATAAAAAAATAATTTTGCATGACATTTTTCGGCGAAAGCGGTATACTCATTAGAGATACTTGTTTTTTAAGAAAGGAGCCTAAAAATGTCGTTTATTCCCAGACCACATGAAATTTATAAACATTTTAAAGGGAACTTATATCAGATAGTGGCGATTGCACAGCATTCTGAGACAGGGGAGCAGCTGGTGATTTACCGGGCGCTTTACGATGACTTGGAAGTCTATGCCAGACCGCTTGAGATGTTTATCAGCAAGGTGGATAAGGTAAAATATCCTGATGCAGCCCAGAAGTTTCGATTTGAGCTGCAGGGGGTAGATGCGGACAGGCAGCACGAAGCGGAGGAAGCTTTGCCGAAGGAAGAATCAGAGCAGCCAAAGGAAGCGGAGCAAGCGATTTCGGATGCAGAGGCAGACAGTGAAGAAGTGAATCTTGACCCTTTGGTGCTCGAGTTTCTGGAAGCCGATTCCTATGAAGAGAGGCTGAATATTCTGGCAGGACTCCATCACCGTATTACCGATGATATGATTACCACCATGGCCATTGCCTGTGACATCGAAGTGGAGGAAGGCAGCACTCAGGAGCGTTACGACTCTCTGAGAAATTGTCTGCTGACTCTGGAAAAGTATGAGTGCAACAGATTGAGATAAGAATGTGCCAGACCGCCCTGTATCCGGTTCCCTTTCAGTGAAGAAAGGAGCGGCTTATGTCATATCATTTGGAGGATAAGATGGTTATCGGAGTCTCTTCCAGAGCTCTGTTTGACCTGTCAGCGGAAAACGAAATCTTTGAGAGACAGGGCGTGGAGGCATATTGCAGATATCAGGTGGAGCATGAGAAAGAGCTCCTAAAGCCGGGGCCCGGTTTTGGGCTGGTGAAAGAGCTGCTTCGCTTAAACGAGTATGCTGCAGATGAGGAGCTTGTGGAGGTCATCATTATGTCCAGAAACAGCCCCGATACTTCCCTCAGAGTGTTCAATGCCATTAAATATTATGGACTTAAGATTACAAGGGCAGTGTTGGTGAGCGGTGCATCGCTTGCGCCTTATCTGAGCGCTTTTCATACGGATTTGTTTTTATCAGCCTATGAAGATGATGTGCAGAGCGCTATAGACAGCGGCATTGCGGCGGGAATCATCTGTACGGATCATGTCTATGCACAGGATCATGTCTCTGATCCGGATAGTGTGATTTCCGGAAATTTGGTGCAGTTTCCTCAAGCCATACAGACAGCATATCCTATGTCATATGCCATGGGTAAAGAGAAAGAGGACGGTCGGATTCGGATTGCCTTTGATGGGGATGCGGTTCTTTTTACGGATGAATCAGAGAAGATATTCAAAGAAAAGGGGCTTGCGGCATTTGAGGAGAATGAAGCGCTCAATGCAGGGAATCCTTTGGAAGAGGGCCCCTTTGCCAATTTCCTTCGGAAACTTTCGGATTTGCAGAGGAAAATAGGAATTGAAAATTGTCCTATCCGGACAGCTCTTGTCACTTCCCGCAGCGCACCTGCCCATGAGAGGGTTATCAGAACCTTACGCGCATGGAACGTGCGGGTGGATGAGGCATTTTTCCTGGGCGGCATCGAAAAGAAGGAATTTTTAAAAGCCTTCGGGGCACAGATATTTTTTGACGACCAATCCGTGCATACAGTGAGTGCGGCGCAGGCGGTACCGGCAGCCAGAG
The DNA here is from genome assembly GCA_964524555.1 of uncultured Acetatifactor sp. Taxonomy (GTDB): domain Bacteria; phylum Bacillota; class Clostridia; order Lachnospirales; family Lachnospiraceae; genus Acetatifactor. Next base: position 70,813 of record CAZGGA010000013.1, read on the forward strand.
TGCCTTATCGCAGGAAAAAAAGGAAAGTTGGTTTATCAGATGAAGTATCAGCATATTGTACAGGCTGAATTTATAGAAAGACCCAATCGGTTTATCGCCTATGTCAGGTTGGACGGGCGCAAGGAGAGAGTGCACGTAAAAAATACCGGAAGATGCAGGGAGCTTCTGAAAGAGGGCGCCTGCGTTTATTTGGAAAAGAGCGATAAAAAGGAGCGCGCTACCGCATATGATCTGGTGGCGGTGCGAAAGGGAGAACGATTAATCAATATGGATTCTCAGGCGCCCAATGCGGCAGTGAAGGAGTGGCTTCTTACGAAGGCACTCTTTCCGGATTTAAAAGTAATGAGACCTGAGACAGAATATGGCAGCTCTCGTTTTGATTTCTATGTGGAGACGGAGTCGGAGAAGATTTTTATAGAGGTGAAGGGAGTTACGCTAGAGGAGGATGGCGTGGTACAGTTTCCGGATGCACCTTCCGAGAGAGCTGTTAAGCATGTGGAGGAGCTGGTTCAGGCAAAGAAGGACGGCTATCGCACAATGGTGCTTTTTGTCATCCAGATGGAAAATGTAAACTATTTTAAGCCTAATGAAGTTACTCACAAAGCTTTTGCAGAGGCGCTTTGCAGGGCATGGGAGCAGGGAGTGGAAGTTCTTGCCTATGACTGCAGGGTGACAAAGGACAGTATGAGCATTCATAAACCGGTAGACATTATGCTTAACGGGAAGAGGGTTTTCTCCGATTTAAAGGATTCGGAAGGAAGAATTAAGGAATCCTTAAGGAATGAAAGGCTTTTGTGGCTTTCCAATCCCTTGTTAAAATGGTATAATGAAAACAAAAGAATCCTGCCATGGCGTGAGGAGCCGACTCCATACAGGGTGTGGGTCTCTGAGATTATGCTGCAGCAGACCAGGGTGGAGGCAGTGAAGCCATACTTTGAACGCTTTATGAAAGCCTTGCCGGATATAAGGGCTTTGGCGGAGGCTTCCGAAGAAACTTTATTAAAGCTATGGGAAGGTCTGGGATATTATAATCGGGTGCGGAATCTGCAAAAGGCGGCCATACAGATTATGGAAGAATATGGCGGGCAGATGCCGGAGGAATATGAAGAACTTTTACGGCTTAAGGGAATCGGAAGCTATACGGCGGGGGCCATTTCTTCCATTGCCTATGGACGAGCCAATCCGGCGGTGGACGGAAATGTACTTAGGGTCATTTCGCGCATCACAAAGGATGACCGGCTGATATCCGATGCCAAGGTGAAAGCCTCTGTGGAGAGGGAACTTAAGGGTGTGATGCCAAAGGACAGGCCCGGAGATTTTAATCAGGCGCTTATGGAAATCGGTGCCTGCGTCTGTATTCCAAACGGAGCGCCTCATTGCAGCAAGTGTCCGTTTTCGGAGCTTTGCATAGCCCATTTGGAGGGCTGCGAGAGGGAGTATCCAAAGAAAAAAGCTCCCAAAGAGAGAACCGTGGAAGAAAAAACCATACTGATTCTCAGAGACGGTGAGCGGACGGTGATCCGAAAGCGGCCGGGGAAAGGACTTTTGGCGGGAATGTATGAATTTCCTTCTTTGGAGGGATTCTATACAGCAGAGGAAGTGACAAGATATCTGGCGGAGAATGGTATTCGGACGATTCGCATACAGCCGGCAGGAGAGGCAAAGCACATTTTTACCCATAAAGAATGGCATATGAAGGGGTATCTGGTGCGGGTGGACGAGCTGGACAGCCCAGACAAGCAGGGCAGCCTAGGGGAAGCCGTTAAAGATTGGCTGTATATTGAACCTGAAGGCACTAAGGAGCAGTATCCCATACCGGCGGCATTTTCGGCTTATACCAAATACCTCAATATAAAGCTGGGCATGGCAATTTAACAATTGCCTAAAAATATCGGAAGTAAAGGAGAGGGAGGAAAAATGAAACTGTTGTCAATTACAGTGCCCTGTTATAATTCAGAGAAGTATATGAGGAAATGCATTGATTCTCTTTTATCGGGGGGCGAGGAGGTGGAAATCATCATAGTAAATGATGGTTCTACGGATAAAACCGCGGATATTGCCAATGAATATGCGGAGGAATATCCTTCTATTGTGAAGGTGGTTCACAAGGAGAATGGAGGTCACGGTTCCGCAGTCAACGCCGGAATTGAAAGGGCGGAAGGGTTATACTTTAAAGTGGTGGACAGTGATGATTGGGTGAAGGAGGAAAGCTATAAGGCAATCCTTGAAAAATTGCATGAGCTGGCAGGAGGCGGTACTGCTTTAGACTTGCTTATCAGCAATTTTGTCTATGAAAAGCAGGGCGAAAAGCGTAAGAAAGTCATGCATTACCATCATATTCTGCCTCAGGATACCATGTTTACATGGTCGGACTGCCACCATTTTATGAAGGGACATTATATCCTGATGCACTCTGTGATTTTTAGGACAAGGCTTTTGAGGGAATGCGGTCTTAAGCTGCCGGAGCATACCTTTTATGTGGATAATCTCTATGTGTATGAGCCCCTTCCCTATGTGAAGAATATGTATTATCTGGATGTGAATTTTTATCGCTATTATATCGGGCGTGAAGACCAATCCGTCAATGAAGAGATTATGATTTCCAGAATTGACCAGCAGATCAAGGTCAACAAGTTGATGATTGATTATATTGTGGAGCAAAAGCCCAATATTCTAAAGCAGAAAAGACTCTATCAATATATGCGCAATTATCTGGAAATTATTATGACGGTATCCTCCGTGTTGTTAATCCGTTCCGAAACGGAGGAGAATCTGGAAAAGAAAAAGGAATTGTGGATGTATCTGAAAGAAAAGGACAGAAGACTTTACTATCGCATACGCCATGGAGTCATGGGAGGAGCCATGAATTTACCCGGACGGGGGGGCAGAAAGATTTCTGTGGAAGGCTATAAGATTTGCCAGAAGATATTTAAATTTAATTAAAAAGAACGCCCTCAGCTGGTCTGAGGGCGTGTATTTTTTTTGAGGAACATCCTCGCATTTGCTATCACATCATAGCGGTATACTGCTACATACATTACAGCAGCCAGACCAAAGGCAGTCAGCACATCAAACAGAGAATGCTGCTTAATCAGCATGGTGGATGCAATAATGGAAGACGAAAGGATGAAGGAGCCAATACGAATTGCTTTTTTCTTCTTAAACTCTTTGCTGCATACAATGGCAAGGTGAGCACCGATGGAATTGTACACATGAATGCTGGGCCATAAATTGGTGGGGGTGTCCGTCTGATAGAGCATGGACACCATAGCTGTGAAGATATTGTCCCTTGGCATTACCGCAGGCCGTAAGTGATGTCCGTTGGGCCACAGCGTGGAGATAATAAGGAAGATGGTCATTCCTGTAAATAAAAACAGGCAGGTCTTATAATAATCCTCCTTATTTTTGAAGAGAAAGAACACAATCACCGCAGCGACATAGAAAAACCATAAAAAGTACGGAATCACGAATAACTCGCAAAATGGGATGAAATCATCCAATGTCATGTGAATCACCTGAAAATGTGAAGTGACATTGATTTCCAGATAACGAAACCAAGTCAGATAAATGATACCATACAGGAGAACCAAGCCTCCATGCTTGTAATTGCCATAAAATGTCTTTAGTCTGTTTCTCATAAAATAACCAAGCCGTCCTTTCTTCTTACAAGTATAGTGAGATTTAAAAAAATTGCAATCCCTTTTTAAAAAACTTAAACAATCTTAATAAAATATTTAAACTCTTTTCATTCGGTAAAATTTGTGGTACAATCATCTATATTTTGGGATTTTGCACTTATTATTTTATATTTAGGAGGAATGAGCATGTATTCATTGGACGAGGTAAAGAATGTGGACCCTGAAATTGCGCAGGCAATCGTGGATGAGGAGGAGCGCCAGAACAGCCATATTGAGCTGATTGCTTCCGAAAATTGGGTGAGCAAGGCAGTTATGGCGGCTATGGGAAGCCCTCTCACAAATAAGTATGCAGAAGGATATCCGGGCAAAAGATATTATGGCGGCTGCCAATGCGTGGATGTGGTGGAGAATCTGGCAATTGACAGGGCAAAGGAGTTGTTTGGGTGCGACTATGCCAATGTGCAGCCCCACTCCGGCGCACAGGCCAATATGGCAGTGCAGTTTGCGGTATGTAAGCCCGGCGACACCATTATGGGTATGAATCTGGACCACGGCGGACATTTGACACACGGAAGTCCGGTGAATATGTCAGGAAAATATTTTAACATAGTTCCTTACGGCGTGAATGACCAGGGCTTTATTGATTATGACAAGTTAAGGGAGATTGCGCTTGAGTCTAAGCCTAAGATGATTATTGCAGGAGCATCTGCTTATGCCCGTACTATTGACTTTAAAAAATTCCGTGAGGTTGCTGATGAAGTTGGAGCAGTGCTTATGGTAGATATGGCGCATATTGCAGGCCTTGTGGCAGCAGGACTTCATCCCAGCCCCATTCCCTATGCGGATGTAGTGACTACCACCACTCACAAGACCTTAAGAGGTCCCAGAGGCGGTCTGATTCTCTGCAATCAGGAGGCAAACGAAAAGTTCAACTTTAACAAAGCTATTTTCCCCGGCATTCAGGGAGGTCCTCTGATGCATGTGATTGCGGCAAAGGCAGTCTGCTTTAAGGAAGCCTTGAGTGATGATTTTAAGGTTTACCAGAAAAATATTGTGGACAATGCTCAGGCACTTTGCAAGGGATTGATGGACAGAGGCATTCAGATTGTGTCCGGAGGCACGGACAATCATTTGATGCTGGTGGATTTGACCAATTTCGGACTCACCGGCAAAGCTGTGGAGAAGCTTCTGGATGCAGCCCACATCACCGCAAACAAGAATACCATTCCCAATGATCCGCAGTCTCCTTTCGTAACCAGCGGCGTGCGCCTTGGCACTCCTGCCGTTACTTCAAGGGGTATGAACACGGAGGATATGGACAAGATTGCGGAGGCCATTGCCATGGTAATCAAGGGCGGCGAGGAGAAGGTTTCCGAGGCGTACGGCATTGTGCAGGCATTGACGGCAAAATATCCCCTTAAGTGATGTAGATTTTACAAATAGAAACGGAGAAAGATTATGATTCATGTAGCAGTTTTAGGATATGGCACCGTAGGAAGCGGCGTGGTAGAGGTTATCGAAAAAAATAAGGAAATGGTAAACAAAAAAGCCACCTGCGAATTAGAAGTAAAGTATATCTTGGATTTGCGGGATTTTCCTGATGACCCCTATGCGGCGGACAAGGTAGTGCATGATTTTAACTTAATCGCAGAGGATGATGAAGTGCAGATTATCTGCGAAACCATGGGCGGCGTGGGTCCTGCTTATGAGTTTACCAAAAAGGCATTGGAAGCGGGAAAAAGTGTCTGCACTTCCAATAAGGAGCTTGTGGCAAAGCATGGTCCCGAGCTTTTGGAGATTGCAAAGAGCCACAACTGCAATTACCTCTTTGAGGCAAGCGTAGGAGGAGGCATTCCCATTATACGTCCCCTGAACTATTCCCTGACTGCGGAAAAAATAGAATCCATTACCGGTATCTTAAACGGCACTACCAACTATATTTTGAGCAAGATGGACAAGGACGGCGCAGATTTTGAGAGCGTATTAAAGGAAGCCCAGGAGAAGGGTTATGCGGAGCGCAATCCCGAAGCAGATGTGGAGGGGCATGACGCCTGCCGCAAAATAGCCATTCTTTCTTCCCTGATGCTTGGCAAAAACGTGGATTCCGAGAAAATTTTTACAGAGGGCATCACCAAGATCACGGCAGAGGATTTCCTCTATGCAAGGGAAGCAGACTGCTCCATAAAGCTGCTTGCGGTAAGCAGGGCTCTTGAGGACGGCACTGCGCTTGCCATGGTGTCACCTTGTATGATTTCCATGGAAAATCCCCTTGCCATGGTGAACGATGTGTTCAATGCAGTGTTGGTTCGGGGCAATATGCTGGGAGATTCCATGTATTACGGAAAGGGTGCGGGCAAACTGCCCACCGCCAGCGCAGTGGTATCCGATGTCATTGACTGCGCAAGGCATCAGGGCAAGGTCATCACCTGTTTCTGGGACAAGGAGGAAGCTCTGCTTGCAGATGTGACAGAGACCCAGAGGGCATTTTTTGTGAGAGCAAAGGCGGCTGCGCTTGATGCCGTGAAAGAGGCATTTCCCGGAGGAAAGGTCATCCGCATAGAAGGAAGAAATGAGGATTTTGGCTATTTCACCCCCGTTATGAAGGAAAAAGACTTTCAGGCATTGTATCAGAAGCTGGGAGAAAATATGTTAAACAGAATCAGATTGGCATAATAGAACAGTGTGCAGTGCGCACGGATGGGAGCAAAAATGAAGTACATTGTAGTGTTAGGCGACGGTATGGCTGACGAACCCATAGAGGAGCTGGGAGGGAAGACCCCTCTTGCCTATGCAAAAACTCCGAATTTGGACAGACTCAGTAAAATTTCAGAGGTGGGAATGGTACACACGATTCCCGAGGGCATGAAGCCCGGTTCCGATACGGCAAATCTCTCCGTAATGGGATATGATCCTAAAAAATATTATTCTGGGCGCTCTCCCTTGGAGGCGCTGAGCATCGGTGTGCCCATGAAGGATACGGACATTGCCATAAGGTGCAATATTGTCACCATTTCCGAGGAGGATGTGCCTTTTGAGGAGAGAACTATTATTGACCACAGTGCTTCTGAAATCAGCACGGAAGATTGTGAAGTGTTGTTAAAGGAAGTTGCCGCACAGCTGGCAAACGAGACCTATCAGTTTTATGTGGGAACCAGCTACAGGCACTGCCTGATTTGGAATAAGGGAAGCGTGGTGGAGCTTACTCCGCCCCATGATGTGCTGGGACAGACCATCGGACAGTATCTGCCGGAGGACGAAGCCCTTCGCAGTATGATGAAAAAAAGCTATGACATTCTGGCAGGGCATCCCATCAATGTTGAGAGAAAGAAAAAAGGCCTAAATCCCGCCAACTGCTGCTGGTTTTGGGGAGCGGGCACAAAGCCCATGCTTTCTTCTTTTAAAGAAAAGACCGGAAAGCGCGGTGTGATGGTGTCGGCGGTGGATTTGCTCAAGGGCATTGCCGTTGGAGCAGGCATGGGCGTTGCCTTAGTGGACGGCGCAAACGGCGGGCTTAACACCAATTATGAGGGAAAAGCTGCGGCTGCGGTGAATGCCGTCACCAAGGATGGCTATGATTTTGCCTATATCCATATTGAGGCTCCGGACGAGATGGGGCATCAGGGCAGTGTGGAGCGCAAGGTCAAGGCAATAGAGTATTTGGATGAGAGAATCGTAGGACCTGTAGTGGAAAAGATGAAAGAATCAGGAGAGGATTTCAGACTTTTGGTGCTTCCCGACCACCCCACCCCCATCAGTAAGAGAACCCATACCTCGGACAGCGTTCCCTATCTGATATATGACAGTACCGTTCAGAAAGTAAACGCATATGCTTATACGGAAGAGGATGCGCGAAAGAGCGGAAATTTTGTGGCAGAAGGCCATAAATTGATGGATAAATTTTTAAATATATAAGTAAAAGACGAGGAGTGTGCTATTATGTCAAAAGTAGTAAAATTTGGAGGCAGTTCTCTTGCGAGTGCCGAACAGTTCAAAAAAGCAGCGGAAATTGTGCTTGCGGAGGAGGAGAGACGGTTTGTGGTTCCCTCTGCCCCCGGCAAGAGATTTGACAAAGACACCAAGGTAACAGATATGCTCTATGCCTGCTATGCTCTGGCGGAGGAGGATAAGGAGTTTGGCCCGCAGTTAAAGGAAATCAAGGCGCGCTATCAGGAAATCATAACAGGTCTTTCTCTGGATTTGAGTTTGGAAGATGAGTTTCTGACTATTGAAAAAAACTTTAAAGATAAGGCGGGCAGCAGTTATGCGGCGTCCAGAGGGGAATACCTGAACGGAATCATTATGGCGGCTTATTTAAACTATGAGTTTATCGATGCGGCAACGGTGGTCTTTTTTGATGAAGAAGGTAGTTTTGACAGTGTAAAAACGGATAAAGTGATGTCAAAAAAGCTGGCAAAGTGCAAGAATGCAGTGATTCCCGGATTTTACGGTTCCCTGCCGGACGGAACCATCAAGACTTTTTCCAGAGGCGGTTCCGATGTGACAGGTTCCATTGTGGCAAAGGCTGCGAAAGCGGATGTCTATGAGAATTGGACGGATGTGTCAGGCTTTTTGATTGCAGATCCCCGTATCATTGACCATCCTGAAGGTATTGAGACCATTACCTACAGAGAATTGAGGGAGCTTGCCTATATGGGCGCAAGCGTGCTGCACGAGGACGCTATTTTCCCTGTGCGTCAGGAGGGCATTCCCATCAATATCCGCAATACTAACGCACCGCAGGACAACGGTACATGGATTGTGGGAAGCACCTGCCAGAAGTCCAAATATGTCATTACCGGCATTGCGGGCAAGAAGGGCTTCTGCGCTGTCAATATTGAAAAAGATATGATGAATACGGAGATAGGATTTGGCAGAAAGATTTTGCAGGCATTTGAAGAAAACGGGATTTCCTTTGAACATGTGCCTTCCGGCATCGATACCATGACCGTTTTTGTGCATCAGGATGAATTTATGCACAAGGAGCAGAAGGTGGTGGCAGGTATTCACAGATTGGCAAATCCGGATTCCATAGATATCGAGTCAGATTTGGCGCTGATTGCAGTGGTGGGACGGGGAATGAAATCCACCAGAGGTACGGCGGGCAGGATTTTCTCAGCGTTAGCCCACAGCAAAATTAATGTCAAAATGATCGATCAGGGCTCCTCGGAGTTAAATATTATCATTGGCGTGGCAAATGCTGATTTTGAAGATGCGATTAGAGCTATCTATGATATATTTGTGTTAACTAAGCTGTAGTAAAAAACCTAGGTGGCTATAGGCTGAATATTATCCCGCTTGAGAACCATCAATTTCTGATGGGCCCAAGCGGGATAATATTCATAACAAATGAAAATTCGTGAGTCGGCTGTCTTCATTCTGAAAGAGTCATCCATTTTTCAACAGTCAGCTATTTGTTTACGAACCTCTTCTATTAGGGCCAATTCGCAGTCTGCAAGGGAAGCAATGTCGTCATCGGTAAAGCCTCGTTTTAACATATTTTCTACAACTATTCTGGTCTTGTCGAGTCTGCCAAGTTCAATACCTTCCATTTTGTCCTGTTCGTGCCATTTTTTTACTGCATAACACATATCATAATCCTCCTCACTCTGGTTCTCATATTCATTCCTAAAGTCCCATATCCGGGGCATGTTTAAAAGGGTGGCAAGCGCCTCCGCTGTATCCTTGGACAAATGCCGATAAGCGGATTCTTCTGTAAACAGTTTCTGCAGACCTTCCGGACTGTTGCGTTGGTTTAAGGCCATGAATAGGACTTTTAATTCCGTGTGGAACATGCGGAAGTCTGTCTGGGCATTGATACAGAACAGTCGGAACGGATAATCCGCAAAAAGGGGATACAGCACGTCAGAATCTTCCCCGAATTTCATCATGTCGGCAAGGGACTTTGGACCATTCCATTCCTCTTCCCCATGATACAGGCATATAGTGTAAACTGGGGCAAGGCGGTCATCAAATCTGATTCCGCAGAGGAATTCCGCTGGCGAAACCAGAGTTTTCTGGGAGCGGTTTATGCGCTTTAAATCTTCTAGCTGTTTCTTGTATTCCATGACATCATACTCCATGCAGCGAAGGGGCATGGTATAATCCACGGCATTTTGGTTTTCCACCGCCAGAATACGCAGGACTTCCCCAGATTTCAGGGACATTTTCACATCTCGGCTAAGGTGCGTTGCCTCATGGGTGTGGCAACTGTTTTTCCGGCTACTCTTACAGGAATGTTTTCCCGGTGGATGTAGTATCACATATTGTCCTGCAGCCTCTGATAGCAGCTCAGGGCGGATAATGGATCTGCCCTGAAATAGGACCCCATTAAATAAATCCGCAAAATGTTCCTTGTTGCTCATGTAGCTGTACATGATATTATCATCTTTTCCCATATGGCTGTCTCCTTCGTGGCAGCGCAGAGGGATATTCAAAAGCACCTCCGCCACTGTATTGTTTGTCTGAGTAAGTGGCAGATATGCCGGAATGTGTCTGAATACACGATTCGTTGAATTACTCTTGATGAAATTATCATAAACCATAAAATGGAAAATGTCAATTATTTTTTACATATGACGGATATTTCATATGTGTATGATAAAATTGGTCAAGTCTTTCCGAATTAGATGGAAAAGTAGTTAATATAAATAGGTAGTCACTAAAGATGGAATCGTCAGATAATTCGTCGAAAAATGTCGAAAAAATGGAATAAAAAGGCGTTGCTGTAAAATTTTGAAAAAAAATAAAATTTTTTAGAAAAATGTGTTGACAAATGTAGACGAGTCTATTATAATAAAATCATCAAAAGAAAATACAGCCAGAGAACAGAATACAAAAGAAAAAAATTACGAAAGAGAGGTAAGGTCCAATGGGAAGCTAAGTTAGAAACCATTCATTTTTCTTCCATAAAGTACCAAAGAAAGAAACACCAAAGATAAAATTTATATAGATTGACTTTATATAGATAAATGGAAAATCCACAAGAAAAAGTAACGATATACAAATGATAAAGAGATGAATGTTACAGTACCGTGTACAAAAGAGAAAGTGGAAAAGTACAAAGGATAAAATGGAAGAAAACTTATACAACTGAATATAGGGAATGGCCAATAAAACGAAAGAGAGGAAGAGACCATTGGATAGCATAGTCTGAGAGAGCGTATTGATTAAAAATAATCGATACGCTCTCATATTTTTATGTGAGAAGTTCAAGTATAAATCTTAATTTTTTACAAAAGAAAGCATTTCCTGTGGAAAAAGAAGCAAAAGTAATGTAGAATAGAAAAGTAAATCTACATATATAGACAGAAAGACAGTTTTGAAAATCAGGAACAAATGAAAAATTACGGAAATGAGGGATGTTCATGAGTAAAGATAATATTCCGGTAAATGAAGAACAGGACGAGAGAGAGAATCAGAACAGAGAAGCATGGGAGGAATTGGAGCGCAGAGAAGCCCGCAGACGGAGACGCAAGCGCAACCAATTTTTGGCTTATGCCACAGTGATTGTGCTAATAGCCCTTTTGGCGGCAGGGATTGTGTTTTCAGTCAAGGCGTTGACGGCTAGAAATCAGGAGATAAAGCAGGAAGAGCAGGAGCAGCAGGACAAGGTAAGCGAAATCTTTGCGACAGAGCCCTCTATTCCGGAGCCGGAACCCACCCAGACAGTGGTGGAACTGACTCCCGAACAGAGATTGGATGAGATTGTGGATGCGGCGATTGCCCAGATGTCGTTGGAGGACAGGGTGGCCGGACTCTTTATTGTAACTCCGGAGGCAATAACCGGTGTCAACACGGCAGTGCAGGCGGGCGAGGGAACCAAAAAAGCTCTTGAAACGTATTCCGTGGGAGGACTTGTTTACTTTAAGAAGAATATCAGGTCGGAAGAGCAGCTTAAGACTATGATTAGTAACTCTCAGCAATATGCAAATTATCCGCTTTTCATTGCGGTGGACGAAGAGGGCGGCAGTGTTGCGAGGCTGGCGGAGTCAGGACTTGGAACAAAAGTGGGTACCGCCAAAGCCATTGGTGAGACCGGTGATGCCAACAATGCTTACGCAGCGGCACAGACCATCGGCAAATATCTGGCAGATTATGGATTTAACCTTGATTTTGCTCCGGTTGCCGACTTAAATAATATTAATAAAAGTGCTATTGGTGATCGTTCTTATGGTTCAGATGCCGATTCAGTATCTGCCTTTGTGGGTTCTGCAGTCAGGGGCTTTAAGGAACAGGGAGTGAGTGTATGCTTAAAGCATTTTCCTGGCATTGGCAGCACTGCAAAAGATACCCATGACGGAATTGCCGTGACAGAAAGAACGAAAGAACAGTTTGAAGCGGAAGAATTTAAGGTGTTTCAGGCAGGCATTGATGCCGGGGCGGACATGATTATGGCAGGTCATATAGCGGCGCCTTCCCTGACAGGAGACAATACCCCTTGTTCTTTATCTAAGCAGGTGATTACCGATATTCTCAGAAATGAGATGAATTTTGACGGCATCGTTATCACGGATTCTTTGAGCATGAAGGCGATTACGGACTATCATGCGGCGGATGAGGCGGCAATTCAGGCTTTGCGTGCAGGCTGTGATATGATTTTGATGCCGGAGGATTTTGAAAAGGCATATAACGGCGTACTGCAGGCAGTGAAGGATGGGACTATCTCAGAGGAGAGAATCAATGATTCTCTGAGGAGAATTTACCGTATCAAATATAAGGACAAGATAAACTGAGAAAGAAATGCAGGATAGCAGTATGACGACAAAAATAAAAAAATGGATGAATGAAATTTTTATAGACGGATTGAGCGGAATGGCGCTGGGACTCTTTTCCACCTTGATTATCGGAACCATTATTGCGCAGGTGGGCAGTTTGATCGGAGGAACTATAGGAGCGTACTTGATTGCCATCAGCAATGTGGCAAAGACCATTACCGGCGCAGGCATCGGTGTGGGAGTGGCCAGCAAGTTTAAGGAAGGTCCTCTTGTGACCGTTGCGGCGGCAGTCACGGGCATGATAGGTGCGTTTCCGGCGGTGGCGGATATGGAAGCTTATGGTCTTGGCAAGCCCGGAGAGCCTTTGGGAGCTTTTATTGCAGCAATGGTAGCCATTAAGGTAGGACATCTGGTGGCAGGAAAGACTAAGGTTGATATTTTGGTGACTCCACTAGTATCCATTTTATCAGGAGCGGTGGTAGGAATGATTGCAGGACCGCCCATATCTGCATTTATGAAGTGGCTGGGAGCATTGGTAAACTTTAATGTAGAGATGCATCCGATCTTAGGAGGCATTATTGTGTCGGTCTTAATGGGCATGATATTGACCCTGCCTATCAGTTCCGCTGCCATCGGGCTTTCCATGAATATCAGTGGGTTGGCAGCAGGCGCGGCAACCATAGGCTGTTGTTGTAATATGGTTGGTTTCGCGGTGGCAAGCTATCGGGAAAACAAAGTTGGGGGACTGATTGCCCAAGGCGTGGGCACCTCCATGCTGCAGGTTCCCAACATTGTTAAAAAACCCATTATTTGGCTTCCAGCGATTTTATCAAGTGCAGTTTTAGGACCTGTGGGTTCCGCTGTTTTCCATATGACCAGCACTCCTGTGGGTTCCGGGATGGGATCTGCGGGATTTGTTGGGCAGATTGCGGCTTATGGCTCCATGACAGAAGGCGGAATGAATAGCGGCATGGCTCTTGCACTGATTCTTTTGATGCACTTTATTCTTCCGGCCGTATTGACTCTGGCGGTGTCAGAGCTTATGAGAAAAAAGGGGCTGATTGCACAAGGCGACATGTCATTGAATGTGTAAAAGACAGATATATTTGTTGAAATTGCACAAATTTTAAATAGATTTTTGGTAAAAATGCAGGGCGTTACAGAAAAATATTAGTAAGTTATTACAAAAATGTTATCGGAATATTGCTGTCCATAGCGTATCTGTGGTAAAATGTATGTATTTACCGGAGGTGGCCTTTATGCGAAAAAGACGGCATAAGCGAAAAATGAATCATATCTTGATTGTTACATCCGATATGGCCAATGCAGATGTGAAACATTATCGTATCAGACCTTGGATTACACAGACAGCAGTTTTCTTTTTGGTTATTGTGGTAGGCGTTCTGGCCGGTTATTTTGCTTATGAAGGAAGTTTGTGGACTTCCTTTAGTACCCAAAATCAAGGGCAGTCTGAGAGGGTGCGGCAATTAGAACAGGAAAAAGATGCCTTGGAAACCAAAATAGCAGAACTTAATGAGAGAGTGCAGATTTTGAGTAATACGGTGAATGCGAAAGAGCAAAGCGAGCAGGCATTGGCTGAACAGCTGGCAAAGCAGAGCAGTCCTACGGAGTTTCCGCTTACAGGTTCCGCATCCATGGAGGAGATTACAGAAGGGGATCCCCTGTGTGTTTTTCAGGCGTCAGCAGGCACTACAGTGGTTGCCACAGCCAGCGGTACGGTACAATCCGTTACGGATGATGAGGAATATGGGCATTGTGTGCGGATTGACCATGGCAACGGTTATGTGACCATTTACCGAAACAAGGGCGATGCCCTTGTGAAGCAGGGTGACTCTGTGGTGCAGGGTACAACACTTTATATTATCGGGCAGGATAATGCTCAGCTGGGTTATCAAATGATGAAGGATGATGTATATATCAATCCAATGGATATGTTAGCTATAAATGGTTAAGAAAAGGGAGGAAATAAAAATGTTAGGCAAGAAGGATACAGAAATTAAAATAACCACATTGGTAGGAAGCGATGCGGAGTTAAAAGGAGATTTTACTTCCGGCGGCTCTGTCAGGGTGGATGGTAAGATTATCGGAAATGTGACAGTGGAGAAAACTTTGATTTTGGGAGTGACGGGCTCCATCACCGGTGATGTAAAGGCGGAGAATGTTATGATCGGCGGTGAAATTCTGGGTGATGTTACCATTAGCAACAAAACAGAGCTTTTGGAGACGGCTAAAGTGGTAGGAGATATTTCCACCAATCTGATTGTCATTGATGAAAAGGCAATCTTCCAGGGTGGCTGCAATATGAACCGCGATATCCCGGAGAAGAGAAAAGGGGATGCCAAGGCGCTGCGGGAGAACAAAAAGTCTGCGGATGCAGTTATGGCGGAGGCTTTAAGCGGGAATCAGGAGCAGACTGTTGAAGCAGTCTAGTTTTACTTTTCATTCAGTTATCATACATAAAACATAAAGAAGCTGCAGTGTTCCTCTGGATTTTTCAATGCCAAACGGCGTTAAAGAGGGTTCTGCAGTTTCATGAATTTTCAATAAAGTGTTGTCATGTGGTTTCAAATACTATATAATAGAAAACAGCAGTGGAGGTATGAAGAGACTATGACGATTAATGAGGAAGATTTATTAAACAGTATTTTGGAAAACCTTGACAAAATCAGTTATATCAAGGCGGAGGATATTCCCAATATTGATTTATATATGGATCAGGTCACGACCTTTATGGATAGCAGGCTGCGTGCAACAGCGCGCTGTCCGGTAGACGACAAAATATTGACCAAGACTATGATTAACAACTATGCCAAAAACGACCTGCTCCCGCCACCCATAAAGAAAAAGTATTCCAGAGAGCATGTTTTGGTGCTGATTTTTATTTATTATTTTAAGAGCTTTCTGTCCATTAATGATATTCAGAATCTCCTGCATCCTATTACGGAGAAGTTTTTCAAAAATAATGAGGAATTTAATCTGGAAGAGGTTTACAAAGAGGTTTTTTCTCTGGAGCCAGAGACCTTGGAGGATATGAAGGCGGATATCAGACGGAAATATGAAAGAGCGGAAAGTACTTTTTCGGATGCGCCTGAGGGCACAGAGGAGCTTTTGAAGAAATTTGCTTT
This sequence comes from uncultured Acetatifactor sp., assembly GCA_964524555.1. Lineage (GTDB taxonomy): Bacteria > Bacillota > Clostridia > Lachnospirales > Lachnospiraceae > Acetatifactor. The sequence goes on from CAZGGA010000013.1 coordinate 86,311, forward strand.
CATCTGTGAACTGAGCGTGGATGTGTATGTAAAGAAGCTGATTATTGAGAAAATGCTGGATGAATGCTATTAAAAAGTATAAAACAAAAAGGAAAAATAGAAGGAGGCATTTAAAATGGGGTCTGTGGAAAAGGATTCTAACTGTGGGTATTGCATGAGAGGAGAGCTGCTTGATAAGTTCGGAATTTTTATCTGCGAGTTAAAGGTCAGCAGTCTGATTTTATTTAAGGAGCAGAGCAAGCCCGGCAGATGTATTGTGGCTTATAAGGATCATGTGAGCGAGATTGTGAATATCAGCGATGAGGAGAGGAATGCTTTCATGGCGGATGTGGCACAGGCTGCAAAGGCAATTCATGCAGCGTTCCATCCGGACAAGTTAAACTATGGCGCATACGGCGATACCGGCTGCCATCTGCATATGCATCTGGTGCCGAAATACGAAGGCGGAGACGAATGGGGAGGTACCTTTCAGATGAATCCGGGAAAGACCTTTCTCACTGATGCCGAATATCAGGAAATGATTGAAAAAATCAAAGCCAATTTGTAAATTGGACAGGCACAAATCCCTTTTCAGAGAATAACATAAAGCATCAAAATATTGATGAAAAGGGAAGGATTTTATGAAAAAGAAAGCTTTAAAGAATGGGGCAAAGCGGATGGGAGCGCTGGCGCTTTCAGTACTTCTCATCGCTTTATCCCTGACCGGATGCAGCAGTACAAAGAAAAACAGCGCAGAGGGGAAAACCAAGGTGGTTTTAAACGAGGTGGCCCACTCTATTTTTTATGCGCCTATGTACGTGGCAATCGAGGAGGGGTACTTTGCTGAGGAAGGCATTGATTTGGAACTAGTGACGGGATTTGGCGCCGACAAGACCATGACTGCAGTTCTTACGGGAAGTGCGGATATTGGCTTTATGGGATGCGAGAGCACTGTGTACACCTATGCGGGCGGTACGGAAGATTATGTGGTGAACTTTGCACAGCTGACCCAGCGGGCAGGAAATTTTCTGGTATCCAGAGAGCCCATAGACAATTTTTCATGGGATATGTTAAAGGGAAAGAATGTTTTGGGCGGCAGAGCCGGCGGTATGCCTGAAATGGTCTTTGAGTATATTCTGGAAAAGAATAACATGAATGCCCAGACAGATTTAAACATTGACCAGAGCATTGATTTCGGCTCTACGGCGGCGGCTTTTTCCGGCGGACAGGGAGATTTTACGGTAGAGTTTGAACCCCATGCGACTTCCCTTGAAAAGAAGGGGGATGGCTATGTGGTGGCTTCCTTGGGAGAGGATTCCGGCTATGTGCCTTACACCTCTTTTTCTGCAAAAAAGAGTTATCTCACCAAGCATAAGGATACCGTACAGTCCTTTACCAATGCTCTCCAGAAGGGAATGGATTATGTGCAGAGCCACACCCCAGAGGAGATTGCAAAGGTGATTGCACCCCAGTTTGCAGAGACGGATATGGAAACTCTGACTACCATTGTAGAGAGATATTATAAACAGGATACCTGGAAGGCAGATTTGGTTTTTGAAGAGGAATCCTTTGATCTGCTGCAGAATATCCTGGAAGGAGCAAAGGTATTGGAAAAGAGAGTTCCTTATGAGGATCTTGTAACTACCGATTTTGCAAAGAAAGCATTGAAAAAATAGTATTAGGAAAATAGAAATTTTACAAATTTCCCAAAAGGAGTTGAGGGAATGAATAAAATTTGATAAAATAAAAGAGATGCGGGTAAGTTTTTATCAAGATAATTGGAGGATAAAAAATGGGATTAATTAAAGCGGCAAAAGATGCCATCTCAACGTTGCTGGCAGACCAATGGAGAGAGTATTTCTATTGTGACTCCCTTTCGGATGATGTGTTGGTGGTAAAGGGAAAGCAAAGGGTGATTGAGGGGCGCAACAGCAATACCAAGGGAATGGATAATATCATTACCAACGGTTCCATCATTGCAGTGAACGAAGGTCAGTGTATGATTATCGTGGATCAGGGCGGTGTAGTGGAACTGTGTGCGGATGCAGGTGAGTTTATCTTTGACGGCTCCACGGAGCCCAGCCTCTTCTATGGAGATTTGGGAGAGAGCGTAAAGAATACCTTTTCTGTGATTGGCAGACGTTTTACCTTTGGGGGCAACACTGCAAAGGATCAGAGGATTTATTTCTTTAACACAAAGGAAATTATGGATAACAAATTCGGTACGGCGAATCCGGTACCTTTCAGGGTAGTGGACCGCAATATCGGTTTGGATGTGGATATTGCACTTCGCTGCAATGGTTCATATTCCTTTAAGCTTACGGATCCTCTGTTATTTTACAAGAATGTGTGCGGTAATGTGACGGAGAATTATACCCGTGACAAGATTCTGATGCAGATGAAGTCAGAACTTTTGACGGCTATGCAGCCCGCTCTTGCCAAGATTTCCTCTATGGGCGTGCGTTACAGCGAGGTACCGGCTCACAGCATGGAGCTTGCGGATGCATTAAATGAGGTTTTGAGCGACAAGTGGAGCGAGCTTCGAGGCATTGAGATTGTCAGTCTGAATCTGAATTCCGTAAAGGCTTCAGAGGAAGATGAGAATATGATCAAGGAACTGCAGAAAAAGGCAGTTTTCAGGAATGCAGATATGGCTGCGGCTAACATGAATGATGCCCAGGCAGAGGCTTTCCGCAATCTTGGCAAACAGCAAGGCGGCGTTGGCGGCGGCGATATGATGGGCATGGCAATGGGCGCTATGGCTATGAATATGATGGGCGGCGCCATGAACGGCGGTCAGGGCATGAACATGATGGGCGGCATGGGCAATGGTTTCGGCGCTGCAGGCGCTATGAATGGTCAGATGAATGCCCAGCAGGCAGGTCAGATGAATGCCCAGCAGGCAGGTCAGATGAATGCCCAGCAGGCAAATCAGACGAATCCACAGCCCGCAGTTCAGGCGCCTGTGTTGGGCTGGACCTGTAGCTGCGGACAGGAAGACAATAAGGGCAAGTTCTGTTCCAACTGCGGAGCGCCGAAGCCCGCTGACGCAGGCTGGACCTGCAGCTGCGGTGCGGTGAACCAGGGCAAATTCTGTGTGGAATGCGGCGCTAAAAAACCGGAGGGGGCTCCCTTGTATAAATGCGACAAGTGCGGATGGGAGCCGGAAGACCCCGCACATCCTCCTAAATTCTGCCCTGAGTGCGGAGATGTTTTTGATGAGAATGACAGGGTTTAGTGTGAGAATACCATTTACCTTTGAGAAAATCGAGGGAAAGGGATAGGGACGAAAGACATGAAGTGGGTTGTGATTGGCATCATCGTCATATTGGTTCTGCTGCTTATTTTGGCAGCCATTATTTACGGCGCTTTTGTCTATATCCGTGACAGAGTGAGAACTTATTCCAAGTTAATATTAGGCAGCCCTTCCGTTAGCGAAGGTCTTAAAAACCGGCAGCGGGAGGTGTCTGCCACCCCCAAATCAGTAGCTTCCGCCACGAGGCTTTATCTTCCGTCCATTATGAAGGATTTCCCTGAATTTCACTATGATGAAATGAAGGGCAGGGCGGAGAATGTGCTGACCTCTTTTTTGAGGAGCGTGGACGCTCAGAATAATTCTCTTTTGACAGAAGGCACCAATGAACTGAAGGATAAGCTTCTGATGCGGATTGAGGCACTGAGACGGGAAGGGAAGAAGGAGCATTTTCAAAATATCCGGATACATAGGACGGAGATACAGCAGTACCGCAAGGTAAAGGGAAGATGCAGCGTTGTATTTCAGTCTGCGGTGGAATGCAAACATTATCTGGAGAAGGACGGAAAGGTCATAAAGGGAAGTAACCAATTGCTGGAACAGTCCAAATATAATGTGGAACTGATTTATATTCAGGACAGGGAGCAGGTAGAGGACCTTGGAGATGCAGGACTTGGCTTAAACTGTCCCAACTGTGGGGCACCGCTTTCTTCGCTGGGCGCCAAGACTTGTGAATATTGCGGAACTCCCATCATTGAATTTAACATCAAGACTTGGAATTTCAGCGATGTGAAGGAGACCAGATAATAGAATGAGTATTTATGATACCTTAAACAGGGAGCAAAAAGAGGCCGTACTCCAGACGGAGGGGCCTCTGCTTGTTCTTGCGGGAGCCGGAAGCGGCAAAACAAGAGCTTTGACCCATAGAATTGCATATTTGATTGACGAGGTGGGGGTCAATCCATGGAATATTCTGGCAATTACCTTTACCAATAAGGCAGCAGAGGAAATGCGGGAGAGAGTGGACAAGCTGGTGGGCTTTGGAGCGGACCAGATTTGGGTCAGCACTTTCCATTCGACATGCATGAGGATTTTGCGCAGGCATATTGACAGATTAGGTTATAGCAATAATTTCACGATTTATGACACGGATGACCAGAAAACTTTGATAAAGGGAGTCTGCAAGCGGCTGAATCTTGATACCAAGATTTATAAGGAGAGAACCCTTTTAAATGCCATCTCCTCCGCTAAGGACGAGCTGATCGGAGTACAGGAATTTACCTTGAAGGCCATGGGTGATTTTAACAAACAAACTGTGGCAAAGGTTTATGCGGAATATCAGGATTCCCTGAAAAAAAGCAATGCTCTTGATTTTGACGATATCATTGTGCTGACAGTGGAGCTGTTTAAGAGCTGTCCCGAGGTGCTTGACTATTATCAGGAGCGTTTCCACTATATTATGGTGGATGAATATCAGGACACCAATACAGCGCAGTTTGAGCTGATCAGGCTGCTTGCGGATAAATACCGCAATCTCTGTGTGGTGGGGGATGACGACCAATCCATTTATAAATTCAGAGGGGCAAATATAAATAATATTCTGGATTTTGAGAAAGTATATACGGAGGCTTCCGTTATCAAATTGGAGCAGAACTACCGTTCCACCCAGAGCATTCTGGATGCGGCCAATGCGGTGATTCAAAATAATATCGGGCGCAAGGACAAGTCTCTTTGGACGGACAAAGGCGAAGGCGAGCGGATTCATTTCAGACAGTTTGACAATGCTTATGAGGAAGCAGAATACATTGCGGAAGACATTGCAAGGCTGGTCAAAAAAGGCAGAGCGGAATATGGCAGCTGTGCGGTGCTTTACCGCACCAATGCCCAGGCGAGACTTTTAGAGGAGCGCATGGTGATTGAGGGCGTACCTTACAATGTAATCGGGGGCACTAATTTCTATGCCAGACAGGAAATCAAGGATATTCTCGCTTATCTGAAAACCATTGACAACGGCAGGGACGAAGTGGCCGTGAGGCGCATCATTAATGTGCCTAAAAGAAGCATTGGCAATACTAGTGTGGAGAAAATAGCGGACTATGCCAGAATGAGAGATATCAGCCTTTATGACGCCATGTGTGAGGCGGAGCAGATTATGAGTCTGGGAAAAGCTGCCTCTAAGGTAAAGGAATTTGTGAAGCTGATACAGGTGTGGAGAAGTTCGCTGCCCACCTATGGCATTGCGGGTCTGATTCGGGTTATCTTGGAACAGACAGGATATGAAGAATATCTTAGGAGTCAGGATGATGAGAGCGCAGAGGACAGAATGTCCAATGTGGACGAACTGCTCACCAAGGCTGTGGGTTATGAGGAAACCCACGATGAGCCAAGCCTTTCAGAATTTTTGGAGGAAATTGCGCTGGTGTCAGAGATTGACAATGTGGAAGATAAGGATAACAGAGTCCTGCTTATGACTCTTCACAGCGCAAAGGGCTTGGAATTTTCTTCGGTGTATCTGGCAGGAATGGAGGACGGACTGTTTCCCAGCTATATGACCGTTGCGTCCGATGACCCCAAAGATATGGAAGAGGAGAGAAGACTTGCCTATGTGGGGATTACAAGGGCAAAGGACAGCCTGACTATGACCTGTGCAAAAACCCGTATGATTCGGGGAGAGACACAGTATAATGCCGTGAGCCGTTTTGTGCGGGAGATTCCGCAGGAGCTGCTTGACAATACCATGCCGAAATACAGTAAAGAAGAGCTGTTTCTGGGAGAAGGGGCAGCTTACTCTGCACAGCGGACGCTTCGTAAGGCAATTGTTCGTCCAACAGGGACTCCCAAGGCAGATAAACCGTTTATTTCAAAAAACATTGCAAATTTGAACCAACTAGCGGGCATTCAGAAGGGCATGGCGCCGCTGAAATTAGACGAATTGGACTATGGCGTGAATGACAGGGTAAAGCATATAAAATACGGCGAAGGAACTGTGATTGCTGTTACCAAAGAGCCTCGGGACTATAAGGTCACGGTGGAATTTGACCAATTTGGTCAAAAAAATATGTATGCTTCTTTTGCAAAATTGAAAAGAGTATAGTATTTTTCCAAAAAATGTGGTATTCTATTATCAAATATAATAAATACGGAAAACTTGGATAGACCATATCCATTTGAATATGTCATATCCAATAAGAAAGGTAGGTAGAGTTATGAGCAAACTTGAGAATTTAAAATTGGAAGACTTGGTTGAGGCAACGAAGCTGAACAGACTGCTTAATGACAAGGTCTGCAAGAAGGAAGAGCCCAAGGAGAAGACCAATGTTTTGCTGTGGGTTCTGGCCATTATTGGCGCAGTTGCAGCAATTGCAGCGATTGCCTACGCCGTATACCGCTATCTCACACCGGATTACCTCGATGTTTTCGAGGATGAGTTTGAGGACGACTTCGATGATATAGAGGATGACGAGGACATCTTCGAGGACGAGGCCGAGAAATAAAGCGAAACGCAGGATTTGGGGCGTTTTGCAGTGTGCGGGGTATGCAGATGAAAAAAGGACAGGTACTTGAAGGCTTTGTGGAACGGGTGGATTTTCCCAACAAAGGCATTGTAAGGGTTGGGGAGGAAACCGTTGTTGTAAAGAACTGCCTGCCCGGACAGAAAGTGAAATTTGGAATCAATAAAGTACGCAAAGGGAAGGCGGAAGGCCGGCTCTTGGAGGTGTTGGAAAAATCACCTCAGGAAACCGGCAGACCGTGTTCCCTATTTGGCATATGCGGAGGATGCACTTTTCTTTCCCTGCCCTATGAAGAGCAGCTATGCATCAAGGAGGCGCAGGTGAAGCGCCTTTTAGACGGTGTGCTGAATAGACAGCAAGAAAGCTGGCGATGGGAGGGCATCAAAGGAAGCCCTAAGGCATATGAGTACCGTAACAAGATGGAATTTACCTTTGGGGATGCCGAAAAAGGCGGCCCTCTTTCTTTGGGTATGCACAAGCGGGGCAGTTTTTATGATGTGGTTACAGTGGAAGACTGTGAAATTGTGGATAAAGATTACCGGGTTATATTAAAAGCAGTGAGGGAATATTTTGCAGAGAAAAAAGTCTGCTTTTTCCACAGACTAAGCCACAAGGGGTATCTGCGCCACCTCTTGCTGCGCAAGGCTTCCAAAACGGTGGAGATTCTGGCAGCATTGGTGACTACATCACAGATGCCGTGGGAGAGTTGTGGGGATTCTGATGGCGATTGGAAAGAAGGAAATCAGGAACGAGAATTGATTCAAGGATTTTCTGATATGCTGCTTGCTTTGGAGAAAGAAGGCAGACTTTTGGGAAGATTTGCAGGCATCCTCCATATAACCAATGATTCCATGGCAGACACGGTACAGAGCGACAGGACAGATATTCTTTATGGGCAGGATTACTTTTACGAAGAGCTTCTGGGATTGAAATTCAAGATATCCACTTTTTCTTTCTTCCAAACTAACTCCTATGGTGCGGAAGTGCTGTACCGCACTGTCAGGGAATATGTGGGAGACTTAGGAGGAACGGATAAGACGGTATTCGACTTATACAGTGGCACGGGAACCATTGCCCAATTGACAGCGCCGGTGGCAGGACAAGTCATTGGTGTGGAAATTGTGGAGGAGGCAGTGGAGGCTGCCCGCCAAAACGCCAAAGCTAATGGGCTTTCTAACTGTGAATTTATCGCAGGAGATGTGCTAAAGGTGCTGGCGGAGCTTACGGCAAAGCCCGATATGATTATTCTGGACCCGCCCCGTGACGGCATCCATCCTAAGGCGCTGCCCCGCATTATTGACTATGGTGTAGAGAGAATTGTTTATATTTCCTGCAAAGCTACAAGTCTGGTCAGAGATTTGGAGGTTTTTCTGGATCATGGATATGTGGTGGAGCGGGCTGTGGCTGTGGATCAATTTCCGTGGACGGCGAATGTGGAGACGGTTGTGTTGCTTGCCAAGGGAAAAATCGACTCGAAAAGTTTTATTTGAAAAGATTAAGGTTCGTTTTTCTTTGTGAAAATAGCATAGATAGTTTATGGAAAAATAGAAAGTCTGTCGAAATTAAAGAGAAAGGGAATATGGTGTTTTTGCTTTTATACACATCATACAAGGGGAAAAGGAAATAATTGATTTTGGCAAGGATTTTGCAGAATGGCTACAAATTGTAAAATGCGAGGTGAGGATGCAAATAATCGTTCTACTGTTATTGTTTGTGCTTCGATTTTAGATACGTAGCTTGAAAAGCTTCTGAAAAAGTCTTATATGCAGATAAAAATATAAATGAATAATTATTTTTGGGGGCTAGTGCAATTTTATCTTCATTTAATTCAAAATCACAATGGCGTACTATTTGAAAATAATTTCTGAAAGTGAAATGAAATTGTTGAATGACATTTGAAAAATTAGAAATAAGTTTGCGCATGAAATCGATATATCAAAAGGTAGAGTATCGGATGCCATAAAAGACAAGTGTTTAAACTTAGTAATTCCTTAAGGAATGTATGTACCTGTAGAGGCATTTATTAGAGACATAAATCAAATAGACTTAAGTTACAATCCTAATGATGAAAAGGATAGAATCAAAGAATATATTTTGGTTTTAGAAAGCGAGTATTGCAATTTTGAGAAAGAATTGAAACATAGACAATTAAACATTATAGAGAATAAGCCAGAAGAAGAAACACTTTTTGGAAATGGATATGAAAGTACCTGTGAATCTATTGGTGCATTATCAGTATTGATAGATAAAGTAAAGCAGATAACGAAATGGGAGATAATTTACATCGTTAATCTAAGGGTAAAAAAGTATGCCAAAGAGAAAATCAGAACGAATTTATTTGATTCAAAATGACATTGTTATGAAAAAATGGAATCATGAGAAAAACTTTCTTAATGGATTAGATCCAGCAAAGCTTACTACTGGTTCCCATTTGTATGCAGACTTTATTTGCCCAGAGTGTGGGCATGAATGGAACGGTATAATTAGGGATGCAGTAAGACATAATGGATGTTCAGTGTGTACGAACAAAGCAAGAGGTAGCATAATTTATACATAGATCTCACATAAAGGTGTAAAGTCTATTAAATCTATTAAGGCTTTACACCTTTTTAATATAAAAATAATCCGTTTCCCGGCAAAGGTAAAGGAACACATTGCGAAGAAACGGATAATGTGCTATGATACATATATCGCATTGCGTGGAGGGCCACTCAGACACACAATTTTTGCCAGCAAAATATGAAGAAGTGAAAGGCTTACGGTCTATTGACTAGAGTCAAGTACGAGAATACCTGAAAGATTATGTTGATTCGGTATTCTGCGGATGGAAAAAAGTATCTATATGATATCCTAGACGTAAAAAAAGAAGCGAGTACGCCGCTTTAGTCCAAAGAACGTACGGTAAAAACCGCTTCTCTTTAAAATGAAATTATCACGAAGTTTATCTAATGTCAAGAAAATTTTAAAAGGAGCAACAGCAACATGGATATAGCAAAAAGAATAACGGAACTTCGTGAGGAAGCGGGCGAGAATAGAAAAGAATTTTCGCATCATACGGGGATACCTGTCCGAACATTAGAGGATTGGGAGGCAGGGCGGCGCACCCCGCCGGAATATATTCCGCAGTTGATAGAGTATCAGCTGAAGTATGAGAAGCTGGCGAAAGAAAAGGGAAAAGCGTAAACACCTCGAATTCGAGGGGATTAGAAAATAAAAATTATAAAGTTATCGAATTCGATAAGTTTAAAATGACTGTAACCGTGTGTAATTCGAGGCGGTTATAATCAAGAAGTTTGTAGATACTTGAACATTTTCGTGACGTCACGAAAATGATAGGGAGGATAGGTATGGCAAAAGAAGTTAAGAAAGATACGATTCATGCTGATGGAATTGACATTGGTGTTTATACAACAGACTATGTGAATGAATTCATTTCATTGACTGATATTGCACATAAACGAGAAGGCGAATATCCCGGATATGTTATTCAGAATTGGATGAGATCAAGGAGTACGATTTCCTTTATTGGTCTATGGGAGGTTTTGCATAATTCAAATTTTAATTGCCTCGAATTCGAGGCAATTAAAAATGAGGCGGGTGATAATAGTTTTGTCATGACTCCAAAACGCTGGATTGAATTAACAGGAGCAATCGGCATCGTAAGCAAACAAGGACGATATGCTGCAACTTATGCGCATCGGGATATAGCTTTTGAATTTGCATCATGGATATCTCCGGAATTTAAGTTGTATATCATAGAGGATTACCAGAGGCTTAAGCAAGATGAAAACAGCCGCCTTTCTCTCAACTGGAATCTTAATCGTGAGATAGCCAAGCTGAACTATCGTATCCATACCGATGCAATCAAAGATAATCTGATACTGCCAGAACTTACGCCGGAGCAGATTTCATATAAATATGCCAATGAAGCCGATCTATTAAATGTCGCATTGTTTGGGAAGACAGCGAAGCAGTGGCGGGACAGTAATCCGGCAAAGAAAGGCAATATGCGTGATGAGGCAAACCTGAATCAACTTCTTGTTCTTGCAAATATGGAAAGTTATAATGCAATCCTGATTGAACAGGGCAGGAAGATGTCGGAACGCCTGATCTTGCTCAGAGAGCTTGCGATTAAGCAGATGCAGACACTTGCTGTGGTCAGCCTAGATGGGTTAAAGCAGCTTCCGGGAGGTGATTCCAAGTGAAAAAGCAGAAAAAATGCTATATGCAAGGGAATAAACATTCTGTTTTGCAAAATCAAGGAGGCTTACTGCCATGAACGAAATCAACAAGACCTTATTTATCCCCCTATATGGAAAGGCACAGTTAAGTAGGAAAAATGTGATTCTTAAGGACAAGAAAGCGGAAGAAATCTGGGAGAAAGAAGCGTTTCCTATAAAAGGAGCGGCAAAATTTAAGTGGCTGGCATATTTTATGTCCATGAGGGCAAGGGTGTTTGATGATTGGACAGACAGGATGCTAAAGGAAAATCCTGACGCTCTTGTTTTGCACATAGGTTGTGGTTTAGACAGCAGATGTTTACGGGTAAAAGAAAAGTACATACATTGGCTGGATGGAGATTTTCCGGATATAATTTCACTGCGCAGACACTATTTTGAAATAACAGAAAGTTACGATATGTTTGCCATAGATGCTTCCAAAGCGGAGGGCATTACGGAACTGCCGGATTCATCGGATGTAATAGTGATTTTGGAAGGCATTAGTATGTATTTGTCAAACGAGGAATTAAAGGCTTTGTTTTGTCATTTGCAGGAAAAATATGCTGTCGTCCACATTCTGGTGGATGTATATACAGAATTTGGAATCAAGGCATCCAAATACAAGAATCCGGTTAAGGGACTCGGTGTTACAAAACTTTATGGCGTGGAAGATATGGAACAGTTTCTTTCAAAAACAAAGATAAGAGTAAAATCAGAGCACTGTATGACTCCTGCAAGCCTCATTAATGAACTGAGAGGATTTGACAAAATATTCTTTAAGACAGTATTTGCAGGAAGAATGGCAGGGAAAATATACAGGCTTTATGAGCTGGAAACGACATAGCCAACAAAATGCAGAAAGGATGATAAAAATATGGATAATAATTATGGTTTTGATGATTCCGATTTGTTGCCCGGCGTACCTTTTACAAGATTTGTTGAAATCAAAGGGGACGGACTTGAAAACGCAATAATTGATGTTGGGATTGATGCGGTTACGCATATCTATGATATGGCAGAAAAAAATGAGATCTCGTATGCAGAGAGTATTCAATTGGATTATTATGCGAACTGTGATATAACCTTTAAAGGAAAAAATCTGCTCAGATTCCTTAAAGAAAATTATCCGGATAAACTTCAGGAATTTGAAGATAAAGTAAATACTGATGCGGACTATACTCTTATGTGCCTTGATTTCTCGTAGATATTTTTGTTTTCCTTTCATTTATCAAAATAAGGTGAGGTATACATATGAAAGCGGTAGTGACACGAGTTTTGGAAAGCTCTGTAACGATTGACGGTAAGATAATCGGTAAAATTTCTCGAGGGTTTCTTGTCCTTTTGGGAATTGCGCCGCAGGATACAATAGAAGACGCTGTATATCTGGCGGACAGGGTATGCGGTGTCCGTGTTTTTGCGGACGAAGAAGGAAAAATGAATTTGAATCTGGAAAAGGCAGGAGGAGAAATCTTAGTGGTCTCTCAATTTACGCTGTTTGCAGATTTAAAAAGCAGGAGACCGGGATTTAGCGGTGCGGCAAAACCGGATATAGCAGTTCCTTTATATGAAAAATTTATTGAAGAATGTAAGACCCGGGGATTTCATGTGGAGCATGGAGAATTCGGAGCCGACATGAAAGTGGCCTCCGTCAATGACGGACCGGTGACGCTGTTGTTTGATACGGCGGAGAAGTAACATTCATTCAGCAATGCCATATAATGCAGGAGACCAGCTGGTTAGCTGGTCTCATTTTGATTCCTGAATTGTAATTCCCTGAATTGTAATCCCCTCAATTGCAATCTGAAATTCCATACCCTATATCCCGGATTGCACTTATAAGC